>CAVXDC010000001.1:0-18928 GCA_963760365.1 uncultured Phycisphaerae bacterium
GATCAACGCCTTCCTGGATATCAGAGGTATGTTCACCACCTAGTGGGTGATAAAGCGTTCTCCACTGCACCCGCGCCACCACGAGCTATGTGACACTGCTCCGATGCCTGTAAGGCGTCCAGCAGAGGGCAGCGGAGAACGCTTTATCGCCCACTGAGGCTGGTGAACATACCTCTGATGCCGGAAGGCGTTGAGCACTGTCAGGTATGCCACGGATCGCAACGCAGTATAAGCGTGAACATACCTCTGATGCCGGAAGGCGTTGAGCACTCTGCGCTCATAGGTTAGCGCATGTATCACAAGCGATGGTGAACATACCTCTGATGCCGGAAGGCGTTGAGCACATACGATAGAGTAAATTTACTGCTGTTAGGTCTTAGGTGAACATACCTCTGATGCCGGAAGGCGTTGAGCATTTCCCGCTGCACATTCTAGCGGTTTGTGTCCCGCCTGCCGCTGCCTGCCCGTCTTGACTTCGACAGGCGAATTAAACTGTCTATGTAGCCGCCATAAATTGTGGTGTCATTTGTAGGGTTATTTAAATGGGAGCACGATAGCCAAAGCAAGATGGTCTTCTTCAACATCGCTCATGTAAAAGTATCAGGGGCATTGGGATGTTGATGTACCAGGACAGTGGTGGCGCATTCATTAAGTTAAACTGCTGGGGTGGCGAAGTTTCTCATTTTCCAACCGTTCGAAGGAATGATGTATGGTTACGTTGAACAGCCGCTCACAAAAACGTGACCGGAGCGCAGATCTGAGATCTCGGTGGTCAATCAGCGGCGTGCTGATGATGAAGCCGGACGCACAGATCGGGTATTCTCGACCATGAGCAATACGCTGAACTGAGCGTCAACAACATAACTAGTCCGAGGCGCTGCCTAAAACGATGCCGACGTCTGCTGATGTGGTCATATGGCTGCCTCTATTCGGTGATTTTCAGGGGAGGGCCGGGGGAAGTTTTTTGTAAGGGTCCCCCGCCCTCCCCTCAAGCTCCCCTCCCAGCCCCCTGTAAGGGATTGGGGGTGGGGGCTTGGGGGAGGGGGAAAGGGCTTTCGCCCTTTGCCCCCTCCCCAAAAACATTACCCCGCCCGGCGGCGCCGCAGCAGCTCCGCCACCTCCGCCGGGGGGTAGGTATTGAGCACGTCTTCCGGGGCCAGCCAGCCTTTCCGGGCGGTCGTCACCCCATAGTTTACGTCATCCAGGCCTTCCAGGCTATGGGCGTCGGGGTTGATGCTGATTAAAATTCCCAGTTCTTTGGCCCGGCGCAGCCATCGCCAGTCCAGGTCCAGGCGGTAGGGGCTGGCGTTGATTTCCATGATCACCTGGTGGGCCCCGGCGAATTTTAGGATGGCCTCCAGGTCGTAGGCGTACGGTTCCCGGGCCAGAAGCAGACGGCCGCTGGAATGCCCCAGCATGGTGCAGCAAGGGTGGGCCAGGGCTGTCAAGATGCGCCCGGTCATGGCCTCCCGCTTGAGGCCGAACTGGGAATGGATGGAGGCGATGACAAAATCAAATCCTTGCAAGATTTCATCGGGGTAATCCAGGGAGCCGTCGCCCAGGATGTCCGATTCCACTCCCCAAAACAGGGTGAAATCGGGATGTTCCCGTCGCCGGGTTTCCATCTCTTCTCTTTGCCGCGCAAGGTCCGGTACTTTCAGGCCCCCGGCGTAATAGGCCGACTGGCTGTGATCGGAGAGCCCCAGGTAGCCCCAGCCCCTTTGTTTGGCCGCGTTGATCAGCTCCTCCAGGGAATTGACGCCGTCGCTGTAGTAAGAGTGGACGTGGAAGCACCCCCGGACCTCCTCGGGGCTGATGAGGCGGGGCAGGCGGTTCTGCTGCCCGGCCTCGATCTCTCCCAGGCCTTCCCGCAACTCGGGCGGAATCAGGGGCAGCCCCGGCGCCGGGTAGATCTCCGAACTTCCGGCAGGGCTTTCGTACGCCTGCGGCCACCATGCCTGGGGGTCAGGTCCAGGTGATGCTCCCGGGCCAAGCGCTGCAAGGCCTGGAAGTGGTCATGGTTGCCGGTGGCTGCGAGCCAGGCGGCCCCGAACTCCTGGGGAACGCCAGGGTCACCAGCTTAATGAAGAATTCCCTGGAGCAGAGTGGTTTTCGGCTGGCCGCTTTAGCCCCGGACCACAAATTCCGCAGGCAGGTATTCTTCCAGTTCCGCCAGCACCTGCTCTGCTTGTCGGCGGCGGCCGCCAGAATAACCGATACCGCGATTCTCCAACTGCGCCAACTGCTCGTCGCCGACGATCTCGTTGATCAGCTCCCCGATGGACCCCATCGCCCCGGCCGAGGTGGTCTCCAGGCCGTAATACTTCGCCAGGGCCGCCTCCAGTTGGTCGCCGTCGGTGATGCGCGAGACGATCTCGAAGCCCGTCAGCGTCCGCAGGTCGTCGGCCGCGCGGAAGTTGTCGGCCGAGGCCAAGGCCACCACCAACCGCTTGGCGGATTGGTCACAATCCACCGGCAGAACCTTGTAGCTGTTGGCCATCTGGGCCGGGATCTGGGCGATCACCTCTCCCGGCACCTCCAACGACGAGAGGTCCACGTATTCCATGCCCGCCTGGAAGCCCAGGGCCAAGTTGCGGGTCCTGTCGTCGATATAGCCCAGGTCGACTAGAATTTGGCCGACAGGCCCGCCGCGCTGCTTCTGAACCTCGATGGCCTGGTTCACCTGGTCGCGGGTGACCTTGCCCATCTTCAGCAGCACCCGACCCAGGGCCCGCCCTTTAAGTTCCTTGACGTTGTAGCTCAATACGGCCATGGCTTAGGCCTCTACTTGAATTATTTTTCAGCCTCTTCTTGTTCCTGCACCTTGCTCGTCGCCGGCACGAAGGGCCTGCCGCTCTCGACGGCCTCGATCTTGTCCTGAATCTCACCGGGAACGTGGGCGTGGTCGATCGCCTCGACCTTGTCGATCTTCCCCTCGCTCCAAAGCTGGAACAGGTGGTCGTCTAACAATTGCATGCCGTACTTCTTGCCCGTCTGGATGGAGGAGGGGATGCGAAACACCTTGTTCTCGCGGACCAGGTTGGCGATGGCGTTGGTCACGTACATGAACTCAAAGGCCGCGATCATGCCCCGGACGTCGCAGCGGGGCATCAAGGATTGGCACAACACCGCGACCATCGACTCCGACAACTGTACGCGGATCTGCTCCTGCTGGTTGGTGGGGAAGATGTCTATGATCCGCGTCACCGTGCGGTGGGCCGAGGTGGTGTGCAGCGTGCCGAACACCAGGTGACCGGTTTCGGCCGCCCGAAGGGCCGCCTCGATCGTCTCTAAGTCTCGCAGCTCGCCCACCAGGATGACGTCCGGGTCCATGCGCAGCACTCTCCGCAGCGCCTCGGTGAAGCTCGGCACGTCCACACCCACCTCGCGCTGATTGATCAGGGACTTTTTGTGGTAGTGGTAATACTCGATGGGATCCTCGACGGTCACGATGTGGCGATCAAAACTCTCATTGATGTAATTAATCATCGTAGCCAGCGTGGTGGTCTTACCGGACCCCGTTGGGCCGGTCACCAGGAAGATTCCTCTCGGCCGGCGGCAGATGCTCTTGACAATCATGGGCAGCCCGATGTCTTCGAACGACAGTAGCTTGGAGGGAATCAGGCGAAGGCAAACGGAAATGTTCCCCCGCTGCATGAACACCGACGTCCGGAACCTCCCTGCCGTGCCGAACTCAAAACCAAAGTCCGTCCCGCCTTGCTCCTGAAGCTCCTGCTGGTTCCGCTCCGGAGTGACGGCCTTCATCAATGCAATGGTGTCTTCCGGTTCAAGGGGCCTGGTCTCCAGTGTCCTCAGCCGACCATGAAGCCTAAGTGTCGGCGGCCGGCCGACATATAGATGCAGGTCACTTGCTCCTCGCTTGACGCACGTCTCCAATAGTCTGTCAATGTGTAAGGTGGACATAGTCCCTTTCTCCTGGGAATTATTCGCTCCCCCCGATGCTTATGGCATGGCTCCCCAAAACATCTCTAAGCCAGTAAATCCCATTATCGCTTTTTGTATCGGTACTTACACTAATAAATTACTCCAAGATCAATTCACCTGCCTGAGCGTTCTTGAGTACTTCCTCTACTGTCGTTATTCCTTTGGTGATCTTCAGTCTACCATCTGCTAGCAAGTTTCTCATCCCGCTTGCAAATGCCGCTTGTCTTAGTTCACCCAGTGTTGATCCTTTGAAAGCCAGTTCACGCAGTTCGTTGTTCATCACCATCAATTCGAAAATTCCTTGCCGCCCGCGGAATCCCGTTCCATGGCAATTATCACAACCTCTTCCTTTATAAAAAGTTATATTCGCTGCTTCCTCCTGAGTAAATCCAAGCATCTTAAGGCTCCTTGGTTCGATGTCCTTATCTACCTGCTTACACTTGGGACATATCACACGGATCAGGCGTTGGGCCATGATGGCCTGGATGCTGCTGGCGACGAGGAATGGTTTGACTCCCATATCGATCATACGGGTAATTGCGGATGGGGCGTCGTTGGTGTGAAGTGTACTGAAAACCAAGTGTCCAGTTAGAGCCGCCTGGATGGCCACTTCAGCGACCTCTAAGTCACGGATTTCTCCCACAAGGATGATGTTCGGTGCCTGTCGCAGCATCGCACGGAGGATTCGAGAAAAGGTGAGATCGATGGCCTCGTTGACCTGTACCTGATTCACGCCAGAAAAATTGTACTCTACAGGGTCCTCAGCGGTGATAATCTTTCGGTCAGGTCGGTTAAGTTCGTTGACGGCCGCGTAGAGAGTGGTCGTTTTACCGGACCCAGTCGGTCCAGTAACCAGGAACATGCCATTGGGACGCTTGATGATCCTCATGAAGCGCTCATAGTCGTCCTGCTCGAACCCCAAGGCTGGAATGCCCAGGCGAACGCTTTCTGGCCGAAGGATACGCAGAACGATGCTCTCGCCGTGGTAAGCCGGCACGGAAGAAACGCGGAAGTCGATCTTACTTCCGGAGATGTCCATCTTAATTCGACCGTCCAGGGGGAGGCGCTTCTCGGCAAGGTCCATGCCTGCCATAATCTTAAATCTGTTGATAACAGGGCCTTGCATACGTTTGGGAATAGGTTCTCGGTCGATGCACATCCCGTCGATGCGATAGCGGACTCTGACCCGGTTGGACATGGGCTCGACATGAATGTCCGATGCCCTCATCTCGACGGCCTGGGTGATGAGCATGCTCACCAGGCGGACGATAGGGGCCGCCCCGTCATCCTCCAAAAGGTCCAAGCCCTGGGCCTCCCCAGGGGTGACGTCGATGGTCTGCCGGCGGATCTCATCTACGGCGGCGTCGATGCTGACTTCTGATGAGGAGGGATTGGACTTATTGAGGAAACCGCGGAACTTGGCCTTGGAAGTCAGGCACGGCTGAACCTCGCAATTCAAACGGAAGCGCAGCATATCCAAGGTCTCTAAGTCCAGCGGGTCGGTAATGACCACTTTGAGCTTGCCACCCTCACGATTGAGGGGCAGCACCATGCGGTTACGGATGACTTCTTCGGGCAGGAGGTGGGCTTCGCTGGCCTGCATGTCCGGGGTAAGGTCGATGTACTCCATGTCAAACTGGCTGGCCAGGGCCTTGGCAATGTCCTCCTCGCTGGCCAGGTTCAAGGCTACCATCGCTTCACCAAGGCGCAGCCCTTTCTTACGGCCGTGGGCCAGGGCCTCCTCGATGCTTTGCTGGCTGGTGACGCCCCATTCGAGCAGGATTTCACCGAGACGTTTACGCTTCTTTCGTGCCATCAGTCCCTCGTCGTTACGTCAGCATCCATGCTCAATCAAAAAGGCTGCCGGGGACAAATTCTCCATCTCAGGGCCCATTCTGCCAGCCGGCAGGGGGGCTTTACGGGGAGCGAAGCGGCATCGGCTTCGGCGGGAGGGCACACATCGTGGAAACCGCCGGCCCGTACACCCGCTGCCTGGGCGTGCCGGGCCCTGCCTCAAAGAGCCCATACCAGCATTTTACCGGAGGCGACGAAAAACGGTCAAGGTTAGTTCCTCAACGGAAAATTTACCTGACCCCTTATTTCACGGGGCGCTGTCCATGGGCCTTGCGGATCCCCTGAGCGGCGGCCAGGGCATGTCGATCCTGCTCCAATAAACCGACCAGATTCCCCGTGGAGATGCCGATGTGGGCGGCGGCCTCGGCCAGTCGGCCGTGAAAGTGGTCCAGGACGTCCAGCATATAGGCCACCACCGTCCAATACCGCCGGTCGCGCCGACCAACGCGCAGGCAAAGGCAACCGGCGCTGGGACCTCCGCGGGCCGTGAACAGACAGTCGCGGATGACCGGTGGGGGCGGCTCGGACGGGTCAATTCCGCCGCGGAGCGCGCAGGCGATGTTCATGCGGAGGCGTTGAAGAGCCAGGCGCTTGTTGTCGTGCTGGCTGCGGCTCTGATCCCCATGGGTGGTGATGCCGGTGGGGTTGTGCCTCAGCCGCACCGCCGAGGAAACCTTGTTGCGGTGCTGGCCGCCGGGGCCAGAAGACTTGTAGACGTGGACTGCGCACTGCACCAGGAGCGCCGCATCGTCCAAGGACAGATAATCGCACCCGTCCATAAGGGTAGGATACGAAACAAGGTCCACACTCGCCAGTACCTCGCGGACGGCCAAGTCGGCGGAGACGTTGGGGCTTTTTCATTCCTCCTTTCCCGCGCCAGACGGTTTGCACCTTGTGAATAATGCCGAGGTGATGGTAGAATAAAATGTTGCGGTTGCAGGATCACAGTCACCGACCGGCTTATCGAACGGAACATCCTTTGGCCGTCAGACGGTCGGATGCCAATCTCAACGCATGGCTACAGAGCCCATGAACGATTGGATGGATGCGGAGACCCACGTCGAGCGGGCGCACAAGCTGTACGAACGCGGGCGTTGGCTGGAGGCCGCCGCCGAGCTCCGCGCCGCCATCGAAATCAATCCCTACAATCCTTCCTGGTACTTTAACCTGGCACTGACGCTGGAGGCCTTGGGCGATTACGAGCGGGCGTGCGAGGCTTTCGGCAAGGCCCTGAAACTGGAAGGGGACGACCTGGAGACGCTCAATTGTCTAGCCGTCAACCTCACGCGGCTGGGACGGTACGCCGAGGCCCTCCGCCAGTTCCAGCGGATCGACGAGATCGATCCCAACTACGAGCCGGCCTACTGCAACCGGATCACCACCTACGCTGAGATCGGCGACCACGACAAGGCCGAGATGATGTTCTACCGGGCGCGGCAGATCAAGGAAGACTGCCCCCTGTGCTACTACAACATCGGCGGCAGCTTGTACGCCCGCGGGCAATTCGACCGCGCGATCTACTGCTGGCGGCAGACGCTCCGCCTGGACCCCTCGCACCCCTGCGCCAACGTCCGCATCGCCGAGGCCTTCTGGGCCAAGGGCAACTTGCGGCAGGCCCGCGAACATTACACCACCGAACTTCAGTCAGGCCGGACCGCCGACGTCGAGACGCTCCTGGACTTCGGGGAGCTGCTGATGGAGTTGGACGCACTGGACGAGGCCCAAAAAACCTTCCGCCAGGCCCTGGCCCAGGCCACCGACAACCCCTCGGTCCATTTCTGCCTGGGCGAACTGGCCCTTCGCACCACCCATAACCCGACCGCCGAAACCCACTTCCGCAAGGTGCTCGCGCTGGACAAGCGGTACCCTAGCGCCCACCTGAAGCTGGCCGAGGCGTTGATTCACCGCGGCAAGATGCAGGAAGGCGCCAGACACCTGATTCTGGAACTGCGCCGCTCGGGCGACGACCGCCAGACACTCAAGGAAGTCGGCAAGCTGCTGCTGGAGGCCCACCGCAGCCGCCAAGCCAACCGCGTGCTGGGCCGCCTGGCGCGCCTCCAGCCGGACGACCCGCACATCCAGCATAACTTGGCCGTCAGTTACTTCATGCTCCATCAGTTGCCCGAGGGCATTCGCTGCTGCCGAAAGGCCCTGAAGCTCAAGCCGGACTATCCGCTGGCCTTGTACAACCTGGCGCTGGCCCACATGCGGATGGGACAGACGACCCGGGCCCGGCGCTACGCCGCGCGGGCCATGACCGTTGCCCCGGGAGACGAGAACATCCGCCGCCTGGCCCAGCGGTTGGGTGCGACGGGTTTCTGGTCCCGCCTGCGGAGCCGCCTGAACCTGCCAGCCGACAGGGCCTGACCCCCCCAAAGCCCCCGTCAACCGGCCACGGAAGGATACACGTGACCGCACACGCTCGACCCGTCATCGTCGTCAGCGAACCGCTCAACGACCGAACGCTGAAATACCTGTCGGAGCACGGGGAGCTGCGCCGCGTGTCCCTGGAGGAGTTGCCCGCTCACCTGCCCCAGGCCGACGCCTTGATCGTGCGATCCTACACGCAAGTCAACGAGGAGCTGCTGTCGCAGGCGCGGCGGCTGAAGGTCGTCGGCAGGGCGGGGGTGGCGCTGGAGAATGTTGATTTGGCCGCCTGCCGCCGGCGCGGCATCCAGGTCGTCCACACCCCCGCGGCCAACACGCTGGCCGTCGTGGACTATACCTTGGCCATGATCCTCCAGATGAACCGGCGCTTCTGGCCGATGAGCGGACTGGTCAGCGCTGAAGAGTTCCACCAAGTCCGCAAGCAGATATTCGGCAGGTACCTGTCGGGAACCACACTGGGCATCGTCGGCTGCGGCCGGATCGGCTCGCGCGTCGGCCGGGCGGCAGTCGCCCTGGGCATGAACGTTCTCTACAACGACATCCTCCCCATCGAGCTGGACTATCCAGCCCAGGCCGTAGATAAACCCACCCTGTATGCCCGCAGCGACATCGTCAGCATCCACGTGCCGCTGACTCGCCTGACCCGCCACATGATCTGCGAAGACTCGCTGCGGCAGTTCAAGAAAGGCGCAGTTCATCAATTGCGCCCGCGGCCCGTGCGTGAACTACGCACACCTGGCCGCGGCCATCCGTGCGGGGCAGGTGTCGGCGGCGGCCATCGACTGCCACGATCCTGAACCGCCGCCACCGGACTACCCAATGTTCGGCCTGCCCAACGTCATCCTTACGCCGCACATTGCCGCGCGTGTCCCGGCGGCTGTGGAGGCTATGTGCGACGTGGTGTACGACGTCGTGGCCGTGCTGGAAGGGCGTCCGCCCAACTATCCAGCCAAGGACGAGGAAGAGGCTTAGCGACTTTTGCATTGCCAGTGCAACCCGCCTGCGGTGGGTTGCCGTGCATTTGCAATCCAGAGCCACTATTGACCTTTGAATCGCTAAGGCAATTCGCCGGAGGCGAATTGCCCCATGTTTGTGGGCCTGAGCCCGCTACCCACGTTACTTTCGCAATTCAAAGGGAAATAGGGGCGTTTCATTGACAATGCAAAGTCTAACAGGGGTTCGGCTTGAGGTCTTTACGACCTCTTGTCCGCAAGCGGTGGAGGCGTTACACTCCCAACCTCTCAGGTAAGGTTTTTCATGTGGCGAGGTGGCGATGTTGGGCCGATTTCGTCTTGTGTGCTTGCTTGCCTTAGCTTTCGCCACGCCCGGATGCGCCCCCTGGCGGCCCCACCGCCGCCGGCCAGCCCGGAGGAATACCGGGACATGCAGGCCTTGCGGCGGGCCAGCTACCCGCGGCAGACCATCCTGCTGTTCAACCTCCAGCGCGTCTTGGACCGGGACTTGGCGGCGCCCGCCCGTGCAGCCTCCATGAAGATCGTCGCCGAGTTGGGCGGTGAGGACCCTCTGGTCCTAGAGCAACTGGCCGCCGTGCTGGGCGACGAGCGAACCCCTCAGTCGCTGCGCGACGAGATTCTGACCTTTCTGCTCAGTAAGGATTATCCGGAGCTGGCCCAGTACGTCGTGCGGGTGCTGCCGCACGTCAAGGGGTCCCAGAAGCTGCGGGACGTCCTGATCGAGTGGCTGGTGCGTCATCCCACGGCCGCCACCTTGTCGGAGGTCGTCAAGGCGTGGGCAGATCTCCCCACCGCCAGCCAGGCCGAGGAGGCCAACTTCCGCCTGGTGGTGGAACGTCTGAGCAACAAACCGTGGGACCAGGCATTGCTGGAGGCGGTTAATTCCTCCGGTTTCGCCGCCCGCGGATCGGCCATGGAAGTCCTCTATCGGCGGGTCGCCCCGGCCACCTTGAAAAACCGCATCATCGCCATGTCGGCCCGGACCGAGGCGATGATCGTGCTTCAGACCTGCGTCAGCCGCTTTGACTACCTGCCGTCTTCGGCCCAGGAACTGCTGTCGGCGGCCTACGTGTACCGGGCGCGCGGGGACATGCTGCCGAAGGCGGCGGAACTGGCTGCCCGGTGGCGCCGCGACTACGGATACCGATTCCACATCCGCGACTTCCACCTCATCAGCCGCCTGGCGACCGATTCGAAAAAATCCGCCATGTCCCGAGACCAGCTCGTGGCGGACTTGTCCCGAAGCCTATTGAGGCGGCGGCACGTCCGGTACCACCTGGTCCCCGCCTCGCAGGAGGACGCCTCCAGCCGGTTTGACAAGCTGGCGGACCGGCTGACGATGGCGGACCTTTGGAACCTGTGGCTGCTGGATGAGATGATCAACCGCGCCAGCATCCAAGCCGCCATCACCCTGCTGGCCGAGGAGGACCGACAAGACACGCGCCGCGCCTTTGGAGGGCTGGTCTTCCTGGAAGGGGGCCAAGCCTTGGCCAGGGTCTATCCCCCGGTGCGCCAGATGCAGGCGAACGATCGGGTCTACATGCCAAGCAGTCGCCTGATCGCCGACGGACGAGACGCCCTGTGCCGCTTCCAGGGGCACTTCGAGGCGCTCCGCAATGCCGCCAGAGCCGGACCGGACGCGGAAGAACTCGCCGCCTCAAGCAAGGGCAATTACTATCTCCTGATCCTCACCAGCGTCAACGAAGCCGCCTTCTGCGCCCACTACAACAACCCGGAGGGCATCGTGGTGTCCTTGGGACAGTTCCCCCTGGCCCGCTAGGGTTCCCGCACGTTCCAAAGGCCCCTTACAGGACTTCCCGCAGCAAGCGGTCGATCGCCTCGTACTCATGCTTCATCCGCTCCAGTTGTCGGCGCTGCTTCTGGAGCGTTTCCGGCGGGGTGGCAGTGATGAATCCCTGGTCATTCAGCCGGGCGGAGAGCTGCTGGATGTGCTCGGCCAGCTGGTTCATCCTCCGCCGCAATTGCTCGATCCGTTCCTGGGGACCGTCCGGGCCGATGGTCACTTCCTGAAGCACCTCCTCGGCCACGTAGATGGGCGTTCCCATGGCCACCCCCAGGGCGATGGCATCGGAAGGCCGGGAATCCACAGAGATCAGCTTCTCCCCCTGACGGAGGTAGATCGTCGCGATGAACGTTCCCCTCCCGTCCTCCGAGTCATAGCGCAGGTCGTTGATGACGATCTTCTCAAGCTGGCCGCCCAGCGCCTCGATGGTGCTGGCCAGCAGCTCGTGGGTCAGCGGCCGATGAAAGGAAATGCCCTTCAGGCGGCGATCGATGGCCAACGCCTCGGTCAGGCCGATTTCGATCTGGAAAGAGCGGCCTTTGCCGTTTTTCTCGCGCAGATAAATTTTCTGCTGCCCACCCGAGGTGTTGATGATGATCCGAGTCAACTCCATCAGCACGTCCATAGGGCACCTCGCACTGCCTCGGCCACTCCCTGCGCCAGGTTCGGCCCATTATAGTCCTGCCAACCTGTGGAGCAAAGCCGACCCTCCCGGCCCGCACAAGGCTAACGGGGCGGCAGAGAGACTTCCGCCCGATAGTTCGAGCGGTTCCAAAGCGGATAGCGCACAGGCCGATAGAGGCTCTTGCCGGCAGGGGGGCGGTCCTGGGTGTAGATCCAGATGGCATCCTGGTCCCACAGCAGGATTTCATCCCGCCCGTCTCCCAGCAGGTCGAGGGCCTCGGCGCAGAGTTGCGGATGGCCGTCGTCGGGGAAGACCACGACCCGCCGCCCGAAGCCATCGAGCATCCCGCCGTATTCTGCGCTGCCCGACAATAGCGCCAGCTCCGTAGGCCCGCCCGTCCAGTGGACGGGATTGAGCACGTTGCCCAGGGAGTCGGGCTGGAATTGCAGCAGCCTTCGGCCGATGCAATCGTGCAGGGAGATGATGCCCGCGTGGCCCCAGTAGGTCACGACGTAGAATTGCAGGCCTTCCAAATCGTCCCGAAACCGGGCCACCGCCAGCCGCTGCGCGTGGCCCAGAAACTCGCGGTGCAGCACCTCACCATCGGGGCTGAGGAGGTTGAAGCCCTCATCCCCGCAGGCCAGGGCAATCTGCACGCCCTCTCGGGCCGGATCAAAGGACCCGACGGCAATCTCGTCAGCGTGGTCGCCCCAGGGCAGCTCCCAGCGTAGCTGGCCCTCCGGACCGACGCGGCTGTAGCCGATGAGCAGATCGTCCCTGCCCGCACCGTCGAAGTCGTACGGCACGGCGAAGTGGCCGGTCTGGCGCGACCGGCGGCTCCACAGCAGCCGGCCCTGGTCGTCGTAGGCCCAGTACTGCTTGTAGCGATTCTTGATGAGGATGTCCGCCGGCCTGGCCAGGCCGCGGAAATTGACGATGAGGATCGCGTCACCCAGGAGCCTGCCGAAGCGGTCCTCCTCTGCCACATCGCGTGGAAGAGGAAAACTGAACTTCACCGAGCCGTCACGCCCATCAAGAATGTAAAAGTTGAAATTTCTCATGCACAGGACTTCGTCCCGCCCATCGCCGTCGATGTCATAGACTTGGACCGGCAGGTCGCAGGTGGTCAGTGCCGCCTCCTGGCCGCCGGCGGGCTGGCCAAACTGCCACAGGATATTGCCGTCCAGGTCCATGGCCGTCAGGGCGCGGACCGCCCAAGAGTTGGCATCGCCCGGCAAAAAGGGAATCGTCTGGGGCAGCAGGATGTCCAGCCGATCCCGGCTCCGTAGGTGGCCGAAGCGGAGGTTACGGGCCGCACCGAACCCCTTGGTGTCCAGCCGGCGGACAAGGGCGGGTTGCGGATAGCTGCGGCGGAGCTCGTCCAGCTCGCGCAGGCGACGGTCGCGCGTGATGGCGTTGGCGGTGCAGACGGCCTCCTCGGCCGTGACCTCCAGGGAATCAAAGATGGCGGTGGTGGAGGCGGCGATGCCGACCTTGCCCTGAGCAAACGTCTCGTCGCGGGCCTGGAGCAAGAGGCGATCGTCCAGCAGGACCTGGATGTCCGGGCCGTTGACCTTGACTTGGATGCCGTAGGTCTGATCGCAGGAATACGCCACGGCCGATTCTGCCAGAACCTCGTGCTCCTCATGATCGTCGCGGATCAGGCGAAAGGCCGAGCCGCCCTCAAAACCCGCCCGGAAGGTCGTGCGAGTCGTCTGGCAGCGGAACAGTACCCCCACGAACCCGTCCGGCCGCAGGGGTTGGAGCCGCACGGTCAGGACGTAATCGCTCCAATCGTCCTGGCCGGTGGTGAGAATACGCAGACAAGGCTTGTCGGGCAGGAGCGTCTGGAGCATCCGCCGCCGGTTTTTTGCAAAAGAGTCCTCAAAGACCACCCAGGCGACGTTGGGTCGCCAGGAGTGATGGCAGGTGGACTGAACCCAGCGGCCGCAGTGGCCCGGAGGGGGGAGGAAGTGGTACTCACCAGTCGCGCGATAATCGGAGGGGAACGGGCCGATGTCCAGGTCGCTGAAGTCTTCCCGCGCCAGGACCTTTTTCATAAGCAGAACCTTTTAACCTCAAACCTTAAACCTCAGACTTCCAACCTCAGGCCCTAGGTGGCTATCAGAGACAACAGGGCGTACGCTGCGATCACTTCATCGCCGCCAGGGATTTTCCGCCCTCGTCATATCGGCCCGCAGTCGTGCCAACGCTTTGGCGGCGCCAGGAAGATCAGTTCAGCGATTCCAGGGATTTTTCCACGGCCGCCAGGTCGGTCTTGAGCCGCTCGAGCCGCTCTTTTTCACGCTGGATGACGGCAGGAGGGGCCTTGGCCAGGAAATCCGGGTTGGCCAGCTTGTCTTCGATGCCCCGCACGCCGCGGCGGAGCGTCTCGGCCTGCTTTTCCAGCCGCGCAAACTCCGCATCCCGGTCGATCAGGCCCAGCACGTAGAGCTTCACGCCCGCGGCCATCACGACGGCTGCGTCGGCAGGGGGGGCTTTTGGGCCAATAGGCGTCTCACGGACCGTGACCTCCGTCAGGTTGGCCTGGGATTTCAGGAGCTCGGTGTTGGCTTCGATGAGCGACTGGGTCTGCCCGGCGGCCTCAGCCAGGACGGTGAGCTTCTTGCCCGGGGGGATATTGTGCTGGCTGCGGGCGTTGCGGACCTGGCGGATCAGCTCGGCCAGCAGCTCGAAGTCCTTTTCTGTCTTTTCATGGATCGCGCGGGCATCGGCCAGGGGCCAACGGGCCAAGGCCAGCATCGGTTCGGCGGGCTCGTCGGCCGGGCCACGAACGGGGGCGACCTCGTTGAGCTGCGCCCAGAGGGCCTCGGTGATGAACGGGATGACGGGATGCAGCAGGCGGAGCAGCACGTCCAGGCAGTGGGCCAGGACGGCCTTGGGGGCAGTCTCGCCGGCGTTGATGCGGGCCTTGGCAATCTCCAGGTACCAGTCGCAGAACTCGTCCCACAGGAAGTGGTACAGTCGATCGGCCAGCTCGTTGAAGCGGAAACCCTCCAAGGCAGCCGTGGCGTCGCGGATCGTGCCGTTGAGGCGGCTGAGGATCCAGGCATCGGCGAGGTTTTCGGTGGGACGAATATCCGACCAGGCCGGCTGGCCGTGCAGGATCATCTCGCCGCAGCGAGTCGCCTGTGGCGACATAGTAAAGCGGGCGGCGTTCCACAGTTTGTTGCAGAAATTTCGACCGGTGTCGAACTTCGGGCTGGTGCGGCAGGTGCGCCCATCGGGCAGCGTCATCTCCTCCACGGGCATGCGGACGTCCTGGGTCTGGGTAGTCATGCTGACCAGGACGAAGCGCATCGCGTCGGTGCCGTGGCTGTCGATGATGTCCAGCGGGTCGATGCCGTTGCCCAGGCTCTTGGACATCTTTCGGCCTTCGCCATCCAGGATCGTCGCGTGGATTAGCACATCGCTGAAGGGGATGTCGCCCATGCAGTACTGGCCCATCATCACCATGCGGCTGATCCACAACGTCACGATGCTGCGGTCCGTGCACAGCACGTCGGTGGGATAATACTTTTTCAACTCCGGTGAGTCTTGGGGCCAGCCCATCGTGCTGAACGGCCACAAGGCCGAGGAAAACCACGTATCTAGGACATCACCATCCTGTTCCAGACTAGAGACCATACGAGCGAGCTTGGACGTTAACTCGACAGTTGCACCAGGAAAACCATCTAGACTCCACTGCATAAGAGGTGTTGTCTGGCCCGGTTCGACTTTCTTAGCTGTGAAACTTTCCACGACTTTCTTGAAGGCTCTCAGTAGATCGTCGGCTTTGCTGGTACGAGGGCAAACGTAACACGCATCGAAGTTCGTAGGAATACCTCGGGAGCAAAAACTGTCCTTTTCTAACCCTGCACTAACTGCGAGCTCTTTCAGACTTTTTTCAAATTGCAATCTCAAGCCATCCAGGGAAGAGGTCTGCACTTTGTCAGATTCATCAAATGGGTCATTTTCAAGTTCGACATACCACACCGGAATCTGGTGTCCCCACCAGAGCTGGCGGGAGATGGGCCAGTCGCGGAGGTTCTCCAGCCAGGAGCGGTAGGTGTCGGCATAGCGGACGGGGGTAAATTTCAGCCGCCCATCCAGCAGGGGGGCCAAGGCCAAACCCGCCAGCGAGTTTGCGGGAATATCTGTTCCCGGAAGAATCGGCACGCCTTCGCCGTTCAATTGGCAATCGGCAATCGGCAATCGGCAATTCGGAATCGGTTTCTTCACCGCGATGTACCACTGGTCGGACAGGTACGGCTCGATGGGCACGTGGCTGCGGTAGCTGTGGCCGACCTGGTGGGTGTAGGGGCGGACGTCATCCAGCAGGTTCTCCTTGCGGAAGAACTCCACGACGGCCTCGCGGGCCTCGAAGCGGTCCATGCCGATCAGGTTCTCCACGTCGGGGTTCTTGATCTCCTGCCAGTCGGTCCAGCCGTGCTTGTCGCTGATCGTGCCGTCGGGGGCCATCACGTTGACGACGGGCAAGCCGTGCCGCTGGCCGATGGCGTAGTCGTCCACGTCGTGGGCGGGCGTGACCTTCAGAAAGCCGGTGGAGAAGCGGGCCTTTTCATCCTCGCTGTCAGGATCGGGCAGCACGACGTGGTCGTCGGCGATGATGGGGATGATCCGCCCGGCGATGGGCAGGCGGATCTTTTTACCCAGCAGGGATTTTGCGCGGGGGTCGGCCCCGTTCATGGCCACGGCCGTGTCGCCAAGCATCGTCTCGGGCCGCGTGGTGGCGACGGTGACGTGCTCGATGAGCTTGCCTTCAATCTCCACTTTTTCCACCAGCGGGTACTTGAGGTACCAGAAGTGGCCTTGGACTTCCTCGTATTCCACCTCGTCGTCGGCCAGGACGGTCTGGGTGGCCGCGTCCCAGTTCACCAGCCGCTTGCCGCGGTAGATCAGTCCATCGGCAAAGAGCTTGAAGAACGCCGCCCGCACGGCCGCAGTGCAGACTTTATCCATCGTGAATCGCGTCCGCCGCCAGTCGCACGAGCAGCCCATGCTCCGAAGCTGCTCCAGGATGCGGGCTTCGTACTCGTCCTTCCAGGCCTGCACGCGGGCGACGAACTGCTCGCGGGCGAAGTCCGTCCGCCGCTTGCCCTCCTCCGCCAGGAGGCGCTTTTCCACCACTGTCTGCGTGGCGATGCCGGCGTGGTCGGTGCCCGGCATCCACAGCGTGTTGAACTGGCTCATGCGTTTGAAGCGGATCAGGACGTCCTGGAGCGTGTTGTTCAGCGCGTGGCCCAGGTGCAGGGCGTCGGTCACGTTGGGAGGGGGGATGACGATGCAGTACTTGGCCCGCGGATCGGCCGGGTCGGCGTCGAACGTCCCAGCCGCCAGCCATCGCTTGGAGATCTCCCCCTCAACCTTCTTGGGCTCGTAAACTTTTGCCAGTTCCTTCGCCATAATCCAAAGTCACTTTCGCAGACCGGCCCAGACCTTCGCAGCGGGGGGGGTTAGGATAACTTGTCGAACTCTTTGAGCAGCTTGTACTCCACCGCGTCCGACAGCGCCAACCAGGAGGCATCGATGATATTTTCACTCACACCGACGGACCCGAAGTAGGCCGCGCCGGAAGCGTCGTGCCAGTCGATGACGACGCGGACCTTGGCGGCCGTCTCGGCGGCGGTGTTGACCACGCGGACCTTGTAATCCACCAGGTGCAGGTCGTCCACGTGCGGATAGTGCCCACGCAGGGCCGACCGCAAGGCCTTGTAGAGGGAGTCCACCGGGCCGTCGCCCTCGGCCACGGTGTGGACGACCTGGTCGTCGACTTTGAGCTTGACGCTGGCCTCGGTGCTGCTGGGGCCGGCATTCTGCTTGAAGATGACGCAGCGGTAGTGGTCCAGCTCCCAAAGCCGCCGATACCACGGCCCGCCGAGGGTTTTTCGGACGAGCACCTCGAAGCTCGCCTCGGCCGCCTCGAACTGGTAGCCCTGGTTCTCCAGGTCCATCACGGCCTTGAGGACCTTCCGCTGGGCAGCCTTGTCGTCGGCGATGCTGGAACTTGGCCGGCGCCTTGGCGGCGATGCTGCTGACTCCGGCCAGCTCGCTGACCAGGATCCGCCGGCTGTTGCCCACCAGCGCCGGGTCCACGTGTTCGTAGGTCTCGACGTTGCGGCCGACGGCGTGGACGTGCATGCCGCCCTTGTGGGCGAAGGCCGCCGAGCCGACGAACGGCTGGTTCTCGCGGAGGTTGAGGTTGGCCACCTCGTAGACGAACCGGCTGACCTCCGTCAGGTTCTTCAGCGTGCCCTCACGGAGACAACTGTAGCCGTACTTGAGGACCAGGTTGGGGATGATGCCCGTCAGGTCGGCGTTGCCGCACCGCTCGCCGATGCCGTTGATCGTGCCCTGGACGTGGCTGGCGCCCGCCTGCACGGCCGCCAGCGTGTTGGCCACGCCCAGGCCGCCGTCGTTGTGGCAGTGGATGCCGAGCGCCACGTCGCCCAACGCCGATCGCACGGCTTGGACGCACTCAGTGACTTGTTCGGGCAGAGCCCCGCCGTTGGTATCGCACAGGACCAACCAGGCGGCGCCGGCCTCCTGCGCGGCCCGCAGCGTGGCCAGGGCGTATTCGGGATTCGCCTGCCATCCGTTAAAGAAGTGCTCGGCGTCGAAAATGACTTTTCGGCCGGCCTTGGCCAGGAGGGAGACCGAATCCCTAATCATGGCCAGGTGCTCTTCGTGGCTGGTTTGCAGGACGTCGCGGACGTGCAGGTCCCAGCTCTTGCCCACGAGGGTCACGACGTGGGCCTGACTGGCCAAAAGGCCTGTAGACTCCGTGCTCCCAGCTCAGTGCCTCGGCTATCGGCACGTTAGTGTCGCTGTCCCTCCCCCCGTAGAAGACCCCATGCACGACGACGCCTTCCGGGTCGTTGTACTCTGGGTCGACGTTCTCCAGCTCGCTGAGCCTCATCGTGTAGCGGGCGTTGCCGTGGGCGTAGGGTATCTCGACGCCGTCCCTGTCCTTCTTACCCTTGAACCAGTCGCCGCTGAAGTTGACGCCCTTCTCCGGGATGTCGTCCCTGCCCATGCCGAGCCAGTAGGGTACGCCGTTGGTTTTTAAGGACGTTGCTGAATATGAGCTCCCTGGGCGTCATCAACGCCGCATAGATGAGGGGGTCGTCGGCCGGGTTCACGTCCTGGATGATCCCGAATATGCCCTGCTCTATGTTGACGCATCGGCAGTAGCCGTCCTCGTCGACGTGGAGGTAGGCGATGTCGTCCCCGACGATGCTCTGCCCGGGGATCATGGCTGTGCTCGTTTTGCCGCAGGCCGATGGGTACGCGCCGCTGAAGTAGGTGACCCTCTTC
>CAVXDC010000002.1:0-28339 GCA_963760365.1 uncultured Phycisphaerae bacterium
GTTCCCGTGGGGCTGTGGGCCGACTACAACTTCGGCAAGTCCGCCGACAGCACCGGCGCCACCTGGTCCAAGACCCCCTTCTCCCTGGCTGAAACGGGGCTGACCAACGCCATCCTCGGCGGCCAGTTTCCCCAGAATCTGAGCTGGTCGTCGCTGGACCGGCTGCGGCACATGAATCCCAGCAGCATGTTTCTCTGGGCGGTCGGGGCGGGCATCGTCGGCGTGCTGCTGCTGGGCGGCCTGCGCCTGCGCTATCCCTGGTGGCCGCTGCATCCCATCGTGCTGCTGGGTTACGGGGCTTGGACGATGGGCAAGTTCGGCGCCTCCTTCCTGCTGGGTTGGATCATCAAGTCGGCCATCATGCGGCTGGGAGGGCCCAAGGCCTATCACCAGGGCAGGCACTTCATGATGGGCGTCATCGCGGGTGACCTGTTCGGCGGGTTGATCTACATGATCACGAATTACGTCTATTACGCCGTCACGGGGACCCAACCCTCCGGCTCCACGCTTTTCCTGTGGTGAGCCGACCCGGCAGCGCTCCGGCCGAACTTGCTAACCTTGCTTGGCCTTACTAATCTACGGCCATGAGTGTCCTACATGACGTGGCCGTCCTGGGCGCCACTCCCGCGGGCTTTGCCGCCGCTTATGTGCTGGCCAAGGCGGGCAAGGACGTCATCGTGGTGGCCGCCCCGCCGTCCTCCGCCCAATGCCCCCTGGCGGACTGGGCCTGCGCGGACCTTTTTCGAATACCCCGACTACCCCACCTGCCCCGCCTGACGGCCGGCCTGGCCAAGGCCGCCAAGGCCAAGCCGTTCCAGGCCATCCACTATCACAGTGTCGCATTGGATCGCCGCGTGGAATACCGCCGGCGATCGGCGATGGGCTACTTCCTCCAGCCGTCGGACTTGACCGCGGCCTTGGCCTCTGCTGCACGAAAGGCCGGGGCAAAGGTCCGCTCCTCCTCCACCCTTCCGGTCATCCGCCTGGAGGAGGACGGTATCCTTTTATCCGGCAGCAGCGAAGTTGCCGCCCGACTGCTGATCATCGTCGAAGGCCAGCCCCACGACGTCCTGGACGACCTGGGTCTGGCGGTGCGAGCGCCGCGCTCGGTGCCGCTGATCGTCGCCGGCTTGGACGTGCCGTTCGCCGGGGCCTCCGACGGGGCGCTGCACATCGTCGAGGAGCCGGAACGAAGCGAGATCGGCATGTTCTTTGCGGTCGGCGGGCACCTGCACCTGCGGGTGGTGTCCAGCTCTCCGGCGACCGGGACGCGGGCAGCGGAGCTGTCGGCCTTGGTCACCCGGCTCCAACAGGGCGGAGCGATCCCATCCAAGCTGCCCTTGCATCGCGCGGCCGGGGCGGTCTGGAGGCCGCCGGCTGGAGCGGCCCTGGAACAGGAGATCCACGTGGCCAAGCGATGCCTCCTGGCCGGTTCGGCCGGGGGTTTCGCCGAAGTCGTCACCGGCCAGACCCTGTACGCCTCGGTGGCCTCGGCCTTACTGGCGGCGGACGTGGCCGGCAAGGCCTTGGCGGGAACAGGAAAAAACCTCCAGGCGACCTTGACCGAGTACCGAACCTCCTGGCGACGGCAATTGGAAAAAAGGCTTCTCCGGCCAAGCACCCCGTTCCAAGTGCTCCTGCCGCTGGTCTTTGCCAATCCCAAGGTGGCCAGGCGACTGTCCGCCATCTTGCTCTGCGGACAAGTCAGTACCGAGTCCTGATTGCTCCGACTGCGCCTCTCATGGAAACCAAGCCCGCCGACTGCTATAGTGGCAACAGTCCGACCAGGTTCGCAGGACCGGAGGCCACCAACCGATGTCCCAACCCATCGAGTTCGCCAAGCTGTCCGGCAGCGGCAACGATTTTCTCTGCCTGGACGGCCGAGGGGGGCGGTTCGAGTGGCTCCTGGCCGATCCCCTTCGCGCGGGACGTTTCGCCCAGGTGCTGTGCCGCCGGGGTCTGGGCATCGGGGCCGACGGGGTCATCTTCGCCGTCGCCTGCGAGGTGGACACTCTGGCCGACCTGGCCGCGCGGTTCTTCGAACCCGACGGGGGCGAGACCGACCTGTGCGGCAACGGGACGGCCTGCTTCGTGCGATGGGCCATGGAGAACGGTTGGGTCAACGACCGGGAGTTCCGCGTGCTGACCGGGGCAGGCGTGGTCCGAGGCCGGCGCAGCGACGGACAGTACGTGCGGGTCTGCATCCCCCTGCCGGAGGACATGCGGAGCGACCTGGTCGTGTCGGTGGGTGGAAAACGCTGGCGTTGCGACTACGTCGTGACCGGCGTGCCGCACCTGCTGGCCTACGTGGACGACGTCGCGGCCGTGAACATGTGCAGACTAGGCCCGCTGCTGCGACATCACACGATGTTCGCCCCGCACGGCGTCAACGCCAACTTCGTGCAGGTGATGCAGGAGGGCGAGCTGGCGCTGCGGACCTTCGAGACGGGCGTGGAGGGCGAGACGCTGGCCTGCGGCACGGGTTCGGCGGCGGCGGCAATCATGGCCGCTCAACGCTTCGGCTGGAGCGCAGACTTCCTCACCGGCCGCAAACCGGTGCTGGTCCACGCCCGCAGCGGCGACCTGCTGCGAGTGTATTTCGAAAGGATCGCCGACCAGGTTCGCGACCTGTGCCTGGAGACGGTGGTGCGGTTCCTGTCCCGGGGCGTCCTGCACGCCGACCTGGCCGCCGCGGCGCTGGCCGCCGCCGGCTCGGACGCGCCATGACGTTCAGCATCGATCAAAACTGCCACAGCCTGTGGGACGTGGCGCCCAAGTGCCAGGCCCTGGCCGACGCCGGATTCCAAGTCCATCACTTCGTCGAGGACATCGACGTCGCCTTCACCGCCCTAGGCGCCGGCGGCGCGAAGGATTTTCCCCTCCACCTGGCCCGTGAACGGCACCACCACAGTGGCGGGGCCGACTGGGGCGCGGCCCTGTTCTACAGCTCGTTTCTGGGCCGCCTGCCGGTGGACGTCCGTCAATGGGAGCCTTTCACGGGCCTCAAGACCGCCGTCCTGGCCAGACAATTGAACAGAACCGTCCAGGACCTTTACGAGGAGTTCTCCCCGGCCGACACCTGGCAGCTCATCGGGCCAAGCTACGTCGGCGACCACCGCCATCACCGCCTCATCGCCGACCTCACCGTGGCGGAGACGGCCGGCTTTCTCCGCCAGATCATGGACAAGGCCCGACAAGACTTACTCAGCTGCTTTCCCCAAAGGGCCGCACGGGAGCGGATCGAGCCGTGGTTTTCCGCCGAAAGCCAGCGCCTGGAAAAGCTCCTCGCCGACCACGCCGGCGGCAGACTGGTGGAATTGTATCGCGCCTGGCTGAAACAACTGCTGGACAACTCGGCCGAGGTGGACCTGCTCTCGTCGCGGATCACCCTCTCACCCACGGCGCCGGCGACGGCGTTGCTGGAGACGTTCTGTGCCCACTATGCCCGCGCGGCGGAACTGTACAACCAAGCCGTCGGGCAAACGTCCGTTTCCGTCAGCCCGCTGGACGTGGCGGCGGGCGAGCTGCCCTTTTTCGCCGCGACGGTCCACCAGGGGCACCGGGTCCGAACCGACCTGCACTACCGGGATGGTGCCCTCCGCGTCGCCGACGAGACTTTTGCGCTGGAGGGCGGGCGCCTGCCGATCGAGGCGCTGCAAGGCCGCGGGGGTGGGAGGGCTCTCGGGCAAGGCGGTGATGCTGGCCATCCAGGTCCGCTGGGGCGATGCAGGGGCGGAGCTTGCCCTGCCCTATCGCGGCTCGGCCTACATGCCCGCCGCCCAGCGCCTCATCGGCCTGCTGCGGCGGGAGGGTTTGCTGAGCGGCCAGGTCCACCCGCTGGTCCGCGTCCGTTTCCACCTGCTGGACCGCCTGAAGTCGCTGGACACCGTGATCCATCTGCCGGGTCACCTGGCCGCCTGTTTCGATGCCGCCGAAATCCCCGCACGGAGACTGGGGGAGCAATGGGCCGATCTTGCCCGCCAGGCGGCGGATCGATTGCAGCGGCTCCAGACGGACCATGGACGATGGAGTTGGCAGAAAGAAAGTTTCCCCATCCTAGCGGACGAGATCGACCGCCTGGAGGCCCGCCGGCGGGAGCTGGCCGGCAGGGAGCCCAAGTCACCGGCCCTGCGGGAGGTGTGGAAGCAGCTCAAGCTGCTGCAGCGCGACCTGCTGGACGCGACGGTCCGGCGGATCGCCCTGCGACTGGCAGGTGGCTCAACTGGACTACTGGGACAGCCGCGGGGCCCTCTGGCCGTGGTGCGTCGCGTTGGGCGGGCAGGATTTTTATAATCAGGTAATCTCGCAGGCGGAAATCTATCGGGAAGCCCCGCCCGACGGCGATGCGTCATGAGCAAAAAGGCGATCATCCGGGCCCACTACGAACCGCGGATCCAGCCCGGCCGGGAAAGCCACGATATCCTGGACTGGTCCGACGCCGCCGCCCAGCAGGACCGCTTTGAGGTGCTCCTGCGCCACGTGGAGCTGGCCGGCAGGAGCCTGCTGGACGTGGGCTGCGGCCTGGGCGACCTGTGGGCCTTCTGCCATGCCCGAAGGGTTGACGTGGACTACACCGGCGTGGACCTCCTGGAAAAGATGGTCCGCGCCGCCCGCCAAAGGCACCCGGCCGGACGGTTCCTGTGCGCGGACGTCTTCCACGGCCGGGGCCTGAAAGGCCGGCGGTTCGACGTGGTCTTCTGCTCCGGGGCATTCAACCTGAACCTGGGCAACAACCGCCGAGTTCCTCCCGCGGCGGTGAGAAGGCTGCTGGAACTTTCCAAAGACGCGGTGGTCTTCAACCTGCTCCACCACCGCGCGACCCGTCGCTACGACCACTGCTTCTACTACGATCCGGCCGAGGTGCAGGCGGTCGCCGAAGGGATGGGTTGCCGGGTGCAGATCGTGGAGGATTATCTGCCCAACGACTTCACGGTCATCTGCCGAAAGTCCCGGCCCCGTCGTCGCAAGGCCGGCAGGGCGCGTCACGGCGTCACGGCAGAGGGAAGAAGGGGTAAGGCCCGCTTCGTCGGCACGGTTGGCCTTCCAGGTAGAGCTGCCGGCGGGCGAAGATATCCACGGCCATGTCGGTCTTCCCTGCGCGTTCAGCCCATGCGATGGCCTTCTCCGTGGCCGCCAGGGCGTCGGAGAATCTGCCGACCTCGGCGTAGGCAGCCGCCAGGATGTCCTCCGCATCGGGGCCGTCTTTGTCGATCGCGATGGCGATATTCCGCCATCTTCACGGCCTCGGGACCGTTGCGGACCGACGCGTCGGGTGAGGTCGCCAGGAACCACGCCAGCCCCTTCAGCAACCTGGCCCTGACGAGCGGGCGGAGCCTTGCCGGCATCGTGCAGCAACTGGCGATAGTCCGCGACGGCCTGGACGACCTGCCCGCGGGCGGCCTGAACGTCCGCCAGCACGAACCGCGCCGCCAGACGATGGACGATATCCGGATCCAGCTTGGCCGCCTTGACCAGGTGCTCCTCGGCTTGATTGGGCTGGCCGAGCTCCAGAGACACCATCGCCAGGTGATAGTGCGCCAGGCCGAAGGAATCATCCACGGCCAAGGCCCGGATCAGGGCGTCCCGGGCCTCCGACCACCGCTTGAGCTTGCGGTTGAGCGCCCCGATGTTGCTCAGGGCCTGGGTGAGCTTGGGATTCAGTTCCGTCGCGCGCGTGTAGGAGGCCAGGGCGTCCTCCAACCGCCCTTGAATGGCGCGACAGTTGCCCAGACTCAGGTAAGGCTCGACGTAATCGGGCCTGAGCCGGATCGCCTCTTGGAAGTAGCTGGCGGCCTTCTCGTAAGCGATCTTATCCCCCGTGGCTTCGGCGTTCTCATACTGCATGATCCCCAGATCAAAGGGCAGCTCGGCCACAAAGTTCACCCGCTCTTCGCAGAAGGAACTCGGCAGGGAGGAGGCAACCGCGGTCGCCGCCATGCCCATCGCCAGGCCGCCCACGACCAGCCAGCGCCGACGGCGGACCAGATCCACCAGGGCAAAAACCCCCGCCGCCGCCACCACGGCCATCGCCGGCACCACCGGAACACGATACCGGCCGGCGACGAACACCAGGATCACCGCCGCCGGATAGAGCCCCAGGAAGATCCAGAGGAACGCCGGCACCGACCTCCATCGCAAGACCATCCCCACCAGCGCCAGGGGCAACAGCAGGCCGAAGGGAAAACCAAAGTTCCCTACCTTCCACACCAGCGCCGCCAGCAGCGGCGACCACGGACGGAACATGTAGATGTCGACGTTCCGCGGCAACTCGCGGGAATTGAGGAACCGCAGCGTCTTGGCGCCCAGGCCTGCCAGGAACGACAGCGGCTGGCTGAGGACGTATTGCCGGACCTTGCGATAGAAAAACGCCTGCTGCTTGGCCGGCAGATCGTCGGTGATGCCTTCTTCCCGCATCGGCAACAGGCAAAGCTGCTCCCAGTCGTAGCCCGGTCGGACGGTCAACGTGCGGTACATGTCGGGGTTGTTGCCGATGTACAGGTTGAGTCCGCCCGAAGACGGCAGCAGGGCGACGTTCCTGGTGACGTGGTAGTTCAGCCACATCACCGGCAAGGCCGCCACCAAAAAGCCCGCAAGACCATAACTCACTGCGGCCACCACCGGACGCCAGCCTCCCCGGCGGTGGAACATCCAGCCCAGGTAGGCGCAGGCGGCGACGAAGAACGGCAACACGGTCGGCCGCGTGAGGATGCCCAGCACACCGCACAGGCCCAGGGCAAAGCAGGTCCGCAAGCCTTGCGTCTCGCGCGCTCGCAGGAACAGCAGCAGCAGGATCGCAGCGACCAGAACCCCGCCAGCCAGTCGCCCATCAGGTCGCATTCCCAGAAGATCATCGGCCCGTAGAACACGACGATGCCCGCCGCCAAAAGGCCGACTTGGCGTCCAAAAACTTTCCGCCCCAGCGCGTAGGTCATCGCGCACGTGGCGGACCCCAGGAGGATCTGGACGATCTTGGCCGCCAGAATGCACGTGCCGCTGAAAAAATAGATGACCGCCAGCAGGAAGGGATAGAAAAACGGCTGCCAGAAGTAGCCGCGTCCATCAGGTGCCCTGGGGCGGCGAGCTTGGCGGCCATGGAGTGGTACGTCATCGCGTCGACGACGGGCTCTTGGAACGTGGGAGAGTCCCTGGCCTGATAGAGATAAACCCCGCGAACCGCCAGCGCCGCCAGGAAGACGACGGCGACGATCCGCCAGTCACGTTTGTCGAATCGTTCACCCGCCGCAGGCTGTTCCATGGACCATGCGAAATCTAAGCAACGCCGCACGCCTTGCGCAGGGCGGCGGTCTTGTCGGTCCGCTCCCAGGTGAAGTCTTTGCCGACGCGCCCGAAGTGCCCGTCGTGGGCCGTCTCGCGGTAGATCGGCCGGAGCAGGTTCAGGTAGTCGATGATCTCCGCCGGCTTCAGCGGGAAGAGGTCCCGCACGGCCCGCGCCAGCCGCTCCTCGTCCACCACGGCCGTGCCCTCGCAGTCCACCAGCACGCTGACCGGCTCGGCCACGCCGATGGCGTAGGAGACCTGCACCTCGCACACCTCCGCCAGCCCGGCGGCGACGATGTTCTTGGCGATGTGCCGGGCCATGTAGCTGGCCGAGCGGTCCACCTTGGAGGGGTCCTTGCCGCTGAACGCCCCGCCGCCGTGGGCCCCGCGGCCGCCGTAGGTGTCCACGATGATCTTCCGGCCGGTCAGCCCGGTGTCGCCGTGCGGCCCGCCGATGACGAACCGCCCGGTGGGATTGATGTGGAACCTGATGCGGTCGTTCCACAGGTCCGGGCCGTTCCTCCAGGACCACCGGCTTGATGATCTTGGCGATGAGCTCCGCCCGGGCCGCGTCGGACATGTTGCCGCGTCGCGCGGTTGACCACCGATTCGTCGTGCTGGGTCGACAGCACCACCGTGTGCACCCGCCGAGGCCGGTCGCCGACGTACTCCACGGTGACCTGGCTCTTGCCGTCCGGCCGCAGCCAGCGGATCTCGCCCCGCCTCGCGGGCCTCGCTCAGCCGGGCCGTCAGCCGGTGGGCCAGGTGGATCGGCAGCGGCATGAGCTGTCGCGTCTCGTTGCAGGCAAAGCCGAACATCAGCCCCTGGTCGCCGGCGCCCTGCTCCTTTTTCTTCGCCGGCCGTCACGCCCTGGGAGATGTCGGGCGACTGGCTGTGGAGCGTCTTGATCACGGCGCAGGAGCGGTAGTCGAAGCCGATCTGGCCGGATCGTCGTACCCGATGGAGCGGATGACCTCGCGGGCGGTGTCCTCCACCGCCAGCAGGGCCCGCTCGGCCGCGGGGTTGTGCACCGTGACCTCCCCGGCCAGCACCACCAGGCCCGTGGTCACCAGCGTCTCGCAGGCCACGCGGGCGTGGGGGTCGTGCGCGATCAGACTGTCCAGGATGCCGTCGGAGATCTGGTCGGCTACCTTGTCGGGATGGCCCTTGGTCACGGACTCGCTGGTGAAGAAGCGCACTTTGGAGGGATTCCCGCTGAACCTCATCCTTCTTGCCTTTCTGATCCTGTTGCCGGCGACTGTCGGCCAACAATGTCGCGTGAGTCTAGCGTGCCGGGGCGTCCTTGACAAGTGGCCCCGGTCCGAGCGGAAGAGGAGTTTCCCTTGCCAGGCCGCCGCCGTGCGGTTAAATTGCCCCGGCCCTGGAAGCTCTGAATTATCGAAAGGAACAGACCCTCGCGGAGCCAAACCATGCATTACCCCCACAAGATTTCGAAGCAAGAGAGTTCGCAAGATCGGCTTCCGCGCAGATGCGCCACGCACTCAGGCCGCAACCTCATCAACCGCAAGCGCCGCGCCGGCCGGCGGGTCCAGGTCGTCTAGCCGCGGGGCTTGGGGAACAACCTTGGGGGGTTGGCCTTCGGCCATCCGGCCCGTAAAATCATGGCCGTCGCCGACGGAGCGTCATCAACGCTCCAAAGCTATAGCGACGGAGCGTCCCGTGCCGATTCAAGTCCTGCCCACGCACCTGGTCAACAAGATCGCCGCCGGAGAGGTGATCGAGCGGCCGGCCAGCCTCGTCAAGGAACTGGTGGAAAACGCCCTGGACTCAGGCGCCACGCGGATCGACGTCGCCCTCCAGGATGGCGGGCGGAAGCTGGTGGCCGTGACCGACAACGGCGGCGGCATGGGGCCGCAGGACCTGGCCCTGGCCTTCGCCCCGCACGCCACCAGCAAGATCGCCGTCGAGGCCGACCTGGACGACATCGAGACGATGGGCTTCCGCGGCGAGGCGCTGGCCTCGATCGCGTCGGTCTCCCACGCCCACATCCGCAGCACCCTCCGCCTCCCCGACGGTACAACCGCGCCGGAGGGCTATGAGGTGGAGGCCTCGGGTGAGACGATCGGTCCGGCCCGCCCTTGCCCCGCCACCGCTGGCACGACGGTCACCGTGAGGGACCTGTTCTTCAACACGCCCGCCCGGCGGAAATTCCTCAAGACGGCCAACACCGAACTGGGCCACGTCAGCGAGCAACTGGCCCGGTTGGCCTTGCCTCACCCGCAGGTGGCTTTTGCGCTCAGCCACAACGGCCGGACCATCGCCAACCTCCCCGCCGCCGCCGGCACGCTCCAGCGGGCGAGAGACCTTTTCGGCGACGAGCTGGCCGACCATCTGCTGCCGATCGCCGCGCGCTCCGGGCCGGTGAAGATCGCCGGGCTGATCGCCCCTCCCGCCGCCGCCCGCGCGAGTGCCCGCTGGCAGTATTTTTTCCTCAACGGCCGATACATCCGCGACCGCCTGCTCGCCCACGCCCTGCGTGAGGCCTTTCGCGGCCTGGTCGATCCCAGCCGCTCGCCCGCGGCCTTAATCTTCGTCACCCTCGACCCGCGCGAGGTGGACGTGAACGTCCACCCCACCAAGATCGAGGTCCGCTTCCGCGACGGCCAACTGGTGTACGGGGAGCTGCTGGCCGCCCTGCGCGAGACGCTCAATCGCAGCAATCTCGTAGCCCCGGCGATTCTGCCGCCCACCGCGCCCACGCCGGAGCATCAGGAAGAAACCGAGCAGCGGCGGGAATCAATCCGATCCGCCCTGGCGGACTTTTTCCGTTCCGCCGCCCCGCCCCAAAGGCGGTTGGATTTTCCACCACAGCCGCCAAGCCGAACCCGGCCGGTTGAGCAACAAGAGGGTCAGTATATTCCCACACCCAGGGTCGGCGCCGACGCGGATTTGGCTCCTCCAGCGACAACCGCCCCGACCTCTCTGGAGGCCGTGACCGGGGGAGAATCGGCAGCCACCCAGCCGATTTCTGCGAGCTCCCTTCGGTCCGAGCACTCAGGGTCGAGCTCAGTCGAGCCGGCTACGGCAATTTCCGCGGAAAAGCTTTCCGTGGACGTTACCGCGATGCCCGCGCAGGCCATCCAGGTCCACAACGCCTACATCGTCACCGCCGTCGCCGACGGGCTGCTCATCGTCGATCAGCACGCCCTGCACGAGCGGCTCCTCTACAACGACCTCCGCCGCCGCCTGGAGCAAGGCCCCCTCACCGGCCAGCGGATGCTCATCCCCGCGGCGCTGAAAGTCACCGCGTCCGAGGCCGACCTGCTGGGGCGCTTTGAGAATTTGCTCACCCGGCTGGGCATCGAGGTCGCGCCCTTCGGCCCGGACACCTACGCGGTGCAGCGGTTTCCGGCGCTCCTGGCCGGCCGGGGCGTGGACGCGGCTGAGTTTCTGCGCGACGTGCTGGACAAGCTGACCGAAGATGAATCCATCTCGCCCGAGCGGATGCTAGAAGAAATCCTTGAGATGCTGGCCTGCAAGGCGGCCGTCAAGGCCGGCCAACCGCTCTCGGCCGCCGAGATGCAATCGCTGCTGGCCCGCTGCGAGGACGCCGAAAAGGCCTCCGCCTGCCCCCACGGCCGGCCAACCTCCATCAAACTGTCCCTTCGCGAACTGGAAAAGCAGTTCAAGCGGACTTGAATTGTAAGGCGGAAAACAGGTTTCCCGCCCTACCGATTCGCCGGAGTAAACCGGAGGCGTGATCCGTTAACTGCATTCCAGGGCGAGGCTTAGCGTAATTCAGGCCGTCTCGTCGTTGAC
Organism: uncultured Phycisphaerae bacterium; assembly: GCA_963760365.1. Lineage (GTDB taxonomy): Bacteria > Planctomycetota > Phycisphaerae > SM23-33 > SM23-33 > JALHTV01. Next base: position 11,060 of record CAVXDC010000002.1, read on the forward strand.
AAAGTTGTCGTTGACAAAGACGTATCTTGGTGTAGAATACTGTTTGCTCCGACATCCGCTTGGGGAAGCGGCGGAAGCAGTTCTACGTCGAGAGGCGAGCTGCGTTCCCGCTCACTCGTACCCGCCTCAGGCCGCACGGCCAAGTTCCCTCAAAGAGACATGTCACTTGTCGTTCGTCGTTCCGGATGGACTGGCTGGGTCTTTTTGCCACTGCGCGGGACGTGACGTCATCCCGGGAGCACCGGGCAGTTCAGTCAGACCCAGCAGGACGAAGTCCATCCCGGCAACGGGCTTGGTGCGAAGGAAGGGCCTTCCCGGGAATAAAGGATTTTTCTATGAACACGTGCGGTACGAGGCGTTTGTTCTGGGTAGTGCTGCTGGGGGCTTTCGTGGCCGTCTCCTGGCACCTGCCCCAGGCGACGGCGAAAGATACGTCGTATTCCGTCAAGCAAACCTTCTCGTGGACACCGGGAGCGGGGACGATCGCCATGGACACACAAGTAAAGTGGCAACACTTCGAACATGCCTGGGCGGATAAAGATTGCGCCCCTGGATCAGGGATTCCGACATCACCGGATATCGATTTCCACCCAGCCGTCCAGAAACCCACCTTCAAAGGCGTGGGGACGGATTCGATGGATAACCGTGGGCAGGTATGGAACAGCGGCGTCGGGGGGCCCGTGCGGGTTAACGAGAGTACCCAGATCATCGCGCACGCCGACCCTCCGATCGGCAACAGCAGCACCGCCAACGCGGTCGACGGAAATTCTAATGCAACGGCCAACTCCGCATGGCATATCAACCAATGGGGGGACGAGACGCTGGCCGGCTGGACCAAGGCCTCGGGCACAACCCACGCTCCAAGTACCTCTAGTGCGGCCTATGCCTTCTCGGAGAGCAAACTCTTAGTGAGAGTACTGACGATGGGAGCGAGTACCACCGGGGGGATTAGTTGGGGGCCCGAGGTGGTGATGAATGGCTCCGTCAGCGGTTCGGCCATGGCGGTGGATCCATTCGTTGTCTCGATTTACGACGATCCGAACGATCCGAACCTTGTGGACACGCCGATCCACATCTGGGCCAGTCTGGACCTGGGCGCGTCGGACAGTGCGACTCTCGCCTGGAAGGATGGCAATCTCTCCGCGATTGACGTCATCAACGGGGAGTTCCATGGGTCGGTGATGAGCGCTTACATCGACCCAAATAAACAGGGCACGTTTGACCTCGTGATTGCGGACGGGAATGTCACTCAGTCATCCGGCACCGGCATCTTCTCTGGCCTGCTGCCGTCTGAAGGTCATTCGGGCAACTTCACCACCTCCTTCCTGAACGGGATTGACCTGGATTACGACTACCCGGGGGTGGCGGGCAACATCAGCCTTGAGTTCGGCAAGGCAGGCGAGGGCCATGCGATCCCTGAGCCCGCCACGATGTCCCTGCTGTCCTTGGGCGGCCTGGCGATGATTCGCCGCAGACGCAGATAGGTCTTCAAGTCATCGGAATCCGCTATGCGGGCGGGCCGCAAGGCCCGCCCGCTTCGCTAGCCCGCACGGCTGCACACAGCGCATCCGTGGCCCCCGGCCTGTTATTGCCCTCATGGACGGTGCGGCGTATGATGCCTTTCTCAGCCGCCGAGCTAGAAGGCAAAGTCCATGAGCACCAGGGCGGGACAATCGGAAGCGATCGTCATCCTGGACTTCGGCAGCCAGTACGCCCAGCTCATCGCGCGGCGGGTGCGGGACAACGGGGTGTACAGCGTCTTGGCCCGGCCGGACGTCTCGGCCGAGGAAATCCGCGGTCTGAATCCCCGCGGGCTGATCTTCACGGGCGGGCCAGCCAGCGTGTATGAATCGGGTGCCCCTCGCTGCCGGCGGGAGGTGCTGGAAATCGGCGTGCCGATCCTGGGCATCTGCTACGGCATGCAGATCGCCTGCCAGATGCTCGGGGCCGACATGCCGCAGCGCCCCCAGCGGTGAGTACGGCCGGGCGGCGCTGAAGGTCCTGCGGGAAGACCCGCTGCTCCACGGCGTGCCGGCCGAGACCAGCGTGTGGATGAGCCACGGCGACCAGGTCCGCACGCTGAGCGAGGATTTTCTGCCCCTGGCGGCCACGCCCACCTGCCCCGTCGCGGCCGTGCGGCACAAAAATAAGCCGGTGTACGGCGTGCAGTTCCACCCCGAGGTCGCCCACACGCCCCACGGCAACGAGATCTTCGTCAATTTCCTGTACGACATCTGCCGCTGCCAGGGACTCTGGAAGATGGGCTCGTTCATCGACTCCTGTATCGCCGACGTCCGCGCGATGGTGGGCAAGGACGAGCGGGTCATCTGCGGGCTGTCGGGCGGGGTGGATTCCTCCGTCGTGTCCGCCCTGCTGCACCGGGCCATCGGAGAGCGGCTGGTGTGCATCTTCGTGGACAATGGGCTCCTGCGGGCAGGCGAACCGGAACTGGTCCGCAGCACGTTCGCCGAGCATTTTCGCATCAAACTGGTCACCGTGCCGGCGGCGGAGAAGTTCCTGTCCGCCTTGGAAGGCGTAACCGACCCGCAGGAAAAGCGCCGCCTCATCGGGCGGGAGTTCATCGAGGCGTTCAAGACCGCGGCCAAGTCCATCCCCAACGCCCGCTGGCTCGCTCAGGGGACGCTGTATCCCGACGTGATCGAGTCGGGCCAGTCGCTGGCGGGCCAGGCTGCGAGCATCAAGCTGCACCACAACGTCGGAGGACTGCCGGCGGAGCTGGGCTTTGAGCTCATCGAGCCGCTGCGCGACCTTTTAAGGACGAGGTTCGCAAGGTGGGCGAGCTGCTGGGGCTGCCGGAGGAGATCGTCTGGCGGCATCCGTTCCCCGGGCCGGGCCTGGCGGTGCGGTGCGTCGGCGAGGTGACGGCCAAGCGGCTGGACATCCTTCGCAAGGTGGACAACATCCTGCTGGAGGAGATCGTCGCCGCCGGCCTATACCGCAAGACGGCCCAGACGTTCACGGTCCTGCTGCCGGTCCGCACGGTGGGCGTGATGGGCGACGCGCGGACCTACGAGAACGTCGCCGCCATCCGCTCGGTGGACACGGCCGACTTCATGACGGCCGACTGGTCGCGCATCCCCTACGACGTCCTGGCCAATATCTCCAACCGCATCATCAACGAGGTCCGCGGCGTCAACCGCGTCGTGTACGACATCTCCTCCAAGCCCCCGGCCACCATCGAGTGGGAATGACGCAATTGCCAATTCTCAATTGACAATTGTCAATTGACAATTTCTTGAAATTGCCGGGGAAATGCCTAGGATGCACCGTTCCGTTGACTTCTAAGAAGGAGCGTACGCCATGCCTGAAGCACAAGCGGACTTTGGCCTGATCGGTCTGGCCGTCATGGGCCAGAACCTGGTGCTGAACATGGCCGACCACGGCTTCACGGTGGCCGTGTTCAATAGGACGGTCTCGAAGGTGGACGACTTTCTCGCCGGGGGGGCCCAGGGCAAGACCATCCTGGGCGCGCATTCCATCGAGGAGTTCGTCGCCCTGCTGAAAAAACCCAGGCGGGTGATGCTGATGGTCAAGGCCGGGGAGGCCGTGGATGAGTTCATCGAGAAGCTGCTGCCCGTCCTGGAAGACGGGGACATCCTCATCGACGGCGGCAACAGCAACTTCCAGGACTCCATCCGCCGCACCCAATACGTCGAGAGCAAGGGCAAGCTATACATCGGCACGGGCGTCTCGGGCGGCGAGGAAGGCGCCCGCCACGGGCCCAGCCTGATGCCCGGCGGGTCGCCCGCGGCCTGGCCGCACATCAAGAAAATCTTCCAGGCCATCGCGGCCAAGGTGGCCGACGGCTCGCCCTGCTGCGACTGGGTGGGCGAGAACGGTGCGGGCCACTTCGTCAAGATGGTCCACAACGGCATCGAGTACGGCGACATGCAGCTCATCTGCGAGGCCTACGCGCTGATGGCGGCCATCGGCATGACGCCGTCGGAGATGGCGGCGGTGTTCGCGGAATGGAACAAGGGCGAGCTGGACAGCTACCTCATCCAGATCACCTCCGAGATCCTGGCCAAGACCGACGAGCAGACGGGCAAGCCCATGGTGGACGTCATCCTCGACACGGCCGGCCAGAAGGGCACGGGCAAGTGGACGGTCATCACCGCCCTGGACACCGGAATGCCGCTGACGCTGATCGGCGAGGCCGTGTTCGCCCGGTGCCTGTCGGCCATCAAGGAGGAGCGCGTGGAGGCCTCCAAGGTGCTCCGCGGTCCCAAGGCCAAGTTCAAGGGCGACCGGGCGGCCTTCATCGAGGACATCCGCCAGGCCCTGTACGCCAGCAAGATCTGCTCCTACGCCCAGGGCTACCAGCTCATGCGAGCGGCGGCGGAAGAGTTCGACTGGAACCTCAACTACGGAGGCGTGGCCATGATCTGGCGCGGCGGGTGCATCATCCGCAGCCAGTTCCTCGGCAAGATCAAGGAGGCCTTCGACCGCCACCCCGAGCTGGTGAACCTGCTGCTGACCCCCTATTTCAAGAGTGCGGTGCGGAAGGCCAACTCGGCCTGGCGGCGGACGGTCACCAAGGCCGTCAAGATGGGCGTGCCCGTGCCGGCGTTCAGCTCGGCCTTGGCGTTCTACGACGGCTACCGCAGCGAGCGCTTGCCGGCCAACCTGCTCCAGGCCCAACGCGACTACTTCGGCGCGCACACCTACGAGCGCGTGGACAAGCCCCGCGGCCAGTTCTTCCACACCAACTGGACGGGCACCGGCGGCGCAATCACGGCCAGCACCTACACGGCTTAGCCCAAAGCGCCCCCACCCATTGAGTGAACGTCGAACATGATCAACGCCAATGAACTGAAGGAATTGACCCACCTGGAGATCTATCCCGCCAGCCTCACCGAGGCCAAGGGCGCGACCTACTTTTTGGCCCGCCGCGGCGACGGGGGCGAAAAGCTCGTTGGATGCGTAGGCAAATCCGCCTTGAAGGGGCAAAAGGTAGCCACGCTGGACGATAAAGACGTTCTGATTGGCTCCACCGACCACGCCAACGCCGACACCCTGCGCAAGGCTCTGCCCTGGACGGCCCCGCGCTGTCTGGGCCTGGCGACCAGCGTGGGGCTGGGCGACCGGCTAGGCCTGGCCACCCCCGGTCACGTCCGCGCCGTCCGCGGCACGGGGCTTGCGCCCATCTTCGCCCAGCAGTCCATCCGCGAGATGACCCGCACGCAGCGCACGCCCGAGCAGGTGATGGACTGCGCAAGCTGGGGCGTGTTCCAGGAAGGTTTTCGGGACGGTTTCGGCAGCGACGCCGACCACATCCAGAAGATGGAGGACCTGGACGGCGTGGTGGCCGTCGGGTTCACGATGTTCACCATCGATCCAGGCCTGCACGTGGTCAACCAAGCCGACAGGATGAGCCCCGAAGATCTATCCAAGCAGTATAGCCAACTGGACTGGAATATCTTGGACACCTCGGCTGAGGTGATGAAGAGGGCTTATTCTGGAAAGGAATTCAAGCTCACCGGTGGCGGGACCGTCGGATTTGACGAGCCAGCCTTTCTGCGGGCGGCAGTGAAGTACGGCGCCGCCATCGCCCACGTCGCCAGGATGAACCGAAGGCTCCAGGACCTGTGCAAGCAGCCTTTTGAGCTAGAAGCCTCGGTGGACGAGACCGAGAGCGTCACCACCCCGGCGGAGCATTACTTTTTCGCCGCCGAGTTGAAGCGGTTGGGCGTCCAGTGGGTCTCCCTGGCCCCGCGGTTTATCGGGCGGTTCGAGAAGGGCGTGGACTACATCGGCGACCTGGAGATTTTCCGAAAAAGCTTTGCCCAGCACGTGGCCGTTATGCGGACGCTGGGGCCCTATAAGCTCTCCATCCACTCCGGCAGCGACAAGTTCAGCATTTACCCGATCGTGGCGGAGCTGACCGGCGGTCTGGTGCACCTCAAGACGGCCGGGACGAGCTACCTGGAGGCCGTGCGGGCCGTCAGCCGGATCGACCCGGGCCTGTTCCGTGAGATCTACGAGTTTGCTCGCGGCCGATACGAGACGGACAAGGCCACCTACCACGTCTCGGCCGACATGGCCAAGGTCCCCCCGTCAGCAGCCTGCGTGATGAGCAGCTCCCGGCCGTGCTGGACGACTTCGACACGCGGCAGATGCTGCACGTGACGTTCGGCTCGGTTCTGACGGCCGAGGGCGGCGAAAAGTTCCGCAAGCGCCTTCTGCGCGGCCCTCCAGAAGCAGGAAGAGGTTCACTACGAGGTGCTGGCCAGGCACATCGGCCGCCACATCGCGCCGTTCGTCCGTTACGCCAAGAGCAAACCCACCCAACCAGGAACCAATAGCCAGGGGAAAAAACCATGACCTCCAACCTATTCGACGTCACGGGCAAGTGCGTCGCCATCACCGGCGGGGCCGGGATTCTGTGCGGTGAGATGGCCAAGGCGCTGGCGGCTGCCGGGGCCAAGGTGGCCGTGCTGGACTACAACGCCGAAGGCGCCGCCGCCGTCTGCAAGCAGATCGAGGATGCCGGCGGATCGGCCGTGCCCGTCCAGTGCAACGTGCTGAAGGCCGAAGAAGTCCAGGCCGCCTTCGAGGAGACACTGGAGCACCTGGGCCAGGTAGACGTCCTGATCAACGGGGCCGGCGGCAACAAGAAGGAGGCCTCCTGCGTGCCGCCGACGACCTTCTTCGACCTGCCGGCCGATGCCGTCCGCTGGGTGTTGGAGCTGAACTTCCTGGGCACGGTGCTGCCCAGCCAGGTCTTCGGACGGCACATGGCCCAGCGGGGGGCGGGCAACATCGTCAACATCTCCTCGATGAACGCCCTCCGCCCGCTGACGAACATCGCCGCCTACAGCGGCGCCAAGGCCGCGGTGAGCAACTTCACACAGTGGCTGGCGGTGTACATGGCCACCCGGCACAGCCCCAACATCCGCGTCAACGCCATCGCCCCGGGCTTCTTCCTGACCGAGCAGAACCGCTTCCTCCTGACGGACGAAAAGACCGGCAAGCTCACGCCCCGCGGCCAGACGATCATCGCCCACACGCCCCAGGGCCGATTCGGCGCGCCGGACGACCTGATCGGCGCGCTGTTTTGGCTGGTCAGCGACGCCAGCAAGTTCGTCACCGGCGTGATCATCCCCGTGGACGGGGGCTTCAGCGCGTTCGCGGGAGTATAACGAGATTGCCGATTGCCAATTGCGAATTGCCAATTGGGGGAAGGCGAAAACGGATGACGCCCAAGGAGATGATGGGCAGGACACGGAACTTTGCACTTCGTGTAGTGAAACTGGCAACGTCCTTGCCCAGGAATCGCATTAGCGACGTTTTTTCTCGGCAACTGGTTCGGTGTGGAACAAGCGTGGCGGCGAATTACCGAGCGGCCTGCCGAGCGCGCTCGCATCCGGAGTTCGTATCCAAGATCGGTGTGGTTGAAGAAGAGGCTGATGAGACTGTATTCTGGGTCGAGCTGGCCGTGGATGCAGGACTAGTTGCCAGACCGAGAGTGGAGCCGTTGGTCATCGAAGGCAAGGAGATTGTAGCCATCGTTACCGCGTCGCGTAAAACAGCCAAAGCCAGGGTTGCAAAAAACTGACGTTGGCTCTGAAGGCAATCGGCAATTGGCATTCGGCAATTGGCAATGAACGAGGAGTCAGGAACATGGCGGTGCATTTCGAGGCGTTGAAGAGCCTGAAAAAAACGCACGAATTCTTCGTGGGCATCGATTCCGACGGCTGCACGTTCGACACGATGGAGATCAAGCACAAGGAGTGCTTCATCCCCAACATCATCAACCACTGGGAGCTCCAGGCCGTCAGCAAGATGGCCCGCGAGGCGGCGGAGTTCGTCAACCTCTACAGCGAGTGGCGCGGCATCAACCGCTTCCCGGCCTTGACCATGGCCATCGACCTGCTGGCCGAGCGGCCCGAGGCCATCGAACGCGGCTACAAGCCCATGGACATGACCTCCCTTCGGGAGTGGATCCAGCGCGAGACGCGCCTGGGCAATCCCGCCCTAGAGGCCGAGGTCAAAAAGACCAATGATCCGATCCTCGGCCGCGCGCTGGTCTGGTCCAAGGCCGTCAACGCCGACGTGGCCAAGATCGTCCGCAACGTGCCGCCCTTCCCTCATGTCCGCGACAGCCTGGAAAAGCTGCGGCCCGTGGCCGACATCATGTGCGTCTCGGCCACGCCCGGCGAGGCCCTGAAGCGCGAGTGGAAAGAGCACGACATCGCCAAGTACACCGTCATCATCGCCGGCCAGGAGATGGGCTCCAAGAAAGAGCACCTCCAGTACGCCGCTGGCGGCAAGTACGACACCGACCACATCCTGATGATCGGTGACGCCCTGGGCGACATGAAGGCCGCCAAGGCCAACGGCGCCCTGTTCTTCCCCATCAACCCCGGCGAGGAGAGCCACTCCTGGAAGCGCTTCGCCGAGGAAGGCGCCGACCGGTTTTTTGCTGGAAAGTTCCGCGGGGCCTACGAGGAGGCGCTCCTCAAGGAATTCATGACCTACCTGCCCTCCGTCCCGCCGTGGAAAAAGAAGTAGCACAGGCGTCTGGACTGTGATCCGTCATGGGCAAGGCAACCAGGTTCTTCGCTTGGTGCCACGTCTGACTTCGACGAGCTCAGTCGAGTCGCGTTGTTTGCAGCCGTGCTTATTTGGTATAGCAAGTACCCCGGCCGATATCGCCGCCCTGGCCGACCCGTCGGACACCACGCGAGAAATCCTCCGCACACTCACCGGCAGACCGTAGGGTGCGCGGATTGGCATGGGGTAGAAGCTGGTGATTTAGAGCAAAGAACCGGCTCCGCAAAGGCGTATAGACAGGTTACAATACTGAAGACATTGTTCACGACAGTCGTGGGCCAAATAGTCCCATGGGAAGGATCGAACCGGGCTGGTTTGATGTGGCCACCCGCACGTTGGAGGACCCCGATGACGTTCCATCATTTCGTGGGCGGGTTGCCTGAAAAAAGGGTCAGGCCGTGAAGACTTTTCTGATCTCCAGCGGTGTCGTTCTCGCCATTCTGGCGATTCTTGGCGGCGGGGGCCTATGGATTGCGGGCAGGGGAAAAGGCCGTGTCAACGTCGCGACACCCGTACGCGTGGAATGTCCAGTATGTGGCGACCTGGTGGAGTCGGTCAATGCCCCGGGCGAAATCCAGCCCCTGAAGAAAGTGGAGATCAGCGCCAGAGTCTCTGCTCGGATCATTGAGTTGCCGTACAAGGCCGGGGAACACGTGACCGTGGGCGACCCCAACGCCCATCCGCCGATAGCCCCCTCGGTGCTGTTGCGCCTCGATTCCACCGAGATGCAGGCCGTGTTGCGGTCCGCCGAATCGCGCCGATCCGCCCAGGAAGCGCAAATCCAGGTGGAACAACGTCACTTGGCCAGCCAGGAGGCCAACATCACTGGAATCCGCGCCAGACTGGATGACGCGGTACGAGACCTTAACCGCATCAGCGAACTGCTACGATCCAAAGTCACCAGCCAGTCGGAACTGGACACCGCCCAGTGCAAGGTGGATGAGTTGCGGGCGGAGCTCAAGAGCGGCGAAAGCACGGTCGAGGCCACGAAGATGAACGTCGAGGTGTTGCGGCACAACGTGGCCTCGGCCGAGGCGGACGTGGCCAAATGCCGGGACAACCTCAGCTACACCACCATCACCTCCCCCATCGACGGGGTGGTCACCAAGGTCAATGCCGAAGTGGGAGAGCTGGCCATTACCGGCACGATGAACAACCCCGGAACCGTCATCCTGGAGGTGGCGGACCTGTCGCAAATGCTCCTGGTGGCGCAAGTGGACGAAGCGGACGTCGGCACCGTCCACGTCGGGCAGAAGGCCGCCGTCCGCATCCAGGCGTACCCGAACAAGGTCTTTCGGGGCGTCGTGGACCACGTGGCGCTGACGCACGTCTTGAGCATGACCCGCTCCAAGGTGTTCGAGACGAAGATCCTGCTGGATACGGAAGGGCAGCCGGTGTATTCGGGACTGACCGCCGACGTGGATATCGAAACCCAATGCCATCGGAGCGTGCTGAAGATTCCGAGCCAGGCGGTGCTGGCCCGCAAGGCCGAGGAGCTCCCCCTGGAGGTGCGGACCAACAACCCTAACGTGGACCTGTCCAAGACCGATGCCACGGTGGTGTACCGTTATCTCAAGGGCAAGGCGACCGTCACGCCGGTGAAGATCGGGCCCAGCGACGCCACGCACACCGTCATCCTGTCGGGCATCGGGGAGAGCGACAAGATTATCGTCGGGCCTTACAAGGTGCTTGAGAAGCTCGCGCACGATCAGAGCGTGCGGGACGAGCGAGAATCCAAGGCAAAGCAACCCCAGAGCACGTCCACTTCCGCGCCGTCCAGCGCTCCGGCCAGCGGGCCGTCCAGCGAGCCGACTAGCCGTGCCGCCGCCACACAGACCAGCCCCTAGCGCGGAGCCCAGGGCCATCCCAGGAAGGGCCAGCCCCTAACGTCACCGGTTTGTGGACTATGGCCATGATGATCCGGCTGGAACAGATTCGGAAGATCTACAAGGTGGGCGTCGAGCGGATCCACGCCCTGGACGGCGTGAGCCTCGAGATCGGCAGCAACGAATTCGTAGCCGTGATGGGGGCCTCGGGGTCCGGCAAAAGCACGTTGATGAACATCGTGGGCTGCCTGGACCGGCCCACCTCGGGCACCTACGATCTGGACGGCAGACCCGTCTCGAGAATGGGTGCGTCGGCCCTGGCCCGAGTGCGCAACGAACGGATCGGGTTCGTGTTCCAGTCCTTCGAATTGCTGCCTCGGCTGAGCGCGATGAAGAACGTGGCCCTGCCGCTGGTGTATTCACAGCAGGGTTGGTGGGGCTGGGGGAAGATGGCCCGCTCGGCCTTGGAGCATGTGGGCTTGGGCGGGCGGATAAGGCACCGGCCCAACCAGCTCTCCGGCGGGGAGAAGCAGCGGGCGGCCATCGCCCGCGCCTTGATCCTCCGCCCCAGCATCCTGCTGGCCGACGAGCCCACGGGCAATCTCGATAGCCGCACCAGCGAGGAGATCCTGGGGCTGTTCGATCAACTCCATGCGGAGGGGCAGACCATCATCATGGTCACCCACGAGGCGGACGTGGCCCGGCACGCCAAGCGGATCGTGCGGATGAAGGACGGCCGTATCTTATCCGACCTGCCGCGAGAGCAGGACCCAGTCGGCCAGGGCCGGACGGCAGAGGCGGGAGGGCCCCGAGCGTGAGAGTTCTTCTCCTCCACCTCCTCCGTCTTGTGCATCTTCCGTTCGCCCTTCTCCGCTTGCTGGTCCAGAGCGCCCTGCTGGCCCTGGGGCAGGTCTGGGCCAACAAGGCCCGCTCGATCCTGACGATGATCGGCATCATCATCGGCGTGGCCTCGGTGACGACTGTCATCGCGGTCCTGTCCGGCCTGAAGGCCAACGTGCTGCGGGAGTTTGAGACCCTGGGCACGAACAAGATCTTCCTCGTCAGCCAGCGCCCCAGCAAAGGCCCCGGAAGGACGGCGCCTCCTGGAAAATCTGGTTCACCCCCGAACAACTGGACCACCTGCTGGACCATTGCCCCTCCGTAGAACAGATCACGCGGATCCAGCAGAGGATCACCGATGTCCGGTACGGGCAGGAAGCGATTTCCGATGTGCGGATGATCGGCATCGAACCGTCGTGGCACCAGATCGAGAACCGCGCCGTGCTGATGGGCCGGCCTTTCTCGCTGGTGGACGAGGAACACAGCCGAAACGTCTGCCTGATCGTCCCGAAAGTCCGCGACAAGCTGCGACTGGACAAGGACTGCATGGGGGAGTCGGTCTTCATGGGCGGCCGCTCGTTCCTCATCGTGGGCGTGGTGGAGGAGCGGGTGGAATCGTCCATGTTCGGCGGGGAAGAAGGAGAAGGCCTGGAAGTCTATATTCCCTTCAGCACGATGCGGAAGATGGAAAGGAGCTGGATGTACGCCATCGCCACCAGCCGCTCCCCGCAGGTCTCCGAAGAGGCCCAGGCGGAGCTGCGGTTCTTCCTCCGCCGCACCCGAAACATCAAACCCGGCCAGGAGGAGACCTTCCGCATCGAGACGGTCGAGGAGTACCTCAAGAGGTTCAACACGGTGGCCGGCACGATCACCGCCATCGCCGCGGGAGTCGTGGGCATCTCCTTGCTCGTCGGCGGCGTGGGGATCATGAACATCATGCTGGTCTCGGTCTCCGAGCGAACGCGGGAGATCGGCCTGCGCAAGGCCGTGGGGGCCCGACCCACGGCGATCATGCTGCAGTTCCTTGTCGAGGCGGTGATGCTGTGCTGTATCGGCGGGGCGATCGGCGTGGTGTCGGGCTACGGGCTGACCGAAGCCATGGCGGCGATCCCCAACGCCAACCTGGGGCGGGCCTTCATCCCGCTGTGGTCGATTGGACTTTCCTTCGGGTTCGCCACCCTGGTGGGGATCGTGTTCGGCATGTTCCCCGCAATCAAGGCCGCCCGACTGGACCCCATCGAGGCCCTGCGACACGAATAACAGACGTCGGGTGGACAATCATCCCGGGCGATCCGGCTCAGGCCTGTAGTCCGAACATCTGCTCCTTGAGGTCCAGGTAGCTCGTAGGGTGTGCAGCTTTGCTGCACACGAGACTGTCCAAGATGCCGTATTGCGTAGGGACACGGGCCGGGGGTACTTTCCGAACGTCGGAGGCGAGACATGCCCAGCTACAGACGCTGGCGACAGGAAGGGGGGATATTCTTCTTCACGCTGGTCACTCACCGGCGAAATCCGTTATTTGGCCGCCCCTTTGCTCGCCGGCTGCTCCGTCAGGCGATTTTGACTGTTCAACAGGACCGGCCATTCGAGATTCGGGCGATGGTCCTGCTTCCCGACCACATGCACATGCTTTGGCAGTTGCCGGAAGGTGACTACGACTTTTCTACTCGTCTGTCCTTGATAAAAAGGCGCTTCACCCAAACATACTTAGCCGCGGGGGGCATCGAGGCCGACAGTTCACCCAGCCGCACCAGGCATCGACTTCGCGGGGTCTGGCAAAAACAGTTTTGGGAACACACTATCCGCAGCTATCGTGATTACAAGCTCCATCTGGATTACATCCATGCCAACCCGGTCAAGCACGGCCTGGTCGCTTGGCCGAAGGATTGGCCACATTCGACGTTCCACAAATTTCTTCGAGCAGGGGAATATGATTCCGATTGGTGCGGCCACGTAAACATTCCAGGAGGCGCTGATGTCGAACCGGACACATGGTAAAATTCCCGTGTGCAGCCAAGCTGCACACCCTACGCTACTGGACCCCATCGAGACCCTGCGACACGAATAACCGCTTCCGCGGGAAACAAGTCTCCCGCCCTACAGCCTTGGGGAGATCATCGGATGAACGAGACATTTCGCACGTATGTCGAATCTCTTCCTCCCAAACTTGAGCGGCTCCTAGTAATGCCGCCAGTAAAGCGTAACCACCTTCCCAGGGCAATACCGTCCCAAGGGGTGTACCTGTTCTCAGAATCTAATCACCATCTGTATATCGGTCGTAGCAATAACCTGCGGTCTCGCCTCCTTCAGCACAGTAGACCTAGCTCGGATCGGTACAGCGCAACGCTTGCTTTTAATATAGCGCGCGAAGAAGTAAAGAGACTGGCAACATACAAGAAAAACTCCTCGCGTGCTGAATTGGAGGAAGACTCTGAGTTCAGCAAAGAGTTCCAAAAGGCCAAGGAACGAGTACGAAACATGGATATCCGCTTTGTCGAAGAAGGTGACCCAGTTTGCCAAGCTCTTCTAGAGATATACGCAGCGGTGGACCTAAACGCGCTATAACGACTTTGACACACATTGAAAGCTGAGTCCGCGCACGTGTAGCCAGGCTGCACACCCCACCCGGATCATGCCCTTAGGCCGAACATCTGCTCCTTGAGGTCCAGGTAGAACAGGTAGTCTTCCTGCCGCACGTCGGGCGGGCAGCGGTGGTCGCAGAAGGGGATGTACCCGCCGCGGGCCACGAGCGGCACGAGGGTTTCCAGGTAGGCTCTCGTCGCGGCCTGGCCGGCGCGGAGCTGGAGCTTGTCCACGCCGCCCATGATCCGAAGCTGCGATTTATACTGATTCAGCAATTCGCCCGGATGGCCGGCGCTATTGACCTCGAAGGGGAACAGGCAGTTGATCCCGCCTTCCAAAAGAAGCGGCAAGATCGGCCGGACGTCCCCGTCGCAGTCGGTGTACCACAGGTCGATGCCGCAGGCACGCAGGCGCTGGGAGATCCGCTTGTACCGCGGCACGACGACGCTGCGGAAAAAATCCACCGTCACGATCGGCCCGTTCTTGAAGCAGATGTCCTCCCAGCCGGCGGCGTAGTCAAAGTCGATCCGCCCCAGCACCTGGTCCAGAAAGTGCTCCACGAGCTGGCAGCTCGTCTCGACCATGTCCTCGACCATCTCGGGGTAGTCGTAGCAGGCGTAGGCCAGGCCCTCGAAGGTGAGGATGTCCCGCACGACGCCGATCATCGAGCCGCAGTCCACGCCCAGCGGATAATCGCGGCCGGGCGGATGGGCCCGCCGAAGAGCCTCGACGTCAACGATGCGGGCCGGGTCGTCCACGCGAAAGCGCTCGGCCTTGATCCGCTGCCAGTCGGCGGGTGAGTTGATGGGCGACTTGATGAAGTGCGGGATGGTGTCGTGGCCGTCCTTGGGCACCTCGGCCAGCAGGCCATTGGAGCTGATGATGATCCGATGCGTGTCGGTCTCGGAGACGACCTTTTTCTCAAAGGGCGGGTGAATCCATACCTGGCCGCTGACTTTCTTGATGACGTCGAAATTGAAGAAGATGTCGGCCTGGAGATTGTTCTTCAGGCCGCTATCGCGAAAGATGGGCCAGACTTTAAAGTTCTCCGCCCAGTAGCCGAACTCCATGTTGAAGCAGCGGTCCACCGGCCGGTAGTGCATCTGATGGCCGAAGCGCTGGCGGTCGGTCATCGTCCCGGGCCACTTCGGCCGGCAGGGTGTGATCAGCCGGCCCTTGTTGTCGGGCCGGGGGGTCAGGCTGGGGTCGGTAGAGGGCTTAGGGGTTTCGGAAGGCACGTCCGCCCTCACTCCACGATTAACTGGCTCTGGCCCCGCCGGAAGAACTGGTGCCTGACCCAGGCGGGATTGGCCTGGGGAAAGTCCTGGCGATAATGCACGCCGCGGGTCTCGGTGCGGCGCAGGGCCGCCTCGACGGTCAGGTACGCGGCCGTGAGCATGTTCTGGACCTCCCACCCGCCGCGCTCGAAGAACTCCTTGTCCAGGACGTAGCGGCCCCAGAAGCAGACAATCTCCAACGTCTCAGCCAGCCGCTCGCCCCGCCGGACGATGCCCACGTTCCGCCACAGCACCGACCGCAGCGAGTTGCGGATGTCGGTCAGGTCCAGCGCGGTCCGCTGGCTGGGGGCGTTGGCCCAGTCGATGGTGCGGGCCGCGAGCTTGTCGTTGACCTTTTCTAAGGTTTTTCCCGCCACCTGCCCGCAGCGCTGGCCGAAGATCAGCGCCTCGGTCAGGCTGTTGGAGGCCAGGCGGTTGGCGCCGTGCAGGCCGGTGCAGGCGGCCTCACCGCAGGCCAGGAGGTTGGCGATGTTCGTCCGCCCGTCCAGGTCCACCCAGGCCCCGCCGATCATGTAGTGGGCGGCCGGGTGGACGGGGATCAGGTCCGTGCCGGGGTCGATGCCGAAGTGCCGGCACTGCTGGTCGATGTGCGGGAATCGCTCGGCGAAAGCGGCCTCGCCCAGTGCCGCGGACGTCCAGGAAGACGTGCGTGGAGTAGCGTCTTGGCCATCTGGTCGAGGATCGCCCGGCTGACCACGTCGCGCGGGGCCAGGTCGGCCATGTCGTGGTAGTCCGCCATGAAGCGTTCGCCCGTTGCGGTCCACCAGAAAGCCGCCCTCGCCGCGGACGGCCTCGGAGATCAGCGACCGCGTGGCGCCCGCGACGTAGAGCGTGGTGGGGTGGAACTGCATCATCTCGGCGTCGGCCAGACCGTGCCGCCGGCGCGGAAGGCCATCGCGATGGCGTCGGCGGTGGCGCAGGGGGGGTTGGTCGTCTCGCGCCACAGCACGCCCGCGCCGCCGCCGGCCAGGATCGTCAGCCGCGCGCGGATCATCTGCAAGCCGTAGCGGGGGTTGAACGTCAGCGCGCCCAGGCAGGTCGAACCCGGCCCGCCTTCGGGCGGGTCGCCGCTTTCTGGAATGGCAGATGTATCTAGGAATTCACCGGAGTAAAACAAACTCTGTTATATCTTAACGCGTTAGCCTCCCTATAGCTCTGGCGTTTTGTAATGTCAGGGCTTTTCTTCAGATAAAGCGTTTTGCTCCAGCATCATCTTATTGCAAGTAGCGTTGCATCGAATAAATTCTTGCTTAAAACAAGAAAATCCTTATTTTAGGATAGTGGCTTAAGTTAAAATAAGACTTCCCGTTATTTTAAGATACTCTTGAAAGACAAATGGATATAAAAGACTACAAAGCAGGCAGATATCAACAGCAAAAACTCTATCAGGCGTTCTTTCCAACAAACATCAATTCAATTTGGACATGGTCGATTCCTGAAAATTAATACGCTGCTCTCCGAAGCGAATCATAAATTAGGAGAGTTGAATGCAAACTGGTAAAGAACGTCCTGACGATTTGTTCCAATTGTTCGATCTTGACGGCATGACCAGGATGCGCCCAAGGTCGTGTAGTGGGGGCTTGGACTTTGCCAAACCCAGGGCTTGTGGCAAGCTCCTCTTTCCGTTCGGCGACCCATTGGGCAATGCCGCGCATGAAATCTTCGCCAGACAACTTCGCCAGAATCACAAACACCAGCACGGTGACCAGGGCATAGCGCAGACCGCGCGCATCTCGCAAGTCCTTCAACCCCATCAAAGCCGCCATCAGACTGTCCACATCGAAGACAAATCCTTCGGGGCACAAGTTGATTTCAAAAGCGATCGGGGTATACTTCTTCATGACCTACCTCCGGTGGAAAAAGGTGTGCCGCACTGATTTCCACCTTCGAGATAGGTCATTTTCTTTCATTTGTCAAGGGACTTTGCACCAACCGTATGCCCTCTATCCCCTCTCTACGCCCTCGGATGCCCCTCTATGCCTTCTAATTGTACTTCCGCCCCGATCCCTCCAACTGCAATTCGTGGCGCCGCAGTAACACGCTTTGCGCGATCCCTTGCGCGGCGAGCAGAGTGATGAGCGAACTACCGCCGGAACTCACGAACGGCAGAGGAATCCCCACGACCGGCATCAGTCCCAAATTCATTCCCAGATTCA
>CAVXDC010000003.1:0-12433 GCA_963760365.1 uncultured Phycisphaerae bacterium
ACCACCTCATCCCCCTCGCGCAGGTGGACGCCCCGCACGCCTGCGGCCGTGCGACCCATCGGGCGGACGTCGGTCTCCTTGAACCGGATGGATTGGCCATTGGCCGTACCCAGGACAATTTCGTCGCTGCCGCGGGTGACGGCCACGCCGATGACCACGTCGCCTTCTTCCAGCCCGCTGGCCACGATGCCGCCGCGGCGCGGATTGGCGTAGGCCGCGAGCTGAGTCTTTTTAATCTGCCCCTTCCGCGTGGCCGTGACTAAGAAGCGCTCGTCAAACTCCCGCACGCTCACCACCGCGCAGATCTTCTCCTTGCCGTCCATGGTCAGCAGGTTGATGATCGCCCGGCCCTTGGACTGACGCGCCATGGAGGGGATGTCATAGACCTTCAGCCAGTGCATCCGCCCGTTGTCCAGGAACACCAGCATGTAGTCGTGGGTGGAGGCGATGAACAGCTCCTCGACGAAATCGCCCTCCTTGGCCTCGCTGCCGATGATGCCCTGGCCGCCGCGGCCTTGACGGCGGTAGGTGGTCAGCGGCGTGCGCTTGATGTAGCCGGCATGGCTGAGCGTCACGACGACGTCCTCGTCGGCGATCAGGTCCTCAATGTCAAATTCCTCGGCGTCAGCGACGATCTCGGTCCGCCGCGGGTCGACGTACTTGGCCTTCAAGTCCTCTAAGTCCTTTCGGATGATGTCCAGCAGCTTGGCCTCCTCGCGGAGGATGGTTTCGTAGCCCTCGATTTCCTGGCAGAGGTTGCGGTAGTCCTCGGCCAGCTTCTCCACCTCCAGCCCCGTCAGGCGCTGGAGCTGCATCTGGAGGATGGCGTCGGCCTGGACGCCGGAGAGCGTCAACTCGGCGGTGGTGGCGCGCTTCAGGAAGGCCGCCGGCAGCAGCTTCCGCGCGGCGGCGGCCTCGACCGGCTTGAGCCGCCGGGCCATCAGGCGCTGCTTGGCAGTGGGTGGGTCGGGGGACTTCTTGATCACCTCGATGAGGCTGTCAATGTCGGCCACGGCCAGAATCAGCCCCTCCAGGATGTGGGCCCGCTGGCGGGCGCGGCGGAGCAGGAAGCTCGTCCTCCGGCGGATAACTTCCTTGCGGTGGTCCAAGAAGCCGACCATCATCTCCTTCAGGCCCATCGTCCGGGGGGCGCGGTTGACCAACGCGATGTGAATGATGCTGAAGGTGGATTGAAGCGGCGTGTATTCGTAGAGCTGGTTGACGACCACCTCCGGCATGGCGCCTTTTTTGATCTCCATCACGATCCGCATGCCGGTGCGGTCGCTGTGGTCCTGGATGTCCTGGATGTCGGGGATCCTGCCGTCCCGGACCACTTCGGCGATCCGCTCGATGATCGTGCTCTTGAGCACCTGGTAGGGAATCTCGGTGACGACGATCTGCATCTTGCCGCCGCGGGTGGTCTCGGTGTGCATGCGGGCGCGGACGATGATCCGGCCACGGCCGGTGTGGTAGCCTTCGAGGATGCCGCGCCGGCCGCAGATCAGCCCGCCGGTGGGGAAGTCCGGCCCCTTGACGAACTGCATCAGCTCCTCGACGGTCGCGTCGGCTTTATCCAGCAGATAAACCAACGCGTCGCAGACCTCGCCGAGGTTGTGCGGTGCGATGCTGGTCGCCATGCCCACGGCGATGCCCTGGCTGCCGTTGACCAGCAGGTTGGGAAACTTACCCGGCAGGACGACCGGTTCGGTCAGCCGGTCGTCGTAGTTCGGCTGCATGTCCACCGTGTCAAGGTTCAGGTCCTCCATCATCTCCGCCGCCACCGCCGTCATGCGGGCCTCGGTGTACCGCATGGCCGCCGGCGGATCGCCGTCGATCGACCCGAAGTTGCCCTGCGGATCGATCAGCGGGCAGCGCATGTTCCAGTCCTGGCCCAGGCGGACCAGGGTGGGGTACACTACCGTCTCACCGTGCGGGTGGTAGTTGCCGCTGGTGTCGCCGGCGATCTTGGCGCATTTGACGTGCTTGCTGCGCGGGCCCAGGCGCAGGTCGTTTATGGCCACCAGGACGCGGCGCTGGCTGGGCTTCAGACCGTCGCGCACGTCGGGCAGCGCGCGGTCCATGATCGTGCTCATCGCGTAGGTGAGGTAGCTGTCTCGCAGCTCTTCCTCGATGGCCTGGTCTACCACGCGCTCGTTGGCCAGCACGACGTTGATGGGGCCTGCGGCGCCCTCAACGTCCGCGGCGCCGTTGGGGCCGGCATCTTCCCGCGGTGAACCGTCGTTTTTCAGTTCGTCCTTTTTTTCCTTTGCCACGCCCAATGCTCCATACGCTCACAAGTTACGACGGATGGACCTCAGGGAGGGGGGATAGTCCCTAACCGAGTTAGACCTCCCTGTCGCCGTAGCATTATGACAGAATCGCCTCCCGATTTGCACCCCAAAAAAGGACTAATCGCCCCCTTGGATGAGACCTTTTTTTCTTCAAATTCTACGGCTGCGAGCCGCCTTTGCGGATGATGCGGCGGATGCCGTAGGTCCTCGCGGCCGTGGCCTCGAAGTAGATCCGCATCAGCAGCTCACCGATCAAGCCCGTGGCTAGGAACATCGAGGCCATGGCCACCAGCATAAACCCTAGCGCCATCAGCGGCCCGTGCATGCGCATGATGCTGAAGCCACTGTCCACCAGTTTCCGCACGGCCAGGTACATCAGGATCCCGCCACCGGCCAGCAAACTCAGCAGGCACCACTTGCCGAAGAAATGCAGCGGGCGGGTGAGATAGCCGCTGATGAACCGGACGGTTAGCAGGTCCATCGCCACGCGGAAGGTCCGGCCCAGGCCGTAGTTGCTCTTGCCGGACCGGCGGCGGACGTTCTTGATCGGCACTTCGCAGATCCGCGCCCCCAGCCGCGCGCAGATGGCGGGGACGTAGCGGTGCATGTCACCGTACAGCCGCACACCCTGGAGCACCGTCCGGCGGTAGGCCTTGAACGTGGTGCCGAAGTCGTGCAAGGCCACGCCGGACACCTTGGCCAGCAGGAGGTTGGCCAGGCGCGACGGGATGCGGCGCAGCAGCAGGTCATCCCCACGCCGCACGCGCCAGCCGCTGGCAATGTCGTAGCCCTCGTCAATCTTGCGGATAAATAGGGGAATCTCGTAGGGATCGTGCTGGAGGTCCCCGTCCATGGCGATGACGACCTCACCGCAGGCGTGATCGAAGCCCGCCTGGAGCGCCGTGGCCTGGCCGAAGTTCCGCCGCAGGTCCACGAACACCACGTGCCCGTCCTCCTGCGCGATCTGTTCCAGAATTTCGCCCGTGTGGTCGCTGCTGCCGTCGTTGACCAGGACGACTTCGTACTCCCCCCCCACGTGCCGCATGACGCGCGTGATCCGCTGGTAGAGTTTGTGCACGATGTCCTGCTCGTTGTAGAAGGGCACGACGACGCTGTACCTGGGCGTCGCGGCCGGGCTGGGGCTAGAGCTGTCCATAGTGCACCAGGTTGATCCCTTGTCGCTTGAAAGCTTCGTGGACGTCCGGGGCACACAGGGCGGCCAGTTCCGCCTCCCGGCTTTCCGCCAGGCGCGTCCGGTAGGTTGTGTCCCGATCGGTCAGTCCCGGGTGCGTCATAATCTCGGTGACACCGAGCCCCACGGCCTCCGCTGCCCGCAGCAGCCACGCGCGGTCGATCCAACCGGTGTGCGCGACCCCGAGTGTTCCAGTCGTCGCCCGCAGGTCGCTTCCAACGGCGTCGTTAACTGCGGCGAAGTGGTTGAGCAGACGGCTGACAGCCCGCTGGCCGAACGGCGCCTTGGGCCATCCTCCGCCCGTCAGGTGCTCGCCGTGCCATCGCACAAAGCGTATATGATACCGCCGGGCCAGCCCCGCCACCCGCCGAAAAAGCGGAGGAAACGCGTGCGCGTGGCGGTGGCTGTCCAGGTGGGTGGGCACGATGCCGTGGTCTAATACCCAGCGGATCTGGGCCTCGCACTCGGCCCGGGCGGCCTCCAGAAGCGAAGGCCGAACGCAGCAGGCCAGCAGGAACCCGCCGGCCGAGCGTTCCATGCGGCCGTCCCGGCCCGCCAGCGCCAAACCTTCCCGCGACAGCGGCGGGCCTTGCGAGAGGTTCAGATGCACGCCCACGCCGAGTTCCGGTGCGTCGCGCAGCATCGCCACGGCCTGCTCGGCTGCGGGCATGTTCGCCGTCAACGTCGTGGAGGTAACAATCCCCTCGCGGTGCGCGGCAAAATGCCCTCGCTGATCTTGGGCGAGAAGCCGAAGTCGTCGGCATTGACAATGACGCAACGGTCTTGGGATGCAAGAGACATTCAGCCGAGATTATAATGCCGCCCATGCCCCACCCGGTAGCGCCGGGGGGCAACCACGAGAAAAGGACATTCCATCATGCGCACGCGCTTTAACCCTGACCCTGGCCCTGGCAGCCATCGTGTTGTGGTCCTGGAACGCCACCCTGGCCCAACCCGCCTCTTCGCCCCAACCGGCCGGCGGGAAAGACGTCCAAGCACTCCAGGAACGCATCCAGCAGCAGGAACGAACGATCAGCCGTCTGGAGACCCGGGTCGGCCTGCCCTCCAGCCTGCTGGCCTGGACGTGGTTCCTGATCGGCATGATCGGGGAGGCGGTGTTCTTCATGCGGTTCGTGGTGCAGTGGTGGGCCAGCGAGCGCCACAAACGCACGGTCGTGCCGATGGCGTTCTGGCACCTCTCGCTGGTCGGCACGGCGCTGGTGTTGGCGTATGCGATCTTCGTGTGGAACCCCGTGTTCATCCTGGCCTACAGCCTCAATGTCTTTTTGTACGTCCGCAACCTGATCCTTGCCCGTCGCAGCCCGGCCGTCGTGCGGGGCAATGGCTGAATTTTCTCCATCGAGCCGTCCTAAGGCATTTGAGTGCTTTGCAGACCGAATTCTTGCCGGGGCTTTTGCCGATGACTAGAATCGCCTCACCTGCCCGCGCAGTGACGGAGAGGTGCCAGAGCGGCTGAATGGGCCGGTTTCGAAAACCGGTGTGCGGGCAACCGTACCGTGGGTTCGAATCCCACCCTCTCCGTTCTTCGTTCGCCGCTGGTCGGCGAACGAAGAACGCCACGGCGTAGCCCGTACGAGCGAAGCCGGGCACAGGTTGCTCATCGCAACTGCGGCGAACTTCACCCTGGCCAGCCCGCGCTGCGCAGCGAATTTCAACCTCTTCGTTTCTAGGGCGCTTTTACGAACTCATGCCCGCTGACTTACCCTTATCCCGATACTGCTCGGTTTTTAGCACATCGGAAGGCGATAATATGGTAAAGCGTTTTTTCGACAGCAAGTCTCCCCGTCGTGAGGTGATGCAGAGCATACGAGGAGTCGGCCATGGACAGTGACAATGGCAAAAGGCGCAGATGGTGGTGGGTAGCGGCCTTGATTGCGGCGATTGCCGTGGTAGCCTGGGCGGTCATCGAGCGACAGGGAACCTCCGGTCCCGGCAACACCGCAACAATGCCTTCCAGCCAGCCGACCGGCGATGTCCGGCAGGCGGCCGTTGCGGGACTGTTCTATCCCGCCGACTCCGCCACCCTGTCAGCCATGATTGATGACTTCCTAGCCAGGGCCAACCCGCCGCCGGTGGATAACATCAAGGCACTGGTTTGCCCACACGCGGGGTATCAGTTCTCCGGCCCGACGGCAGCCTTCGCCTACAAGCTCCTGGCCGGCCGCAACGTCCGCACGGTCATCGTGCTGGGCACCAGCCATAATGCCGCGCTGACCGGGGCGTATATCCAACCGGCCAGCGGCTACGCCACGCCGCTGGGGACCGTGCCCGTCTCGCCCAAGGCCCAAGAGCTGGCCAAGACCAAGCCGTTTATCGCCGGTAGCAACTTCCTCGTCCAGCGGCCGGCGTGGTGGCGGCAGTCGCCGAAGACGTTGCCAGCCTTCGGGGAAGACACGCCCGACACCTGGGAACATTCTATAGAAGTCCAGGTCCCCTTCCTCCAGAAGGTACTGAAGGACTTCACCCTGGTGCCGATCGTCGTCGGCCAGGCGGATCCCGTGGAACTGGCCGACGCCCTCGACACCCAGCTTGACAGCACCACCGTCATCATCGCCAGCACTGATCTGAGCCACTACTACCCCTACGACCAGGCCAAGGCCATGGACCATCGCTGCGTCCAGGCCATCTGCGACCTGGACATCGCCCAGGCGGCGACCCAGGAAGCCTGCGGCAAGATGGGAGTCCTGGCCGTCATGCACCTAGCCAAGCGCAAAGGCTGGCAGGTGAAGTTGCTGGACTACCGCAACAGCGGTGATACGGTCGGGGGGAAAGGGCAGGTGGTGGGCTATGCCGCCATTGTGTTCTACGAGCCGGCCCCAGCCGCGACCACCCAGGCGAGCTTTCCGTCGGATGAGAAAAAGTTCCTGCTGGACCTGGCCCGGCAAACGGTGAAGGAGGTGGTCGCCACCGGCAAATTGCCGGAGGTAAACCAGGCCGGGCTTTCTTCGCGGCTGACCGAACCGAAGGGTTGCTTCGTCACGCTGACCGAGCACGGCCAACTCCGCGGCTGCATCGGGCACATTCTTCCGCAGGCGCCGCTCTACCAGGCCGTCTTAGACACCGCTCGCAGCGCCGCCTTGCACGACACGCGATTTCTGCCCGTGCGGCCTGAGGAAATCAAAGACCTGGAAATCGAGGTCAGCGTGCTGACCGTCCCGCAGCCGCTGACCTTCAGCTCCTGGCAGGACCTGTTGAGCAAGCTCCAGCCGCACCGTGATGGGGTGATCCTGAAGATCGGCCTCCGCATGGCGACCTATCTGCCCCAGGTCTGGGAGCAGATCCCCGACAAGGAAGCCTTCATGACCAGTCTTGCCCAAAAGGCCGGCTGCCAGGGTGATGCGTGGAAGACGCAACCGGCCGAGGTGCTCATCTATCACGTGGAGGCCTTCAAGGAGGGTGAGCCCTAAGCCTATGTCCTGCGTGCCGACAGCCGCTGTGCCGCAGGATCGCGGCCGGAACCTTGTTCCCCTGGCCGTTGGCTGCCTGGGCTTTTCCGCCGTCTTCACGCAACTGGTGCTCATGCGCGAGATGCTGGCAGCGTTCTGCGGCAACGAGATGGTCCTGGGGATCCTTCTGGGCAACTGGCTGCTGCTGACGGGACTGGGCAGCTTCCTCGGCCGGACGAGCGAAAGGCTAAAAAATCCCCTGGCCTTGCTGATCGCCGCCCAGATGCTCATTGCGGTCTTGCCGCCTGCGGAGGTGCTGGCCTTACGCACGTTGCGGGACGTGGTGTTCACCCGCGGCGCGATGGTCGGAACGGTCCAGACCACCGCGGCCAGTTTCCTGCTCCTGTTGCCCTACTGCCTGGTATCGGGATACATGCTGACGCTGGCGTGCTCGGTCTTGTCGGGCGGGGACGGGCGGGCGATCGGGCGGGTTTACCTGTCCGATAGCGTCGGCAGCATCCTCGGCGGGGCACTGTTCAGCTTCGTCCTGGTGCAGAGGCTGGACCACTTTGTCCTGCTTTATGTCCCCGCCATGCTCAACTTGCCTTTAGCCATTTTGATGGCTTGGCGGTGGGGACAAAAGTGGCTGGTGGGCGTTGCCTTGGTGGCCTTGGCCGGCCTGATCGGAATGATCCATTCGGTGGATTTAGACGCGCTGACCACCGGCCTGCAATATCCATTTCAGAAGATTCTCTTTCGCGGCAATTCTCCCTATGGCCGGCTTGTCGTGACCGAGTCTGCCGGGCAGGTGAACTTCATCGAGAACGGCCTGCCGATTGTCTCTACCGGCAACGTGCAAGAGGTAGAGGAAACGGTGCACTATGCCATGGCTCAGCGGCCCCAGGCCGGGCGGGTGCTGCTCATCGGCGGAGGCGTTTCGGGCACGGCTAGGGAGATCCTCAAGTACGGTGTCAAGGAAGTCATCTACGTGGAGCAGGACCCCCTGGTCATCAAGCAGGGCCAGAGGTTCCTGCCGGATAGCCTGGATGACCCGCGTATTTTGAGCCTCAACACCGATGGGCGGCTGTATGTCCGCACTCTTGGCCGACCCTTTGACGTGATCATCCTGGACACTCCCGAGCCGGCCACTGCTCAGGCCAACCGCTTCTACACGGCGGAGTTCTTCGCCTCGGTCAAGCGGCGCCTGGGTGCGGAAGGCGTGCTGTCGCTGGCCATGGGGCAGTTTGACGGCCACGTCAGTCCCGAGCTGGCACGGATGCTGGCCTCGGTCTATGAGACATTGAAAAAAAGCTTCACCCACGTGCGGCTGATTCCCGGCGGGCGGGTGTTCTTCCTGGCCAGCGACGGTCCGCTGTATGAGGACATTGCGGCGCGCATCGAGGCCGCGGGCGTCGAGACGAAGCTGGTTAACCGCCATTACCTGGACGCCATGCTCACGCCGGACCGCCTGGCCGCCGTCGCCTCCGCCGCCTTGCAGCCGGCGGCCACCAATAGGGACTTCAGCCCTATCCTCTACTTCTACCACCTCAGGTACTGGACCAGTCAGTTCCAGACCCCCTGGGCGCTGCCGCTGGCTGTAGCGGCCGTGGCGCTGGCGGCGTACCTGGTCAGGGTCCGCGCGGTGCCGTTTGCCATCTTTGCTTCCGGATTGGCTGGATCGTCTCTGGAGATCGTGCTCCTGCTGGGGTTCCAGGTGCTATGCGGGTCGGTGTACTACCAGCTCGGTGTGATTGTTACGGCCTTCATGGCCGGGCTGGCTGTGGGGGCGGCGGCTTCCAACCGCGCGACGGTCTCCCTGCCCCTGCGCAGGGTGGCCGGTTTGGCTGTAACAATTGCCATCCTTGCGTGCCTGATTCCGTTTATACTTTTTATAATAAAGGCGCTGGGCGGACTGAACCGCTCAGGCCTTCTCGGCTGGGTGATCAGCCAAGCAGGCGTGGCCTTGCTAGCCTTTGTTCTGGCAGGGATGGTTGGAGCCCAGTTCTCCCTGGCCGGACGGACCATGGCAGCCGGTGGAGCAGGCCTGGCGGCCTCGCGACTGTACACGGCGGACTTCATCGGTGCGTGCGTTGGAGCTTTTGTGGCCTCGGCGGTGCTGATCCCGCTGCTGGGCATCATGGCCACTTGCCTGCTGGTGGGCGTCCTGAACGCCGCTGCGGCGATCGTGCTGAGAATTCGGACCTTTTAGACCTTGCGCTGTCAAAGCGATTCGCCTCCTGCGAATCGCATCCAGTCTCACAAGGTGGGAGGCCAACCGACCGCCGCATTGGCAATGCGAAGGTCAATAAGAGGAGATCGACAACATGCCGCGATTCCCCCTGGTCATGCTCAAGCTGGTGCGCCTCTCAGGATGGCTGCTGCTGGCCGTGTTGGCGATACAATTCAGTACGGTGGCCGTGTTCCTCGGCCTGGCTCCGGCAGGGTGGAGGAGCACGGCGATGGAGATCCACACCCACATGGCCATCCCCATTTTTACTGTTTTGCTGCTGCACGTGATTCCGGCCGTGTATTTGGCCGTGCGACGATGGACGTGGAAAACCCTACATCCCCAGCCCCAGAGCCAGAGTTAGTGTTAAAAAGCCGTCCCCGACGGCCGGCGACTCACAACACTCCGGCAGGCCCACGCGCCGAACGGTGCTTAAGTACGGCCTGGCCGCCGCAGCCGCCGCGGCCGGGGGTATTACCATCGCCTGGCAGGTCGTCCGAAGCCTGACAAGTCAGCCCGCCGACACGGGCGTCTTTGCCGGCGACGCCCCCAACGAGACACTCTGGCAGCTCTGGTCCAAACGCGGCTGGGTGAAAGAGGCCAGCCACTACGTCAAGGTCGGCCGAAACACCCTGTGCAACCTCTGCCCCAACCACTGCATCCTGGCCCCCGGCGATCGCAGCCACTGCCGCAACAAGGTCAACCGCGACGGCGTCCTCTACACGATGGCCTACGCCAACCCCTGCGCCATCAACGTCGACCCGGTGGAGAAAAAGCCCCTGTTCCACTTCCTGCCCGGCAGCCGCTCGTTCTCTCTGGCCACCAGCGGATGCGTTTTCCGCTGCCTCAATTGCCAGAACTGGGACATCTCCCAGCGCAAGCCCGAAGAGACCAAGGACCCCCGCGGCCAGGAGCTGCGCCTCCAACCGGGGATGACCTCGTTGAGACTCCAGGACCTGGACCGCCTGAGCCTGTTCCCCGAGGACGCCGTCGCCATGGCCCAGGCCGTGGGCTGCCCGTCGATTGCCTACACATACTCCGAGCCCGTCGCGTACTTCGAATACGCCTGCGACATCGCCAAGGCCGCCCGGGCCAAGGGCGTCCGAAATATTTTGGTCACCTGCGGCTCGTTCGAGCAGGAATCCCTGCGCGACATCGGCCGGTACATCGACGGGGCCCACGTGGACCTCAAAGGGTACGATGAGGCCGTGTACCGCAAGCTCAACTCCGGCCGGCTCCAGCCCATCCTGGATACGATCCTGACCCTGCGGGACATGGGCGTGTGGGTGGAGGTGGTGAACCTGGTCGTCCCGACCTACACGGACAATCTGGAGACCATCCGGCGGATGTGCGGATGGCTGGTGAGCCACGCGGGTATCGATTGCCCCCTGCACTTCTCGCGATTCTCCCCGATGCACAAGCTCACCTACCTGCCTCCGACCCCGCTCCAGACACTCCTGGAGGCCCGTCGAGTGGCGATGGCGGAGGGACTGCGATACGTCTATGTCGGCAACGTGCCAGGCACGCCGGAGGTGGAAAACACCTTCTGCCCCAATTGTCACAAGGTAATCGTTGAGCGAGACGTCTTCGCCGTCCTGAACCTGGCCATCGAGGCCGGGCGGTGCAAGTTCTGCCAGACGCCCATCCCCGGCGTATGGGCATAGGGGCATGGCGTCGCCTCTTTGATGGAAAGAGCCGCGGGAGTATGCTGCACCAGGCGGGGGTGGCCAAATCCGATATTGAGCGGCAGTGACGGAGCCTATCAAGCGACAACGCGATGCATTGATTCTGAAGGCGGAAACTTTTAGGCCTTACGTGGAAAGTTTTAACGCGACGGACGAGGAGCTCTACGTCCAGCATGTCCCCAACGCTCAGGCCTGGGAGTTCCTAGCGGCCAACATCCCCCTATTTGAGTGCCCCGATCGGCAGATCGAGGAGACCTACTACTTCCGCTGGTGGACATTCCGCAAGCACATCCGCTGGACGGGCCAGGCGTTCGTGCTGACGGAGTTTTTAGCTCCCGTCCACCACGCAGGCATCCACAACACGATCAGTTGCGCCCTGGGCCACCACATTGCCGAAGGCCGTTGGCTGCGGGATGGCAGTTACCTGGATCAGAATGTCCTCTTCTGGCTCCGCGGCGACGATGGCAAACCCCAACCTCATCTTCACAAGTACAGCAGTTGGCTTGCCCACGCCCTGCTCGGTCGGTACCTGGTGGATGGCCGCCGGGAGTTTCTGCTGGACCTGCTGGAGGACTTGTCGGCCGATTACAGGCAGTGGGAGCAGGAGCGCTTGGGGGCTGACGGGCTGTTCTGGCAGTACGACGTGCGGGACGGGATGGAGGAGTCGATCAGCGGCTCGCGGACTGCCCGCAACGCCCGGCCGAGCATCAACAGCTACATGTTCGCCAATGCCCGCGCGATTGCCCAGATCGTACGGTTGGCCGGCCAAGCCAAGCTGGCGGACCAGTTCCAGGCCAAGGCTGCGCGGCTGAAGGAATTGGTTCAGACTTCTTTGTGGGATGGCGAGGCGAAGTTTTTTAAGAGTCGCCTGGAAGGCGATGGTCTGGCCGACGTGCGGGAGCTGATAGGCTATACGCCCTGGTTTGTCGGCCTGCCCGATAGCGGCCACGAGGAGGCCTGGAGGCAGTTGGCCGACGAGCAAGGCTTCGCCGCGCCCTTCGGCCCGACGACGGCGGAGCGGCGGCACCCGAAGTTCACCATCGCTTACACCGGGGATGATTGCCAATGGAACGGACCGAGCTGGCCGTTCTCTACGTCCATCACGCTGACCGCCCTGGCCAACCTGCTGAACGATTACCGCCAAGACGTGATCGCCCCGGCGGATTATTGGCGTGCCTTCAAGACCTACGCCGCCAGCCACCGCCTGACCCGCGATAACGGTAAGACCGTGCCGTGGATCGACGAGAACCTTCACCCCTTCACGGGCCAGTGGCTTGCGCGGGAACGAAAAAAGGCAAAGGTCGAAAAATTCTGCGAGCGCGGCAAGGACTACAATCATTCCACATTCTGTGATCTGGTCATCACGGGCCTGGCCGGTTTGCGCCCCGGGCCGACCAGACCGTGGAGGTCAACCCGCTCACCCCGCCTGAGTGGGACTGGTTCTGTCTGGACAATGTTCCTTACCACGGACGATCGGTCACCATCCTCTATGACCGGACCGGGCAACGATATAGTCGAGGGCAGGGTCTGGCGATCCTGGCCGACGGCCACGAGTTGGCCCGCCGCGAAAGTGTCGGCAGGCTGACCGGGGCGCTCCCACCCGCGACGAAATGACCAACTTTTTCCGCATC
>CAVXDC010000004.1:0-127806 GCA_963760365.1 uncultured Phycisphaerae bacterium
CCGGCGTTGGGCGAAGATGGCAAACAGCGACGCGACGGCCGCCGCCAGGAACACCGCCGCCAAAAACCACTTCAGCGCCAATCGGTCCAGCACCGCCGGCGGGGCGGCCCGGGTCACAAGCATGCCCCAGACCATTCCCGCCCCAGCCGCCAGGCCAAGCCCCAGGCCTCGCAGCATACCGCGGAGCACGCTGACGGCCTTGGCACCGAAGGGAATGACCGCTCCGGCCAGCAGGACAAGGGAAACTCTCGCATCGCGGGTAAGTGTCAGGGAAAAGTAACCTAGCACGAAAAACCCCGATGCCCAGACCACGGACACCGCAATCGCGCGGGCGATTTTGGGCGGTGATGAGGGGCGGATGAACATGCTAGCGGGCCTCGCGGGTGGTCGCCGGCGCAGCGCGGGCCGGAGTAGCCGACGAGGTTGCAGGCGCCCACAGCTGGGTGGCGGGCTCTTTTTCCAGACCCTCCAGCAACGTGCCGAACCCATCCGTCATGTAAATATGATAGTGTTCGGCCGTGCCCTCGACGACCATCGCTTCGATATCCGATTTCACCGGTATCCGTCTAAAGCCATCGGCCCCGAGCACGGACAGAGCCGTCGCCCAGATGTCTGCCGTGATGGCTTTGGGCGCGACGACGGTGACCGACGGGACTGCGTCAGCCGGCATCCCCATCTTCGGGCCAGGGCGGGGATCGATGATGTGGCTGAAGCGCCGGCCTTGAATCTCCACAAACCGGAAGTAGTTGCCGCTGGTGCACACACCGCCTGATGCGATCCGTAGAATGGCGAGAGGTTTTTTGCTCGCACCGTTGGGATGGAAGGGGTCGCGGATGGCGATCCTCCAGGTCGTTCCGTCCGGCCGGGTGCCGAAGCATCGCGTGTCGCCACCGGCTTGGGCGATGCCGCCGCGAAAGCCCATTCGCTTCATTGCCTCAGCCGCCTGGTCGGCGGCATATCCCTTGGCCAGACCGCCCAAGTCCACGCAGGCGGTGTCGGTCGATTTGATGGCACCGGCGGCCTGGAGCGCGAGCTGCTCCCATGTCGATGCCGCCCGTGCCTTGGCCAATTGCTCCGCCGTGGGGGCGCGGCCTTCTTTACCGGCCTGGCGCCACAGCTCAAACAACGGCTTGGCGGTCACGTCGAAGGCCCCGCCCGTGTCCGCAAAGGCCTGGCGAGCGGCGGTCGAGCACCTCTAGACTTCCGGGCGTCAAGGGCACGGGCCGGCCGGCGGGGCTGGCGTTGAGATGTGAAATTTCCGTTGAGTCCAGCTTGACGCTCATGTGGATCTCAACCTGCCGAAGCTGGACTTCCGCAGCCTCCAAGGCGCGGCGGGCCAGCCCCGCCTCACCGAGAGGCGCCACGACCTGGATGGAACACTCCGTGCCCATGATGCCGGCGGGGGTGCTGCGGAAGATGCGCAGCTCGCTGTTTTTGGATACCGCCACAGCCAGCAGGATGGCGATCCCCGTCAGCACCACCAGGACGATGATTTGGCCGACGCGACGTTTCACTTCCGTTTCCGCCGCCCTTGGGGCTTTTCGTAGCAGGCCGTAACCACCGAGTGCAGGCCGCCGCGCGGGGCGAATCGGCCGGTGACGGTCATCCGCCGGGGCCGGCACGCGGCCACCAGGTCGTCCAGGATGCGATTGACCGCGTCCTCGTAGAACACGCCGCGCTGCCGGTAGCCTTGAAGGTAGAACTTCAGGCTCTTGAGCTCCACACACAGCCGGTCGGGAATGTACTCGATCTCGATCTCACCGAAGTCGGGTTGACCGGTCCTGGGGCACAGGCTGGTGAACTCTGGTGCCACGTGGCGGATGAGGTAGTCGCGGCGGGGGTGGGGGTTAGCGAAGGTCTCGATGGTTGCCATGGGTCAGGTCTCCGCGAGCAGGCCGAGGCCAGCCCTACAAGATACAGGCATTGAAGGCAAAGGGGAACAGGTGTAACGTCAGGCCATGTCAAGCGACCCGGGCAAAACGGGCAAACCGGCGGTGATGCTGCTGTCGGGCGGGCTGGACAGCGCCACGACGCTGGCCGTCGCGCGAAAGGAGGGCTTCACTTGCCACGCGCTGAGCTTCGACTACGGCCAGCGGCATCGCTTCGAGCTCAAGGCCGCAAAAAAAGTGGCCAAGACTCTGGGCGCGGCCAGTCACCGCATCGTCCGTGTGAACCTGACCACCAAGGGGGGATTCGGACGCAGCGCGCTGACCGATACGATTGCCGTTCCCAAGGATCGCATCGAGCTGGCCGGCGAACCCAATCCGCAGTCCGAAATCCGCAATCCGAAATCAGGCGTCCCGCCGACTTACGTTCCGGCACGTAACACCGTGTTCCTGAGCATTGCCTTGGCGTACGCGGAAGTCCTCGGTGCGTTTGACATCTATATCGGTGTCAACGCTATTGATTATAGTGGTTATCCGGATTGCCGGCCGGAGTTTATAAAGGCCTTTGAGAACCTTGCCAATCTGGCTACGGCCGCGGCGGTCGAGGGGAAAGGGCGATACACTATCCACGCCCCGCTTATTGGCATGACCAAGGCGCAGATCATTGCGCGGGGGCTGTCGCTAGGGGTGGATTACTCCCTGACGCATAGCTGTTACGATCCAGGCCCCGACGGTCTGGCCTGCGGTCGGTGCGACAGTTGCCGTCTTCGTCTGGTGGGTTTTGCGGCGGCGGGAGCTACCGATCCACTGCTGTATCACACTAAGCCATAAGCTCGATAGTTAAGTCGGACATGTTGCTCATAAGGGCTTATACAAACAGTAGTTACGTGTACAGAACGACCCGTATACACCACATAACCTCCCTCCTGTTCAGTACTTATATTTATTTATTTATTTTATTTAAATGCCTCGCGGAGTGTAAGGACGGTTGGTTCGGTCTGGCCGAAGAGTTTGACCAGATACCAACCGGCCAGGGCGGTCAGTTCGGGGCGGTTGCGGTTAGAGTGGTTGACGATGTCTTGCAGGGCGGGGGCAGCCCGGATATCTCCGTGTTGGCCTAAGGTCAAGGCCGCATCGCTGGCCAATTCGTCGTAGGGACTGGTCAGCAGGGGGGCCAGCCATTCGCAGGCAGCCTTATTCTTGCAGCGGAGCAGCCCACCGGCTACAGCACGGGTCAGAGCGTTGTAATTGCCCTTTAGGAGCGTGGTGAGGGTCTGGATGGCCTCTGGGGTAGCCAGTTCGCCCAGAAGCTCAGCCGCCTGGGCGGCTTGGGTGTGCTCGGGCCGCATCACGGGGGAGTCGGCCTGGACGGAATGCAGGATCGCTATCAGGGGTTGAGTATAGAAGGCGGATGTCTGGCGCCGCTGGGCGATGTCACCGCGGGCACGGTCCAGGACGTAGTCGATGACCACGGCGTGGCCCGTGGCGACGGCCTGGGACGCCGCCTTGGCTGCCTCCTCGCCGCTGGCGGGGCGGGCCAGTTCGAAACGCGCGAGCAGGCCGAGGGCGTCGTCGCGGCGGGACAGGAGCTCCAATGGTTCCCGCACCCGTCCAACTCGGCCAAGATGTGCAGGAGCTGGGTTTGAAGGACGGTTTGATTGCTTTTGTTGATGGCCTCAGCCAGCAAGGCTGGCCCCTTGGCGCTGACGGCGGCTGTGGCGTGATAGGCTCGAACCTTCAGGGGGAGGGATTCCGTGTCGGCGGCGATCTGGGCGGCGATCGTTTCGGCGGGGGCGACCTTTTCCTCGATGATCTGTTGGAGCAGCAGCAAGATCAGTCGAGGCGGCGTGGCCGAGTCGGTCATAGTCCTGGAGAGGAGGTTAAGCTGCCCCGAATCGCCCAAGCCCAGCAGCGTCATCCGCGCAACGTTGGCCACGGCGGGGTCTTGCGAAAGGGTCAGGTTCCTCAGCGTCTCAAGGGCTATCCCCTCCTTGGCGTGGTGGGCCAACGCGCGGGCGGCCAAGCACTGGAGCGTCTGGTCATCACCCTGAATCACTTCCCTCAACCGCTCGTCTGAGACGGTCTTGAGAGTGATGAGTTGGGCCATCGCCTCGGTTCGAACCTCGTCGGCTGGATCGTTTCGGACGCGGTCATAAAGGACTTCCGCCACATCCGCGCCCCCAGCTTGGCCGCGGCGGAGACGGCAAAGAGTCGGCGGGATCGGTTGCCCTTCTCGGCCACGGCCGCAAACAGCGGCCACAGTTCCTTATCGCCGGTGGCGGCCAAGGCGGCCAGGGCAGCGTCGGTGGTGGCGGGGGCGGTCAGGAGTTGTCTCAGGATGTCGGCGCCGGTCTGCGATGAAGTCGTCTGGGCAACAGCGGGGGAGGTTGCGAGCAGCAGGAGCGCCACCGCCACAAGGGGCATGGACTGACGAAGCTGAATGGTCGGACTGCGCATAAGACATTCAAGAATAGTGTTCCCGTCGGGGGAATGCTACAGGGCGGCGGAGTGGCCTTTGTAGTCCTCGGCGGAGGGTTCCGCCACGGCCGACAGGAGCATGTCCACGATGCGGTCGGGGCTGACGCCTTCAGCATCGGCGTTGAAGTTGGTGAACAGGCGGTGCCGCATCACCGGATGGGCCGAGGCGCGGATGTCGTCGCAGGAGACGTTGAACCGGCCGGTCAGCAGCGCCCGGGACTTTCCGGCCAGGACCAGGTACTGGGCCGCGCGGGGCCCGGCGCCCCAAGTGAGGTAGTTCTTCACGAAGGCCGGGGCCGTCGGATCGGGGGGGCGGCTGGCGCGGACGATCTTCACGGCGTAGTCCACCACGTGCTGGGAGACGGGCATCCGCCGGACCACCTGCTGGAGGGCCAGGATATCCTGCCCGCTGAGCACCGGCTGGAGCTCGGCCTGGGTCTGGGTGGTCGTGGTCTTGACGATCGTGCGCTCCTCATCGCTGCTGGGATAGTCCACGTGGACCATGAACATGAAGCGGTCGAGCTGCGCCTCCGGAAGGGGGTAGGTGCCTTCCTGCTCGATGGGGTTCTGCGTGGCCAAGACGAAGAACGGCAGTTCCAGGCTGTAGGTATTGCCGCCGGTGGTGACGTGGTATTCCTGCATGGCCTGGAGCAAGGCAGCCTGGGTCTTGGGCGGGGTGCGGTTGATCTCGTCAGCCAGGATGATGTTGGCGAAAATCGGCCCTTTGACGAACCGGAAGGCCCGCCGGCCGGTGGTCAGGTCTTCTTCGATCACGTCGGTGCCGGTAATGTCGGCCGGCATCAGGTCAGGGGTGAACTGAATGCGGCTGAACTTCAGCCTCAGCACCGCCGCCAGGGAGGAGATCATCAGCGTCTTGGCCAGACCCGGCACGCCCACCAGCAAACAATGGCCGCGGGACATCAGCGCCTCCAGCAGCAAGGCTACGACGGCGTCCTGCCCGACGATGACCTTGTGCAACTCCCCGAGCATCTTGGCCTTGGCAAGGGTGAGCTGTTCGATGGCCTTCAGGTCGGCAGGCGGTTTGGGGGTCTGACTCATGGGGTATCGGTGACCGATGCTCCTAAGGCCTAACGCGGAACCAGGCGGGAGATTACCGCAAGAAGTCCTCCAAGCCAAGGGATTCATCCTTTCAGGGATCTCCACGGGGGCTGAAAAGAGAAAATAATTTCTCCTGTCGGCGTCGGTTCGGTTGCTTCCTTTGTTCAAGGCTCGGTATCATGGCCCGGCCATACGAAAGTATTCCCTCCGTCCGCCGGGCGGTGAGGGCACGGCCCCTGAAGGCGAAAAGATGCTTCGGCCACTGAAGATTACTGACGGAAAACTCATCGAGTGCGACTCCTCCGACGGTCAGGTGCTCCTGTACGTCAGTCCTGACGAGGCGGAAAAGCGATACCTGGTGGAGGAGATGAAGCTCGATGAGCACACGCTGAACTCGGCCTTGGACCCCGACGAGCTGTCGCGGCTGGAGTTTGAGCCCGAGCACCTGGCGATGATCTTCAAAAGGCCAAGGAATTACTCCTCGGAGGAGGAGTTCCTATTCAAGGCCGGATCGACGGGCTTGTTCCTGTTCAAGGATCGCCTGGTCGTCGTGGTCAGCGAGGACGTGCCGCTCTTTGAAGGCCGACCGTTCACCAAGGTGCGCGACCTCCACGACGTCCTGCTGAAGGTGATTTACCGGCGGATCTTTCACTTCGAGGAACACCTGAAGGTCATCAACATGATCTCGGAAGAACTGGAGCAGGAAATCACCACCGCAATGACCAACAAGAACCTGCTGAACCTCTTCACGTTGGAAAAGAGCCTGGTGTACTACCTCAACGCCATCAACACCAACGGCAACGTGATCGAACGACTTCGTGCCAACGCCCAGCGGATCGCCTTCTCGCCGGAGAATCTGGAGTTCCTGGACGACGTGCTCATCGAGAACAACCAGTGCTACGAGCAAGCCGAGATCTATTCCCACGTACTCTCCAGCCTGATGGACGCCCGGGCGACGATCGTCAGCAACAACCTCAACGTGCTGATGAAGACGCTCAACCTGATCATGATCATGCTCATGCTGCCCACGCTGGTCGTCAGCATCTTCTCAATGAACGTGGCGTTCCCGCTCCAGCACCACCCGTTAGCCTTCTTCATCATCCTGGGCCTAGGGATGGTGACCGCGACCGTCGTGGCGTTCATCTGGTGGTACAAGCGCCTGTGATCGATCGTCCCCCCTCGGGTTGTCTTCCGATCCGTCCCTCCTCCTCCGATTCAGTGATAGAGGTCACGGGAACGCGATCTCTGTGCCACCGGGGGGATAGCCCTGTCCAAAGCCGGTCGGCGGCGGTATGATCTAAGGCGAGGCAGAGAGGTTGGAACTGAGCATCTCATTGGAAGATCCCCATAAACGGGGACTGCTCTTTGGGCCTGCGGACCGGCATTTGAAGATGATCCGCCAGGCCTTGGACGTACAGGTCTTCGCCCGCGAGGACCAAGTCAAGATTACCGGCTCGGCCAGTAACGTCTCCAAGGCCGCCTCGGTCATCGGGCATCTCCAGCAGGCCTTGCGGCAGAGCCGGCCGGTCAGCGACGCCACCGTGGCGGCGGCTCTGGCTGCTACGGTGGGGGAGGTGGAACCCTCGGGCGATCAAGGCCTGGACGTCTATGCGGGATCCCAGGTTATTGTCCCCAAGACGGCAGGTCAACGCCGCTACGTTGAGGCCATGCAGTCCCAGGACTTGGTGTTCTGCACCGGTCCAGCCGGGACGGGTAAGACCTATCTGGCCGTGGCCATAGCCGTGCACATGCTCAAGCACCAGCAGGCCCGCAGGCTGATCCTGGTGCGCCCGGCGGTGGAGGCCGGGGAGAAGCTGGGGTTCCTTCCCGGCGACATGCAAGCGAAGGTGAACCCCTACCTCCGCCCCCTGTTTGACGCGCTGCACGACATGATGGACTACGACCAAATCCGCCGCTTCCTGGTCAACGATCTGATCGAGGTGATCCCCCTGGCCTTCATGCGGGGGCGAACGCTCAACGACTCGGCCATCATCCTGGACGAGGCCCAGAACACGACGGTTTTGCAGATGCTGATGTTCCTGACGCGCATGGGCCATGGCTCGAAGATGATCGTGACCGGCGACGATAGCCAGGTGGACCTTCCGGAGGGCGTTCCCAGCGGATTGATCGACGCCAAGGGCCGCCTGGTGGGCATCCAGGGTCTGGCCTTTGTCCACTTGGACCGCCAGGACATTGTGCGCCATCGCCTGGTGCAGAACATCGTGCAGGCCTACGCCACACGTGGCCAGGATTCCACCGGACAAGGCCGAAGGGGGGAACAGGCCAAAGAGGACCCCCACCCGCCCGATCGCGAGCGGCGCGGAGACTGACGGGTGCAGCGACCGATGACCCCTGACTCGAAAGTCGATATAGTCGATAAGGGTTGGAAGTAGCAGCGGCCATGTGGTGGTTTAAAAAGACATTTCGTCGCCGACGGTCGGAATTTCGCAAACCCCTGCTTGCGATCGATGCCTCCTTGTGGCGGCGGTTCCGTGGGGCTGGCGGTTTAGGATCGTCGTTACTCGCGCTGATGTTCTTTGCCGGTGTCTGGTTGATGGACCTCTGGCCTGCCGACCCCTTGCCCTATCGCCTGGGACAGTATGTGTCGGCGGACATCCACGCCCGCGTCAGCTTTGAGGTTCCGTCCCAGCACCTGTTGGCCGAGGAGTTGGACAGGGCCCGGAATACCACGCCGACGACATTCCAGCTCAATGTCGCGCTGGTGGATGAGATCATCTCCCGCCTGAAGGCCTTGCCGGCGGAGTTGTCCGCCACCAGCCAACCGGCCTTGGACGGGGAACCCCTCAAGCCATTCGCCATCAACGGGGAGCCGTCGCTAGCCGTCTGGCGGGCGATGACCCAGCCTGCCCAGCGGGAGCTCTACGAGCAGCAGCTTCAGCAGCTTCGGGACGTCCTGACCGAGACACCCATCGTCCGCCAGGAGGACTTGGAGTGCTGCATGGGTCAATTTTACATGGTCCGGCCGGCCGGCCGGCAAACGCGGCATGTGTCCGACTTGATCAGCCTGAACAAGACCGACGCCGTCGCCTACGAGGTCGGCCGATTCGTTCGGGTACTGTCCCCACCGCTGCGCGACAACGTGCAAAGCTACTTTCTAGACCTTTTCGGCAAAGGCCGACCGCTCTACCGCTACAACAAAGAGGCCACCGAGAACGACATCAAGGCCCGCCAAACCGCCATCCAGGCCGATCCGCCCAAGGAACGGTACGATGAGGGCCTATGCCTCGTCCGCGCCACTCGCTCGACCGCCGGCGGTTGGGCAATCTCCGGCCTGGGCCAAGCGGACCTGGCGCTTTTAGAGGCGGAACACAAGGCCTATCTGGCTGACCAACTGCGGGAAAGACCCTGGACGTCATTCCATCGCTTGATGGGGAGGACCGCGGCGCTGCTGCTCCTGTGCGTCCTGCTAGGCATCAGCATCGCGCGGCAACAGCCCTCGATCGTCAAGGACCATCGCAGGGTCTTCGTCCTCATCGTCGCGATGCTGTTGATGCTCGGCTTGGCGAAGGTCATGGCCGTCACGTTGGCCTGGAACCCGCACGTGGTCCTCTTGCCGGTTCTCATGGTGGCCATGGTCCTGACCATCGCCTACGACCAGCGGTTTGCCTTCGTGGCGGGGGCGATCCTGGCCGTGCTGGTGGTGTTCCAACTCCGCTCGGGCTTGGCATTGCTGCTGGTGCTGCTGGGCGGGATCATGGCGGTGGTCTTCCTGCTACGCGAGATTCGCCGGCGCAGCCGCCTGATTGAGCTGTCGGCGGTGACGGCCGGCGTGGTGCTGGCCACTGTCTGGGCCGAGGGGTTGGCCTCCGCCGTGCCCTGGCAGTTTATCCTGGCTGACAGCCTTTGGGCGAGTGGGGCGGCTCTGCTGGTGGGCTTCCTGGGCCAAGGAGTCTTACCGCTGGTCGAGCGGTTGTTCCGTGTCGTCACCAGCCTGACGTTGCTGGAGTGGTGTGATGCCAGCCAGCCGCTGCTGAAGCGCCTGGCGGTGGAGGCGCCGGGCACCTACAACCACTCCCTCCAGCTCGGCACGATGTGCGAAGCTGCCGCCGACACCATCGGTGCCCGCGGGTTGCTCGCGCGGGTGGGGGCGTACTACCACGACATCGGCAAGATCAACAAGGCTGAGTATTTTACCGAGAACCAAACCTCCCCGACCTCCAAGCACGCCCGCCTGTCCCCCGGCATGAGCATGCTAATCATCCTGGGGCACGTCAAGGACGGCCTGGAATTGGCCCGGCAGTACGGCCTGCCGCCGGTGCTGCACGAATTCATCACCAGCCACCACGGCACGACGTTGCTTCAGTACTTCTTCCAGGCGGCCGCCGAACAGCGCAAGGCCACCCACCAGCGTCCCCCTCAAGAGATGGAGTTCCGCTATCCAGGCCCTAAACCGCATAGCAAAGAATGCGCCATCCTGATGTTGGCCGACGCGGCCGAGTCGTCCGTGAAATCCATGGCCGAGCCGACCCCGGGCGCATCGAAAACCAGGTCCATACCATGGTGACGCGCCGCCTGATGGATGGGCAGCTTGATGAATGCGAACTGACGCTCCAGGAAGTACACCAGATCGAGATGTCGCTGGTGAAGAATCTTTGTGGCCTCTATCATTCCCGTGTTTCCTACCCCATGCTCAAAGGGCAGCGCCCCTCAGCCGCCGAACTTCTGGCCGCCCGGCGCATGGCGGAGAAGCAGCCACCCTATCCAAGCGAGCCGCCAGCCCCCTCCACTCCCTCGGCCGAAGACGCTTGAACACCCCGCGGCCGCAGCCCCTTCTCGTATGGTGACTCCGACCGTCTCATCACCACCAAAAGGATGACGCCGGTAGCAAAGAGCATCAGGAAGTAGAAGAACACCGGTCCGTAGGCCATCTCCACGTCGGCCCATTCCACACCGACCTTCACCGTCCGTCTCGCCAGCAGCGCCGCCATCACGAACACGCCGTTGCTGCTCAACCAAAGACACGCTGCTGCAACGAGCATCAGCCCGATCGCCCAAGCCCGGGCCGCCCGGCTGATCCGCCCACGGGCGACGGCATACCAAATCGCCACCGTGGCCACCAGCAGCACCGTGGCATGATGGTCCCAGGTGCGCTGGTTGAGCAGCATCATGCCCGTCACCACCAGTCCGTAGTGCAAGGCCCGCCGCCCGTCGTCCCGCGGCAGCTTCCGCCAGCCAATCGCCCAGGCTCCCAAGGCGACCAGCAACAACTGAACGCCGCGAACGACCATCTTGGCCTGCAAAGGGGAGAGGGAGACCAAGGAGATCCAACCGTGTTCTGCCTGAAGGGAGTAGGGGTTGTCATCGGGATTCCAGTAGATATCCCCGCCGGGCTGACCCCGGCTAAGCAGATACCGCCCCAGCACGCCGCTCACGGATTGATTGATGTGGATGGGATACCACTCCCCCCTGACCAGGCCGGGGAGGATCAGATTGTCCAGCCACGTGCGGGTCAATACCATCGCCCGGTCCGGCCCCACCGCCACTGCCGGCACGACCGCAGTGAACACCAACAAGGCCACCACCGTCCCCATCAAGACCTTCCAGGACCGCTGGTAGAGCCAATAGATCAGGAACAGTGCCGGGGTCATCTTCAGGCAGATGGCCACCGCCAGCGCCGTCCCGGCCGATAAGTCCCAACCCCGCCGGTACAACCACAGGTGCAGCACGATGGCGGCCAGCACGAAGTCGTTGGTGTTGCCGTGCAGGATGTCACCGGTAATGGGCTTGATCGCCCATAGCACGCCCAGCGCTACGACCCAGTCGGGCATCCTTGCCCCGTCATGGTCGGCGACGCGGACCATCATCAGTATCGCCGCCACGATGGAAGCAATCTTGAGTGCGTCGAAGACTGCCGCAGCCGATCCTGCCGACAGATGGGCAAAGGGCGTCAGCAGGATGACGGTGAATGGCATGTTGGGGTGGAGGCTCGTTTCCCCCGGCGGGGCCTGGGCCGCGTAGATGTTCTTTCCGGCCCAAAAGTCTCGAATTGCCAGCCGCCATCGCCCAATCGCGCCCTTCGTGCTATCGACGGCCAATTCCTCTTTGGCAGCGGCAGAGGCCGTCATTTGAGAGCTCGTAGGGGGCTTGGGCTTGGCCCTGCGAGTCCGTCTTGTCGTGATGACCTGGAACTGAATGACTGGGACAATCAGAAGTGCCACCAGCACGACATAGGCCGCGATCCGCAGGGTTGCGACCTTCCGCCGTGTAACGGGGTTGGCAGGAAGCTCCGTGACGTAAGGCAGTATCCCTGTCGCCTTGTGGATCGGACTTGACATGGGCGTGTCAGCTTACCCGACGGCTGGATGTGTCGCCAGACTTGATGACACGCTGAATTTGAGACCGTCGTCATCCCTGCCGATGGAAGGTATAATAGAACCTGGCCGGATGCGTGGAAGGCCGCTCCGCTCGCCTCGGTGAGCGGGGAGGAAAGTCCGAGCACCGCTGAACCGCGATGGTGGGTAACGCCCACCGTCCCGCCGGTCTTTATCGGTCGGGCGGGACAGGGAAAGTGCCACAGAAAACACACCGCCCTCCGAAGCCCCGAGCTTGTCGAGGGGCGAAGGAGGGTAAGGGTGAAAAGGTGCGGTAAGAGCGCACCGCGGCCGCCGCGAGGCGGCCGGCACGGCAAGCCCCATCGGGTGCAAGGCCAAGCAGCGACTGTGGCAGGTTCAGGCCAAGTGTCGCGGGTAGGCCGCTTCCGTACGGAGAGCCCGTCGGCAACGGCGGGTCCAGAGAAATGGCCTTCCCCGCCGCGTGGGTCGCCCAACCCTGCGGAGGGACAGAACTCGGCTTACAGCGCATCCGGCCGGGCTTTTTTTATTCACCCCAATCAAATCGGCCTCCGCACCGGGTATGAGCCCGTAGGGCGGGCAACTTGTTGCCCGCGGAATTGCCCTTTCGGCCCGCAAGGCGTTGCTATTCCTACCTGTTCGGCTACACTGTTACCCCTGGCTGCGGCGTAGTCGCATCGGCCGACGTCACCACACCGATGAGTGCCGCACCGCTCGAGCGGGGCGTAGCTCAGCTTGGATAGAGCGCTTGGTTCGGGACCAAGAGGTCGCTGGTTCGAATCCAGTCGCCCCGATTCGCCAAAGGCGAAGCGGACGCACAGCGCATCCGGGCGGGTGCCGTGGCCACGGTGTTTGTGGCCACATGAGCGCGATCTCTGCGGATCGTAGTTGCAGACACTGCTTGGGATTTGGATATGGCTACGCTCCGTGATTACTTCGACACCGACTTCAATCGGGTTCTCTCTTCACATAAAACATGGTCATTCCAAGTTAGTGACACGAACCTAGAGGTCATCGTCCGGTCTCATCTGGATTTTGATGCAAATGCTCGTTTTGCATCGTGCTATATCCCAGCGTGCTGCGGAGCTACAGCTATCTGCATTGAGCTTATCAAACGGTACCCTAAAGTCGTTCATACCGACGGGGGGAGTGTGATTTCGGGCGGCTTTGTCGGGGAGTCAGGGGTTGATTCGCGCGAGTTGGTCGCCACGGGCCGGCTATTTATCTATTCTGAGTTGACGATCGACTTGAAAGCAGTCGATCCGCACTGTCCTCCTGGGGTTAGATTGCGGATCAGAGGTCCATCCTATGCGTTAAAGCGCTCACAACTGGAAAGACCAGTCGCATTCATCTGCCACGATTCACGCGATAAGGATTCTGTCGCGCGACCAATCGCAGTTGGACTTTCCCGGCTAATGTGCTCTGTCTGGTTTGACGAGTTCTCACTGAAAGTGGGTGACCCACTGCGGGAGTCTATCGAGCGAGGCATCAAGGAATGCCGGAAGTGTATCCTCGTCCTTTCCAAGCATTTCCTCTCGAATCCAGGGTGGACGAACACAGAGTTCAACAGTGTGTTCACCCGCGAGCTTCTTGAGCAGAAATCCGTCATCCTTCCAGTGTGGGTTGGTGTCTCGAAACAGCAGGTCTACGAGTACAGCCCCTCACTGGCAAATTAAGTGGCTCTGAAATGGGAATTGGGTGAAAAGGAGGTTGTCCAGCAGCTATACCAGGCTATCGCTAAGGGTCTGGGTGAGCCTAGATAACCAGGCGATGTGGGCTCGATTGTGAAAGTAGACAGGTTGGGTGGCCACGGTGTTTGTGGCCACGTGAGCGCAATCTTTGCGGATCGTGGTTGCAGACACCGCAACCACGGCACCCGCCTGCTTTCTGCTTGACACACCGAAGGGGACGGGTTAGAAGACTCATCCCTATGGAAATCGCGGCGAGTTCTATTGCGATCAGGTGGCACGAGGCCATGGGCATGTTCGTAGGCCTGTGGCTGATTTCCATTGCGCCTCTCGCGAGGAACGGGCCGCGATGACGCGATAAAATAATCCCAGAGGTCTCAAGGCCCGTTCCGACGAACGGGCCTTTTTGTTGGGTGGTCCGATGAGGCGAAGGCATGGCTGGAAATAAGAACAGGCGACGCGAATGGTTCCATGCGTTCTTTGGCGGCCTGTACGGCCAGCGTGCTGGGCGGGCCAAAGGCACGAGAAGCACGCCCCGCGCGAAGCGGCTTTAATCAAGCGGCTGCTGCGGCTGCGCAAAGGGCAGCGCGTGCTGGACTGCCCCTGCGGCCTGGGCCGCATCGCGCGTGAGCTGGCCCGCCTGGGTCTGGAAGTTACCGGTGTGGACCTGATGGGCTCTTACATCCGCCGCGCTCGGCGG
Source organism: uncultured Phycisphaerae bacterium (assembly GCA_963760365.1). Taxonomy (GTDB): domain Bacteria; phylum Planctomycetota; class Phycisphaerae; order SM23-33; family SM23-33; genus JALHTV01. The sequence goes on from CAVXDC010000004.1 coordinate 14,123, forward strand.
CGGGCGGCACACCGAGGCATAAACATGCGGTTTCTCCAAGGCGACATGCGCGAGCTGCCGTTTAAGGAAGAGTTCCACGCGACGATCAACTGGTTCACCAGCTTCGGGTACTTCGACGACGCCGGAAATCTCGCCGCGGCCAAGGCAGCCTTCGCGGCATTGAGGCCGGGCGGCAAGTTCCTGATCGAGATGATGAATAAGTCCTGGTTGCGTCCTCGCTTCACACCCCGCGGTGAGGACGTCGTCAGCGGCGTGCGGATCGTCCGTCGCTCCCGATGGGACCGACAAGGCCACCGCGTCATCAACACGTGGACCTTCTCCAAGGGAAGGCGACGGGAGACGCACCGGTTCTCGCATTGCCTATATACGGCTGGTCAGATGCGAGCGGTGCTTCGGGCAGCGGGCTTCCGAGACATTCGCCTCCTGGGCCTGCCCGGGCCAAAGCGACTGACCCGCCACAGCAAAAGGATGATCGCCATCGCCCGCCGACCAAGACAATGAACCCTATGCGAGGATAACCATGAGCATAAAGATCAGCGAAATGTCCGCCGCGGACTACGACGACGTCCTAACTTTGTGGCAGGCCACCGAAGGCCTGGGGTTGCACCTCGACGACATCGATTCTCGTCAAGGTATTTCCCATTACCTGGACCGCAATCCGGGGATGTCTTACGTGGCCAGGGACTCAGGCAAACTCGTCGGGACGGTTCTGTGCGGCACCGACGGTCGACGAGGGTATCTTAACCATCTGGTAGTCGCGGCCAACCACCGCCGGCAAGGCCTGGGAGGACGGCTGGTGCGGCGATGCCTGGTCGTACTGAAGGACAGGGGCATCACCCGTTGTAACCTTTTCGTTTTTGCCCGCAACAGGGTGGCCTTGAAGTTCTGGCGGAAAATGGGCTGGCGATTCTACGAAGAATTCGACATCAAGGTTATGACCCGGGAGGTCAGGTAAAACCGTGTAGAGCGAGGCACTCGTCGCTCACAGGAATAAGTTTGCGCGGGCAACGAGGAGATGCACCCTGTTCCCTGTCCGGCCATGGCCGTAGAATGTTGGCTGTCGTGTGCGCATCGGCGATCCTATGAGTGCAAAGTTACTTACCTAAGCCAATCCTAGGACAAAGGAGAGCCTGTGAACTCATTCTTTCGCCCCGTCCTGTTGATGGCGCTACTGCTCGCGCCGGCGCCATCGACGCAGCCCGCGACAACCCAGGCCGATCAACCCACGCTGGTTCTGGGGGCGATGCAGAGCGAGATCACACCCATCGAAAAGCAGCTAACCGACAAGCACACGCAGAAGATTCGGGGCATCAAGTTCATCACGGGCAGCCTGGCCGGCCGGCCCATCGTCCTGGCCAAGACCGGTTTCGGCAAGGTCAACGCCGCCATGGTTGCGGCCTTGGCCGTGGAGCGGTTCTCCCCGCGCGAAGTGATTTTCAGCGGCATCTCTGGTGGGCTCAGCGAGCGCGTCAAGCTCGGAGACGTCATCATCGCCACCAAGACGGCCCAGCACGACTACGGGATTGTCACGGACAAAGGCTTTGAGCCGAAACGGGTCAAGGACAAGGCGACCGGACAGGAGACACTCGTCTTCTACCCGGCTGATCCTGCCTTGCTGGAAGCGGCCCAGGCGGCGGGGCAGGCGGCGCTGTCGCCCGTCCAGACACCCCATGGCCCGCGCACCCCGGCTGTCTTTTCGGGCGTGGTGGTTACGGGGGACGTGTTCATCGCCTCGCCGGCCAAGAAGGCGGACCTGCTGGCGACCTTCGGCGCCGATGCCGTGGAAATGGAGGGCGCCGCCGTCGCGGCGGTCTGTCAAAAGTTGAGCGTGCCGTGTCTGGTCATCCGCGGCATCAGCGACCATGCGGACGAAAAGGCTCAGACCACGATGGAGGATATGGGCAAGATCGCCGCAGAGAGTGCCGCGGCGCTAACCATAGAACTCGTCAAGAGACTTCCGCCGAGGAACGCCGCCCCGGCCACCGCACCGGCGACGGTGAGCAGCGCACCGTGAAAAATGGCTACTCTCCTAAGACAATCAACTTGTTTTGCACGGAATCGACCTTTCGCATGAGAAGGGAGAATGCAATGATCTCCAAGCCTTTTTGTCTATCTCTGTGTCTGGCCGCGGCTGCGTTGATGTGGCTGCCCATGACCTCAGGCATCGCGCAGCCTTTTTTGACGTCGCCGACGACCGCCCCGGCCAGGCCGCCGGCGACTCAGCCGACCCCTTCCTACTTGATTGAACCGCCCGAAGCCCAACCGACCGTAGCTGCATCGACTTGGCAGCCTTGCCCGGCCGACGCCGAGGAAGTCCAGAAACTCCGGGAGGAAATCACCAGGTTGCAGAAGGAGATTTTGTATCAGTCGCAGGAGATTGAGCGCCTGAAGTCCGCTCTGGCGGCCGCCCGGAAGCGGGCCACCACGCAGAAGGCCACATCAGCACCAGCGGCGGTGCAGGAATTTCCACAGGCCTGGCTCACCAGCTTTGAGATCGCCGATAAGAACAACGGCAAGTTGCCGCCGCTGACGGACCTTGGCCTGGGATGCGCAGGGCCCGTGAAAGAACCCCTGGCCCGGGTGGTGAAGGTCGTCGACGCCCAGCAGATGGTCGTGGAGGTTTTGTGCGGCGATCCGGAATACCCCCAGCAGTCCGTCTGGAGGAAAGTGTGGTTCCGCGGGATGGACACGACGGGTTACGACGATAATGCCGTCATCCGCCTGGAGGCCAATTACATCGTTACCGGAACTCACCAAGACGGGGCGATGACGTATCCCGTGCTCGAGCCCCTTGCGATGGAGGAATGGTCAGCCGCCTATCGGCAGTGGAAGGAGAGTCGCCGGCCTTAGCCGTAAGGGACACTCCGTTTTTCGCTCGCAAGATTAGGCCTCCGCGGGCATGGACGTTGTTCGATTGGACGACTTAGGAACCTTGTCGCTCTCGCCAATGGTTTTCCCGCCAGTGTGCTCCACCGGGTACCCTATGAGCCTTCCAAGGCAAGTCATGAGTCGCTTATAGGATCAGGTCAATGCGTGCAATGAATGCACGCTTTATCTCCTAATAGTTCCGCCGGGTGGTCGGTGAGGTCTCAGGGGTTTTAGTCTGTTCAGGGAGCGTCATCACGACGGACGGCCTTAACGGCAACGCCTCCTCGATTCTCTGCTTTAGAATTCCCAGCACCTTTTCTTCCGGCTCAACGGAAGACCCCCATCCTCCTCCAAAGGCGGTGATTTCGATCCCGTTACGGGGTTTTTCCTCAACGCCCGCTTCGTACAGATATATGACTTTTCCTCCCGCCGCGGCTGCGGCTGCCGAGAGACACTCGGCCACGGTCTTGTTATGCAGGTCCATCGATACGCGCACCGACTTGGCCAGGTCGGTGCGGTAGGAAAAGTCGAGCTTGCCCATCGCGCAGAGCTTCACGAAAACGTCGGACAGGCTCCAATTCTCTACACTGAACGTCTCGATTCGCTCCAAGGCAGGTTCAGGCATCCAAACCGAAAAGACGACTTCGAACGCAAGCTCCCCAAGCTGGGACGGCGACACCTTGTACAAGGCAGGAGGGGCTATGTCGCCGATTACCACCAAGACCGGGGAGGATTGGCGGCTCTTTTTGTCCCGCTCAAACTTCAAGTACGCCTTGCTCCCGTCGGGCAACACAACGGCATGGCGGTCCCCCAAATTCGCAAGCCGGTCCCAATAAGGCCAGGCCGGCATCAGTTGCACCTTGTACCCCCACTGGTCCAGGGCTTTCTGCACCTGACTTAACTCGTAAGCCTTCGCCTGCCCATACTCAGGAGTATTCTTAATAGCCTCGATGTATTGAGAAAGGATTTCCTCAGGCGCCGATTGGGTCGTGGGTTGAGAGCTTACCTGGACGCCTTCCTCACCGGATGCCTGGTGGGTCTGTGCAAAACTAGAATGACAGACGCCAGTCCCACAAGGAAAAGTGGTGCAAGTACTTTCTTGAATGACGTGTTCATGTGCGGTTCCTTTCGCCTTATTCGGCGATCCATAAGTTTTGCCCATCCGTCAGCATATCGCATGTTGCTTACGGGATCAGTTATTCCTCATTGCCTGGGGCCGCCGGTTCGACGGAGGGTTTAGGTTCTTCGGGCTCAGTCGGGGCCTTTGGGGAGGGTATCTCGGCGGCGGGTGGGGCGGCCGGCCGGGTCGTCGGGGTGGTAGTGGGCCGGCTAGTTAGTCTCGAAGCGGCAGTCGTGGGCGTCGTCGTGGCCATCTTGATTTTCACCACGCGGCCTTTGGTCATACGCTTGACCGACAGGCGCAGCTCATCCTGGCCGGCGATGAGCTTTTCAAAATCTTTCACACCGCCGACAGGCCGGTCGTTGACGTGGGTGATGATCTCGTAAGGCTTGACACCGCTGACGGCGGCCTTGCTGCCCGGCTCAACCTTAGAGACGATCACGCCGCCCTCATCCGCGGCCTTCTGGAAATACCGGCGAACCTCGTACGTCAGGTCGCGGACGGTCAGACCTAGCGCGTCGGACTTGAACCGCATAGCCGACTCGTAGTAGGGGGGACCTTGAACCACCTGAAAATCCTTGGTGAACACCTTGCCGTCGGCAAAAAACTCGGCGGTGAACTTCTTGCCGAACCCGATCTCGGTAAGTTGAAGGTTCAGGTTGTTGGCCACCGGCGGCCAAGGCGTTGGAATCTCATTGAGGAATCGCTCAGGCACCTGGTCCAGTTGCTCCCAGGGGAAGGCCGTTCCCGCCCCGAAGCTATACTCCCCAACCCTGACCTCCAGCGGCTTGGGTTCTCCCTCCACATTCAGCCGCAGCAGGATGGTCCCTGGCTTGATGCCCGCCTGGGCGGCGGGCGAATTTTCGTAAACGTAGGAGACCAGCGCACCGAACCTGCCGTCACGCGTCAGGTCGGAGACATTGTTGATGCGGGCCAGTTCCTTGTCCAACGGCTGAAGCTCCACCCCCAGCCAGGCCAGGCGATCTTCCTCGTCCTCCGACAGCGGTACGTTACTGGCATCGAGGTGACGGTTTACTTCCGCCAGCAGTACCCTGATGTACGACGCGCCCGTAAGGACCGGCCGACTCTCACTCGAGGCGTCCTGGGATACCCTCACCCGGCGGGAAATCGGGAAGGCGACCAACTCTCCATCAGGTGCGAACAGGAACGTGTGGCTCGCCGCTCCGGACAAGACTGGATAGACTTGGCGCCTCCATCCCAGCCTGAAGGAGTCCATCCGGTCGCGATTGAAGTGGGTGACGCGTTTTTCACCCTGGAGGAGGACCTCCGCAGCCACCAGCAGCGTGTTGCCGACGTCTTCCACAGGGTCGTGCGACAACTGGACTGATCCCAACAGCGGTTCATTCAACTTTGCCACGAAGGCGCCGTCAGTCCCTTAACGTGCCGGCAAACGTCGCCGGGACGTCTTTTTCCTTCTGACCTGTCTTCTGCCCTGGCCAATGGACCAGGATCCGTTCCAGCCTGGCCGTAACGACGGGCTTGAGGTCGGCCAGAACCAGCATGGTCTTGTCGTTGACCAGCACGCCGATCACGTTGCGTTCCGTGCCCTCGTCATCGTCTTGGCTGCGACGGGATCGAAACAGGCTCCCGGCGGCCTTTTTAGGACTGCGAAAACTCAGCGACACGCGGAGCAGCGACCGGTCAGTCCGCGCGCGAACATCCGCCAGCAGCGCCTTCATCTCCTTGGCGCTGAGCACCGGCCAGGTCTGCGGGGAACCTTGCCAAGACCCCTCTACCGGCAGCGAATTCCCCATCGTCATCCCCACCGGCCTGCCCGTCCCGTCCACCAGGAGTCCGCAGGCCGATAAGGGGCTGAACGATTGGCCCGATTCAAACCGCTTGGCGGCCGACGTCAGGCCGCTCACTTGAATGGTCCACTGATGATTCTCGAGTTGATTGATTACAACCAGGTAAGGGGGTTTGGCGTTGGCGTCGAAGACCAGCGGTTTGGCGTCCTTGAGGGGTTGCGTGAGTTGAAGGAACAGGGCGTTCTGGTCCTTGGCATAGGCCGAAGGGTCCGCCGGCACGAGTTGATCGCCATAGCGCACGTTGATGCTTTTGACGAATCGCGGATGGATGATGGGGTCGGGGCAAACGACCAGGGTCGGTGACAGGACGTATCCGGGCAGTTCCATCGGCCGTTCCTGCAACACAAAGCCTCCAAGCTCACCGGCCTGGTAGCCACTGCCGGTGGGCGGCTCCCCCTGGTCGTACTGCACCGTATATTCCACTCTGGCCAGGCTGGGCGCCGTGGCCTGGGCGATGGCCGCCCTTTCGCTGGAGGTCAGGCCCCTTTCTCCAGAGGCTTTCTGATCCGCGCAGCCCGCCAGGGCACCGAGAACCACCAGAATGGCTATCTTTGAGAATGCCAACCGTGTCATGGTCTGTTCCTTGCAGGGTTATTCCTTTTCATAGTCGCGGGAGAAGTCCAGCACCAGTTGTCGCGTCAAGCCGTTGCGAAGGATAGTGAACATCACGCGGTGCTTGGTAGCCAGGTTGGCCACGGCCTCGTCGTAGATGGCCTTGGCCTCCTCCAGCTTGGAAATCTCCTTGCCGTCAATCTGCACGACGATGTCCTTGGTCTCCAGGCCGGCGTTCTGGGCGTTGCCGGGGTATTTGACGCCAAAGACGAACACCCCGACTTTGCGGTTGAAGTACAGGTCGGGGTTGTCGAACTGGTTGATGGCCTTAAGCGTCAGGTTCCATCGCGGGCAATCCAGTTCCTCTCCTTCGACTTTGCCTTTTTCGCGCGGGGTGATCTGGAGGGTCATCGTCGTCCCGCCGCGGACCAGCTCGAAGGTCGCCGGCTTGTGCATGGGCAGCAGGGCCAGCATTCGCCGCACGGCCGGCAGGTCCTCCTCCCGCTCGGCCGTGACAAGCTGGCCGTTGACGCGGACGATCCGGTCGGTCGGTTGGACGCCCGACCGGCGGGAGGGGCTTTCCGGATCCGTCTCGGCCACGATGACGCCCTCCGTCGCCTCGAAGTAGATGTTCTTGTTAAAATCCTTCAGCGGTTGGAGCTGAAGACCTATCCAACTCCAGGGTACTTTGCTGCTTTCCCTCAATTGCGGCAGGATCACGCGAATCGTCTCGGAGGGAATCGCAAAGCCCATGTCTCCGCCGTACAGGATCGCCAGAGTATTGATGCCCACGACCTGGCCTTCGGTGTTGACCAGCGGGCCGCCCGAGTTGCCGGGGCTGATGGCCGCGTCGGTCTGAAGCCACAGGCTGTACTGGCTGTTGTTGGGCAGAAACCGCCGCGTGCAGGAGACGATGCCGATGGACACCGAGCGGTTCATCCCCCACGGGCGCCCATGGCCATCACGAAGTCCCCCTCCTTGAGCTGGGTCGAGTCGCCCAGCTCCGCGTGGGGCAGCTCGGACGAACCGGCAGGAATTTTAAGCTGGATCAGGGCCAGGTCGCTGTCCTTGTCCGAGCCGACCACCTGAGCGTCCATCGCCCGGCCGTCGTACAGAAGGCACCGGACCTCGACCACCTTGTCCACCATGTGCCAGTTGGTCAGGACTTCCCCCTGGCCGGAGATAATCACTCCGCTACCGACGACTTCCTCGGTCACCTTTTTGCCGGACTCCATCGTCTCCTTGAGGCACTTGATGAACACGACGGCTGGAAAAACCTTGTCCTTGGCCGAGGCGACCACCTGGCGGAAATCCAGCGTCGCCAGGCCCGCCTCGCGCGTGGCCGACGTATCAGCCGCCGAGACGTTCAGGCATACGGATATGACCACGCAGAGCATCATCGCAAGTGCAAGTTTCCTCATGACGGACCCTCTCCCTCTCGGCGCACCGGTTTTGAATGAATGGATTTGCGTAAACTTCAATGGCCTGAGACCTTCACCGTATTTTGGCCACCGCGCGTAGCTCCGTCAATCCCGAGACTTCACGCAAGGTTGCGGTGGGGGAGGAGTCGCGCCGGGTCCAAGCGGGAATGGAGTGAAACGACCAGGGTCAGCGAGGAACGATTGTAAACCGCTCAGGACACCGTCACGGTGTCCTTGTTCGAAAACTCAAGGAGTCTCAGCGAGCAGGTGTTGGTGGGGCGGTCGGCATAGGGGCAGTTGCGGCAGAAGCTAAGGTCCCCGCGGCGGTCGCGGATGGTCGCTCTCAGGCGGCGGGCCGGGGCACCGTACCAGATCTCACGAAAGCTCCGCCCCTCATCCAGCCGGCCGTAGGGGTGCGAGGCGTTGAAATCCTGATCGCAGGCGACGATGGTTCCATCCGCCAGGACGGCGGGGAGGTTGAATGCGTGTTGGCAGAAGAAGTCCGATCGGAGCACCCGCTGATTGTCCTTGTAGCTATAGCTTTGAAAGTCCTTCAAGTCCGGCATTAGACGGCGATGGAACGCCTCCTGGTCATCAATGATCGACAGGCCCCGGATGGTCAGCAGGTCGAACCCGTGCTTGGCGGCGAAATCGCCCAGGTCGGGCACCTCGTGCTGGTTGTGCTTCATGACAAGGTAGCGCATGTGCAGGCGGGGGAGCGACTGGCCCGCCGCTCGCTTGGCCTCGGCCAGCGCCCGCACACCGGCCAAGACGCCTTCCAGGTCCGATCCCACGCGGTACTGCCGGTGCGTTTCGGGACGCAGCCCGTCGATCGCGACGATCAGGTACTCCGGTGGCTCGGCCAGCAGGGCCTGGCAGACGCGGGCCTCGCGCAGGGGTTCCCCATTGGTGGACAGGATGGGCAACACGCCGTAGCGCCGGGCGATGCGGACGGCGGAGGAAAAATCGCGGTGCAGCAGCGGCTCGCCCCAGGCCCACAGGATCACGGTCAGCAGATACGGGCCGACCTCGGCCATGAGGCGCTCGTAGAGGTCCAGGTCTATCTGACGCGGGGGGCGGTTCAACAATCCTCGGCCGAGGGGGCACACGGGGCATTGCAGGGAGCAGAAGTTCGTCAGTTCCACCTGCATGTGTATCGGCATGGCCCAGGGGCGGGCGCGACGGACCAAAAGGTTCATCCCCGCCTTCAGCAGGTTCAGCCGCTTGGCGGCCGACATGCTCGTGGCCCGCATCGGCATCAGGTCGAACGTGAAGTCGTACCGGCCAGCCAGCAGGATGTTCCAGAGGATCGAGGGAGACCGAACCAGGTACTTCCACCGCATGGAAGCCCTCATGCCTGGACCTCCTTGACTGAGCGTGTGCCATCGGGTTGGACCGTCAGTCCTTGTTGGATGAAGGTACCGGCAGTAAAACCGGCCGTGTACCAGATCAGATGGCACAGGACCATGGGCCAGAGCACCATGAAGGCCAAAATATCCGTCAACCGACATCGTCGCAAACGCCAGAAAGTCAGCGCCAGTCGCCCGGCCGGCAACAAAGGCAGCAACCATCGGTGGCGCACCAGGAACGAGCCCCGAATGTCCAGGTTCTTCCGCGCAATCCCGGAGCCTCTGCCCATAGCATACATGCGTCGTAAGGAGTGTCTCAGACCCTGTCGCGGCAGATGGACCCCGCCGACCGAGGGATTCAGCACTACCCTGGCGCCCGGCAGTCCGTTCAACAGGCCCAGTTCCTCGGACCCATAAAGATTTTCAATGAACTTTGCCCCACCGGCCGTCATCCCCCGAGCGATGCAGAGGCTGCTGCCAAAGATTGCATGGATGGGGATCGGCCGGCGTGGCCGGGCGGTGCCGCGTTCGGCTAGGTCGGATACCAGCCCCAGCCATCCGCTGCCGGCGATCCACCCGCAGACGGGCCCTCCGCCGTTAGCGCGACAGGCGGCGACGATTCTCGTCAACCAGTCGGGCCACGGAATGCAATCGGCGTCCACAAAGGCCAGAAAAGCGCCCCGGGCCCGTTGGATGCCGTAGTTCCGCCCGCCGCCCGGCCCAATGTCTCTCGGGCAATACGTCTGACGCACCGAGGGAAACCGGGCCGCCAAGAACTCAACCTGAGGGTGGTCCTTTTCCAGGGAAATGATCACCTCGTAGGGCTCGCTGAAATCCTGCCTTAGGAGCGACTCCAGGCACTTCTCCGCCCTGTGTTCGTGGCGTGATATCGGCACGATGACGCTGGCAATCACCTCACCGCCACCCGCATTCATCGTGCGGGAACCCTCATCCGCCTGCGGTTCACTGCTCGACAGCTGGAGGGATTGTGGACCAGCATCTACCGGCCTTGACTGCACGGGGTGATCATCCTTTCCCTGCCGATACCGGCTGAGCCGGAAGCGGCCTGCGTGATGAGACGGTACATGACCTCCGCCACATCCACGGTGTCTTCAAATAACGCCACGGCCCGCTGGGACCATTGCCGGTGCAGGTCATCCTGTTCCAGCAGCACCTCCGCCAGGTCGAGGGCCTCTTGCAACGAGGCGACCCGGCGGATGACACCGTACTTCTTCTCCAAGGCGCGGAGATAGCCGAAATCGTAGGTGTGGAAGCATATCGCCGGGGTCCCCAGGACTCCTGCCTCGACTCCGACCGTGCCCCCCTCGGCCAAGACCAGCCTGGCGCAAGCCAGCAGGGAATGCAGATGGATCGCCGGCAGCGGGTTGGCGTAAGAGGCCAAGGACGGAGGCAGTGGGTCTTCGGAACTGATCAGTACGCGGCCGAGTCGACTCAATCGGTCCACAGCCTGGACAAGGCGTTGGGTGGCAAGGGCCTGACGATTTTTGTCCCTGTCATGCGAGGCCGACCAGCGGACCAGCCGCAGGACGATGAGGGGCTGCGTCGGCTCGATTCCCGCCAGGCGCAGCGCGGCAAGGTCCGGCTTGAAGCATCGCGGGTCCAGATACGATTGCACAAGGAAACCTTGAAATCGAACGTGTCTGCTGCCGTAGCGGCGCCGATAGCTGGTGGACGTGCAGATCGTGCGGGCAAAGGTCAGGCCTACCAGTTGTTGCAGCGGGGCAATGTCCACCTGATCGAACACAACCTGGGGAATCCCCAGCAGGGCGCCCACCGGTCCGACCGAGACGCCCCCCTCGGCGGCCACCATCACATCGGGGGCAAAGCGGCGCACCAGGCCGATCAGCTTTCGGTTCCGCTGGATCAGCTCCCCAGCCATTCCAAGCAGTCCTTTTTGTCGTCGGCTGATGGTAATATGCGGGATGCCAAATTCTGACAGCAGCTCCAGCGTCACGTCCTTGTCCCGGGTTGTGACCAGGATTGGGCTGCCTTCCCGGTCGAATCGCCGAATGAGGTGCCTGAAGAAGTACACGTTTACCGGATGCGTGATGTCGAAGAGCACTCGCATGCTCAACAAAACCGAACCCTTTCAGGCCGGTCCCAGATGCGATTTCGGTCAGTCCAATTTAATGTCTCTTCCCAAGGCCGCCTGGCCTAGTGGATTCCCAGACCCGTGCCGCGCAACCCCGCCAGACCAGCAGTCAGGATGGGGAACGAGCAAACCGAAGCAATACGGGCTGGCGGGATGGCGTTTGACTGGGAGAAATCTCCCGATGTGAAAGGAGCTGTGGGCTATGTTTAAAAAACTTTGTGCCCGTCTAACCCTTCTCATGGGCGTCCTTGCCGCCGTGGGTCAAATCCAGGCAGCCAATCCGGCCTCGGCCCCCGCTACGACCCGCGCCGCTGAGGCCGGTCCCCTCGACGCCGCCTGTCCGGCGGGGTTTGCCTCCGTCAAGGCCGAAGGCCTGAACGGCACGACGGGCGGAGCGGGCGGCAAAAAGGTAACCGTAACCACGGCCGAGGAGCTCCTGGCCGCGATCCAGGGCGATGAACCGCGAGTCATCTACGTCCGCGGCACGATCACTCTGCCCAAGGGCATGCACCACGTGGGCTGCAACAAGTCCATCTTGGGCCTGGGCAACAACGCGCAGCTCCTGGCGGGCGGGCTGGAGCTAAAAGAGGTCCACAACGTCATCATTCGCAACCTCACCTTACGCGGTTCCAGTGTGGACGCGATCACCATCATCGACCGGGCCCACCACATTTGGGTCGACCACTGCGACCTTTCCGCCGCCGGGGACGGCCTGATCGACGTGACGCACCAGGCCTCCTACGTGACCGTCTCCTGGAATCACTTCTCCAGGCACCACAAGACTTGCCTGATCGGCAGCAACGACAAGCTGCGGAGCGACATCGGCTTCCTGAAGGTGACCCTGCATCACAACTGGTTCGACGGCACGGCGACGCGGCATCCGCGGGTGCGGTTCGGTGAAGTCCATGTGTTCAACAACTTCTATGACCAGGTCGGTTACGGGATTGCCTCGACCATGGAGGCCAAAGTGGTCGTGGAGGGCAACTACTTCCTGGACGTGGAAGCTCCGACGCTCTGCGGCTACTTCAGATCGGGCAAAGGGGAGCTGGTGGAGCGGGAAAATAATTTCAAAGACTGCGGCCCACCGGAGACGGAAGGGGCGGCTTTTGATCCGGGGAAGTACTATCCCTACAAGCTGGACAAGGCCGCCAACATCCCGGCCATCGTCAGCCAAGGCGCCGGGGTAGGGAAGCTCTGACGCCGCGGCAGCAACTGTGCGCAAGTCCCCGGTCGTCCGGTTTCGATGTTGACGGCTGGGCGAAGTGACTTATACTGGTACCCAAGGCCAGGATGTGGACCAGTACGCGTCGAGGTCGGCCTTAGCGAGCCGGGGATAGTGAAAGCCCGACGCCGGACAGACGCCGAAGACACCACGGAGCCTCGCACCGAACCCGTTTCTTCAAGACCAAGAGCGGCAGTAGATTGCGACGGAAGGAGTTTCCAAACGCGATAGGCCGCGTTTGGAGACCCCAAGCCCCACCGTGATCCGGGGAAGCCATTGACATGGCGCAAAAGCGGGCGGACCGGCCCCTAAGGCGACGGTCCGCCAACGAGGGTGGCACCGCGGGACCTTTTGGCCCTTTTGGCAAAGACGTCCTCCCGTCCCTCATGGGCGAGAGGACGTTTGGTTTTCCACGCGGCCCCGGCCGCAGCGAGGTGCCTCATGCAAGGGCGAGTGTTGTCGGCGGAACTATCCCAACGAGTCGGGACAGGCGTGAGCCTGCAAGGATGGGTCCATAGGATCCGCGATCTTGGGGGCGTGCGGTTCCTGATCCTGCGCGACCGCGGGGGGCTGGCAGGTCGTCGTCCCCCCGACATGGACTTAGGCGCCGTCGGCTGCGAGAGCGTACTGGCCGTAACGGGGCCATGCCGCGCGGAGGCCCGTGCGCCGACCGGCGTCGAGGTCCTGGCCGAGCGGATCGAGGTGCTGTCGAGCGCCCAGACGCCGCCGTTGGAGGTCTTCAATCCCAACGCGGCGGAGAAGAACCGTCTGGAGACGCTCCTGGACCACCGCGCCGTGAGTCTGCGCGTCCCGGAGGTGCTGGACGTCTTTCGCGTGCAGGACGCCGTGCTGAAGGCCTTCCGAACCTACCTTCGCGGGCAGGGCTTCACGGAGATCGTCACGCCCAAGCTGGTGCTCGCGGGGGCCGAGGGTGGCTCGGCCGTGTTCAAGGTGGAGTACTTCGACCAGACGGCCACTCTGGCCCAGAGCCCGCAATTCTACAAGCAGATGATGGTGGGCAGCGGGCTGGAGCGGGTGTTCGAAGTAGGGCACGCTTACCGCGCCGAAAAGAGCGAGACCAGCCGTCACCTGACCGAGTACGTCAGCCTGGACTTCGAGATGGGGTTTATCGAGTCGGTGCAGGACGTCATGCAGATGCATGCCGGGCTGATTGCGTTCATCTTCCGGCACGTGGAGGCCGCCTGCACGGACATCTTAAGCCACCGCGGTTGCACGTTGCCGCTGGTGAAAGACATCCCTCAGGTCTCCTACCCCCAGGCCAAGCAAATCCTGGCTGAGAAGTTCGGCAAGACGGGCGGCCTGCACGGCGACCTGGACACCGAAGGCGAGCGGTTGATCTGCCAGTGGGCGGCCCAGGAACTGGGCAGCGAGCTTTTGTTCGTGACCGGCTATCACGTGGACCGTCGGCCGATGTACACGATGCCGGATAGCGAAAACCCACCGCTGACGCATTCGTTTGACCTGCTGATGGGGGGCGTGGAGATCACCACCGGCGGCCAGCGGATTCACGATTATGCTCAGCTCGTCGAGAGCATCCGCTCGCGCGGACTGAATCCGGCCGATTACGAAGGCTACCTGGAAACGTTCCGCTGCGGCATGTGCCCGCACGGTGGGATGGGCATGGGCATCGAGCGGCTGATGATGCAGATGCTTCACCTGGACAACGTCAAGCAGGCCAGCCTGTTCCCACGCGACCGGAATCGCCTAACGCCGTAGTGGTCGGCCAGGCCCGGGACTGTTTACTCCTTGAGCACCTCGGCCCCGACCTTAGAGTTTAGCAGCCCTTTGTTAACCGGACCGGCCAGAAAGGCCGCCGGGTCGATCACCGCCCAGAAGGCCGGTTTGGGCTTGCTGGTGCGGTCGAACAGAAGCGGGTGATCGGTGCGTCCCTTGACGGGGGAATGGTTCAGCCAGGAGTAGCGGTCCGTCGTCCCCCAGATGGTCACGCGGTCGATGATGTCGCGGTGGCGACGAAAAATCTCGAAAGCAGCGGCGTACCGAGCGGCCTGCTTGGCCAGCACCTCTGGCGGGACGGTGTCCTTATAGCGGTTGTCCGTCTGCTCTTTGGTGAACAGGCTTATGTCCAGCTCGGTGATGTTCACCTTGATGCCCAGGGCGGCGAACGTCTCGATGCTCCGCTCGATGTCCTCTAGCGGCGGCTGTTGGATATTCCAGTGGCCTTGGATGCCAATGGCGTGGACCTTGATGCCCTTGGCCTGGAGGTCGCGGATGAGACGGACGGCCTTGTCTCGCTTGGCGGGGCGAGTCAGGCCGTAATCGTTGTAATACAGCTCGGCGTTGGGGTCGGCCGCGGCGGCCAGGCGAAACGCCTGCTCGACGAAGTCTTCCCCGACAATCCGCCGCCAGGGGGAATCGCGGAGCAGTTCCGGGCCTTTTTCGGCGATGGCCTCGTTGACCACGTCCCAGCCGCGGAATTTGCCCCGGTAGCGCCCGACGACGGTCTGGATGTATTCCTCCATCCGCGAAAGCAGCAGCTCGCGGGTGGCGTCATTTCCGTCGGGGCCTTGGAACACCCACGGGGGGGTCATCTCGTGCCAGACCAGCGTGTGGCCAATGAGCGTCATGCCGTGCTGGACAGCAAAGGCCGCGACCGCATCGGCCCGGGTGAAGTCATAGACCTCCTCGCGGGGATGCGTGAGCGACCACTTCATGGCGTTCTCCGCCGTCAGGCTGTTGAATTGCTGCTCGACCAGGCGAAGGACGGCTGGGTCGTCGGTGAACACACGGGTGTCCGTGGCCACGCCGACCAGAAAGTCGTTCTTATAAACGTCCTTCAGCGCCGGCAGTGTCTCGCTCGGCCTAGACTCACTGCCGGCTAAGCAACACCGCGCCAACACCATCCCCATCGGAACCGCCAGGCACACGACCGTCAGGAGTCGGGTCCAAAACATTCTCATTGTTCCTTGCGCCAGGATGCCGCTGGGGGTATCTCTCCGGTACGGCCAATTTACGGAGCACTCCATTGAAGGACGTTTTGGAGGATACTGCCGGCCAGGCCGCGATAGGTGGAATCAAACCGCAGTTCCACGGCCTTAGCTAAGTCCATGTCGTTGGTGCTGCGGACGGGCAGGGGATAGACGCGGATGGTCTCACCGGCCCGGGCGTACACAGGCATCTGCGACAGGGGGCTGGCGACATTCCGCAACCATCGGCCGCCCGAGAGCACTTGGCCCGTCCAGAAGTCCACCCAATTGCCCTGCGGCAGGTACACGTCGCGGACGCCGCCGGGATTCATCACGGGCGCCACCAGCAGCGCCTGGCCGCAATAGAACTGATCGTCAATGTGCCAGCAGGCCGGATCGTCGCCATGGTGGAAGACCAAGGCCCGCAGCACGGGGTAGCCGGTCTGCGTGGCCGCTCGGCCCTGCTCGGCCAGGTAGGGAATCAGGCCATAGCGCAACTTCCACCATCGCCGCACGACGTCCGCCACGGCGGGGTACTCCCACGGCTCGCGCGGACTGGCCCCGTGGTAGCGCATGTGCGAGCTGAACACCCCCAACTGCGTCCAACGGACGTACAGCTCCTCGCTTGGCCAGGAGGTCATGAATTGGGGCAACCCGTGGAAGCCGGGGATGTCGTGGCTCCAGAACGCCCAGCCGCTCAGCCCGATGTGCAGCCCGCCGCGAAGCGTTCCGGCCAGGCCGTCCCAGGTGCTCGCCGCGTCGCCGCCCCAGTGGACGGGGTAGCGGTGGCAGCCGATCCAGCCGGCCCGGGCCCAGAGGATGCCCTGGCCCTTGACCTGCTCGGTGACCTCGAAGGCGGCCTTTTGGTACAGCAGCGCGTAAAGGTTGTGCAACTTGGCGGCGGGCAGTCCGGCGTAGCAGGCCTCCATCTCGATTTTCTCGCCGAAGTCGGTCTTGATGACGGCTGCTCCCATCTCCAGCAGCTTGCGGAGCATCCCCTGGTACCACGCGACGGCCTGGGGGTTGGTGAAGTCGATCCGGCCGCTGTAGTCAACCTCCCCGAAGGCGGACGCGTCGCCGCCAGTCTTGGCCGGCAGAAAGCCGTGGTCGCGGGCGTACTCGTAAACCGCCGTGGTCTTCGACAGCGCGGGCGTCTGCCACAGGCTGATGCGAAAACCCTTTTCCAGCATTTTCCGCATGTAGCCGGCCGGATCGGGGAAGCGCTCCGGACTGAACTGCCAGTCGCATTGCCATTCCTTGGTGAACCAGCCGGTGTCCAGGTGAATGACGTCGGCGGGAAAGTCCTCCTCCCGCAGACGGTCGGCGACCTTCAGCGTTTCGTCGGCGGAGAAATACGTCATCCGGCTCATCCAGATGCCGTAGGACCACAGCGGCGCGTTGCGGGGGAACCCGGTCAGCATGCGGTAGTGGTACAGAATTCGCTCCAGGTTGCCGCCGCCGATGAAAAAAAGGTCCAGGCAGTCGTCCTCGATGAGTCCCTGGGCGGCGCGGGTGGAGATGTCGGCCAGGCTCAGCCGCACGTGGCTGCTGGTCAGCGCCATCAGACCGTAGGGCCGGCTGGAGATGTAGAAGGGGACGTTCTTGTAGGCCCGGCGGCTGTTAACGCCCAGGGCATCGACGTTTTCCAGCACCAGCGTCTGCCCGGCCAGGTCCATCCGGGCGAACCGCTCGCCCGTGCCGGCGAAGTGCTCCCCGGGCGCCGCGTGCAGCGAGAACAGCACGCCGCGCACGCTTTTCCCCGCTGCACGTAGCCCAGTGGCAGCGACTCGGGCCGATCGGGATCGAACGTGTCGTAGGCCATGAACGGCACTTCCACCTTGCCATCGGGAATGACGGTTACCGTGAATCCCTTGGCTGGGCCGGAAGAATAGGTGCTCCAGGGACGGACGGGGGCGTCTGCCAGGTCGATGCGCATCCGCACCGTTCCGGATGAATCAATAATCTCGTATCCCCCCGGCATCTGGCGAAGCTGGAGGGGGATGGGCTGAAGCGACGGGTGCCGCTCCAGCATGACACTCTCGTCGCCGGGGACTTGGTCGCCGGTGGCCAGGCTCAGGCGAACGATCGAATCCCCGTACGCGCGGACGACGACCTTGTGCATCTTCGTCGCGGGTTTTTCCCCTTTGGCAGGAACGGGCAACCGCTGCACGAAGGGAACGTCCAAAATCACCTGACCGCTGGCGGTGGAAGCACCCGTCGGTCGGCCGGCGGCGAAGACGACGTCGTCCTTGGCCTCCGGCAGGTGCAGGTCGAGCATGTCGTCGCTGAATCGGTTACCGGACTTCATGGTCTTGGCGCTCTCCGTCAGGTCCGCGCAGGCGCGGACTAGTTAGGGCAAATCCTATCATCGCGGCGCGAGAGGAACAAGTCTCCGTCCCAGGAACCTTGCGCTCCCAACCACCCCGCGCTTTCCAGGGGTTTAGCGATGGTACAATCATCGCGTGGGCGAATTGCCGGACAATATCCATCGCCTTGGAGAATTAATCCGCGATTGCACGCTGTGCCCGCGGAACTGTCACGTGGACCGCACGGCCGGAAAGGTCGGTGCCTGTCGTATCGGCGCCCAGGCCGTCGTGGCCTCAGCCGGCCCGCACTTTGGGGAGGAACCGGTGCTGGTGGGGCACGGCGGCAGTGGGACAATCTTTTTGGCGGGCTGCAACCTAGGCTGCGTGTTCTGCCAGAACTGGGACATCAGCCACACCACCGATGGCACACCGTGCAGCCCTGACGTGATCGCCCAGATGGCGCTATCCCTTCAGCGCCGCGGCTGCGTGAATGTCAACTTCGTCACGCCCACGCACGTCGCGCACGCCGTGGCCGAGGCGGTCTGGCGGGCGCGGGCGGCAGGGCTGACCGTGCCGATCGTGTATAACTGCGGCGGCTACGAGGCCGTCGAGACTCTGCGGCTGCTGGAGGGCCTGGTGGACATCTACATGCCGGACTTCAAGTACGCCGAGACTACTCCGCCGAAGCTCGTAGAGCGAAGGCTGGACGCCCAGGCCGGAGAGAAATACTCCGGGGCGAAGAACTACCCGCAGGTGGCCCAGGAAGCGCTAGCCGAGATGTACCGCCAGGTCGGCCCGCTCCAGGTGAACGACGACGGAGTAGGCACGCGCGGCGTGCTGGTCCGCCACCTGGTGATGCCCGCCGACCTGGCCCACAGCCGCCAGGTCATCGACATCGTCGCCCGCACGGCCCCGGCCTGCGCCATCAACGTCATGGGCCAGTACCACCCAGCAGGGGAGGCGTCGCGATTTCCCGAACTTCTAGCCCACCCAGCCGCCGACGAAATCTCCGCCCTCCGCCGCTACGCCACCAGCCTGGGCCTGGTACGCGTGGATTAGTCGCAAAAGTTTTCGAAGGGATATATTTATGCTGGCCGTGAGAGGATCGGAGTGAAAACTTCAAAGCTCCGGGCCGGTCAGCCCTGTTCCCTGGGCGATGTTCAGTTGTCACGCAGCGCCATCGAATCACAAATTCGCCCCGGAGATAAGCTGGCACTGGAAGAGACACGTTGCCGTAGTCATAATCAGCACCGAGGTGCGACATGGAAGGACGTAGGTACCCCGATAACGCCGGTATGCCCGTGCAATTGTCTGTCCGAATTCGACCTCAGCGAATCGCAGTATTGGTCGCTGAAGCCAGTGGGACCCACGGCTTCATGAAGGCCGTTGACTTCCTGTCTCGCGTCTGGGGCGGGAAGCATGGGCACATTATTGCAGTGAGCGAGACCTCCGATAGCCATAAGCAGGCTGATGAACAGCTTGCTCTTCTTCGCCCGGAAATCGTGATGTTTGTTGATCTAGACGGCAGGCAGTGGGCTGAGAGGTCTGCCTGCATCTGCCAGCCAAGAGCCTGCGCAACTCTAGACGATGCCACAATCCAATCGCTAGATGAGGCAAACCCACTCCAATTGATCCATGCCCACTGCATATTGCACGGGGAGTACGAGAGGAGACGCGACGCCATAAGAGGTAATCTGATCCTTTGGGAACTCGACGAATCGCACCCTTGGTTTGCATTCATGGGTGCCACTTTTGGATTACTGCCTCTTCGAGCAGCGGGCAAATACGATTTTCTCAATGCGCGCTTGGAGAGCCTCAACGGAACGGAAGTCACTGATTATCTGACAGCATGCCTAAAAACCAAAGGCAGCTGGTGCTGGCTCGATTTCGCCTCAAGTAGACTTAGTATCTATCATTTTGATGATCCGTTTTTTGTGGCTGCCCCGACCGTTGTTGTATGCAATGACAATTCAGTTGCTGATCTTGCTCTCTATTGGAATCTGCGCATGACAGTGGGGGTGGGATTCTCGAAGAAGATTGTTCTTTTCCCGGAAGCCAAGGCTGACGATGCCGTTGCTATAGACGCTCTTGCGCAGTGGGTTACGGGATGTGCCGTCGATGCAAATTTCGTCCAGGTCATCAGCCGGACCTGTCGCTGTTCTTTGCTTCGTTCTCTGGCGATTGCACTTCGGCACAGGCTAGTGGCCAGCCAGTACAAGTTCGTCGAGCTCCCCCAACCCCCCTGGATCCGAAACAGCTTAGCATTTGAGGATGAGAGACAGATTACAGGTAGCTACAACGGTTCGTACGTTGCCTTCGAGGCTCCCCGTCCGGCCTGTGTAAGCTCGATCTCAGGGGGGGACGTGTGGATATGCGACCTTCTGAAAGATGTGGAGCGCGGACGGGCTCCTGGCGACTTAGTGTTGCCGCCTACGAAAGCCGCTTTTGAAATAATTAACGCACCTTTTCCGCCTCATATTCCGGGCACCCTGTTGATTGGGCGAGGAGTTGACTCGATCAACAGAAGCTGCAACACTCAGCTGCACACAGTACGTCTGGGTCTGCCGACAAACACTGAAATGCTTGAGGGGCGGCTGCTTGATCGAGGATTTGAGATAGAAAAAGATGAAAAACGCATCAGATACGAGCAAACACTGTTGATGTTTAGTGAGCTGAATACTGCTGCACGTGTTGTTTCTGGAGCCTTCGGAAGGGCCGTCAACGCTCTTGCTGGCAACACCGAGCCTTTGAGTTTTGGCGAGATCAGTACGGCCGTTGGGCGCCTGGATGAGCAGCCGGAGTCCCAAATAGACTGGGTCTTGAATCAGTTCACTCATGGGCATATGCGGCGGATAGGCAAAGAGCGATTCCGCAGATACTATGAAAAGGAAGTCGGAAGAAGCGACTCGATAAAGGGGCTTCTCAGTGAGCTTTGCAGGTTGAATGTTCTTGAGCACCGATGGAGGTTCAGGTGTAAGCGATGCGATAAGACCTACTGGCCCCGTCGCATTAACTTTGAACAAGTCACAAGGTGTCCCGGGTGTAAAGAGCGAGTGATTTTCGAGGACAGGGTTAAGCTAGGCTATGAGCTGAATGAGCTATTTGCATTGGCGATTCGGGAGGGATGGGGGCCGGTCATTCAGACGGGCCGCTTTCTGTACAACCTCACGCGGCGAGGATTTATGTGGCTTCCGGGGGTTAAGTGCAGAAAGGAGAGCACACGGATAGACTTTGATGTGATGTCACTATGTGATGGCCATCTTGTAGCTGCTGAGTGCAAGACCCTTCGCAATCAGGCCGACGACGCCGATTGGGATAACATAACAGGGCAACTATGCCGGGAGGCAGAGGGTGCTCTGATGGCTGGGGTGGAGTTGTTTGTCATCGCATCCCACGTAGACGAATACCCCCATGCCGTGCAAGATGCGGTCGCACGGGGAGCGAATATTCCCTTACTGTGGCTGGACCACAAGGATCTTGAAGATGGGCGCCGCCGAGGCAAGAAGGATCGCCACTACTTAGATATTGACGATTTTGTTCCGCACACCATCCCGAGCGTGGCTCAGTCTCGGCGTCCCAGAAAGCGGAAGCAACCAAAAACTGAGCGATACGCTGTAGTTGGCCTTGGGAAACACATTCACTGATTCTTGCTATCTCGCAGGTGAGTCTCTCTGAGTACTCCATCTGTCGAAGGTCATCCCCCCGATTTTTCCCAAGTGGTAAGGCGTCTCCCGCAGTAACGGCACTCCCGCCGTCGCATAATCCGTCCGCCCCATGCGGCGCGCGTATAGACCACGCGGAAGTGTTTGCAGCCGCAATGGCGGCGTCCGCCTTCGCTGAGGCACGCGCCTGCGCTTAGGGTACGGCGTACATAACGGTGGATAGGGCGGTGAAGGGGCAATAGGAGAAATCTACAGCCGACCAAGGGATTCGAACCCTCAACCCCGGCTTTACGAAAGCCGTGCTCTACCGTTGAGCTAGGTCGGCATGGAGGCGCCGAGCGGACAAACGGGCAACCTGGCAAAAAAGCATGATACGTTTCACGGGTCGGCGGCGACAAGGGCTTTTCCGATTGGCTCATCCGCCGCGGCCACACCCGGCAGGTTCGGCGGCGGCCAGGACGCCGCCGTCAACCACGGCAGGACGTAGTGGGTGATGAAGCTGCTGCGTGTGGTGCTGGCATGGGGTCCGCTGGAACTGTTTCCTAGCGGCCCGGTGAGCTCGAGCTGGTAGAGCTTCTGGTAGGCCTGGATGCGCTCCGGTGAGGATCTTCGCGGTGGGCCGGTCGAAGCCGATGGCCCCGGCCGCCGGACCGCGGATACCGTCCACGTTGCCCGCCAAGGTCGTGGCGATAATCAGCAGACCAACGTCCTCGCGGGTGTAGATGTTCAGGATGCCCTTGCGGCAATGATGCAGGGCGTTGGTGAGGTCATAGGCGCTGGAGATGCTGGCCGACAGCAGCACCAGGCCGTCGATGGTGATATCCTTGGGCAGGCCTTCGGTGGCAAAGACGGCTATCCCGCCGCCTCCGCTGTGGCCGATGAGATAGACGGGTCGGCCCGGATAGTTTTTCTGGTAGGATACAATTCGTTTGGCGATCTCCAGGCCCTCCAGGCGATTGCCCAGGATGTCTATCTGGTTGAGCAGGGGTCCGGCGATCGGGACGGGCCGGCCCCAGCGATAGATGGATATGGCATAGAGCAGCCCGCCGTTCAGCAAACCTCGGCGGACGTCGTGATTCAGCGAGCTTTCGCCCTCGATGCCGGGCAGGATAATGACCAGCCCGGCGTCCATGCGGTCGGAAGTCGTGAAAGGCTTGTTCGGATCGGAGGCGCAGCCGCCGGCCGAGGATAGAATCAGGGCCGGCACGAGCCAGAAGAACAGCCTCGCGAACCGGCCGCTTCCGTGGGAGGATAAGGTTCTTGCGGCGGGTTCACCGGAAAGCAGACAGTAACCGGAGGCGATAGCCACGTGCGTCTCCTGGAACGGCGAGGGCGGTTATTTTTTGATTGAAAGGTCCGCCGACCGCCTGGGAATATTATCATCATCGGCGTATAGGGATGTTAGTTGAAATTTACCGATAGCTAGGCCATGGGCAAGGAAGACATACCGGATTTCGAGCAGGAGGGAGGGGAGCTGGGTGACTTTGTGCCGGCGGTGTTTGCCCGCTCGGTCGAGGAGGCCGAGGAGTATCGCCAGCTCCTGGACGACCATGACATCCCTGCCATCGTGGGCGGTGAGGATCGCCCCGAAGGACGATCCGACCAACCGGGCCAGCGCGGAGGTTTCAGCCGCGGCGTGCCGGTGCTGGTTCCCGAGGCCCTGCTGGATGAGGCTGGGGAGGTCATCGCGGAGCGCGACGAGGCGGATGAGTTCGACCTGAAGAAAGAAGAGGCCGACGAAGAAGAGGACGAAGAGGAGGAGTTCGAACTCGACGAGAGTGACCGAGAGGGTGAGAAAGAAGACCTTTCTACGGACCTGGACGAGGAAGAGAACGAAGAAGATGAGAAAGAAAAAGACGACCTGGAGGACGAGGACCTGTTCGGATACGATGACAGCGACGATGAAGAAGATGAAGACGAAGAAGATGGCAAACAGGACTCCGGCGAGGAGGACGTTAGCCTCTGATTCCTCTTCGGCAGCGAGGGGACTTCTCGCGTGGAGGGGACGTTCACATCCAGCGAGGGTTTGGCCGATAGATAGAGGAAGCAGGCGGACTGGAGTTGGCTTTCCAACCACCGGAATCATGGCATGACTGACAGTGAATCGAGCAAGCGTGCCGGCAGCGAGTCTTCAGAACCCGAAGGGACTGACCGTCGCCGCGGCGACCGTCGCGGTGTGATGGACCGTCGCGGCGTGATGGACCGTCGCAGCGGGCTGGACCGCCGCCGCGGTCCGGGCCGACGCCGCAGCGACGAGCGGAGGGCCGCCGAAGAGGGCGAGATGACCGACGAGCAGTTCGAGTTCATCATGGCCCTCAACGAATACAAGGCCGTCAACAAGCGACCCTTTCCCACCTGGACCGAAGTCCTGGACCTCATCAAGGCTTTGGGCTATAGAAAAGTGGCCAAAAGGCGGAATATCCGCTAGAATAACGTTAGAATAGATAGCTTCATGACCAGCATAGCGGACATCGCGATTTCCACCCGCGTGGTCACGTTGACCGTGCCGGTGGCCGTGTACTTCCTGATCCTAGGTTCGCTGAACACGCGCCGCCGACCGCAGATGCTCACGGGCCGGGCGGATTTTGCGCTGCTCATCGCCGCCCTCAGCCCGTTGGTCTTCCTGCCGATCACGAAATCTCTGGGCGGTTCGCCCCTGGCTGGACTGGCCGTGGCCGTCTGTCTGGCTGCGGCGATCCTGGTCCTGTCGCCGGCGGGGCGGTCGTGGGTGATCTACAACATCTCACTGCACACCGCTCGCGACACCGTGGCCGCGGCGCTGCGAGGGATGGGAATGGATTTTGCCCGCTCGGCAGAGGGATTCACCGTTCAGGCCGCACAGGCCACCATAACGGTTGAGGGCTTCTGGCTGCTCCGCAACGCCACCATCCGCCTTCAAGGCGGCGACCGGCGCTTCGCCAAGGCCTTCCAGGCTGCCTTGGGCAGTCGGTTGGCCATCCTGGAATGCCAGACCTCGCCCATGGCCGTCTCGATGCTGCTGGTGGCCATGGTCATGCTGGCCGTCCCCCTGGCCCTGATGGCCCAGGACACCCCCCAGATTGTCCGCATCCTGACGGACCTGCTGCACTGATCGGCCCCGGGGCAGGGGGGTCAACTCGCCAACCACCTTCGAACCCACGGGATGGCTTTGGTACTATCCCAGCGGTGGCCGCCGTGGAACACGTCGAACTCCAGGCGATCCGGGCAGCCCAGTACCTGGTACGCCTGGCGGGCGATGTCCACCTGGGGCTGGACGTTGGCTACGCCTTCCGGGCCGGAAAGCTTGTCTTCGTCACCGGTCTGGACCAGCAGCGGTCTAGGCGCGATCAAGGCGGCCAAGTCGCCAAGCTCCAGGTACTCCCACAAGTGCGGCACCATGTTGCACGGGCAGTTGTGCTTGTTGAACAGCAGCGGGGCGGCCACCGGGTGAAGGTAGCCGCTGACGACCACGCACGCCGGCCGCTCGTCCACGACACTCAGGGCCAGGCTCTGCCAGCCCCCGCCGCTGAAGCCCACGCAGCCGATGCGGTCAGGCCGAACGTCGTCACGGGCCTGAAGGTGGTCCACCAGGCGCACCAAGTCGAAGGCGTGCATGCCGATCACCGAGATGCCCATCGGCAAGCCGACCATTTGAAGATAGGTGCAGGAGCTTTGCGTGGGGCTCTTGCGAGCGTCGGCCTCGCGACGCTGACCGAAGCCGCGGGCGTCGGGACAAAACGCCAACATCCCCTTCCGCGCGAACTGCACGCCCATGGCGGCGTTGTTGACTGAGACGTCCGGTGCAGCGTCACCTTCCTCCGCGACGCCAGCGGTGGAGCCTTTTCCACCCCCGTGGCCGTGGCAGCAGATCACGGCCGGGGCGGGGGCGTTCAGGCCCTTGGGCCGCAGGAGATAAAACGGCATGGTGACGTCCGGCTCAACGTCGATCAGCCAGAGCTCGCGCATGAAATCACCGCAATCCACGGCCTGGGTCTGGCGGGGGTTCGGTGGCGTCGGCGTCATGCGGTCGAAACCCGTCAGCTCGATGAACTTGGCCCGGGCGGCTGAGGTCCAGGCCTTCAACTCCTTGGCCGTCCTAGCCTTCAGGCCCAGACGGCGGGGATGGGCGGCGTAGTAGTCCATCAGGTGCTTGCGGCTGTCGAAGAAGTCTTTCGTGGATCGTGTAGAAGCCATGTCGATTCTCCTGGCATCGGCGGATGACGAGGACTGAGGCTTCGCGGCCGTGGCGCCCAAGGCCAGGGAAGCGCCCTTGGCTGCGCTCAGGCCCACCGCGGAGAGGGCGGCCTTTAAGAAGCCGCGCCGAGTCATATCTTGCATATCACGCACACCAACTACCCCGGCCCAAAATAACCGGGAACTTGACCGGAGCTGAAAACCATCAGACGTTTCGGGGCTACGAAATTCAATTGAAATCCTCCGCCTTGGCGTTAAACTAGCCGATCTTAGGTTCGGGCCAAGCGGTCCAAGGTTAGGCCATGAAAGAGAAGATTCACCCGCAATACAAGGAAAGCACGGTGACCTGCGCCTGCGGGAACACCTTTAAGACGCGCTCCACCAAGGGCAACATCCAGGTGGATATCTGCGCCAATTGCCATCCGTTCTACACCGGCAAGCAGAAGTTCGTAGACACCGCTGGCCGGGTCGAGAAGTTCCAACGCAAGTTCGGCGGGGAATACTTCAAGAAATCCGACAAGAAATAGCTGCGCCCAACCGCCACGCCGACGATCCTTGCGAGAGCGTCGGCGTTTTTCTATCACTGGTTTGGCCGACTGGTCAGGAGCCGGCAGGAACAAAGTCAGGACGTTTCGGTGTTATCGCCCATGACGGCCACGAAAGAATCCTGGTTACAAAAGCTTCAAGAGCTGGACCGTCGTCTGGTTCAGATCGCGCAGGAGATGAGCGATCCAGCCGCGTCGGCCCAGCCGGCGCGATATACCGCGCTGGCCAAGGAGCACGCGCGCCTGGCCCGAACCGTCGAGCCGTTCCGGGCTTATCAGGCCATCGAGACCCACCGCTGCGAGGCGCAAGCCATCCTGGATGATCCGGCCGCCGACAAGGATCTTAAGACCCTGGCGGCCGGGGAGATCGACTCGCTCAACGCCCGAGCGACTGAGGCGATGGAGAAGCTCAAAGGCCTGCTGGTCATGAGCGACGACCAGGAGATCGACTCGGTGGCGCTGGAGGTCCGCGCGGGCACGGGGGGCGAAGAGGCGGCATTGTTCGCCGCTGACCTGCTGGCCATGTACCGCCGCTACGCCGAAGGCCAGGGGTGGCGGTTCGAGATCCTCTCAGCCAGTCCCACGGACATGGGGGGCTTTCGCGAGGTGATCGTGTCCGTCAAGGGCGAGGGCGCCTGGAGTCGCCTGGGCTACGAGGCCGGGGGGCACCGCGTCCAGCGCGTGCCCGAGACCGAGGCCCAGGGTCGGATCCACACCTCGGCCGCTACCGTGGCCGTGCTGCCGGAAACAGACGACATCGAAGTCCAGATCAACTGGGACAAGGACGTCCTGGAACACACCAGCCGGGCCGGTGGCCCCGGCGGGCAGAACGTCAACAAGGTCGAGTCGGCCGTGCGGCTGGAGCACATCCCCACCGGCATCACCGTCTCCATGCGCGATGAAAAAAGCCAGCACAAGAACCGCGCCAAGGCCCGGAGGATCCTGGCGCTTCGGGTCTACGAGCACTTCCGCAATCAACAGCTTGCCGCCGAGGCGGCCGCAAGAAAATCCATGATCGGCTCGGGCGACCGTTCCCAGCGCATCCGCACCTACAACTTCCCGCAGAACCGCTGCACCGACCACCGGCTCAAGGGCCAGGGCAAAGAAGGGACGAACTTCAACCTCGACCAAGTCATGGCCGGGGAGTTGGACGAGATGATCGATGCCCTGGTCACCCACGACAAGGCACAGCGCCTGGCCGATCTGTAGTGGTTGGGACCCGGAGCATCCATATGGCTGTACCCATTTATCAGGTTGACGCATTTGCCTCCCGCCCGTTTACGGGCAATCCAGCAGGCGTGGTGTTGCTGGACCGTTCAGCCGAAGCAGACTGGATGCAGACCGTCGCGGCGGAGATGAACCTCTCGGAGACGGCCTTCGTCTGCCCCGTAGCGGAAGGTTGGAACTTGCGATGGTTCACACCGACTATTGAAGTCAAGCTCTGCGGCCACGCCACGCTGGCATCGGCCCATGTCTTGTGGGAAAGCGGCCATCTGGCGCCCGACCGAAAGGCCAACTTCCACACGCAAAGCGGACTGCTTACCTGCATCAAACGGGAACAATGGATCGAGATGGACTTTCCCGCCCATCCATGCCAGAAGACGACCGTTCCGCCGGATTTACCGCGGGCCCTGGGCGCCGAACCGGTGGTGGTCTTTAAAGTCGGCGGGGCGACCGGCTGGACCTGGTTGGTAGAGCTGGAAAGCGAAGCTATCGTGCGGGACCTGCGCGTGGATTTCGGCAAGCTCCTGGCCGTGCCGTTGGGCAGCGCGATCGTTACCGCTCGGGCGACGATGGAAGGTTTTGACTTCGTCTCACGGTTCTTCGCTCCCGTCGCCGGCATCAACGAAGACCCCGTTACCGGCTCGGCCCATTGCAGCCTGGGGCCGTACTGGGCGGGAAAGCTCGGCAAGAAAGAGCTGGTGGGCTTCCAAGTCTCCAACCGCGGCGGAGTAGTGAAGGTTCGCGTGGCCGACAGCCGCGTGACGTTGTCCGGCCAGGCCGTCACCGTGTTGCGAGGCGAACTGACCTGCGAGCGACGTCCATGACCCCCGAATCAGCCGACACTCCGAAGATCATCACCATCGCCGACGGTTTCCACGTCCGCCAGGCCGTGGACAACATGGCCTGGATCGACCTGGGCGATTATGCCATCGTCGTGGATGCCCTGGAGCAGCCGGAACTGGAAACCGAGGTGCTGGAGGCCATCGCCTCGGCGCTGCCCGGCCGGGGAGTGCGGTACGTGCTGAACACCCACACGCACTACGACCATGTGGCGCTCAACGATGCGCTGGTCCGCCGGCACGGTGCGGAAGTGGTGGACAATGCCCGCGGGGGGATTCCGCTGGAAGGGCGGTGGTTCGAAGGCTCGCGGCGGAAGGTGCTGATGCTGCCGCTTCCGTCCTGCCACACCGAGGAGGACTGCATCGTTTGGGCCCCTCAGGACCGCGTGCTGCTGGTGGGAGACATCTTCGGCTGGGGGTTGATCCCGCTGTCCTGCGAGTTGCGGACCGAGACGGCCCAGATGCTCGTAGACGCCTACAGCCGCCTGACTGCCTTTGACGCCGCGGTCGTCGTGCCCGGTCATGGACCGCTGGCGACGACAGCGGATCTGAAGCGATGGGTGGACTACCTGCACTGGTTGGTGGCCGAGGTCCGCCGCGCCTGTCAAGCAGGCTTGGACGATAAGACCATCTTGCGTCAAACCGATCCGCCCGAGGACATGAGAACCTGGTGGCGC
The DNA here is from genome assembly GCA_963760365.1 of uncultured Phycisphaerae bacterium. GTDB lineage: Bacteria > Planctomycetota > Phycisphaerae > SM23-33 > SM23-33 > JALHTV01. The sequence goes on from CAVXDC010000004.1 coordinate 42,968, forward strand.
TTCCTGGCCTGGAAGCACTCCGACAGCCTGACCAAGGTGCTCCGCGCCATCCGCCGGGGCAAGCTCTAGGGATTGGCGGCGGAGTCTCCTGCCCGTCGAAGTTGATTCCAACCTGCAAGAGCGTTACCGTCTGTGTCGATGCTCTGTCCCCTAGGAGCAAGGCCGCTGACTTAGAATGGTTATGATATGGTGCAGCACACCACACAGGCTCAGATGAGGTGAGGTATGTCGTTTCGTAAGCTCCGCGTTGTCCTGGTTCGTTTGGCGTTCCTTCCCGTGATTTTCGTAGCCATCTTCGTGCGACCTTCCTGGGACCCGGAGTCTACAGGTGCTTTCTTTATAGAATTTGCAGGTTATATGTTCCTGATCCTGGGCCTGTCGGTCCGCATCTGGTCGATTCTCTACGTGGGTGGCAAAAAGTCCCAGGAACTGGTCACCGACGGTCCTTACTCGCTATGCAGGAACCCGCTGTACGTGGGGACGTTCCTGTTGACCATCGGGGCCGGGTTGTGTTTCGAGAACCTGCTGATGCTGCTGACCATGCTGGCGACCATTGTGCCCGCGCATATGATGGCCGCCCGGCTGGAGGAAAAGCACTTGGTGGCGAAGTTTCCGCAAGAGTATCCCCTGTACACCAAGAAAGTCCCATCCTTTTGGCCACGGGTTGAAAACTATCACAGCCGGGAGCTCCTGTCCGTCTCCATGCGGGCGATCCGGCGGATTGCGGTCGATACCTCCGGGATCATCCTGATCCCGATGGTTGAGGACTTTTTAGAGCTGCTTCACCAGCACGGGATCGTGCCCGTTTTGTGGTACTTTCCGTAACCGCTCGAAGGCCCCATCGTGGTGGGGTGGAGGGTTCGGGACCTGCGGGGGTTGCAGGGTAGGTGATTACTTCGTCGATGGCAGGACCAGTTCCACGGGTGCCCCGCCGGGTGCGGCAATGCCACGGCGCTCCAGCAGCGACCCTTCCAGGCGAAACAAATCCACCAAGGCCTCGAGATAGTTCACCACGGCTTGCACTTCGGCGACCCGGCTGCTCAGCAAGTCCCGCTGTGCGATGCTTACCAGAAGGGAGGTGGACTTTTCCGCCTGGTAACGGGCCGTCTCCACCCGCAGCACCTCTTCTTGAGCCTTTCGCGTCGCGGCGGTTGCCGCGACTTGTTCCCTCGTCCGCAGCACCTCGATATACGCCGTTCGGACGTCCAGCTCTGCCAATTGAGCCAGGTTTGCGAGGGCCGCAAGGTATTGGTCGCGGGTAAGGACTGCCTTGCGGTGGAGGGCCTTGGCGTTGCGGTTCAGCGGCGGCTGTTCGAACTCCAGGCCTACCGTGAAGTCGTAGCTCTTGCCGTCGAACATGTCTCCCATCGAGGACCCGAAGGACTCGGCGTAGCCGGTCTTGCCCAGCGTGATGAACAGGTCCAGCAGCGGCAGCAGGCCGTTTCGCGTCTTGACGATCTCCAGGTCGCCGCGGTTGACCTGAAGGCGGGCCTGGTTGAGGTCCGGCCGCTGTTGCAGCACCGTCTGCACGTGAAGGTCCATCGAGCCTAATTCCACGTTGGAAGGGATAGGGGGTTCCAGGATCGTGATCTGGCGCTGGTAAACCGAACCATCCGACGGGCTAAGCAGCCGCAGCAGCGTCAGCCGGGTCTTGTCCTCGGTGCTGCGGGCGTTGATAAGGTCCTCTTGCCGCAGCGCAACTTCGGCCTCGGAGGCGGCCAATTGCGACCCGGCGAGCTTGCCGACGCGAACCCGCTCCTGCGTGTCGTTGAGCTGATCTTGGGCAATCTTGAGGGATTGGACGACGATTTCCGTCTGCCGCCGGGCCAACGCATAGTTCCAATACGCCTTTTCCACGTCCGAAATCAGCGTTTCAGCGAAGCCTCGCAGCTCGTATTGGCTGGTCAGCACGTCCAGACGGGCTTGGCGGAGGCTGGCCAGGTTGACGGCTGTGCCGAAGCCGCGTAGCAGCGACTGCGTGGCGGTCAGCGCCAACCGAGAGGCGTATTCATCGGCGCCGCTCTGGAGTATCCCATCCGTGCTGAGCGACAGGTCCAGGTCCGTGCCGGTGGGCAAAGTCTGGGTCAGGCCGATATTTCCTGAAACGCTCTTGGAGATGGTGTCCGAGCCGGATTCGTCCGTACGGGTGCGGCTGGCGGAAAAGGCGGCCGTCAGGTCGGGATCGAACACCGCCCGCTGCACGTCCACCAACGTCCTCTTGATGTCAGGGTTGTAGCGCTGCACGACCAGGGCCCGGTTGTTCTCCAAGGCCATCAAGATGGCCTGGGGCACCGAGAGCTCCAAGGCTTCTTTAGCCGGGCTGGTCATGGCTTGACCCTCTGGCACGGCCACCCCGGAAGGTCGTGTCGTGGTCGGCTGGCGAGTCGGTTGCGTCATGGGCGAAGCGACGGTTGAGGTCGGTTGAGAGCTTGCCCTCCTTGCAGCCGGCCAAAGCGCGATGGTGGGCCTGTTTTTTTTGGGCACTTCCGCCGACGGGCTGAGTTGGGCCGGTCCCAACGTCGCGGCCAGGACTGCCACCAGGAAACCCCATCGCACCATGTGTCGGATGGCCATGGATCGGCCTCCTCGTTATTCGTACCGTAAGGCCTCTACCGGATCGAGCCTGGCTGCCCTCCAGGCCGGGTAGAAGCCGAAAAAGATACCCACGAACGCGGAAAACGATAAAGCAATCAGGATGCCGAACGCCTCGACCTCTGTCGTAAACGACGTGACCGCACCGATGACTTTGGCTGCGCCTGTGCCCGCGGCCACGCCGATCAGCCCGCCCAGACCGCTGGTAATCAAGGCCTCCACCAGGAACTGCATGAGGATCGAGCGCTCTTTGGCCCCGATGGCCTTGCGGACGCCGATTTCGCGCGTTCGTTCCGTGACGGTGACCAGCATGACGTTCATGATCCCAATGCCACCCACGAGCAACGAGATGCTGGCAATGCCACCCAGCAAAATCGTGAAGGTGCCAGTCACCTCGGTGGCGGTCTGGATGATATCGGCCTGGTTACGGATGTTAAAGTCATCGGCTGTACCCTCCAGGAGCTTGTGCCGTTTGCGAAAGACAGCCGTCAGCGATTCCTGCACCTTCGTCAGGTCGGCGCCATCCTCAGCCTGGACATCGATTTCGCGGAGGTAATCCAGACCGAACACCTGCTTCATGGCCGTCGTGAAGGGGATGAGAATCTGGTCGTCCGGGTTGAACCAGCCCTGGTCGCCTTTGGCCTTCAAGACGCCCACCACGGTGAAGTTGATCCCATTGATCTTAACGGCTTCTCCGAGCGGGTCGTTTAGGCCAAATAGGTCCTCGACGGTGGCCGGTCCCAGGATGGCCACGCGGGTGGTCTGATCGACCTCGGTTTCGGTGAAGGGCCGACCCTTCTCGACCACAAAGTCGCGTATGGGCAGGTAGGTCACGGACACCCCGGCAGTGGACACGCGGCTATTGCGGTTCATGTATTTGACCTGCACGTTACCCATGACCACCGGGGCGATGCGCCGTACGCCCTTGGCCTCGGTCAGGATGGCTTGGGCGTCCTCGAGGGTCAGGTTCTGCCGGGTGCCGCTAGCCACCCCGTGCAACCCGGACTGACCGGGGCGGACGACCAGCAGGTTGGTGCCCATGGCCGAGATGCGGGACATGACCTGCTTCCTGGCCCCGGCGCCCATGGCCAGCATGGCGATCACCGCCCCCACGCCGATGATGATGCCCAGCATGGCCAGGAAAGACCGCATCTTGTTGGCCCACAGGCTCCGCATGCCGACTTTGATGGTTGTGCTCAGAAGCATGGTTCTAACTCCGCGTCTCAGAGACGATGCGTCCGTCCCGCATGGCGATCTGGCGCCGGCAGCGGGAGGCAATGTCGTGTTCGTGGGTCACGATGAGGATGGTCCTGCCGGAGGCGTTCAGCGAGACAAACAGGGCAAGGATCTCCTCGCCGGTCCGCGTGTCCAGGTTTCCGGTGGGCTCATCGGCCAGGATGATGGCCGGGTTGGTGATGATCGATCGTGCGATGGCCACGCGCTGCCGCTGCCCGCCGGAGAGTTGGTTGGGCCGGTGGTGCATGCGGTCGGTCAGCCCCACGGCCTCGAGGGCCTCGTAGGCCCGCTGCCTGGCGTGGGGCAGGCCCGCGTACAGCAGGGGCAGCTCCACGTTCTCCAAGGCGTTCAGCCGCGGCAGCAGGTTGAAGGTCTGAAAGACAAACCCGATGCGGCGGTTGCGGATCTCCGCCAGGCGATCCCCGGACAGGCGCGAGACGTCTTCTCCGGCCAGGACGTACCGTCCGCTGTCGGGGTGGTCCAGGCAGCCCAGGATGTGCATCAGCGTGCTCTTGCCGCTGCCGGAAGGTCCGGTGATGGCGACCATCTCGCCCGCCTCGACGGTCAGGTCCACGCCGTCCAAGGCCGCGACGGAGCTGCCGCCCATGCGGTAGTGTTTGATCAGCCCTTGGGCCTCGATGATCATTGCCGTCTCCCGCCGCCGCCCGGTATCATCGGCATCCCGCCGCGGCCGGGGCGCTGCTCGACTGGCGTTCCAGCGGCTGTCGCGGCGCCGCGCGTGCACCAGGACCGTCTCTCCCTCCGACAGGCCCGAGACGACCTCGGTCTTCATGCCGTCGCTGATGCCCGACCTCCACCGTCGCTGCTCCTCCTGTCCGTTCTTGACCACGGTGGCGAACTGCTTGCGGCCCTTGCGAACGACGGCCTCGGCGGGCACGGTCAGCACGTCGGTCTTCTCGGCGGCCACGATCTCCACGTTGGCGGTCATCTCCGGCTTCAGCAGCAACGGTCCTCTGCCGGTCACCTCGATCTTCACCTCGAAGGTCACCACGTTGGACACGTTCACGCCGCGCGTGGCGATGCGAACCACCTTGCCGGTAAAGACCCTTCCGGGGAAAGCGTCGGCCGTGATGGTGGCCTCCTGGTCCGACGGCGACCTTGCCGATGTCGCTCTCGTCCACCGAGGCCAGCACGTACAGGTGCGACAGGTCCGACAGCGTCAGCACGGTCGTGCCGCCGCCCGACGTTGCTGACGCCGCTGGCGATGATCTGGCCGATCTGGACGTTGCGGGCGACCACCACGCCGTCCATCGGTGCGACGACCTTGGTGTCCGTCAGGCGGTCCTCGGCCTGGGTCTTGGTGACGGTGTCGCTCTCGACCTGGGTCTGGGCCAGCACGATGTCCTGGCGCTTGAGCTCCAGGGCCTCTTCCTGGGTCTTCAGCTCATCCATCGCCACCTGGGCGGTGATCAGGTTACCCGCCGCCTGGACGGCGGCTGTCTCGGCCGTGTCGCATTCCTCCTGGCTGCAGAGCTGCTTGGCCAGGAGCTGCTTCATGCGGTCGGCCTTGGCGCGGGTGTCGGTGGCGCTGGCCTGGGCCGATTGCAGATCCGCCTCGGTGCGCTTGCTTGTGGTGGCCAAGCTGCTCTCGGCGATGGCCAGGTTCTGCTTGGCGATGGCGAGCCGGGCCTGCGAGGCCGACAGCGCCACCTCCGCCTGGTGCAGCACGCGCTGCTCGTCCACCGGGTCCAGCTCCAGCAGCAGATCGCCCTTCTTCACCTTGTCGCTGATGTCGAAGGGCAGCTTGATGACTTCTCCGCTGGCCTTGCACTTGATGTCCACGTCCAGGTTGGCCACGACCCGCCCGGTGCAGGCCACGGCCAGACGGACGTCGCCGCGGGCCACCTTGGCCGTGGTCGGTTGGGAGGTGGGATTTTTGGACTCCCCACGGCCCCGCGATATCCACAAACCGCCGGCTAGGAGTACCACGACCACTACCAAAACCGCGAGGAGAGCCTTTTTTTTGCGTCTCATAGGTTTTCAGACCTCTCCCTCCGTCATCTCCGCCCGACCCAGGGACCGCGCGGAGGATACACACGGTGTATCTACAACCGCGCCTCATGCGGTGGGTCGCCGCATGGCCGGCCCAACCCGACGAGCGGGGTTTCACCCACGATGCCCATCCTTACGTAGATGGGATGGACCAACCGCCCCAGTTGCGGCAGCACTAAGGCGAAGGCCGCTGCAGCCAGGATGCATCCGGCCCCCCCGACGATCACCGCCACCGGGGCGCCGAACGCCCCGGCCAAACCGCCGGCCAGCAGGTTGCCGAACGGCCCCATGCCCATGAAGCACAGGGTGTAGAAGCTCATCACCCTGCCGCGCTTGTCGTCATCCACGAGCGTCTGGACCAGCGAGTTGGCGCCCACCATCTGGACCATCGTACCGAAGCCCGCCGCCATCAGCACCGCCATCGACACCAGCGGCTGGCGCGAAAGGGCGAAGGCAATCAGTGCCGCCCCGAACAGGCAGCAGGCCGCGACCATCACGCGGCCCAGACCTCGCACGGAACGGCGGGCGGCCATGTACGTCACGCCCGCCACGGCCCCGGCCCCGACGCAGGCCATGAGGGTCCCCTGCATCCGTGACGTGCCATGCAGGATGTCCTTGGCGAACACCGGCAACAGCACGGAGTAAGGCATGCCCAGCAGGCTGATCGCAGCCAGCAGCAGCAGGATGGATCGGATCGGGGCAAACCCGACGGCGTACTTGGCTCCTTCCTTCAAATCCGCCGAACAGGGTGCCGTTGCCGACAGCGCGAGGGGTTCGACGGACGGCATGGCCAGCAAGGCCACGATCACCGCCAGGAAACTGGCCGAGTTCAGCAGGAAACACACTCCCTCACCCATCCGGTAGATGACCTCTCCGGCAATCGCCGGCCCGAGCATTCGCGGGCCGTTCACCAGCAGCGAGTTCAGCGCCAGGGCGTTGGGCAGGTCCTTGGGTGATTCCAGCATCTCCACGATGAACGATTGCCGGGTGGGTATGTCAAAGGCGCCTACGATTCCCAGCACCAGGCTCAAGGCCAGGATGTGCCACACCGCCACGACGCCGGTCAGGGTCAACACGCCCAGCACCCCCGCCTGGATCATGGCCAACGTCTGCGTGGCCACCAGCAGCCGGCGGCGGTCGACGCGGTCGGCGATGACCCCGGCCAGCGGAGCCAAGCAGAAGACAGGAATCTGCCCGCAGAAGGCCACCACGCCCAGCAGTAGCTTGTCGCCCGTCAGACGGTACACCAGCCAACCCAGCGCGGTGGTCTGCATCCAGGTGCCGATCATCGAGGTGCCCTGGCCGAAAAAAAACAGCCGGTAGTTCCGGTGCCTTAGGGATCGCATCACGGAGGCCAGGCCACCCGGCGATTCGGGCAGACTCGCAGGGAGATCAGGTTGGTTCGGTAAAGAGGTCATAGCGACGCCAGGCTCCGGGGGGCTTCTGAACGGGGTGGGGAATCTACCGGATGCAGCGACTCCACCCTTGCCGTCGCACCGTGGAGAAACAGGTCCACGACCAACTCGTACCGACGCAGTTCCTGGGGTAATTCTCGCAGGTCGATCTCCCGCGTTCGCAACACCCCCAGCAGGAACCCGGCCAAGACTTCCGGCGGCAGGTCCGTGCGGATTTGCCCCTGGCCGGCACCTTGGCGGAGGATCTCGGCGATGGCCTGGAGCAGCGCCTGGCGCTTTTCCATCCACTTCTCGCGCAATCGTCCCTTGAGCAGCGCCACGCGATTGTCCTGGGCCTGCATCATGCCGAACAGCTTCCGGCGTTTCTGGAAAAACCCGCTGATCGCCACGCAGGCGCTGAGGAGCTGCTGAACGAACGGGGCGCTGGGGAGACCTCGCGGTGGAGTAGCTCGCACAGCTCATCGAAACCCCGGTGGGCCGTCTCGAAGAAAAGATCGTCCTTACTCTTGAAGTACCGGTAGATCGTGCCCTTGCCGACATGGGCCTCATGGGCGACTTGGTCGGTGGTGACCTCATGAAAGGGCCGGCCAAGGAAAAGCCGTTCGGCAGCCAACATGATCTGTTGACGTTTGTCCTTGTTATTACTTGTCATTACTGCACTTATAAAAATAGCAATACTGACCAGTCAGTATTATAACATCTATTGGCTACACCGGTCAAGGCCTTTGTCAGCACGCTTACAGCGGTCCGGGAACCAGGGCGGGCAGAACTTCGCTCCTGCCAGCCAGGACGGCTGACAGGTGCAGCAGGGCCAGCGGATGCTCATCGTCCGGCCTCGCCGCCGGACCGTGCCAGCCCGAGACAAAATAACCGTCCTTGAACCGCTGGGTTAGGATATTATCGGCCACCCGGCGGGCAAGGTTCAGGTACCCCTGTTGAGACGTGGCCTTGTAGAGTTGGAGCAGACCGAGCACTGCATAGGGGTCGGCACAGCTCGTAGACGGTTCGGTGGTTGGGGCAACGCCGACCTGACCGAGATCAGCCAGGCCGATGCCGCGGGCAAGATCGCACGTCATCTTCCACAGGAACGCGTCTCCCGACAGACGGTAGCCCATCGCATAAGCCAGGAAAAACTGGCCGTCACCAGGAGTGGCGCTGAAGCTGTCCCCGGCTGGACCGTAGTAGCCGTCCTTCTCAAAAACCATGCCGGTGAGGATCGTTCCGTCGGTGTGGATGGCATGGAAGATGTTCTCCTCCGGGCGATAGGCCCATCGCCCGTAGGCAGCCAAATCTTCCAAGGCCGAGCGGACAAACTCCGCCCCTTCCGGCCCCAGCAGCTCTCCCATCGCCATGCGGATCATGCCTGCATTGATGCAGATGATCCTGATGTGCCTGGGATTGGAGGTCGTCCCTTCGCGCACCACGTGCCCGCACAACATGCCGCTGAACTGGTGGATGGCCCGATCGGTCCAGTGGTCGGCCCCGGGCAGGTAACGGATGCTGTACTGGTAACCGGCCATGCCGGTGACGGGATCGCACGTCTGGCGGTAGCGGTGGTGCAGTCGCTTGGCCCAGGAAAGGGGCTTATCCTGTCCGGTGAAGTGGTGGAGCATGGCGGCGGCGTAGTACAGGTCGCTGCCGGTGTTGGTGAAGGTTAGGCCCCGGCTGGTGAACCACACGCCCCTGCCGATGTAGGCATTGTTCCACAAGGCGCCCAGGGGCTTGCCGTAGGGGCCGTGGCGGTTGAAATCCAGCACGGACCAGTCCAGGACATGGGCGTTCCAGAAGGCCTGGATGAATCGCTGGGTGGCCTGGGCGTCCACCTGGTGCATCAGCGCGTAGTGGGGGTAGACGCTTTTGAGTTCATGGACGCCTGGCCTGTATCCCACCCAATCGTCGGCCAGGGCGTCGTAGGCGCAATGCCCGCCCCATCGCAGCAGGCCCGAGGAATCGGACAGGTGCTCGAAGGCATAGCGGAAAACCTCCACCGCGGCGTCGCGATACTCGGCGCTGCCGGTCAGGGCGGTCAGTCCGTCCAGCACGCGGAGGAACGTCTGCTGCCGCGCGAGATTGGACAGGATGATCTCGTGCTCCTGTCCGGTCCGCTGGTTCATCCGCCACGGGGCCAAGCGGGCCTTGGCAGCGGGCAGCTCGATCTCGTCCACGAACAGGGGGGTCTGTCGAGGCCCATAGACGTCCCGGCCATGCCGCAGGAGGTTATCGGCGTGCGTGCAGACGGCAGCGAGGTAGGGACAGGACGCCGAAGAGGTCTTGCCCACGTCACCGCCGGAGGGCGTTTGGCGCATCGCGTGTGTCTCCTTGACCTTTGGGGTCGTCTAGGCAAAACGTCGCCGAGACTTCGTCATTGCCATGATAAGGCACCGAGGCTTGGCAGTCTTGCGGGAATCCGATATCATCTGCGACGAAAGGCCGAGTTCGCCGGCCAAAGAAATCGCAGCGTGAAGGTCGTTACTCTCCAGCAGCCCAGGCGCATCGTGATCGGGGTCGGCAGTGCCCCCCAAGCCGCGAAGGACCTGGCCGCCACAGGAGCGGAAAAGGTCCTGGTCGTCACGGCCCCGCCGATCGCAGCGGCGGCGAAGGCCTTTTTCATCGACCCGGCCAACAAGGCGGGCCTCACTGTCACCGTCCACGACTCCATCGACCGCGAGCCGACCGTTGCGATGTTCCACCGCGCGCTGGAGCATGCCAAATCCCTCCGTCCCGACGTCATCGTCGGCCTGGGCGGAGGTAGCGCGCTGGATGTCTCCAAACTCGTGGCCGCCTTGCTGAACTCACCTCAGAGCGTTTCGGAAGTCTTCGGCCTGGATAAGCTGGCGGGCAGGACTACGCGCCTGGTCTGCCTGCCGACGACCTCCGGCACGGGCAGCGAGGTCTCGCCCAACGCGCTGCTGCTGGATACCGCCCGAGGAGCGCAAGAAGGCGGTCGTCAGTCCGCACCTGGTGCCGGACGCGGCCTACGTCGATCCGCAGTTGACCCTCAGCGTGCCGCCGGAGGTCACAGCCGCCACGGGGCTGGACGCACTGGTGCATTGCATCGAGGCCTACGCCAACGTCAACGCCCACCCGGCCGTGGACGTGTACGCGCTGGAGGGCATCCGCCTGATCGCGGCCAACCTGCCGCGGGCGGTCGAGCACGGCGACGACCTCCAGGCCCGTTCGGCCATGTCGCTGGGCAGCCTGTTCGGCGGACTGTGCCTGGGCCCGGTCAACACCGCGGCCGTGCACGCGCTGGCGTATCCGCTCGGTGAGATGTTCGACGTGCCGCACGGACTGGCCAACGCGGTGCTGCTGGCCGACGTGATGGAGTATCAACCTCGCCGCCGCACCGAGCCGCTACGCGGAGATTGGACGAACGCTTGGAGCTAGCGGCCGCAATGACCGGGAGATGGCTACGGGCCGGCGTCGCAGGCCGTTCGCGAATTAATCTCCCGGTGCGGTTTGGCTAAGCGGCTGCGGGACCTGGGTGTCCCGGCTGATGCCATCGGCTGCATGGCGGAAGCAGCCATGAAGGTGACTCGACTGCTGGTGAACAACCTCAGGCCTCTTACTCAGAGTGACATTGAGATTATCTATAGAAAGGCATACTAAAGGGTCATGGCAAGCACAAATGCACCAAAGCAGCGGCGAGGCGTGATCGTCCCGATGATTACGCCACTAACGGAGTCTGGCGAACTGGACGAAAAGGCCGCACGGCGGGTGGTGGACCACCTGCTGGCCGGCGGCGTGGATGCGATCTTCGTGATCGGGACGACCGGGGAGTCGGCCTCGCTTCCCGCGGCCTGGCGGCCACGACTTGTGGCGGCGACGGTCGAACAGGTCGGCGGCAGGACCGGCGTGTATGCGGGCATCTCATCCAACTGCCTGTCTGAATCCCTGGCCGCGGGCAAAGAGTACCTGCGGATGGGCGTCGATGCGCTGGTAGTCCACTTGCCGTGTTACTTTCCCCTCAGCGATCAGGAGCAATATCATTATTTCAAGACGCTGCTGGACGGTCTGGCCGGTCCGCTGGTCATCTACAACATACCGCAGACCACCGGCATGAGCATTTCACTGGAGGTGGTGGAGCAGTTGGCCGAACATCCCAATGCCGCGGGCCTTAAGGACTCCGCTGGAGATCCTGCCCGCCTGTCCAAGCTGCTTCAACTTCTAAGCGGGAGGGATAAATTTCCGGTCTTCGTGGGCACGACGGCCTTGGCGGCTGAAGGGCTAAAGGGGGGCGCCGCCGGTTATGTACCCAGCATCGGCAACCTCACCCCCTCGCCGTGCCGTGACCTCTACGCGTCTGCCCAGGCAGGCAGATGGGATGAGGTTAAAGAAGCACCAGGCCTTGCTCGACACCCTGGGGAAGGTTTGCTACGGAGGGCGGACGATAGGACAGTCCGTCGCGGCACTGAAGGCACTGATGAGCGAGGCGGGCCTGTGCGGGCCGACTGTCCTTCCACCGCTGCAAACGTTAGACAGGCGGCAGAGGCAGGAACTGATGGAAGGTTTGAAAAACGAAGGACTATCTCTGGCGGAACTGACTAGGTAATGGAAGATGGGCGCGACATGGTAGGGGCTAAAGACAAAAAGGGCAAAAGGCAAGCGGGCAAGCCGCGGGTGGCCATCACGATGGGTGACCCCGCTGGCGTGGGGCCGGAACTGAGCCTGCGAATCCTCACCGCACCGGCCGTGCGGCGCGTATGCGTGCCGATCGTCTTTGGCGACGCGAGCGTCCTGCGACGGGTGGCCCGGCGGTGCAAGCTGCCAGCCCCCCAAACGGTGATGGCTCTGGAGGATTGGCAGAGACAAAAGGCCAAGGCCCGCAGGCCGACGGTCGTGGATTTCCACACCCTTGACGGCCAAAAGGTCCAGCCCGGGCGGATCAGCGCCGCCTGCGGGCGGGCGGCCTACGAGTACATCAAGATGTCCATCGCCGCAGCCCTGGCCGGCCAAGTCGCGGCCGTGGTCACCAACCCCATCCACAAGGAATCCCTCAACCGGGCGGGCATAGACTTCCCCGGGCACACGGAGATTTTCCAGTCCCTCACCGGCGCCAGGCGAGTCTGCATGATGCTGGCCGGTGACAAAATTACCGTCAGCTTCGTCACCACGCACGTGGGGTACGCCGACGTGCCAAAATACCTTTCCCGCCGGCGAATCCTGGACGTCATCGAACTGACCAGCCAGGCCATGAGCGCGATCCGAGGCCGGCGGGTAAGGCTGGCAGTCTGCGGACTGAACCCCCACGCCGGGGAGCACGGGCTGTTCGGCCGGCGCGAGGAGCAGAAGCGGATCAAACCGGCCATTCAGGCCGCCCGGGCCCGGGGCATCGACGCCAGCGGCCCCTGGCCGCCGGACACCGCTTTTCTGCCGTGGCGACTGAAGGATTGCGACGCTATCGTGTGCATGTACCACGACCAGGGGCACATCCCCTTCAAGATGCTCGCCTTCGACACTGGCGTGAACGTGACTTTGGGTCTGCCGATCATCCGCACGTCAGTGGACCACGGCACGGCCTTTGACATCGCCTGGCAGGGGCGGGCCAGTCCCAAAAGTCTGATCTCGGCGGTGCGATGGGCCGTCGCACTGGCGGGGCGGAGCAAAACGGGCAAGCGGACATGATCGCGATCCTCGCCGATGACTTTACCGGGGCAGCAGAAGTCGGAGCGGTGGCCCTGCGGTACGGGCTTTCGGCCCAGGTGCAGGACCGCTTCGGTCCCGACGTCGCGACCGACGTCATCGTCCTCAACACCGATAGTCGCTCCCTGCCGTCGTACCAGGCCGCCGCCGTGGTGGCTGAGACCACCGGCCCGATTCGCCAGACGGCCCGATGGGTTTACAAGAAGATCGACTCCGTCCTTCGTGGCCCCGTCGTGGCAGAAGTGCAGGCCGCCCTGTCCGCCTTGGGCCTGGAGCGGGCGATCCTGGCACCGGCCAATCCCTCGCTCGGCAGGACTATCCGCCAGGGACGGTATTACGTCAACGACGTGCCGCTGCACCAAACCGCCTTTGCGACGGACAAGGAATATCCCGCCAGCACCAGCGACGTGCTGAGCCTCCTCAGCCGGGGCGGCGCGACACCGTCGGGACTGCTGGAACTTAACCAGGCGACGCCGCCTCAAGGCATCTTCATCGCCGGCCAGGTCCAAAGCACCGAAGACCTAGCCGCCTGGGCCGCGAAGGTCGATGAGCGGACGCTGCCGGTGGGTGGGGCGGAGTTCCTCGCCGCCGTCCTTGAGGCCAAGGGACACGCACGAACCCGACAAGTCGTCCATAGTCCATTGCGAGGTGAAAGGGCGATGCTGCTGGTCTGTGGCAGCTCCCCACCCTATGCAGCCAAGACGATTGAGCAGGCCCGCGGACGCGGCATAGAGGTTTTGCCCATGCCGCAAGCACTACTGGACCAGGCAGCCGACGCACCGGCGATCATGCAGCGCTGGGCTGACCAGGCCTGCGACGCCCTGGCCCGGCGCGGCTCGGCGGTCGTGTCGATAGGGAAGGGGACGGACCGTCCCGGTTGTCCGCAGGTGATGGTGGACCGCTTGGTCGAGCTGGCGGTAGCCGTGCTGAGCCGGGCGCGAGTCGGCAGCCTCTGCGTCGAGGGTGGCACGACGGCCTGGACGCTGGTGAAGCATCTGGGATGGCAGCGGTTCCGCGTGCACCGCGAGCTTGCCCCGGGGGTGGTGGCGATGGGAGTAGTCGGCGGCGGCCCGCAGGTTACAATGAAGCCAGGCAGCTACGCTTGGCCTGAGGATATCTGGCCTTGACCTGCGGCTGAGAGATGAGGCTTGCCGATGAACTAATCGCAGGCCCGGTGGCAAAAAATGGCAGACGCAAGGGATTTTTAACACAGCAAAGTTGCGTGAAGGTACTCATTCTCGTCGGTTATAGCCCGGCCCGGTGGCGGAACTGGTAGACGCAAGGGATTTAAAATCCCTTGTCCCGAAAAGGGGCGTGTGGGTTCGAATCCCGCCCGGGCCATCCGCCTTCACCGAGGCTTCGGCGGATGCTGTCGCAACCCTAGTGTGCTGGGTGAAACCCTCCGAAGCTTCAGCGAAGGAGGGTTCGAATCCCGCCCGGGCCAGTGGGGGATGCCTGGCGATTCAGTGAGTTGGAAGTCTGCGTTATTGAGCTATTTAGTCACTTATTAAAATCTCAGCGAAGAAGTCCTTCATCGCCTGCCAGGATCGCCGGTCTGCCTTGGCGTTGTACGCGACGTTCTTTGAAGGATCGTCGCCCGAGGCGGGGTTCGTAAAACTGTGGACGGCCCCGCCGTAGAGGACGACCTGGTAATCCACTTTACCTTGCGCATCTCGTCCCGGAAGGCCTCCACCTGCGACATCGGCACGCTGCGGTCGTCCGCACCCGTACACACCAGCACCGAGCAACGGATGTTCTTGGCCTCGGCCGGATCAGTCGCGTCGAGCCCTCCGTGGAAGCTCACCACGCCGGCGATGTCAGCCCCACTGCGGGCCAGTTCCAGCACCACCGTGCCGCCGAAGCAGTAGCCGATGGCGGCGATGCGCTTGGGGTCCACGCGCGGGTTGGACCGGACGGCTTCCAGCGCCGCGGTGATTCGCTGGCGCATGAGCTTGCGGTCCGATCGGAACTTCCCGGCCAAGTCTCCGGCTTGCTTGGCGTCCTTGGCTAGCACGCCTTTGCCGTACATGTCCACGGCGAAGGCGACGTAACCCAGCTCCGCCAGTTGGCGGGCACGGCCTTTGGCATAGTCGTTCAGGCCCCACCACTCGTGCACCACCAACACCAGCGGCCGGGGGGCCTTGGCCGACTCCTCGTAGGCCAGAACACCTTCCAGGACCGTCTGTCCGTCTTTGTACTCCACGGCCTCTGTTTTGATGGCCGCCAGCGCCGAGGTGGCCATAATGGCCACGGCCGCCCCAACGGCCATCGAGGACATCATGATTCCGCCCATGGTTGTCTCCTTGAATGTATCTTGGTGTATGCAGAATTTTAGGCCTCATGTCTGTGGCTTCAGGGCCACCATGACAAGATGAGCGAACATTGCCCGCAGCCCGCGGCCCATGCTACCATCCCCGACGCTTGGCCCAATTTGATCGCGAACCGGATTATTCAGCGCATAAGGACGTTCCTATCGAGAAAGGGGCCGGCCAACGATGCAAAGTTCCATCCATCGCGTTCGCGACGTGATCCACGGGCGGCTTCCCGATCGGCCGCCGTTGTTCGACATCCTCCGCAACGATGCAGTCATCAGCCATTTTGCAGACAAGACGCTGACGGTGGAGAACGCCCCCCAAGTCGTCTTCGCCGCCTACGCACCGGCCCTGGACGCGACGCGCGCCTCGGTCCGTCTGCCCAAGCACGAGGAAACTCGCACGCTGCCCGACGGGCGCCGGCAGCGGGACTATCGCTGGACGAGTTGGTCTGAGCACGTCCCGTATGCCGATGCGGCCGACTACACCACCGCCAAGCGGAAGGTGCTAGACGCCTTCGACCCGGCCTGGACGGACCAAAAGCAGCAAAAAGTGGACGACTGGCTCGCTGCCCTGGCCGACTGCCGTCGGCGGCTGGGAGAGGTATTTTACTTCCCCTCCACCCGCGCGGTGAACCTAACCTCACTCTACGGCGAGGTGGGTCTGGAACAGTTCAGCTACTTCCTGGCCGACTGTCCGGACCTCATCGACGAACTACTGGAGCTGAACACAGTCCTCGCCGAGGCCTGGATCGCCCACCTGCCGGCCGACCACGGCGCAGAAGCGGTCTTCCTGGCCGACGACATCGCCTTCAAGACCGGCCCGCTGCTGAGCCCATCCTGGTTGGACGTGCATTACTTCCCCAGGCTCGCCCGCGTCATCGCCGCATGGCACGCCAAAGGCGCCAAGCTCCTGTTCCACTCCGATGGCCATCTCATGCCCGTACTGGACCGGTTGGTGGCGTGCGGCATCGACGGACTGAATCCCATCGAGATCAACGCCGGCATGGACGTGGGGGAGATCCACCGTCGGTATCCCGCGCTGTGGATGGCCGGCGGAATCGACATGTCGCAACTCCTGCCGCACGGCACGCCGCAACAGGTGGCCGAAACCGTCCACCGCACTATCAAGGCGGCCGAAGGAAAGATCATGATCGGCTCCAGCGCCGAGCTGCAAGACTCCGTGCCACTGGCCAACTTCCTGGCCATGCGCGAGGCGGTGCTGAACTACCAGTACTGAGGCCCCAAGATTCCCGTGGGGCTTACCACTTGCCCGTTTTGCGGACGGCCGGGACGGGGTGGCCCTTCAGATCGGCCAGGCCTTTGGAAAGCTCCTCATCCGACAGGGGGTAATCGTGCAGCTTGCCTTGGAGGTAATCGTCGTAGCCGGTCAGGTCCATCAAACCGTGCCCGGACCAGTTGAACAGGATGACCTTTTCCTTGCCTTCTTCCTTGGCTTGGCGGGCCTGGTCGATGACTGCGGCGATGGCGTGGGAGGTCTCCGGGGCGGGGATGAAGCCTTCGGTCCTGGCCCAGGTGATGGCGGCCTCGTAGCACTTGAGTTGCGGATAGGCCTGGGCGCGGACCAGGCCTTCCACCAGCGCCTGGCTGACCAGGGGGGCCATGCCGTGGTACCGCAGCCCGCCGGCGTGGGTCGGCGGGGGCACGAAGCCGTGCCCCAGGGAGTGCATCGCCAGCAGGGGGGTCATCCTGGCCACGTCACCGTGATCGTAGGCGAACGGGCCGCGGGTGAGCGTGGGACAGGACTCCGGCTCGACGCCGATGATGTCGATCGTTTCCCCGTGAATCTTGTCGCAGACGAACGGGAAGGATAGTCCCGCGAAGTTCGACCCACCGCCGCAGCAGCCGAGCACCACGTCCACCCGTTTCTCCCCGGCCTTGGCGAGCTGCTTCTTGGCCTCCAGACCGATGACGGTCTGATGCAGCAGTACGTGGTTGAGCACGCTGCCCAGGCTGTAGCGTGTCTTGCCGGTGGAGTCGCTGACGGCCGCCTCGATGGCCTCGCTGATGGCGATGCCCAGGGAGCCTGGGGTATCGGGCATCTTGGCCAGGATGTCGCGCCCGGCCTGGGTTTGAGAGGAGGGACTGGCCACGCACTCGGCGCCCCAGACTTGCATCATCAGCTTGCGGAAGGGTTTCTGGTCGAAGCTGATCCGCACCATGAACACCTTGCACTCCAACCCCAGCAGGCAGCATGCAAAGGCCAACGCGCTGCCCCATTGGCCGGCGCCGGTCTCGGTCGTCAGCCGGCGGATGCCGAACTGCTTGTTGTACCAGGCCTGGGCGACGGCGGTGTTGGGCTTGTGACTGCCGGGCGGGGAAACGCCTTCGTCCTTGTAGTAGATCCTCGCCGGCGTCCCCAACGCCTTCTCCAGCCGCAGGGCCCGGCGCAGCGGCGACGGCCGCCATAGCGCCAGCAGCTCTAAAACCTCATGGGGAATGTCGATCCATCGCTGGGTGGAAACCTCCTGCTCGATGATGTTCATGGGAAAGACCGACGCCAAGCTTTGGGGGGTAATAGGTTTGCCGTCCGGACCCAAAGGGGGCAGGGGGGGATTGGGCAAGTCCGCGGCTAGGTTGTACCATTGACGCGGCAAGTCCCTTTCGTCCAGCAGGATTTTCTTCACATTCGTTTTCTTAGTGGCCATCCCTTCGTCCTCCAGACAGCCTAACCGCCCCGTTGGTCAAGATATACCCACGGCCGGCGGCTCACGAGCCTATAGACACTGAGGATAACCCCAAAGGTGGACTGGGGCTATTTCTCTTTTGGGGTTCCGGTCAATGAAACAGGCCTGGAGGGAACTGTGGGGCAGGGTCGCAAAGATTTTTTTGCGAAATGAATTTTCCGGCTTGACATACTCGCTTCTTATTTATACGTTTTGTAAAACGTAAAATAAAATGCAAGGTTGGATGGACGCAGGTTGTGGAAACGATGAGTACTGAATCACATCCCAGCCCATCTTCAGCAGAAACGGAAGGTATCGGCTCGATCAGCAGTCCGGCTAAAAGTGCTGAGAAGTTCTCATCGTCATCAGCCGGTCTCATCGGGACTGGCAGCGGTTCGAGGGCCGGACCGCCGCGACGCCAGAGACCGCCGAAGCTCTATCGGATCGGCGAGGTCGTGGACTACTCCGGCGTCAGCAGGCAGACCATCCACAACTACGCCACGATGGGTCTGATCCGCGAGAGCCGCTGGACGCACGGCGGGCATCGGCTGTTCGATGAGTCCGTGTTCGAGCGGCTGGACTGCATTGCGGAGATGAAGGCTGCCAACAAGTCGCTTCAGGAGATTCGGGATCACTTCGCCCAATTGGATGGGCAGCGCGACGGCTTGGCGGCGGCGCAGGAGCCTCGAGACACAAGGTCACCGTGACGGACTCCGAGGCCATGGTCATGGAGGACTGGACGTGACAGGGAATGTGATAGAAATCCTCGACCGAGTACGGTCGCGCGCCGCCGCCATGAGCCGCCGAAGCCGGTGGATCGCAGGGTTGTTAGCCGGAACGGTGCTGCTGGGCGCCTTGTGGCTGGCCGTCGCGGGTAGGGGGGCGGAAATGGTTCCCCTGGACACGCACGACCTGAGTTCCGCAGACCTTACTGCCGTTCAGGGGGTGCTTGCGGATCGCGGCATTTCGTGCCAGCTCACCTCCGGAAGACTCTCGGTCTCCCCCAAGCACTTGGCAGCGGCAAGAGAGATCGTCGCGCAGCTCACCAAGCAGCGAAACGACGCCACCGAATCGCTGGCGGCGCTGGCCAGGGAGGACGACATCTGGCGGACGGCCGCCCAGAACGACAAGCGCTGGCAGGCCGCCAAAATGGCCACCCTCAGCCGGCTGGTGGAGACGTTTCCCTCGGTGGCCTCAGCCACGGTGCTGTACGAGCCCGGCAGTCCGCGCGGCCTGGGCAGCGCCGGCCAGGAACCCACCGCGGCCGTGCGCGTCTCGATGAGGACCGGCGCGACGCTGACGCACTCGGTCGCGCTGGCCATCGCGGAGCTGGTCTCTGGCAGCATCGCGGGCATGAGCTGCCGGCACGTGCGGGTCGTGGACGCCAGCGGCCAAAGCTACCGCTTCGATACCGAGCCGGGCAATGAGGACAAGGCCCTGCAACACCGGCGCGAAATCGAGACGTATTATCACGAAAAAATCCACACCGCCCTGAACTACATCGACAAGGTGGTGCTTGCCGTCTCGGCCATCGGGAAGGACGATCCAGCCGCCGAACTAGCCGTCTCGGTATCTGTGCCGCGGAGCTACCTGGCCGCCGTCACCCGGGGAGGCCGGGGTGATCCATCCACCGCCGATCAGGCGCTAGCCAAGATTCGCCAAGCGGTTCTGGCCGCCGCCGACAAGCCTTGCCAGGTCAAGGCCGACTGGTACTACGACACCGAGCCTGCCACACTGGCCGAGGCGTCCGCGTCTGGGAGCGGGACGTTCGGCTGGAGCGGTGTGCTGGTCGTCGCCGGCCTAGCTGCCGGCTGCGGCGCAGGTTCAGCGCTGCTGGTCCACCACATCGTGCGGCGTCGATCCAACCGTATCAGGCAGGGGTCGGACGCTCCCGGCGGGGCGGAAATCACCGAAGGTGGGGTCGGTAGCCGTGAGGCGCAGGAGGCGGACAGGCCTTGGGATTTCCTGAAAAAGCTCACCACCGATGAGACCGTTTCCCTGGTTGCCTTCGAGCATCCGCAGACCATCGCGATCGTCCTGGGGCAGCTTGAACCGGCAAGGGCCGCGGCGGTGCTGACGGGTCTAAGCGAGGAAACCCAGGCCACCGTTGCCCGGCGCGTGGCCGTTCTGCACCAGGTCTCCCCCGTGGTGATCGTCGAGGTCGGCCGCACCTTGGCAGACCGCGCCGCCAACCTGACCAAAGGTCAACCGCCGGCGGCGGGGACCGAAGGGCGGATGGCCGAGATCCTCCGCCACGCCGGTTATGCCACCGAGAAGGTGGTGCTGGCCGCCTTGGCCGGCCAGTCGCCCTCGCTGGTGGAGGCCATTCGCCAGCGGATCTTCAGCTTCGAGGACATCGCCCAGTTGCCGACCGATCGCCTGCGCCCTGCGCTTGCCCACGTGGACAGTGCGGAGCTTGCGGTGGCCCTGCGAACGGCCGGGGAGGACGTCAAGGCAAAAATCTTTTCCGCGATGCCGGCTGAGGCCTCGCGTCGCGTGCGGGAAGAGATGGAGCAGATGGTCCCAGTCCGGTTGAGCGAAGTCGAGGCCGCCCAGCAGCGGGTGGCCGAGGCGGTGCGCCGTGCGGAGAGCGGGGAGTATCTCTCCGAGTCGGCCCGCCAGGAAAGGCAACTGCTGGCCTGAGCGAGGCAAGCCATGGCACGGATTATCAAAGCTGACCAGGATGTGGACGGTACAACCACGGCGGTGTTGAGATTGACGGATTTCGTCGCCGAGGCGCGGGCGGTGGTACTGGAGGCCCGCAAGGAAGCGGCGAGGATCGTGGCCGAGGCCCGCGGCAAGGCCGAGCAAATCGAACAAGCGGCCACCCAACACGGCTACCAGGAAGGTTTTGCCCGCGGCCGAAACGACGGCTACAGCGACGGCCAACAGGCAGGATCGCGCCAAGGGCTGGAGGTTTCCGCCGGGGCGGCCGCCCAGGCGCTGTCCTGCGCCCAGCGGGTGGCCGAGGAGCTCGGCGCCGCCCGGAGCGAGCTGGTGGAGCAGGCCCGGCAAGAGCTGCTGGACCTGGCGCTGGCGATCGCGGAGCGGATTGTGGGCACCGTGGCGACCCGGGACGTCGCCGCCGCCCAGGCCAACCTGGTCAAGGTGCTGGAAATGGCCGGTTACGCCAAGGCAATCACGATCAAGGTCAATCCCGACCAGCTCCAGGCCTTGCGGGAACACTGCCACAAGGCCGTCGAGGCGCTGGCCATCAAAGGTCGCGTGGAACTGGTGGCCGATGAGACGCATCAGCCCGGGTGGCGTGAAAGTACTCACCGGCGCCGGGCAGATCGACGCGACTGTCGAAACGCAACTGGCCCACGTCGTCGGGGCCCTGCTCGGCTCGGCGGCCCAGACAGAACCGCCGGGACATTATGAGCCGTACGGCCACGACGAGTCGCATGAAACTCCAAAGACAGGGACATTTTACGGAGCGGCATGAAACCCTTTGAGACCTACCGGCAGGTGTTGCGTCACGTTCAGCCCCTGGGCGTCAGCGGGCGGGTGAGCGCCGTTCGCGGCCTGACGGTCAGCGTGTCGGATTTCCCCGCCCCCATCGGCGCCACTTGCCGAGTGGAGGGCATGGGCGAGGCCGGTGGAGGCCCGCGTGGTGGGCTTTGCCGATGACCGGACACTGGTGATGCCGATGGGCGCGATGACCGGCATCTGCCGCGGCGCGCGTGTACGGCTGACCTCCTGCCGCCAGACGGTGGCCCTGGGCGAGGGGGTCTTGGGACGGGTACTGGACGGCACCGGCCGGCCCATCGACGGGCGCGGACCGATCGCCGCCCGGGAGCATCTGCCCGTCTGGCCGGAACCGCTCGCGGCCATGCGGCCGACGGCGGATCAGCCAGCCGCTGGGCACCGGCATCCGGGCAATCGACGGGCTGCTGACGGTCGGCCGGGGCCAGCGGATGGGCATCTTCTCCGGCTCGGGCGTGGGCAAGAGCGTCCTTCTGGGCATGATCAGCCGCTTCACCGCCGCCGACGTGACCGTCATCGGCCTGATCGGCGAGCGCGGCCGCGAGGTCCGCGACTTCATCGAGCAGGACCTGGGCCCCGAGGGGCTGGCCAAAAGTCGGTGGTGGTCGTCTCCACCAGCGACGAGCCGCCGCTGCTCCGCGTCCAGGCCGGGGCGGTCGCGGCGGCCGTGGCTGAATACTTCCGCGACCGCGGGGCCGACGTGCTGCTGCTGGTGGACTCCCTGACCCGCCTGGCCACGGCCCAGCGGCAGATCGGTCTGGTGGCCGGCGAGCCGCCCACCACCAAGGGCTACACCCCCAGCGTGTTCAACCTGCTGCCGCAACTGCTGGAGCGCAGCGGGCGGACCGAGACCGGCTCGATCACCGGCTTCTACACCGTCCTGGCCGAGGGCGACGACCTCAGCGAGCCCGATCAGCGACGCCGTGCGGGCCGTCACCGACGGGCACATCCACCTGTCGCGCGAGCTGGCCAACCGCGGGCAGTACCCGGCCATCGACTGCCTCCGCAGCGTCAGCCGCGTGATGATCGACCTGGTGGATGCCCCGCACCGGGCCTAGCCGCCAGGGAACTCAACCGCCTGATGACCCTCTACGGCCAGGTGGAGGATATGGTCGGCATCGGCGCCTACCGGCCGGGGGCGAGCCTCGACTTCGATTTGGCCATCCGGGCCATGCCGCTGATCCGGGCCTTCTTGACCCAGGGTATCAGTGAGCAGGAGGCCTTGGAGAACACGCACGGCAAACTGCTGGGACTCCACCAGCAGATCATGGACATTCGGGCATCTCTTGAAGGCGCCGCTGGGCATGGCGGCGATCGGAGGACGCAATGAACGCAGACAACCAGGACCATCGTCTGTCGGTGCTATGGAAGGTGCGGCGCCAGAGCGAGGACGCTTGCCGGATGGCGTTCGAGTCAGCCCGCACCCAGGCCGATTCCGCCGAGGTGTATGTGCGGCGGCTGAGGAACCTTTTGGAGGTCCACACCGCCGAGGCCCGCTCGGTCATGCTGAACGACCCGGCCACGATGGCGCGATACCGTCAATCGGCGGCGGAACTGGGCGCCGCCCTGGTCGATGCCACACGTTTTCTGGCCGAGGCACGCTTGAAGCTGGAACGCCGTCGGGCGGAGCTTGAAGAGGCGATGCGCCAAAGAAAGGCGGCTGAGGCGCTCCAGCAACGAGAGGCGACGGCGGCGGCAGCGGCGCAGAACCGCCAGGAAAACCGAACTTCCGAAGAACTGCACGCGGCGCGCTCGGCTGCCGAGACCACCGCGCGACCCTAGAGGCGGTAAAGGTCCATCATGAGTGATCAGGTCAACGTGCGACTGGAGCTGGGCAGACAGATGATCCCGGCTGCCGAGGCCTGGCGTTTGGACGTCGGCGGCGTGGTGGAGCTGGACCGTCGCATTGAAGACCGCCTGGACATCTATGCCGATGGCCGGCTCATTGCGCGCGGCCAGGCCGTCGTCGTCGCGGGCAAGCTGGCTGTCCGGGTCGAGGAAATCGTCTCCCCGCATGTAAGGTCCGTTGGATGAAACCGACGATGCCATCCCCATTCCGATGGGCTATTGCGGCCATGACGGTGGCCGTCTTCGGCGCCGTTTGGGCAATGGGTTCGGAGAATCAATCATCTCCCTCCACCGCCACAGTCGCCACGAGCACCGCGGCATCGGCGGACACTCTTGAAAGAAAGCCCCTGGAACGCGGTGGCCAAGGCGGCGGCATTGGCAACCTGTGGGACTGGGTGCAGCCTCTGGCGGCTTTAGCGATCGTGGTGGCGTTGATCTTTCTGCTGCGAGCGGTGCTGAAGCGCCTGGGGCATAGCGGGCTAGTGGCCGCAGGTGGGCGGGGCGTGCAGGTGTTGTGGCGTTCGCGCCTGAGCGGTCGGTGCGAGCTCTGTCTGGTCCAATGGGGCAAGCGGCTGCTGCTGGTGGGGATCGGAGCCGATGGGCCGGTAAAGCTCAGCGAGATTACCGACCCCCAGGAGGCTTCGGCCATGCTCGCTGAGCAGGGCAGCTCCGCCCCGGTACGCAGCGGGGCGGTCCGCGAAGTGGCTGAGAAAATCCGCTCCCGCTTGGCGAGTGATGAGGCTGTGGAAAAAGGGCGCAAAGCTGATGGGTAAGGACACGTTCCATCTTGGCCGGGAACAAAGGACCCAGGCGGCCTATTTTATGATTACCGTCGCCGTTGTGGCCATCCTGCTGTCGGTCGGGACGACCTGGGCGGCGGGTGGTGAGAAGACGGCGTTGCCCGCCTCTGGACCGATGGGGGCGGGGAATGTCTTGCCGGACCTCCAAAGTCCGACCGCCGCATCCGGCCTGGCGCAATGGCTGCTGGTGATTACCGTCCTGGCTGTCGCGCCGGCGGTGGCGGTGATGGTGACGTGCTTCACGCGGATCATCGTGGTGCTTGGGTTGCTGCGGCAGGCGCTGGCGACCCAGCAACTCCCGCCCAATCAGGTCCTCTTCGGCCTGGCGCTGCTGATGACGCTGGTGGTGATGGCCCCGACCTTCACGGCCGTGCACCAGGACGCCTTGGCGCCCTACCTCGCCGGCAAGATGAGCCGCCAGGACGCCTGGCAAGCGGGCCAGAAGCACGTGCGGGCCTTCATGATCCGCCAGATCACCTCCGCCGGCAACGAGCAGGATGCGTATTTGTTCCTGGACAAGGACCTGGCCGGCAAGAGCGACCTGACCTGGAGCGATGTGCCGACGCTGTCGCTGATCCCGGCCTTTGCGATCAGCGAGCTGAAGGTGGCGTTTCTGATCGGCTTCCGCATCTATCTGCCGTTTCTGGTCATCGACATGCTCGTGGCCTCGATGCTGATCTCGATGGGCATGCTGATGCTGCCGCCGGTGCTGATTTCCATGCCGTTCAAACTGCTGATGTTCGTGCTGGCCGACGGGTGGCACCTGGTGGTCGGCACGCTGATGAAAAGCTTTCAGTAAGGACAGTAAGGTTAAGGACGCGGATGGACGCAAGCCAGGCCATCGACCTCGCCCGCCAGGCGGCCCTGCTGACGTTGGTGGTGGCCGCTCCGGTGCTGGGGGTGGGGTTGATTGCGGCGCTGCTGGTAGGCGTGCTCCAAGCGGCCACACAGGTGCAGGAGCAGACGCTCAGCTTCGTGCCGAAGATGGCGGCTATGGTGCTGACGGCGCTCGTGGTCGGGCCTTGGATGCTGTCGCGCGTCGTGGAGTTCGCCCAGGACATGTTCGGCCAACTGCCGTGAATCGCGGAACGCGGCGAAAGATGCAATGAACGACTTCTCTTTCAACTCGGCCTGGTGGTACACGGCGGTGCTGGTGATGACCCGTTGCGGCGGCATTTTCCTGGTCGCACCGGTGTTTGCCCACGCCTCCGTGCCGGTCCGACTGCGCCTGGGGATGAGCATCGTGATGGGTCTGGCCGCCGTGGGACGCCTGGCCAACATGGTCACCCCGCCGGACCATTGGGCGGAACTGGCCCCCGTGCTGGCCGTCGAGGTGGCTATCGGTGCAGCCATCGGGTACCTGGCGCGGTTGGTGTTCGTCGGCGTGGAACTGGCCGCCATGCACATCAGCCAGCAGATGGGCCTGGGCCTGGCTGAGGTGTTCGACCCGTCGAAGGAAGAAGTCTCCGAAGCTGTCAGTCGGTTGCTCCAGATGACGGCGTTAGTGATCTTCCTGGCCATCGGAGGGCACCGGACGCTGATTCAGGCGGTTCTGGGCACGTTCGAGCTGCTGCCGCCTGGTTTGAAGGGATTACCCTCCTTTGGGGTGGCGATGCAGGCAACAACGGTGATGCTGGCGATGAGTTTCCTGTTGGCGCTGAAGCTGGCCGCCCCGGTGCTGGCAGCGATCCTGATAATGACCGCTGCGGCTGGGCTGATCCAAAAAACCATGCCGCAGCTCAACATCCTGACGGTCGGGTTTCCGGTGCGAGCGATGCTGGGCCTGGCGGTGCTGGCCATGAGCCTGGCGATGTTGGCGCCGCTGCTGGAGTCTGCGGTGGGAATCCTGACGCGGCAGTGGGCGGTGGCGTTCCAGGTTGTGCGGTGAGCGAGAAGATCCGTGGCGGAATCCAGAGAACAGATAGGTGAGCGGACCGAACTTCCGACCCCTCTGCGCCTGGCAGAGGCCAGGCAACGCGGTTGGGTTCCCCGGAGCAGTGAGCTCGTCTCGGCCGCGGTGATGCTGGCGGCCGTGGGGGCGGCGGCGATGCTGGGCGATGGACTGCTCCAGGCCGCCAGGCGTTTGACAGCGGCGATGCTCACTGAGGCAGGAACTGTCTCCTGCACCTGGAGCGGCCAGGTCGCCGCGGCCGCCTGGGTCCTGGCCGGCAAGGCGGCGCTGATGCTGCTGATCGTGATCGCCGCAGCCATCGCTGCCAACATCGTGCAGTTTGGCCTGCTGTTTTCCGGTGAACCGGTGCAATTGGACTTCGCCAGGCTATCGCCGGCCGCAGGGCTGAGAAAAATCCTGTCGCTTCGCTCCGTCGTGCGGGCGGGGTTTGGCGTCGTCAAGGTGCTGATGACGGCAGGCATCGCGGCCCTAGCCGTGCGGGCGGCGATATCGCAACGGCTATCAGCCGCCAGCCTGTCAGCCGCCGACTTGGCCGCTACGATCGGCCGGCAGGTGCTTGCCGCGGCCTTGTCGATTGCCGCGGCGCTGCTGGCCGTGGCGTTGCTGGACCTGCTCTACCAACGGTGGCAATACCGCCAAGACTTGAAGATGACCCGCCGGGAGTTCCTTGAGGACTTACGGAAGACCGAAGGCGACGAACGGATGCGGCAGCGGAGGCGGCATCTGCGGTCCCATCTCCTCTCCCGTCGTCAAGAAACGCAACGGAGCGGATAAACCCCCGCGATGCAAGGACGCGCGATGTCGAAAACGTCGACCATGCAGAAACTTCAAGCCGTCGTCGGCGCCATGGCACGATATCAGGGTCTGATCCTGCCCGTGGCGGTCGCGGCGATGGTGCTGGTGATCCTGGTGCCGCTGCCACCGGGACTGATGAACGTCCTGCTGATGGGCAACATCGCCCTGGCGGTCGTCATCCTACTGATGACGGTTTTCGTAGCTGGTCCGCCGGAGTTCAGCGTGTTTCCTTCGCTGCTGCTGGGGGTCACGCTGTTGCGATTGGTGCTGAACCTGGCCGCCACGCGGCTGATCCTGACCTGTGGCGCCGACGGACGGACGATCACCCAGGCCCAGGGGGCCGCGGGGGCGGTACTGTGGTCCTTCGGGCAGTTCGTCACGTCCGGATCGCTGGCGGTGGGCATCGTCCTGTTTGCGATCTTGGTGATCGTGCAGTTGGCGGTGGTGACCAAGGGCGCCGCCCGCATCAGCGAGGTGGCCGCCCGGTTCGTCCTGGACGCCATGCCGGGCAAGCAGATGGCCATCGACGCCGACCTGGCCGCCTCGCTGATCACGCCCGAGCAGGCTCACCAGCGACGCCAGACCATCGCCCGCGAGGCGGACTTCTACGGAGCAATGGACGGGGCGTCCAAGTTCCTTCGCGGCGATGCCGTCGCCGCCATCCTGATCCTGCTGGTCAACGTCCTGGGCGGGTTGTACGTTGGTCTGGGACAATACGGATGGAATTTGTCCACGACCGCCGAGCTGTTTGTCCGCCTGACCATCGGGCTGGGGTTGGTGACGCAGATCCCGGCCTTGCTGGTCGCGATTGCGGCGGCGCTGATGGTCTCGCGGAGCAACATCGAGGCCGATCTGGGCAGGCAAGTTGTCTCGCAGCTCACCGCCAGGCCTGTCGCCTTGGTGATTGCGGCAGCGCTGCTGGCGGCAATGATGATCACCTCGCTGCCGAAGCTGCCTTTGCTGCTGCTGGGCGGCGGTTGTCTGGGCCTGGCGCTGGTCCTTCGGCGCCGCAGGCAGGTCGCGCCCGCCAGCGAAGAACGCGACAAACCAGCACCGCCCAGCGCCCCGCCCGTTCAGAACGTCCGCAATCTGCTGGCCGTGGACGCGATGCGGATCGAACTGGGCTTTGCCTTGATTGGCCTGGTGGACTCCCCTCAGCCAGACGGTCTGCTGAACCGCATCGCCGCCCTTCGCCGCCGGATCGCCGCGGAACTCGGCCTGGTCCTGCCGCCCATTCGCATCCGCGACAACATGGAGATGGACTCCCGCGACTACGCCCTCTGCATCCGCGGCGCGAAGGTCGCCTCGGGCAAACTGTACCCCCGTCAGGTCATGGCCATCGGCTCGACGGACCTGGCCGAAGCCCACGGAGAAGAAGCCGCCAGCGTCCTGATGGGTCGGCCGATCACGGAACCGACCTTCGGCGGTTGGGCGATGTGGATCAATCCTTCGCAGCGGGGGAGGGCTGAGACGATGGGCTATGCGGTGGCCGACTGCACCGACGTGCTGATGATGCACCTGGCCGAGACTATCCGCCGCCACGCCGCCGAACTCCTCGGCCGACAGCAGGTGGCGGAGCTTCTGGACAACCTCAAGGCCACCGCTTCCAGCCTGGTGGCCGAAGTTACCGCCAGGCTGACCCCCGCGCAGATTCACAAGGTGCTCCAGAACCTCCTGCGGGAGCGCGTATCCATCCGCGACCTGGAGGCGATCCTGGAGTCCCTGTGCGACGCGGCCTGCCAGACCAGCCAGGTGGAAGCGCTGACCGAGCACGTCCGCTCGGCCCTCGGCCGATCGCTGTGCCAACAGTTCTGCGATCGCGACGGCAAGCTGTCATGCGTTCATCTGTCGCCGGCCTTGGAGCAGGAGCTGGGCGCCTACGTCGCCGAAGGACCGGCTTACAGCACCGCGGGCATCCCGCCGGACGTGGGCAAGGCCGTCTCGAAGGCTCTGGGCGACGGCCTGGTGTCTCTTGCCAAGCAAGGTCGTCGGCCGGTGGTGGTCTGTGCCCCACAGATCCGGCCGGTGATCCGCAAGCTGCTGGCCGGCGCTGTACCCGAGGCGGTTGTTCTGGGCTACAACGAGATCAATTCGGTGAAAGTGGAGTCGCTTGCCAGTTTAGGGATTTGAGCCATGGAAACGAAGACTTACTGTGCCCCCTCGATGGCCGAGGCGCTAGCCGAGGTGAAGCGAGACCTCGGCCGGGACGCCGTGATTATGCACACCCGCTACTTCCGCAAGGGTGGGTGGCTGGGCATCGGTGGCCGGCCGATGTGGGAGATCACCGCTTCCTCCCAGGTGAACGTCCCGCTACGCCTGCCTTCAGGCCGATACGTGCCTGTGCCTCCCTCCGACGTCCTGGCCTTGCCTTCCGGAGGTCTCGCAGCCGCGGACGCCGGCACCACTGACACCCTCAGCGAGGCGCTATGCCAGAGGATGGGAGAGATCCACCACATGGTGGCTAGGCTGCTCAGCCGCACGAGCGAACCTTTGTCCGGGAAAGCGACCCTGGCCGTGCCGGAGACCCTTCCCGAAGAACTCACCTCCTGGCGTTCGCACCTCTTGCGTCAGGAACTGGCTGAAGAAACGGTGAACCAATTGATGGAGCAGCTTCGCAAGGACCTGACGGCCGAGGAGATGACCCGCGCCGCCACGGTCCGCCAACGCCTCGTGGACCTGATTTCCGCGCCATCCCCACGGCCGACGTGAACGTGCCGTCGGCGACGGGTCGGCCCCGCGTGATTGTCCTGATCGGTCCGACCGGCGTCGGCAAGACCACAACCATCGCCAAGCTGGCCGCCCGCTACAAGCTCGCTGCCAACCGGCGGGTAGGACTGATTACCATCGACACGTATCGCATCGCGGCGGTCAACCAGCTCAAGACCTACGCCCAGATTATCGAGGTGCCGCTGCGGACGGTGCTCAGGCCGGCGGAGCTGTCTGAGGCAATCGCCTCCATGGCTGAGCAGGACTTGCTGCTCATCGACACCGCCGGGCGCAGCCCCGCCGACGCCCCGCGGCTACGTCAGATGCAAAGCTTCCTGGAAGCGGCGCAGGCGGACGAGGTGCACCTGGTCGTGTCGGTGACGGCGGGGCCCTCCTGTGCCGCACGGGTCATCGAGAACTTCATGCCTCTGGGCGCCAACCGGTTGATCCTATCGAAGCTTGATGAGGCGGGGACCTTTGGTATGCTGCTGAACATCGCCTCCGCCGCCAAAGCCGCGCTGAGCTTCGTGACTACCGGCCAGGAAGTTCCGGACGATATCGCCCCGGCCAATCCCCGGCACCTGGCGGAACTGATTGTGGGAGAAGAGACGTATGGCGCTTGAAGACCAGGCTGGCAAACTGCGTCGGTTAATGCAGCAGGCGCGACGCACGCGCACCATCGCCGTGACCAGCGGCAAAGGCGGCGTTGGCAAGAGCAACGTGGCATTGAACCTGGCCATCCTACTCTCGGCGGCGGGCCATCGCGTGGCCCTGGTGGACGCCGACCTGGGACTGGCCAACATCGACGTCCTGGTAGACGTGAACGTGCGGAGCAACCTATCGCACGTTATCGCCGGGCTGAAGCGGCTGGAGGAAATCGTCGTGGACTTGCCCAGCGGCGTGCAGTTCGTCCCCGGCGCCAGCGGGCTGACCCGGCTTGCTCGTCTGTCGGACTTTCAACGGGCTCAACTGCTGAAGGACTTGACCGCCCTGGAGGCCGACAACGACATTATCGTCATCGACACGGCCGCGGGCATCGGCCCGGACGTCGTCCAGTTGTCCATCAGCGCTGACAACGTCCTGGTCGTGACCACGCCGGAACCCCCGGCCGTCACGGATAGCTACGCCATGACCAAAGTCCTGGTCCGCAGCGGCTACAACGGACACATCAGCCTGCTGGTCAACTTCGTGGCCAACCGCCATGAGGCCCGCACGACTTTCGCGCGGATCTCTGGCGTCGCACGGCAGTTCCTTGGCACCGTTGTGTACGACGCTGGCTACGTCCTGACGGATCCCAAAGTCCCCGAGGCCGTCCGAAAACGCGAACCCGTGGTGCTGGCATACCCAAAATGCCCAGCCAGTCAGTGCCTGGTGGCATTGGCGACAAAGCTGTCCGCCGGGGGTGCCCTTGTATCCAGAAAAGAAGGTTTTTTCAGCAGGGTCGCCAACTGGTTTGCATAACCATTTATTCTGAAAAGAGTTGGGGGCATGGATGCCACCAAAAAATATCATCTTCCTCTTAAAACCCTTAGGAAAAACAAGGATTTTACCTTGACATATCTGATGGTATGCGTAGAATAGAAAAAATGCATAAAATACATAATATGGGTAATTCAATTGCAAATACACACTGAGGACAGCAAAGACTGGCTGCAAAACGCGATCAAGGACGATCCAAAGGAGCCAGCATGAAGGTCAACGAAACTAAGACCAGCACGGATCAAGTCCAACAGTGGTGGAAAGCGTACCGCAAAGACAGGGATGAGGAGGCCAGGAACCGCCTGATGGAGCACTATCTGCCGATCGTCAAGTATACGGCCGAGAGACTGTACTCCAAACTGCCGAATGAAGTGGACATGGACGATCTGGTGTCCACCGGCATCTTCGGGCTTATGGACGCCATCTCGGCCTTTGACGAGAAGCGCGGAGTAAAGTTCGAGACCTATTGCGCGCCTCGAATCCGCGGGGCGATGCTGGACGAGCTGCGCTCAATGGACTGGGTGCCTCGGCTAGTCCGCAGCCGGGCCCACAAGCTCAATGAGGCCCGTCACGAGCTGGAGGTGCAGCTAGGGCGCCGGCCGGACGATGGGGAGCTAGCCAAGAGGATGCGGATGCCCATGCGGGAGTTCCGCAAGCTCCAGCGCGACGCTCGCGCCGTGGGGTTGGTCAGCTTGAGCCGCAAGTGGTTTGAGACCGATTCGCACAAGGACGTCCGCGAGATCGACGTGCTGGAGGACAAAAAAAGCGACGATCCGCTTCGGACGGCGACCCGCAAGGACATCAAGGACCTGATGACCCGCGGACTGAGCCGGGCCGAGCGGCTGATTATCATCCTGTACTACTTCGAAGAAATGACCATGAAGGAGATCGGGGAGACGTTGGACTTATCCGAAAGCCGCGTCAGCCAGATGCACTCGGCTATCCTGACCAGGCTGCGGCGCCAACTGGAGAAGCGACGCAAGGAACTCTCGACCGTGTGAATCTTCCAGGGCCTATGGAACCGCGCGGCGGGATTGGGATTTTACCGCAATTTTCTTTTCTAGGGTTATGGGGTGTTGTGCAGGCCGGAGGGAGACTCTGTATAATGGCCAGGCCTATCTGAGGAACACTCTCATGCGCTTCACGAAGATGCACGGTACCGGCAACGATTACGTTTACGTAGACTGCCTGAGCCAGCACGTCAACGATCCCATGAATTTAGCCAGGGCCGTCAGCGACCGGCATTGCGGCATCGGCAGCGACGGGCTGGTGCTGTTGTTGCCCTCAGCCATCGCCGACGTGCGGATGCGGATGTTCAACGCCGATGGGAGCGAGGCCGAGATGTGCGGTAACGGCATCCGCTGCCTGGCCAAGTTCGCCTACGACCACGGCCTAGTGCGCGTGAACCCGATGCGCGTGGAGACCGACGCGGGCGTCAAGGTCCTGGACCTGACCATCGGGCCGGATGGAAAAGTTTCAGCGGCCACCGTGGACATGGGCGAGCCGGCCCTCCATCCCAAAGTCATCCCCGTCGCCATCGAAGGGGACCGGGCCGTGGACGTGCCGATCTCGGCCGGGGGGACGAAGTTCCGCATGACCTGCGTGTCGATGGGCAACCCCCACGCAGTAATCTACGTGGAAGACGTCTCGGCCGTGGACCTCCAGAAGGTGGGACCGGAGCTGGAGCATCACGCGATGTTCCCCAACCGCGTCAACGTACAATTCGTCCAGGTGCAATCCGCCGGTGAGGTGACCATGCGCACCTGGGAGCGCGGCAGCGGCGCCACGATGGCCTGTGGGACAGGCGCCTCGGCCGTGTGCGTAGCAGGCGTGCTGACCGACCGAAGCGGGCGGGACATCCGGGCGCACCTACCCGGCGGTGACCTTCGTGTGGTCTGGCGGCAGGACAACAACCATGTGTATCTGACCGGCCCGGCTGTGGAAGTCTTCAGTGGCGACTGGCCAAGCTGACCGGTCGAAAGGCACAGCCATTATGATCATCGCCGATCTCAACATGATTGCCGGCCGAACCTATCCGGCCCGGAGACGGACGCAAAACCTCGTGGGCGGGAGTTCGCCCATCCAGGCCCGGAACTTCTGCATGGGTTACGTGACGCTGGAACCTTGCGGCGGCCAGGTGCCCTGGCACAACCAGGAACAGGAAGAGGTGTACTTCGTCATCTCCGGCATCGGGGAGATGTGCCTGGGGCAGGAGCGTCAGACGCTCCAGGCCGGCCAGGCCGCATACGTTCCCCCCGGCCAATACCATCAACTCACCAACATTGGCGACCAGCCGCTGGTGATGCTTTACTGCTATGGGCCAGCGGGCGACGTGGCGCACTGGCATCAGGAACTGGAAGGCACACTGCCCCGGGCCGGGGGCGAAGCGCCGCCGCTGCCCGAAGGCGCTGCACCGCAGTGCACCGAAGCGCCCAGGAAGTAATCCGGGGCTAGAGAGGATGCATCAGCAAGGGACACCCATGCCAAAGAAGAGCCACACGATTGGGATTATTGTGAACGGCGCCACCGGCCGGATGGGGAGCACGCAGCACGTCATGCGATCGATCGTGGCGATCATCCAGCAGGGAGGCGTCAAGACGGCCGATGGCGAGACGATCATGCCAGATCCGGTGTTAGTAGACCGGTGGCCGGACAAGCTCAAGACACTCTCAGCCGCCTCGGGTGTAACAAAGTTTACCACAAGCGTGGATGAGGCTCTGGGGGACCCGCATAACGTAGTCTACTTCGATGCCCAGGCAACGAGGTTCCGCGTGGCGAGCGTCTCGAAGGCCATCGCCGCGGGGAAACACATCTATTGCGAGAAGCCCACCGGTGTGACGGCCGAGGAGGCCTACGGCCTGTACCGCCAGGCGCGACGCGGGGGTCGAGCACGGTGTGGTACAGGACAAGCTGTGGCTGCCGGGTCTGATGAAGCTCAAGAAATTGCGGGAGGAGGGGTTTTTCGGGC
This sequence comes from uncultured Phycisphaerae bacterium, assembly GCA_963760365.1. Classification (GTDB taxonomy): domain Bacteria; phylum Planctomycetota; class Phycisphaerae; order SM23-33; family SM23-33; genus JALHTV01. The sequence continues at coordinate 76,859 of CAVXDC010000004.1, forward strand.
GGATCCTGTCGGTCCGCGGGGAGTTCGGCTACTGGGTGTTTGAGGGCGACCGCGTCCAGGGCCAGCGGCCGAGCTGGAATTACCGCAAGGCCGATGGCGGCAGCATCATCATCGACATGTTCTGCCATTGGCGCTACGTGCTGGACAATCTCTTTGGGCAGGTCCGGGCCGTCTCGTGCCTGGGCGCCACGCATATCCCCCGTCGGTGGGATGAATCGGGCAAGCCCTACGACTGCACGGCCGACGACGCCGCCTACGCTACCTTCGAGTTGGAGGGCGGGATCGTCGCCCAGTTCAACTCCTCCTGGGCCGTCCGCGTGCGGCGGGACGATCTGCTGACGATCCAGGTGGACGGCACCGAAGGCTCCGCCGTGGCGGGTCTGCGGCAGTGCTGGAGTCAATCCTATAAGGCCACCCCGCGGCCGACGTGGAACCCCGACGTCGATTCGCCCATCAACTTCTTCGACGGCTGGACACCCGTGCCCGACACGCAACCCTACGACAACGCCTTCAAGGCGCAGTGGGAACTTTTCCTCCGCCACGTGGTCAAGGACGAGCCCTTCCCCTGGACCCTGCTGGAAGGGGCCAAGGGAATGCAATTGGCTGAAAAGGGTCTGGAGTCCTGGTCCAGGCGGTCCTGGGTGGACGTGCCTTCCCTGGCCCGTTGAGATGCTTGGCCGCCACGGGGCACTGGGCTGGGTCTGGGGGCGGCTGGAGGGCTCTTCTTTGCTCGGCGCAGCCCCCAACAGGTGTCGGATAGTTTTTTTTCCGTCCCATAAAAGCTTGATCTCGACGAAGGAGCGCGGCGGGAAGTTTTTAGTCTTGTCAACGTTTGGGCAACGGGGTACAAGTCAGCGGCATGAGGACTTTGGCGACGATCATCCTCGCCGGCTTAGGACTGACGGCTGGCGGATGCCTGGAACGCCAGATGACCATCACATCCCAACCGGAAGGGGCGCTGGTGTACGTTTCCGACGTTGAGGTTGGCCGAACGCCCGTGACCGTCCCGTTCACCTGGTATGGCGACTACGACATCATCCTCCGCCTGGACGGCTACGAAACGCTTCAGACGCACGCCAAGCTGTATCCGCCGATCTACGAAGTGCCGCCGGTGGACCTCCTGAGCGAGATCGCGCCGTGGACCTATCGAGACCGCCGCTATCTGCACTACACGCTCCACCAGGCCTTCAGCCCACCGGATGATGAGCTCATCCAGCGGGCTGAGAACATGCGGGAAGAAAACCTTCGCCCGGTGAAGCGCTAAAGTTACACGGGGACTTTGTGGGGTTCGCCGGACCCCAGCGGGGTAGGCTCTTGGATGTCCGCGTCGTCCGAGGGTTCGGGAGATTCCTCTTCCAGGCGCCGCTGCACCTCCAGGACTTCGGGAAACAGCCTCGCCAGGCTGCGAAGGTCGATCAACCGCATGCTGTCGCGGGTGAGGTTGTCGTCAATGCGGAAAAGCTCTCCTGCGGCGTCGAAGTGATACACCTCGTCCATCTGGCCTTGGAGGAAGTTGCTCCGCAGGCGGACTTTGCCGTCGCCCAGGGGGGTCAGGGTGACGGCCGTAAAGTGGACGCTGTTTTCCACGAGGGACTCGGGATTATAGGTGAAGCAGAACCTCACTTCAGCCGACGTGCGAGACACCTGGGCCGCCAGGAGGGGCAGCAGCCCTTCGGGAATGTAGTTCGCCGGAACGGGGCTTGTGGCCTGACTTGTGCTTCCCGCCCACGGCTTGGTTACGATGACCTGACCGTCGCGGAGAGTGATCTGCGTGTCGGGCAGATCCCGCCCGCCGAGGGTGGCCGTGTAGAATCCTTGGGTCGCGGCAGGATCTATCGTCCAGCTCTCTCCCTGTTGCAAACCCCCGATGCGCAGCAGGGTGATCCCGGAATAGCCTTTACCGGCCGGCTTCCGCGCGCGGACCATGAAGCCCACCGCCTGGCCGGACGAATCCCGAACCAGGTACCATCGCGACAACTCCTGCGAGCCCCAGTATGGCGATAGCGTCTTATCTCGAATCCCGCGCAGGAGGTCCTTGGCCCGGGCGGCTGGCGCCTGCCTGGACCGCACCAACGACCAGGCCGCCAGCACGCTGCCGACCAGGATCGCCAAAAGGACCAGGCTCAGCAACCATTGGCGGCGTCTTTCCAATAATCCCATGGCCGACATCCTACGCGGCAAACTTACAAAGTAAAGCGCCACGGCCTTTGACCGAACCCTTGGGCGAGCTTGACGTCTTATACAGTAGCCGTGAGAATGACCCATCGTCGATGTCCGGCAACCCTTTTGACATTCGCATGACCCATGCGATGGCCCTTCGCCATCCATCTTGCGAGGCTGGCTGCGATTCGCCTCCGGCGAATCGCTTTGGCAACGTGAAGTCCCATAGGATGTGCCCATCGAGGAAGGCAACGTCTTGACCAGGCGCAGCGGCCATGTCGGCAGTTCCGGGAAAACCTCTCCCACGCGTGGGGCGATGGAGGACAATCTACCGATGGCGATCTTCCAAGGGCGGGTGGAGCTCCACCGGCGATGGAGCGTGGCGCTGCTGTGCCTGCTCACCTCCGTGTTGCTGACAGTTTCTTTTGCGCCTTTCGATTGCTGGATGCTGGCTTACGTGGCCCTGGTTCCCTGGACGATCGCCTTGGGCGGTGCCAAGGGCGTCTGGGCGGTGCTGTGGGCGACAGCGGCGGGGGCGCTGTTCTGGGCAGGTAACCTGTACTGGTTATGGTGGATCACGCTGGTGGGATACGGGGCGATGGTCATCTACCTGATGGCGTACTGGCTGGTGGCCGCCATAGTCCTGAGAGGAGCCTTCCGTCGCCGCTGGCCGATGTGGCTGGCGCTACCGATCGTCTGGACGGCCTTGGAGTATGCCCGTGCGCACATCATCAGCGGCTTTCCCTGGTTCTTCCTGGCCCACAGCCAGTACAGCCGCAGTGCCCTCATCCAGGTGGCGGATATGACCGGCCAGTACGGCGTGTCGTTCTTCGTGGCAATGGTTAACGGGGCGATCGTCGATCTGATCACGTTACCGCTGTTCGTCCAGCCGAGGGGTAGGGGACTTGCCAGGCTGTCGCCACACGTGCTGGGGGGGATGGTCATTTCGGCGGCCACGGCCGTCGCAATGGTCGCCTACGGCACTTGGCGGTTGGGCCAGCAGACGACCCAGGCCGGGCCCGTGATCGGCATCGTCCAGCAGGCCTTTCCCATCACCCTGCATGGACGAGACTGCCCCACGCAGGAGATTCTTGACGCCCACCTGACCGCCAGCCGCACCTTTTTAGGCGCCGGATGCGACCTGGTCATCTGGCCGGAGACGATGCTGCCGGAAGGACTGAACGAGGAGTTTTTAAGCCTCGACGAGCAGCAGCTTGCTCCGCAGGATCGCCAGACGCTCCAGGAACTCCACGGCCAGGCCCGCAGCGTGGTCCGCTTGGCGGAGCAGTTGGGTTGTCCCATCCTGGCGGGGGGCGTGACGGTCCATCGCAATATCGGCCCGCGGGTTGACGACGAGGAGGCGTGGCTGCTGCGCAACAGCGCCCTGTGGTTCGACGGTCAGACGCCCTGGGCCAACCGATACTACGCCAAGATGCACCTGGTACCTTTCGGTGAGTACGTGCCGTTCAAACAGTCCTGGCCGGCGTTGCACAAACTGCTGCGACGGTTCGTGCCGCCGGTGATGTCCCAACTGGACCCGGGGATCATGCCCACGGTGTTCGACCTGGAGCGGCCGGCGGGTCGGTGGGCGATTGCGACCCCGATCTGCTACGAGGGAGTGTTCCCCAACGTCTGTCGGCCACTGGTCATGCGGGGCCAGCGGAAGGCGGCAGACATCCTGGTGAACATGTCCAACGACGGTTGGTTCGTATGGAAGTGGGGCACCGGCCCTTACCGCGGCAGCACGGAGCACTCCCAGCACCTGGTGCAGTCCTGTTTCCGCGCGGTGGAATGCCGCGTGCCGGTGGTCCGCGCAGTCAACACGGGGATCAGCGCGTCGATCGACTCCTGTGGCCGGATCGTCGCCCTGATGGGAGGCCAAAGGCAAACCATGGTCAAGGCCACCCTGTTGCTGAGCTGGGACACCGTGCGGGTCCAGGACCGCTCGACACCCGCGTATGGTCCGAAGGTGCTTGTGGACCGTCGTATCAGTTTGTATAGTCTTGTCGGCGATGCCTTTGCCTCAGCCGTTGCACTGGCCGCAGCGGCGATGACGGCAGGGCTTATTCTCAGTAAATCCAAGGCAAGCAGGAAAGGCCGGCAATGATCGCAAGGTCACGGTGGTCTCCCAAGGCCAGGGCGATGGGATTTCTCGTCGCAACGGCAGCCTGCTTGGCCGGTTGCGGACAGCAGACTCCCATCGACCTCAGCAAAGTTTACGCCGACGCTCGCGCGACCTTGGACCGCTGTCTGGCTGACCCAGACGGCTTTACGCGGTCCCATGCCATCGAGGCGCTGGCGGAGACGATAGGGCCCCATGCCGGACAGGACTACGAAAGGGCTTTGAGCGATCCTGCTCCGCCGGTCCGCTTTGCCGCGGCGATGGCCATTGGAGACACCCGCTACGTCCCCGCCAAGGACTACCTGGTGAGGATGGCCGAGAACAAGGAGTTGGAGCCAGACCGCCGCGTGATGCCGGCGGTGATCTTCGCCCTCTACCGCCTGGGAGACTCCACCTACGCCGCGGAGCTGTATCCTTTGCTCTTCGACACCGAAAAAGAGGTTCGCGCCAACGCCGCGCTGGTCATGGGCAAGATGCAGGAGCCGTCGGCCATCGGCCCGCTCAAGACGAGGATGAACGACGAGCAGGACCCCCTGGTGCGGTTACAGATCATCGAGTCGCTGGCCACGCTGGGCGACACCGCCAGCGCGTTGAGCCTGGAGGCCTACACCAAGAAGACGCCGTACCTGGACGAGCGGCTGGTCGCGATTCCCGCCATGGCCCGCGTCCGCTCGACGACCGCCCCGCAGGTACTGCACGAGTTGCTGGAGTCCAGCCAGCCGCCTCGCGTCCGCGTGTCGGCGGCGGGGGCCCTGGGTATGCTGGGGCAATCCAGCCTGACCGGTCTGGCGCTGTGCCGGTCGGCGGCGGCCAACCCGCAGAGGGTCTTGGACAACGCCTATGGCGGACGACGGGCCGGAAGCGAATTGGAGGCCGGTTCCCTCCAGAGGCTGGCAGCCATCGCGCTGGGCTGGATGAACAACGAAAGCGTTATCCCGGAACTGCACTCTCTGTTGAGCAACCCTGACGGGGCCGTCCGCGCCGCCGCGGCCATGAGCATCTTGCGCCTCCTGCCGGGCTACCAGCAGCCGCTGCCGCCCGCAGCCCTGGCCCCACCGCAACCCACGGAGCCACCGGAGGCGGTGCAGCCCCCGGCCGCAACGCCTGCTCCTGCCGAACAAGCCGTGACGCCACCCCCTCCGCCACCGCTACCTGCTCCCCACCCACCCGCGGGGACGTGGAAGCTGCGTACCTCCGGCGGCAAGGACTAAAAAAATACATCGCCCTGCGACGCTTTTGATTTTGCTTGACTTGGCAGAGGTGCCAAATAGAATCGCCCTCTAGCCCCCTGCGCTGCGGAGGTGTCGGCCCCCAGGGATGGTTGTGTGATGTTCGGCCTAGCAGGGCGGGAAGGCGGAGCTTGTACGAAGGAGATAGCGCTTGGGTATCCTCACGAAAATTTCCATCGTGGTTCTCGTGGTGCTCATCCTGCTGGCCTGTCCGGTGTTCATCACCCAGGCCACGGTGGCGCCGGAGTACTTTCTGGCCTACAAAGCCAGCAAGACGGAGAACGAGATCAATGCCCAGGCCGTCCGCGCCGGCATGCTTGCCCTCCAGCAGATGACCGCGGAGCGCGACCGCCTGGCGGCGGCGCTGACCAAGGACACCGGGGCGATGCAGGCGGAGATCGATCGCCTCAAGGCCGATTTATCATCCGAGCGCCAGCGGACGGCCAAGTTGGACAACGACCTGGCCTTGATCAACGGCGAGCTGGCCAAGCTCCGCGCCGATTACCAGAGCAACACCGAGCGAACCAAGGCCCTGGTGGAGCAGCGGGACGACGCATTCAAGAAGGTCCAGATGCTGAACGACGAAACCCGCCGCCTGAGCGATCAACTCAAGCAGACGCAGCTCGACATGGACCGCCAGGGGGGAATCATCAAGACGCTGCGCGAGCAATTGGCGGAACGGGACGATCGCCTCCGGCAGATGGAGCAGCAGTTCGGCGTCAAGGCTCCTCCCGCCGCCGCGCCGGAGGCGCGTGAGGCCGCACCCCGTCCTGCCGTTCCCATCAACGGGACGGTCACCAGTGTCCGGGGCGACCTGGCGAGCATCAACATCGGCTCGGCCAAAGGCGTCCAACCCGGCATGCAATTGATCATCTACCGCGGCGCGGAGTTCGTCGCCAAGCTTCGCGTGGACCAAGTTGATGTGGGCCAGGCCGCGGGGGTCATCTCCGACAAGCGACTGGACCCGCTCCAAGGCGACAAGGTCACCGACAGGCTGGAATAGCAGGAGCGAGCATGACGCACATTCCGGTCCAGCCCCCCATCCAGGTCAAACCGCAGCCCGACGTGTATACCGTCTTGATCGTGGTGGCGATTCTGATACTGGCGGTGACGGTGGGAGTGTCGCTATATTATCTCCTGGCCGCTCCACCCACCGGGTGCGGTCTGTCGTTCGGCGACCTGTTCGGCAAGGTGGCGCCGCCGGGCGCCGGAAAGTAGCGGACATGAGGCCGCCGATCCGGCTTGGGCAGGGATGCTTTCGAGCGAGACGCTGCCGGGCCGGTTGGGAAACCGGCTGAGAAAACGGTTCTACCATGATTTTCGATTCTATCCTGGGGCTGTTCTCGATGGACATGGGCATCGACCTGGGCACGTGCAACACCCTGGTCTGCGTCCGCGGCCAGGGGATCGTGCTGAACGAGCCGTCGGTGGTGGCCGTCCGACGCGGCACCAACCAGCGTGCTCCAGAACGGCAACGCCGTCGGGCTGGTGGCCAAGGAGATGCTGGGCAAGACCCCCGGCTCGATCACCGCCATCCGTCCGCTGAAGGACGGGGTCATCGCCGACTTCGACATCACCGAGGCGATGCTGAGCTACTTCATCCGCAAGGTCCACGGCCGCCGCACGCTGATCAAGCCCCGCGTGGTCATCGCCGTCCCCTCGGGCATCACGGCCGTGGAGAAGCGGGCCGTGCTGAACTCGGCCGAGCGGGCCGGGGCCCGCCGGGTGTACCTGGTCGACGAGCCCATGGCCGCCGGCATCGGCGCCGGGCTGCCCATCACCGAGCCGACGGCCTCGATGATCGTGGACATCGGCGGCGGCACCACCGAGGTGGCCATCATGTCCCTGGCCGACATCTCCGTCTGCGAGTCGCATCCGCGTGGCCGGCGACGACATGGACGAGGCCATCGCCGCACCACATGAAGCGCACCTACAACCTGATGATCGGCGAGCAGACCGCCGAGCGGGTCAAGATCGAGATCGGCTCGGCCGCCCCGCTGGAGAAGGAGCTGACGATGGAGGTCCGCGGGCGCGACATGATCTCCGGCCTGCCGCGAAAGACCGTCATCTCCAGCGAGGAGGTCCGCGAGGCCCTCAAGGAGCCGGTCGGGCGAGATCATCGACGCCGTCACCCGCACCCTGGAGCAGGCCGAGCCGGAACTGGCCGCCGACCTGGTGGACAACGGCATCGTCCTGGCCGGCGGCGGGGCGCTGCTGCGCGGCATGGACACGGTGCTCGCCAACGCCACCGGGCTGGACGTCCGCGTGGCCGACGACCCGCTCACCTGCGTGGCCCGCGGCACGGCGGTGTACCTGGAGAACCTGGAGCTCTGGAAGGACATCCTCGAGAGCGACGAAGACTCGCTCTAACTTAACAACAGGGAACAGGGATCAGGAACCAGGGACTGGGGGAAAGGGAAGGGGGGACAAAGGGTGTTACCTTCAGCAGCCGCCCCTCCTTTCGCTAGTGTCCGCCTTGACCCATCAGCGCCAGCCTGAGGTGGTTGAGCGCCGTAAGGGCGGCACGCAGGCGGACGATCTCCCGCGTTCCCGGCAAGAGGTATCTGTAGACGTCCACGCCCGCCTTCCCCGCCAGGCCCACGTAAACCAGGCCCACGGGCTTGTCCTCGCTGCCGCCGCCCGGACCGGCAATACCGGTGACGCCAAGGGCCCAGTTGGCCTTCAAGCGTTTGCGGCACCCTTCGGCCATGGCCGCTGCCACCTGCTCGCTGACCGCCCCGAAGCGCTCCAGCAACTCCACCGGCACATCGAGCTGCTCGCGTTTCAGCCGGTCAGCATAGGCAACGACGCCCCCAAGGTAATAGTCGCTCGACCCCGGCATGGAGGTGACGAGCTGGCCGACCAGGCCCCCCGTGCAGCTTTCCGCCGTGGCCAGCGTGGCCCGGGCCTGGCGGAGTAATTGCCCCACGACGTCAGGCAGGGTCTGCTCATCAACCCCGACGGCCAGGCTGCCCAGCCGGCGGTTGATTTCCGCGATGGTCTGCTCAGCCAGTTCCGCCGCCTCCTGCCGGCTCGGGCCTGCTGAGACCACGCGGACGGTCACCAACCCGGCTGAGACGGTCGTGCCGACGGCGGGATTTTTACCACGTTGCATCAGGTCGGTTAGTCGGCCGGCAATGTCCGACTCGCCTTCACCAAAGCAATGCACCATCCGGTGCACGAAGCACCGGCCGGCTCCATGTAGGCGGGGCGCGACGGCGCTGTCGAACATGGCCTGCATCTCGTGTGGCACGCCGGGCAAAACATAGACGTTCGTTTCGCCTAGCTGCGCAGCCAAACCCGGCGCAGTGCCGGCCGTGTTGGGAAGGGACTGCGCCCCGGCGGGAACCATCGCCTGGATGCGGTTGGCCGGCGGCATGGTCCGGTGGCGGCGGAGGAAAAAGTCCTCGATCTCCGCTAGGCGGTCACAGTCCAGCACCAGCTCAACGCCCATGGCCGCTGCCAAGGCCTGGCGGGTCAGGTCGTCGGGCGTCGGTCCCAGCCCGCCCGTGACCAGCACAACGTCCGCCCCCGACGCCGCCGAGGAAATGGCCTGGGCGATTGTTCGCTGGTCGTCGCCGACCGTCCTGTGCTCGACGACGAGGATGCCCAATTCCCCCAGCCGCCGGGCCAGGGAGGCGCTGTTGGTGTCTACCGTCTGGCCGCTGACCAGCTCGTCGCCGACAGATAAAAGGATCGCCTTCATGCCAAATAGACCTTATCCATAGCCACGCCGCAACGGGGACAGGTATCAGGGGTGGTGGCTTCTTCCGGTGCGAACAGGCGCAGGCAGTGTGGGCACCTCCGCATGCCACCGGCCGCCGGCTGCGTGGCCGCTGCGCCTGCGCTTGACAACTGCCTGGCCGCGCGTCGCAAAATCACCCAAGTCGGTATCGCCGTGATCGCCAAAGAAATAAGAAACCACTTCAGGCCACCGCGTCTCAACCGTCGCATCCGCACCGCGGCTACCGCGCACGTGGCCAGATGCACACCCGCAGCACCGGCGACCAGGAACCCCAGCGTCAAGGAAGCGGCGTCCATGTCGATATCTTAGCGACTCACCGTCTGCAAAAAAGCCCCGGCAGGCTGCGCTTTGGCCTCAAGGCGGCAGAGAGTATAATACGCGTTTTACACCGCCGGCGTGGCGGGTGTCGAGGATAGTCATAGTTAAGGGAGTCTATTCGCCAATGGCGTGGCGTGGATGGCTGTGGATCACCCTTGCTGGTTGCCTGACCGGTGGAGGGTGTGCGGGTAATATTTATGATGAAGGTCGAGCAGAGGCTGCGGCCATCTCGCTGCGTCGCACCTGGAAGGTCACCGGCGATATGCAATCCGTCGCCTCGGCCATCGATCAGAACATCGGCACTGCTGCCGTCAGCAGCACCTCGGACGGCAAGGGCACGATCACCATTGATCTAAGCAAACCCTGCCTGTTCAACATGGTGGTGATCGAGCATGGCAACAACGAGATGGGTTTTGCCCGCCGCGTGGCCGTGCTGACCAGCCTGGATGGAGAAATCTTCACGCAGCGCTATGCCGGCCTGGGGACGCGGCGGGTGACGATCCTGTATATGGGCGCCCCGGTGCTGGCCCGGTTCGTCCGCCTGCGAGCGTTGGTCGCCGGCGACCACCCCTGGTCCGTGGCTGAAGTTTATTTGCAATAGCAACCACCACATCGACCGCCGATTTGCCTGCGGGGCTAGGCGGATGGGAGCCACCCAGGCTGTATGACGCGTCCTGCCCATGCCGACTTCTGCACGCTGCGGCCGATGCGCCGCCGCAAGCTTCGCCTGATCAACCCGCGCAGTGCGCTGTCAACCATCACCCTGCCGGAAATCATCCGCCGGATGACCTTCTCCCGCCGTGCCCTGTTCATGCCGTTGAACCTGGCCATCTGCGCTGCGGTCGCCCCGGAAGGCTGGGACGCAGAAATCGTCGATGAGAACGTCTCCGACGAGCCGCATCGCCCCGACGCCTCGGGCATCGACGCCGTGGGCCTCGGCGCCATGACGACGCAGGCCCGCCGGGCCTATGCCCTGGCCGACGCCTATCGCGCGCTGGCCGTGCCGGTCATCCTGGGCGGCATCCACCCTTCCGCCATGCCGGAGGAGGCTTTGGTGCATGGCGATATCGTCTGCAAAGGCGATGCGGAGAGCACGCTGCCTCGCGCCCTGACCGACCTTGCCGCCGGACAGGCTAAAAAAATCTACGACTGGCAGGATTATCCCGATCCGCCCATCGCCACCCCGCGCAAGGACCTGCTGGACCCTTCACAGTACCTAGTGTTCAACCCCATCCAGACGACCCGCGGCTGCCCCCACGGCTGCACGTTCTGCACGACGCCGTCTGTGTTCGGCAAGAAGTTCCGCCAGCGGGACATCAGGAGCATCGTGGAGGAGATCCGCCAGGCCCGCGAGGCGTTCGGCACCCGGACGTTCATCTTTTCCGACGACAACGTAGCCGGCAACCACGTCTGGGCCTTGGAGCTGTTCGAGGCCCTGCGGCCACTGAAGATCACCTGGGCCTCGCAATGCGACATCCTCATCGCCCGCAATCCCAAACTGCTGGCAGCCATGCGCGACAGCGGCTGCATCGGCGTGATCCTCGGGTTGGAAAGCCCCAAACCCGCCACGTTGCGGCGGACCGGCAAGCAGTACGCCGATGCCAGGGACTACCTGGCAACGATCGCTATGCTTCAATCCTACGGCATCAGCGTCTGGGGGAGCTTCATCTTCGGATTTGACGGGGAGGACTGGCGCGACTGCATGAACGCCGTTCGCTTCGCCCGGCGGGCACGGCTGTGCATGAGCTGTTATCCCATCCTGACGCCGTTCCCCGGCACGGCGGTGTTCGAGCAGTTCCAGCGGGAAGGAAGGCTCCTGACGACCGACTGGGACAAGTACAACGGCGCGACGGTGGTGTTCCAGCCCGAGCGGATGACCCCGCAGGAACTGAGCCACGCGCAGATGGCCGCGTTTCACGAGTTTTACTCTCCCTCCTCGGCGCTGAGCCGGCTGGGCATCTGGCCTTTCAAGGTGCGAAGCTGGCTGGCGAACCTAGCGATTCACCGCGGGTTGACGTACTACTATGCTCGTCGGGGCCGGTCGCTGCCGCGTTTCAGCGACTTCCTGGCCGCTGACCGCCAGGCGCGCATCACGCGCAGCCTGGGCTTGCGCTCGGGCTTGCGCCAAAAGCATCCCCGACCACAGGAGAAGGCCATGAGTCCCATCCGGATTGAGTCGAGCGAACCGGCGAAGGTGGACCTGAAATACATGATTATCGTCATCGCGCTGCTGGTCCTGATCCTCACGGTGCTGACCCAGTTATGGCTGATTGAACGGAACCGGCGCATCGCCGCCGAGGGCCGGCTGGCGGAGTTGTATCTGAAGGAGGACCTGCTTGTCGCCGCTAAGAGCCTCGAGGCCAAGGGACAGGCGACTATGGGGCCGCTTCGTCCGGTCCGCCGCCAGGAACTTCCTCTCCAGTCGGTCAATTGGAACGGTCAAAAGAGGTTTGCGCTGTTGCTGAGCGCCGCCACGGGAAAGGCCATGGGATTTGCTCCGGGCGACATCCTCGTCATCGCCCCGGAGATTTCCCCTCTGACGACGCGCGACGCACCCCCAAGGCCCTAAGGCAGCGGATTCGCCCGGTGGAGCCGGCGGAAGGATGGTGAAACTTTCCCAGGGCGATATACTAGCGGCATGAAGCTCCTGGGCAGGATTACCAAGCGGCACGTGATGGCGGTTTTGATCGCCGTCTCGGTCGTGACTATTGCCTTGGGAAAACCTGCCGCCTGGAGGCTCCGAAACCTTCTCCAGCCGATCCTCTCTCCCCTGGGCGACGCGGGGATGTACCTGACCGTGGCCATGCGAAAGAACATCACCGCCGCCGCCGACAGGGGGCTTTCGTTGCAGGAGCAGGAGCGGCTTCGCCATGAATTCGATGTCCTGCGCGGCTACGCGGCCTATTGGAAATGGGAGTCGGAAAAGCGTCTGGAGCAGTTGGAGACACTGCGGCGGTTCCAGCAGAGCTATGGGCCGGTGAAGGACCTGCCCTGTGAGTTAATTCCGGCCAGGGTGGTAGGGGAGGTTTCCCTGCCCTATGAGCAAGGCCGATCACTCAACGTCGGCAAAGACGCCGGCGCCGAGCCCGGCGAACTGGTGCTGTTCGACGGATCGTTCGAAGGCCTTGCCTTCGGGCTTGGCGGTCGTGGCGGCCTCGGCGCTGGCCGGGCGCGTGACGGGGGCAGGGGCGTTCTCGGCCCAGATGCAGTTGGTGACGGATCGCCGGTTCAAGACGGCCGGGCGGATCCGCCGCATTCCCGACCCTGACCATCCGCGCGAAATTCGCCTGACCGGCGACGGCAACGCCCGCGTCGAGATCCTCAACGAGAAGAACAACCGCCCTATCGACGTCCAAGCCACGGGCGATGGAGCGGGCGGTCTAACCGTCGCTGACGTGTGGCGCTACGACAACGTCCAGGTGGAGGACTTGCTGGTGACCGCCGAGGACAAATTCCTGCCCCTGGAGGTGCGCATCGGCGGCGTGCAGCAGGTCAAGCCGGATCCCATGCACCCGGAGCGCGTGATCCTGTCGGTGCGTCCCGAGGCCGACCTGGGGGTGCTTCGCGACGTGTTCATCGTGAACAGTCTCACCGGGCACGTCGACCGGCCTGCCGCCAGGAAAAAGTAAGATGCGATGGGTTCCCTTCCTCATCCTGGTGTACCTGGTCCTGCTGGCGCAGACGACCGTGGGCAAGGTGCTGACGTTTCAGGAGACCACCTTGGGTACCATCGGCCCGGACCTGGCCGCGATCGTGGTCGTGTTCCTGGCCTTGCGGTTGCGTGAGGGGGTGGAGCTGGCCTTGGCCAGTTGGGTGCTCGGTCTGGCGGTGGACCTGACCACCGCCGGCCCCGTCGTGGGACCGATGCCCCTGGCCTACGTGGCAGCGAGCCTGGCCGTGCTCAAGATGCGCGAGGCGTTCTTTCGAGAGCGGGTTGCAACGCAGATGTTCCTGGCGATGGTGTTCTGCCTGCTGGCCCATGGGATCTGGGTGACCGTGGAATCCATCCTGACGCCGGCGGTCAGCCGATCTTGGGGGGGATACTTTCAGATGGTGAAGCAGGCCTTGGCCTTGGCCATCTACACGGCGGTGTTGATGCCTTTGGGGCACTGGGTCTTGGGCAAGTTGGACCGGTTCATCATCGCTTCCCCCGGCCAGCGCACCCGCGGCGTCCGGGAGACAAGATAGCAGCCGGCAGAATCGTCGTCGGGCGGGGTCGTGAGTTTCTGAGGCATGTATAAGCGGCGCGTCAAGATGCTCCTGGCCCTGGTGGGGCTGATCTTCCTGGTGATCGTAGCCAGACTGTCTCAACTGCAATTGTTTTCCGGCGAAAAATTCCGCCAGGAGATCGCCCGGCGGACGTGGCAGGATGAAATCCTCCCCGCCAGCCGCGGGCACATCCTGGACCGGCAGGGCGCCATCCTGGCCGTGGACGAACCTTGCTTTGACCTCTGTCTGGACTACCGATTGCTTTTTTCCTGGACCGACGGATCCGGCGACGACCCGGCCAGGAAATCGTTCCGCAAGAAAGTCGCCTGGTGGGAAGGCCAGCAGCGTCAGCACCTCCTGGCCGGGATGAGCCTGACCGAGGCCCGCTACAGCAAGGAGCAGTTGCGCGATCTGGGGACGGAGATGCTCCACCAGCGCGTCGCCAACACCTGGCGGGTCGTGCGTGACCTGGCCGGGTCGGACGCGGTGCTGACGGAGACGTGCCGGGCCATCGTCGCGCGGGTCGAGCATCTGCGTGACCTGAGCCGGCACAAGAATCCCCGAGAACAGTTCCTGGCCCACCCGGTCGTCCGCGGGTTGGACGAGGCCACGGCCGTGGCTGTCAAGTTGCAACTGGACGATCTGGTGGGCGTCACCGTCCAGCCTAGCTTCAAGCGGCGCTACCCCTACGGGAGGCTGGCCTGCCACGTCATCGGCTTTACCGGCCAGGTCAGCCCCGAGGAGCAGGAGCAACGAGCCCAGGCCAACGACGGCGGCGATCCTTACCGGGACGGCGACATCATCGGCAAGAGCGGTGTGGAACGGATGGCCGAAGACGTGCTTCGGGGCCGACGGGGCAACCGGCGGCTGAACCGCATGACCGGCACCGCAATGGACGACACGCCCGCTGAAAACGGCCACGACGTCCACCTGACGCTGGACATTGCCCTTCAGGAGGAACTGACCAAGCTGTTTCCTGACGGGGCCAGCGGCTGCATCGTGGTGCTGTCGCTGCCGGGAGGGGAGGTGCTGGCGATGGTCTCGTTCCCCACCTTCGACTTGAACAGCTACTCGGAGGAGTTCGCGGAGCTGGTCAAGGACGATTTGTTTTTCCCTCTGCGGCACCGGGCCGTCTCACAGCTTTACCCGCCGGGCTCGACGGCCAAGCCGATCGCCGCCTTGGCCGGACTGGGCAGCAAGGCCATAGGCCTGGAGACGACCTTTTTCTGCACCGGTTACTTCGACCCTTCCGATCCCAATGGCTTCCGCTGCTGGACGGTCATCCGCGGCATGCCGGGCCACGGACCCATGAACGTCGTCGAGGGGCTGAAGCATAGCTGCAACGTCTTCTTCTACCACGTCGGGCAGGCGACTGGCGGGCAGGGGATGGCGGACTGGTTCGCGCAATTCGGCTTTACGGATACCACTCACCTGAGACTGCCTGAGGAACGGGCCGGTATCGTCGGCCGCTCACCCAGTCAGGCTGAAAGCCGGCTGATGGCCATCGGACAGGGGCCGGTAGCCGTGACCCCGCTGCACGTGGCCAACGCCATGGCGACCATCGCCCGGGACGGGGTGTTCTGCTGGCCACGCCTGGTGCTGGAAGACGATTCCCCCCGCCAGCAACGCCAACTGCCGCTGAGTCCGTCCCAGCTTGCCGCGGTTAAACTGGGCATGTACAAGGTTGTGAATGAACCTGACGGCACCGCCTACAAACCGTTCCACGAGGAGGGGGTTGAGCCGCTGAATATCGACGTCTGCGGCAAGACGGGCACGGCGACCGTTCCGCCGCTGCTGGCCTCCGCCGGCCGGCAGCGCCAGGGCGACCTGGCCTGGTTCGCGGGATTCGCCCCATACCGCAACCCGCAGATTGCCTTTGCGGTGGTGGTGGAGTACGTGGAAGGCGGCGGGGCGACCATCGCTGGTCCCATCGCCCGCGAAACGATCCGTGCATGCCAGAAACGAGGCTATATCCACTGAAAAATGAGGATGTCGGAAACATTCCGAAGATACCTCCGCTACACGAGCTGGCCGATCATCGCGGCGATGGTGACGCTGATGGTCTGGGGCGTGACAGCCATCCGCGTCTCGGAACAGTCTGATCCGTCGATTGCCGGTTTTGCGAACAAGCAGGCGATCTTCGCCGGCGTGGCGCTGGCGGCGTTCCTCGCGGCCACGGTCGTACCGTATCAACGCCTGGGACAGGTGGCCTACGCCTTGTTTGCGCTAACCCTGGTGATGCTGGTGGTGGTGTTCTTTCTGCCGGCCCGCGGCGGGGCTCGGCGGTGGATCTTCCTGGGGCCGATCCAGATGCAGCCTTCGGAGCTGACCAAGCTCACGTACGTCCTCATGCTGGCCTGGTACCTGCGGTATCGCGACAACTACCGCCGCCTGGCGGGGCTGGTCGTGCCGTTCGTGCTGACTTTCGTGCCGCTGGGAATGATCCTGATCGAGCCGGACTTGGGCACAAGTTTACTGTTCCTGCCCACCTTGTACCTGATGCTCTTCGCGGCCGGGGCGAAGCTGCGCCATCTGCTGGGCATTGTCGCTGTAGCGACGGCCGTGGTGCTGTTCCCCGTTCCGATGAGGTTGTCTGCTTCGGTGAATCGGCCTGCTTTGGCCTATGGCGTCGTGTCGGCGGGGGGGCAGAGGTATGCCCTCTCGGCGGCGTCGTTGGCAGCGATGGAGCCGCACCAGTTGACCCGGATCGAGGGATGGTTCAACCAGGGCAACCTGAAGGACATGGATAAAGGCTACCAGCTTGCCCAGTCCAAGATGATCCTGGGCGCGGGGCGGTGGGTTGGCGGGCGAGACTGGAGCGAGGGGGAAATCTTCTTCCAGATGTTACCGGAAGACCACACGGACTTCATCTTCAGCGTTATCGGCGGTCAGTGGGGGTTCCTGGGTTGCCTGGGCGTGCTGCTGCTGTACGGGGTCGTCTTTCTGTTCGGAGCGGAGATTGCGGTGATTACCGACAACCCCTTCGGCCGGCTGCTGGCCGTGGGCATGCTGGCGCTGCTGTTCTCGCAGATCGTGATCAACACGGGCATGACGATGGGGCTGATGCCCGTCACGGGTATGACGTTACCGCTGGTGAGCTACGGCGGGTCCTCGGTGGTGGTCAACGGGATAGCGCTGGGGCTGCTGGTGAACGTCGGGCAGCGCCGGCCTGTCATCCTGGGCCCAAAACCGTTTGAATATGGCACGTCGGAGTAGTCACCCTGGGCGTTCAAGGATGGCGTAGCGGACAGAATCGCGTCAGGCATCGTGGGTGCGACATGAACGTTGGACCACATGAGGCCGCCCTTGCCTTCTCTCGGCCTGTGGATGAATCCGCCCGGCCTCGGCGTCAGGAGCTGCTCCTGCGGGATGGCTACCGGACCAGCATCTACGTTTACGGTCCGTCGCAACGGTCGGAGCGTCTGCCCATCCTTTACGTTCACGGCATTCAATCGCATCCGGGGTGGTTTGTCGGTTCCTGCGCGTATCTAGCCTGCCTGGGCCATCCGATCTTTGCGGTCTGCCGGCGGGGCAGCGGTGACAACGTCCTTCACCGCGGCCACGCCGCCACGGCGGGTCAACTGCTGGACGACGTGGAGACGGCCTGCCGATACGTACTGGAATCGGCGGCTCATCGGCGGCTGGCGCTGGTGGGCGTCAGTTGGGGCGGCAAGCTGCTGACCTGCTACGCCGCCAGCCAAGCGCGGACGGTGGAGATTGCGTCACTGACGCTGATCACCCCGGGCATCGTGCCTCGCGTGGACGCAGGGCTTCTGGCCAAACTTTCCATCGCCTTGGCGCTGCTGGTGGCGCCGCAAAGACGCTTCGAGATCCCCCTCAATGACGTAGAGCTGTTCACTGACAACCCCATCATGCAACAATACCTTCGGGCCGACCGCCACCGGTTGCTGCGTGCCACGGCTCGCTTCCTTTACACCAGCCGGCGATTGGATGCGCTGCTCTCCTCAACCTCTGGTGGCGCCGTGGACATTCCGACGACCCTCATCCTATCCAGCCATGACCGGATCATCGACAACACCGGCACGCGCCAAATCGTGGATCGCCTGACGGCCGGGCGGGCGGAGGTCAAGGTTCTTGAGGGTGCTCATACCTTGGAGTTCGAGCAGGACCCCACACCCCTGTACCGCACGATCGCCGAGGCGATCCTTCGCGGTTAGGGGCCGCCGGGTGGTTTGGTGTATCGGGTGTTGCGCCACACCACCGCGGCGCCGCGGCGGTGCTTGCTCATGCCCATCAGCAGTGACGCCACGACCACGCCGGCCCCGATCGGATAACTCCACGCCAGAAGCTCCTGGGCGCCGACGATTTTATAGAAGCGATAGATGACGCTGAGCTGCATCGCGACCGCCCCAAGACCCGCCAGCCCCGCGGCGGCCCACCAGCCGCCCGCCCCGCCAAAAGCGGCCGACAGGCCCGCGATAGCGGACACGTACGGCAGCAATCCCATCAGCAGCATCACGACCAAAGAAACGGTCAGGCGCGGCAGCGTGCCGAACGTGCCGAAAAAGATTCGGCTCCAGCCGCGAAAGATTTGGCCCAGCGAGGTGTACATGCGCACGCTGTAGAGCCCGCGGCTGCGGACGACCCGCAGCTTTAATCCCGCCTGCTTGACCCGCGCCGCCAGGTGCATGTCTTCCATTAGCTTGTCCCGCACGGCCGCGTGGGTGCCGATGGCCTGATAGGTCGATCGCTTCATCAGAATGAACGCTCCGTTGGCGTAGGCGTTGGGTTTGGCGGGATCGTTCACCTTGTCCGGCTGGAACCAGATCATCATCACCCCACCGCAGACGGGCTGCACGACGTTCTCCCAGAAGCTTCGCATGTCCAGCACGGGCAGCACGCTGAGCATGTCCGCCCCGGTGTCGGTGGCGTAGCGCATCGCGACCGAGAGTGTCCGGGGGGAAAGCTGGCGGCAGTCGGCGTCGGTCAGGACGATCCAGGGGCTATCGGTGGTCGCGACGCCTTTCCACATCGCGTGGCATTTGCCGCACCAACCCTCCGGCAATTGATCGACGTGCATCACATGGAGGCGGGCGTCGCGGCGAGCCAACCCCTGCGCAAACTCGGCAGTGCGGTCGGTGCTGCGGTCGTCAATGACCGTGACGTCGAAGGGATCGTAGTCCTGCCCCAGCAGCGTCGTCAGGCAGTGGGTGATGTTCTGCTCCTCGTCCTTGGCCGCCACGAAGATGCTGACGCGCGGGCGCGGGCCTTCCAAGGGCGGGGAATCGGGCGTCAGGACACAATTCCGCCGAGCCTCGCGTCCGATGAGCCAGTGCCGCGTAGACCACACGATGGCCACGATAAGGCAGACGGTGGTGAGAATCGCTGGCAGGACTATCGTCAAGAAACCATCCTTTGTGCCGGGCGTCTTACGACGGGCGATGCGAGGCGCTTTGTTGACTTTCGCATTGCCAATGCGGTAGTCGGTGCTAGTCTCTCTCTAGGAGTGACTGGACGCGATTCGCCTCCGGCGAATCGCTTTGGCAGCGCAAAGTCTAATGGGCCTTGGGAGATGCGGTGCTGCGATGGAGGTTGAGCATCAGCTCCACCTCACCCACCTCCATCTTGAGGCGTCGGGCGATATCGACGCTGTCCAGACCCTGAGCGGCCAGGACCAGCACCTGGCCGCTGGCACCGTTGGGTGCACTGCTAAAGGAACCGCTGCTCTGGGCGGCCTCCACCTGGCGCCGCAACGCCTCCTGCTTTTTGTCCGCCTCGGCCAGCAGGGCCTGAAGACGGTCGAGCCGCTCGTCCACTCGCTGGTCGATCCGGCGGGCGAAGTCCTCAAGCTGGGCAGCCAGCTCGGCCACGTCACTGCGAAGGGCGGCCAAGTCGGTCCTGCTGCGACGGCGGCGGTCCAGGCAGATACCGCCGACGGTGATAATCGCAAGGACTGCTAGACCGGCTGATGCCAAGGGAAGCCACGTCGGAGCCTGGGGCCACATCGGCCAGGTCATGGCGTGTTCCTCCGCCGATAGGCCTCCACGGCCGCGGCCATGACGTCCCGGACCGGCACTCCGTGCGCCTTGGCCGCCGCCAGGCAATCGTCAAACTCCGCCGAGACGGTGACGTCCTTTTGGCCTCGTTGGCCGACTTTCACGCGGACGGCGCCGTAAGGCGTCTGGACCGTCTCGTGGCGGCGGAGGAGCTTGCTTCGCGTCCAGGGGGTTTGGCGAACGCCGAAGGTCGTCGTCTGGGCAAACAGGATGTCCTCCATCGCCGCCGCATCCGCCGGTCGGCAGAGCATCGACAACACCCACGCCGGGCGCGACTTCTTCATGACCGCGGGCGTCGCCCAGGCGTCCAGCGCCCCGGCGGCCAGCAGCGCCTCGATCGTCGAGCCCAGGATTTCGCCGGTACAATCGTCAAGGTTGGCAGCCAGTTCCACCACCGCGTCGGCTGAGCCGTTCTGGTTGGCCTCGCCTACGAACACGCGGAGGAGGTTGGGTAGCGCCCCTCGTCGCGCGTTCCCGCGCCGCACCCTACGGCCAGGACGCGCATCGCCGGTAGCGGGCCGTAAGACTCCGCCAGCGTGGTGAGCACGGCGGCGGCGGTGGGGGTGGTGGCCTCGGCGGAAATCTCGGTCGAGCGGATCGGCACGCCAAGCAGGAGCTGGGCGGTGGCTGGCGCCGGGACGGGCAGAAGGCCGTGGGAGCAGGTAATCGTGCCGCTGCCGGTGGGGATGGGGGAGCATTGCACGGCGTCGATCCCCAGCAGCTCCAGCGCCACGGCCGCCCCGACGATGTCCATGATGCTGTCGATGGCTCCGACTTCGTGAAAGTGCACTTGCGAAACGTCGATACGGTGGGCCTTGGCCTCGGCCTCGGCCAGCCGGGTGAAGACGGCCTTGGCGCCTGCGCGGCGCGAGCGGGCAGGGCGGCGCGGTCGATGAGGGCGAGGATATCAGCCAGATTCCGGTGCGGCTGATCCCGACCCGGAGCGTTGACCAAAAATCTCAAACCCGCCAGGCCGCCGCGGCGGACATGCTCGATGCGGATATCGCAACCGCCGATCCCCAGCCGCTCCAGGTGGGCCTTCAGGGTCTCCAAGTCAGCCCCGGCATCCAACAAGGCGGCCACGATCATGTCCCCGCCCGCGCCGGCGAAACAGTCGAAATAGGCCACCTTCATTGCTTTGTTTTCCCTCGTGGCTACATCCGGCCGCAGTGTAGGCTCGACCTGCTCTGAATGCAAGGCACTGCGCCCGGTGAAGGAAGTGAAAAAGGGCGCCATCGGACGGGAGCGCAATTTCCCTTGCATTCGTCGGGCAGGAGAGTTATCGTGACCGAAGAATGCAGGAGAACCCCGAAGGACGCCGCCCAAGCGTCCTTCGTTGGCAATGGGTCCCAGGACGTCTCCGCATGGCAAAGCAAAACGGGAACGGACCAGACAGCGGCTTTCAGTTACCGTTTGAAAAGCCCATTGCCCGCCTTCAGCGGGAGATTGTCAACCTTGAGGCCGAACAAACCGCCTCAGGCCGGGATTTCTCCGCCGAAGTCTCCCAACTTCGGGTCCAGTACGTTTCGCTGTTGCGGAAGACCTATCAGAACCTTACCCCCTGGGAGACGGTACAGGTGGCCCGGCACCCCCAGCGACCGTTGGCCAAGGATTACCTGGAGCGGATCGTCAAGAACTTCGTCGAGCTGCACGGCGATCGCCGCTTCGGAGACGACAAGGCCATCTGCTGCGGGCTGGGCAGGATCGGCGGGGAGAAGGTCGTCTTCGTCGGCCAGCACAAAGGCCGAGACACCAAGGAAAAGATCGCCTGCAACTTCGGCTGCGCCCATCCGGAAGGTTACCGCAAGGTGCTGCGCGTGATGAAGCTGGCTGAAAAGTTTCACATGCCCGTCGTTTCGCTGATCGACACGCCGGGGGCTTTTCCCGGGGTCGGCAGCGAGGAGCGCGGTGTGGCGGAGGCCATCGCCCGCAATCTGATGGAGATGGCCCGCCTCAAGACGCCGATGCTGTGCGTGGTGATCGGGGAGGGCGGCAGCGGCGGGGCGCTGGGCGTCGGCGTCGGCGACCGGATCGCCATGATGGAGTACGCCTACTACTCGGTCATCAGTCCCGAGGGCTGCGCGGCCATCCTGTGGCGCACAGGGGAAAAGGCCGCCGAAGCCGCCGAAGCGATGAAGATCACCGCCCGCGACCTCAAGGCCTTGGACGTCATCGACGACATCGTCCCCGAGCCGCTGGGTGGCGCCCATCGCAACGCGGCCGAGGCTGCCTCCAACCTCGAGCGCCATATCGTCCGCACCCTACGCGAGCTGAATCGCGTCCCCCTGGATCGCCTGCTCCAGCACCGCTATGAACGCTGGCGCCGCATGGGCAAAGTCCTGAAGTTGGAACTCCAACCCACATCCACCCATAGCCAGTAACCCGTCACTGGTTGACTGGTTGACTAGCGGACTGGTTCAACAAAAATTTCTCAAGTGATGGGCGCCAGCAGTTGCGAGATGAACTGGCCGGTTTCCTTGACGAGCTGGTCGCGCGGCGCGGCCTTACCGGCGGCGAGGCGTGCGACGATGGCCGAGCCGACGATCGCCCCATCGGCCACCTGGCAGACGGAGGCGACCATCTCCGGGCGACCGATGCCGAAGCCCACGCACACGGGCGTGTCGGTGTGCTTCCGCAGCTCAGCCACGGCGTCGATCGTGGTCTGAGGTAGGCGGTCGCGCTCGCCCGTGATGCCGGCCACGGAGATGAAATAAATGAAGCCCCGGCTGTGACGGGCGATCTCCAGCCGCCGCGGCGGGGGGGTGGTGGGAGCGACCAGTATGACCAGGCACAGGCCCGCCTTGGCGGCTGCCTGCTCAACGGCAGCGGACTCCTCCAGCGGCAGGTCTGGGATGATGACTCCATCTAAACCCGCCTCGGCCAGCTTCGCCAAGTAGCCCTCCACCCCGTGGCGGAAGACAATGGTGAAACTCACCATGGCCGCCAGGGCCATGCGGCCACCCTCCTGGCGGTAACCGCGAACGATGTCCGTAACCTGGTCGCTGGTGAACCCGGCCGCCAGGGCCTCGGTGTAGGAGTTCTGGATCACCGGTCCGTCGGCGATCGGATCGGAAAACGGAACACCCAGCTCGCAGACCCGCACCCCGCGCGTCTCAAAGTCCTTCAACAAGGCTCCGGTGGTCTGGAGGTCGGGATAACCGGCCGTGATAAAAGGAATCAGGACCTTCTTTCCAGCCGAGCGAAGCTCTGCAAAGGTCTGCACCAGCCGATTATTATCCAGTTCGCTCATGGTGAAGTCCCTGTGTGTGACGGAGCAATGGAAATTGTTGCCTAATCCTTCGTGCTATCCTGACAAGCAAGAATTGGCATCTGTGACCGTTCTGTAATAATCTGCTGGAATCTTTTCCAACTTCCGAAGACATCTGCGTACAAGTGCGAGTCCAAGAGGCAAGCCCTGTCGATGTCTTGTTGTAAAGGTGTTCTCCCTAAGCGAGATTGAAGCCTTTGGTATTGATAGATGAGAATTCTTCCGATGTTGTGACGCGTGGCAAACCGTGGATGCAGCATCTGCTGGGCGAAAATATCAATGACTTTCTCTTCAAAATTGACTTCGCAACCAAGAGGAAGGTTAAGCACATCTTTGATGCTTCGCAAATCGCGGGATGAAGACGCGGATTGCTCGTCGGGGTATGGCAGTAGTCCATGGTATTCAACTATGCGGAAGGCATTCCGAAAATTGCCAATAAAGTCAATGACGATGCAATGTGACTTTCCTACGTATCGCCGTAGGCCACGACCAAGCTGCTGAAAGAACACCCTCTTGGATTCGGTAGGTCTTAGAAACAGCAGGCATTCTATGAATGGGAAATCAGCTCCCTCATTTAGCACATCTACCACGCACAGAACAGAAAGACGTCCTTCCTCAAGGTCGCGAGAAAGATCTTTACGTTTGTCCAACGAAGTTGTTGAGAGATAAGGTTCTGCCCCGACCCCATTCTCCCGAATGGCAGCGGCAACACGTACGGCATGTTTGTGTGAGCAGCAGAATGCAAGAGTGGGTTTTCCTTCGGCATGTTGGTGCCACCTGGAAATAATGGCACGGTCTCTTGCTGGTATGATAAGAGCTTTCTCAAGATCACGGATTGTATAGGTTATGCCGTTATGTCGAACGTTCGAGTAGTCAACGTCGTCGAAAGCTCCGAAATAATGATATGGAGCGAGGATTCCGTTGTCTATCCCTGTACGTAGCTCTGCATTGACAAGCACATTGCCGTGGCATAGTTCGGTAATGTCCTGTCTATCTCCACGGAAGGGTGTCGCTGTGAGTCCTAGGAGAAATGGATCACCTGCCAGTTCGATAAGACAACGATAAGACGCAGCAGCAGCATGATGAAACTCGTCTACCACGACATATTCAAAGGTGTTCCTGGGGATTCGGGAGAGGTGTCTCCGGAGAAATTGAATGGTTGCAAGATTTACTCGCTTCAAGTTCTGCAGAGACTTTTCGTCGTTGATGCGGGTTACGTTCTGGGTACCGAACACGGCGGCAAACTCTGATTCGGCGACATCTAGAATTTCGTGTGTGTGTGCGACGTATAGGACATGCCCGTGTGAAAAGACCTTAGCATCTTCAGCGGCAATCCTCGTTTTTCCGCTACCTGTCGGTAAGACTAGGAGACCTGCTTTTTGCCCTATTGTGTGCGCCTGACTAAGTTCCTGCAGTGATTGTTTTTGGAGAAGGTTGAGTATTCTCTTCTTGGGTGAATATCCACAACTACATCGCCCGGCGGAAATTCGCCTGCCGTCTCGGGGGCAGAAGAAGCCATAAGCTATGAAAAGACGTGACAAGTCGCTTGCGTCAAGGATGCAATAGGCGCAACCGAGGCGATTGGCAGTTGATACAAACTGCTCCTTGGCCCCGTCCAATATATTCCCGGTCACTGCAAGGATGACAAATTTAAGCTCGGCTATCTTTTCTAGCCGGTATATTTGGTGGGAAACATCCTTCGGACGAACTGTGGGGAATGATTTCCCTTTGAGAATGAATGCCGCTAGTCCCTGTTCACGAAGAACGCGGACCTTGTGAGTTAGAATGTCGGCTATTTCGGCGGGTCCATGGGGCGTTTCGTTCGTATCAGTGAGAACTGTCCGTATGAAAGGCTCCAATTCCTCACGTTCATCGAGTTTTTGGACCCGGTTGATGACCAATGGTGGAATGGAATCGGCTGCGAAATCCCGAACGTCTTTGAAACTGTCGATCTGATCAATTGTGATTAGCCTAACCGTCATGTCATTATAAGTATAATCTAGAAGCAGCCAGGTGCTGTGGCGACGCTGTTCGACGCCATGAGAGCTACATGACTCTGCTTCTTTGTGTCTTTGTGTTGGGTTATCAGTGTTTGTTTCGTTTTTCGAGGATGGCGGCGATTTCGTTGCAGTCCTTGTCGCCCCGGCCGGACAAGCACACCAGGATGATCTTGTCCTTGCCGAGCGTGGGGGCGAGCTTGATCGTTTCCGCCAGGGCATGGGCCGATTCCAGCGCGGGGATGATCCCTTCGGTGCGGCTGAGGACGATGGTCGCGTCGATGGCCTCATCGTCGCTGGCGGAGGTATAGCGGACGCGCCCAATGTCCTTCCAATAACTATGCTCCGGGCCCACGCCAGGATAATCCAGTCCAGCCGAGACGCTGTGAACGGGGGCGGTCTGGCCGTCGTCGTCCTGGAGAACGTAGCTGAGCGCCCCGTGGAGGACGCCTGGTTTGCCTAGGCATAGCGTGGCGGCGTGGTCGCCCAGCTTTAGGCTGCGCCCGCCGGCCTCCACGCCGATCATGGCTACCTGTTTGTCGTCGATCATCGGGGAGAACAAGCCCCCCGCGTTGGATCCCCCGCCCACACAGGCGACCAGGTAGTCCGGCAGGCGCCCTTCGGCGGCAAGTATCTGCTGGCGGGCCTCCCGGCCGATGCAGCTTTGGAACTCGCAGACCATCGTGGGAAAGGGGTGCGGGCCGGCGACTGAGCCGATGATGTAGTGCGTGCCCTCGACGCTGCCCATCCAGTCGCGCAGGGCCTCGTTGAGGGCGTCCTTCAGCGTGCACTGGCCGGTGGTGACGGGAATGACGCGGGCGCCCAGAAGCTGCATGCGGAAGACGTTCAGGCTCTGTCGGCGGATGTCCTCGGTGCCCATGTATACGTCGCAGTCCAGTCCGAACACCGCCGCGGCCGTGGCCGCGGCCACGCCGTGCTGGCCGGCGCCGGTCTCGGCGATGACGCGCTTCTTGCCCATCCGCAGCGTCAGCAGCGCCTGGCCTAGCGTGTTGTTGATCTTGTGGGCGCCGGTGTGGTTCATGTCCTCGCGTTTCAGGTACACCTTCGCCCCGCCGAGCTTTTCGGTGAACCTGCGGGCGAAGTAAAGCTCGCTGGGCCGCCCGGCGATCTGACGGTAGCAGCGGTCCAGCTCGGCCACAAAGGCCGCATCCGCCATCGCGGACAGGTACTCCTGCTCCAACTGCTTCAGCGCGCCCATGAGCGTCTCGGGCACGAACTGACCGCCGTAGGGGCCGAAGTATCCGGGCCGCTGGGACGAGGTCTTTGTTCGGGATGTCATAGATAAAACCCTCTTAACCGGCGTGAATCGTAACCGAATGGCCCGCAGCACTCCATAGCGGTGAGCGGAAGCAGGCCCGGTTGCGGGACAACATTAGCAAATTCAGAAAGGGTTCTCGGCAGCACCGTAGCTCGACAAGCCAGTTGCTTCGACCTTCGACCTACGAACAACGACCGCGCTCTTATCCGCCTACCAGTTGCCCGAGGCGATGTACTGCCGGAAGGCGTGGAACAGTTTCTGGCTCACCGGCCCCGGCTTGCCCGTGCCGATCTGCCGGCCGTCAATCTTCGTCACGGGAACGACTTCGGCCGCCGTGCCGGTCAGGAAGCACTCGTCCGCCGCATACAAGTCCTCCGGACGAACTGCCTGCTCACGGAGCGGCACGCCGCCTTCACGGGCCAGCTTGACGACCAAGCCGCGTGTAATGCCGATGAGGATGCCCGCCTCGGGGGGAGGCGTAAACACCGTACCGTCCTTAACGATGAAGAGGTTGTCGCCGGTGCACTCGGCGACCTCGCCCTTCTCGTTGAGCATGATGGCCTCAGCCACGCCGGCGTCGATGGCCTCGATCTTGGCCAGGATGTTGTTGAGGTAGTTGAGACTCTTGATGGCCGGGTTGACCATGCTGGCCGCGGTGCGGCGCGTCTTAGCGACGATGACGGCCATGCCCTCCTGGTACATTTCCTGAGGGTAAAGCATGATCTTGTCCACGATGATGAACACCGTGGGCGTCGCGCACAGGAAGGGATTCAACCCCAGGTCGCCCTCGCCGCGCATCACGACCAGGCGGACGTAGGCATCCTTCTGGCCGTTGGCATGCAGCGTGTCGTAGGTGGCGTCAATCAATTCCTGCTTGGTATAGGGGATCGCCAGGCGGACCTCCTTGGCCGAGTTGAACAACCGGTCGATATGGGCCTGGGCGTGAAACACCTTGCCGTCATAGACGCGGATGCCCTCGAACACCCCGTCACCGTAGAGCAACCCGTGGTCCCAGAGGCTCACCCTTGCCGCACGCTTATCGACCAACTTGCCGTTCAGCCAAACCTTCATGGCCTGCGACTCCTAAGCTGACAAATGACCATATCATAAGACCCTTTTAATTCTTGCACAACAGGAAGCGCCCATCGGTTGCGGGATTCCTTATTTCGGCGGCGGAGGCGACCGTCTATAATCCCTTCGTGGATGTCGCGGGGAACGTGTGCTTGCAGCGGAATCGAGACGACGGCATGAGGCGTATCCTGACAAGCTATGGTCGGCGTGAGATCGCGCTCGCCACGATGGCGGGCGTCGTGGCGGCGGTAGCGGTGGGGTGGCTGTTCGTCCCGGCCACGGTGCTGCCACTGGCGGTATGGTTTTGGGTGGTGTGGTTCTTCCGCGATCCAAACCGGCGCGCACCGAGCGAACCGGGCATCCTGCTCTCCCCGGCCGACGGGCACGTGAGAGACATCACGCCCGTGGGAGCAGACAGCGAACTGGGCCGTGCCGGCGTGAAGATTGGAATCTTCATGAGTGTTTTCGACGTGCACGTGAATCGCTGTCCCACCGAGGCTCGGGTCGAATCCGTAATCTATCGTCCAGGCGTTTTTCTGGATGCTCGCGACCCGGCCGCTTCCGAACGGAACGAATCGGCCACCCTCCGCCTGATCTGCCAACAAGGTCAAGCATCGCATCCCGTCATCGTTCGCCAGGTGGCCGGCCTGATCGCCCGACGGATCGTGACCGACGTAGCCATCGGTCAGGAGCTTGCTGCCGGCCAGCGGATCGGGATGATCAAGTTCGGTTCGCGCGTGGAACTGATCGTGCCGACCGAATTGGCCGGGGAGATCCGCGTTAGCCAAGGCCAAAAGGTTCGGGCGGGCGAGACGGTCCTGGTGGCTGCGGCGCAGAGGACGAACGATGGACCCTAGAACACCTCTGATAGACCCGCTGCTGTCTCCGCAGGACCGCCGTCACCGTCGCACGCGGGCCCGGCGGAGGATCCTTCAGTCCACGTCCCTGCTGCCGGGGTTACTGACTATCGCCAACGGTCTGTCGGGGTTTGCGGCCATCCACTTCGCCACCAAGGATGCCCTCGGCCAATCCAGCCTGGCCAACCTCGGGGTGGCGTCGTGGTTTATCTTTCTGGCTATGTTTTTTGACATGCTGGACGGTCGCGTGGCTCGGATGACGCGACGGACTACCGACTTCGGCGGGCAGCTCGACAGCCTGTGCGACATCATCAGTTTCGGCGCCGCCCCGGCCGTGCTGATGCTGCGGACGGTGATCGTGGCCCTCCGCGGCCACGAGATCGAGCCCATCGTCTTTTTGTCCAAGACGGCGGGCATGGAGCGCGTGGTCTGGTGCATCGCGGGACTGTTTCTTGCGTGTGCGGCCTTGCGGTTGGCGCGGTTCAACGTGGAGAACGTGCCGGACGAGTCGGCCCACATGAACTTTCGCGGCTTGCCTTCGCCCGGGGCGGCTGCCCCGATAGCGGCGCTGGTGTTGCTGTTCGAGCACCTCGCGGGCTTTGAGACCGGCTGGCGCTCCCGGCCGTGGCTGCTGGCGACCGTCTCGGTCGCACTGCCGCTGATGACGCTGGCGGGGGGACTGCTGATGGTGACTCGCTTCCGTTACACGCACGTCGTCAACCAGTACATCCGCGGCCGACGGCCCTTCGGATACCTCGTGAAGCTCGTTATCTTCGGCCTGGCTGCCTTGCTGGAGCCGTATGTGACTTTGGCCGTCGTAACGATGGTCTATGCCTTATCCGGTCCGGCGGGGATGGCTTGGCGGCTAGTCCGTCGTCCAGAGGCAAGTAACAACAGCAGAACCCCACCGGGATGAGCCAAATTTCACAAGCGATTTGGAATTGCCTCTGACTAACGGGCACATCGGCGCCCAAGACAACTCTGTGCAGAATTACCCCACTCGCGCAAAGGAATGCAGCAAACTCGCAGGCCCCTAGCCATTTCCGACAACCGGTATCCGTTCTTCTTGACCCTCATGCCTGGCTTGTCTTCAGGCACGCCACAACGTACTCGATCATCTCGTCGGTCAATTCCGGGTAAATCGGAAGGGACAGGATCTTCTCCGCCGCGTCCTCGGCCACCGGGAAATCCCCTTTCCGGTATCCCAGAGGAGCGTACGCACCAGCCGAACAACATCGGTCGCTCATCTATTCACGATCGAATTCCCGAACGTGCCTTCGGTGGTCTCAACCCATACCGCCGGGCGCAGCGAAAGCAATCCCGAAATGACAGCAGGATGTTCTTGAGGCTGGCCCCGCCGGCCCTGCCAACGGATCGCTGCTGGAAATCTGCAGGCACATAGGCGATCCGGAACCCCGCGCTGGGCCACGAGGATGCGCTCGGCCTCCGCGAAAGGGCTGCGCGAGATGAGGTCGAAGGCGTAGATTGTGCGAAGGCCTAGTTTAACGCTGCCGGCGTCCGTCGTCTTGGTTCCGAAGAGGATCCACGGAAGTAGGTTAAACAGGAACGAGACAATCCACCGTCTGAGGCTATACACTCGCCATCGGTTTCGGCGGACCCAGATGGCCAGGTCGGCGTGCTCATCAATGACGGCATCGAGAAGCGGGATAAGGTTTTCAGCCGGCCACTGGCCGTCAGAGGCTGTCAGGCACACGTGTGTGCCTCTGGCGCTGCGGCTGACGTCGTTCATTGACTCAAATATGCCCTTGTTCTGGAGGTGACGCAGAACTTTAAGCCGTGGGATCCGGGCGGCGAGTTCTTGGAGGATGGATAGGGTGCGATCGGTGCTAGCATCGTCCAGGCAGACGATTTCCCAGTCGGCAATCGTTCCCTGCAGCGACTCCAGGACGCGAATGTGATCCAGAACCACTCGCTCGATGTTGGCCTCTTCGTTGTAAGCCGGCATCGCCACCGAAAGGACGATGGGGTTTTGGCGACGGACCTCTGTGCTCGCTACCGTGCTCATCATTGGCCGGAGATGTTCGATACTTCCCGGCATCCATTCAAGCGTGCCACAACATATTCAATCATGTCATTCGTCAACTCCGCATACATCGGAAGAGACAGGACTTCAGCAGCCGCAGCCTCGGCCACCGGGAAATCGCCTTTCCGGTATCCCAAAGGAGCATACGCACCCGTCAGGTGCAGCGGAATGGGATAGTGGATTCCGGTGGTTACCCCCTGATCCTTGAGGATGGCGGCCACCTTATCCCTGTTCTTCACGCGGATCACAAACAGATGATAGACGTGCCGGACGTGGGGTTTGGCCTGTTTCACGAGCACGCCGCGGTCCGCAAGCAGCTGTTCGTATCGCTTGGCGATCCTTCGCCTGGCGTCCGTCCAAGCGACTAGATACTTCAGTTTCACGCCGAGTACCGCGCCCTGGAAACCGTGCATGCGGTAGTTGTAGCCGACCATGTCGTGGAAGTATTTTTTTGCGGAACCGTGGTCGCGGAGCAATCGTACCTTGGTGGCCAGTTCCTCGTCGTTGGTCAGGACAGCCCCGCCTTCCCCATAGGCCCCCAGATTCTTGCCCGGATAGAAGCTGAAGGCCCCCGCCACACCGAAGGTGCCCACTTTGCGTCCCTTGTATTCCGCGTCGTGGGCTTGGGCGCAGTCCTCCAGGACTTTCAACCCATGCTCGGTGGCAATAGCTGATATCCGGTCCATCTCCGCCGGCTGCCCGAACAGGTGGACCGGGATGATCGCCTTGGTCTGGGGAGTAAGGGCACGAACAATCTTCTCAGGGTCGATGCAGTAGTCCTCATCATGCATATCCACAAAGACCGGTCTAGCCCCGCAGTGGCTGACAGCCTCCGCTGTGGCAATGAAGGTGTTCACCGGCACGATCACGTCATCCTTCGGCCCGATTCCCATGGCCAACAAGGCGACATGCAGAGCACTGGTACCGCAGGAGGTGGCGACACAATGCTTGGCGCCGTGATGGGCGGCAAATGCCTTCTCGAAATCCTCGACCGCCTTGCCCAGCACAAAGGCGGAGGTTTCCATCACGTGGTTCAGCGCGGCGTGCACTTCGTCCTTGATCTGGACGTACTGTGCCTTGAGATCGAGAAAAGGTACGTTCACGTCTTGGTCCCTGTTCTTCCGGTGGATTTCCTGGGTTGGTCCACCTTGCGAAGCGTGCGGGCCGGATTGCCGGCCACGATGGTCCCTGGCGGCACATCCTGGGTCACCACGGCCCCGGCGCCGACGATGGCGCCTTCTCCGATGGTCACACCCCCCAGGATGGTGGCGTTGGACCCGATCGAGGCTCGGCGACGGACATACGTCGGCACCACCTTCCAGTCCTGCTCTGTTTGGGGGGTGCCGTTCTCAGCGGTGGCGCGGGGATAGAGATCATTGATGAACATCACCCCGTGTCCGATGAAGCATTCATCCTCAATGTGGACGCCTTCGCAGATGAAGGTATGGCTGGAAATCTTGCAGGATCGTCCTACCGAAGCACCCTTCTGGATTTCGACAAAGGTCCCGATCCGAGTGTTGTCACCCACACGGCAGCCGTAGAGATTCACGAAGGCGTGGATCTTGACATTCTTGCCCAGTTGGACGTCAGGGGCGATACGAATCGTAGGGTTGTCCGGGATATTCGTAGGCACAGATACCACCTTTCGAGGAAGCCGAGCGGTCAGACCAAGGCGATCCTTTCCCCCTCGATGCTTACGGGCCTGCCGCCATGGGCGAGGCTGAGTTCGCTAGCCTCCAACGCCATCACCACATCCAGGCCTTCTGGCCCACCGGTGAGAGGCCTTTTCGACTGCAAAATACATTCCAGAAAATGGCACGTCATTTTTTTTAGGGCTTCCGTGTTGTCACAGTTAGGCAGCCACGCGTCGCCCGTGCGATAGGCGACTTGAACGGCGTACCGCCCTTCCCGGTCAGTCCTCATGAGGTTGATGCCCTTGTCGTAGACGCGGATCTTCTCAGCGGGGTCTAAATCGTTCCAAACGATCATGCGGTTTGAACCGGCGAGAATCATCTGGCGAATCTTGGTTGGAGACAGCCAGTTGACGTGAAAGTTCGCCGTGATATGGTCTTCATACTCCACGTTCACATAGGCGACGTCCACCAGGTTGTCCTTGATGTGGCTCTGACCGATGGCGCGAACTACCTTCGGCTTTCGCTGGAGCACGTGATTCACGATGCTCAGGTCATGGGGTGCCAGGTCCCAGATCACGTTCACATCGTGCTGGAAAAGTCCCAGGTTGATGCGCACACTGTCGATGTAATAAAAATCACCAAAATCGTTCGATCGGCAAATCTGGGCGATTTTCTCGACCGCACCGGTGTAGACGAAGGTGTGATCCACCATCAGGACGAGCTTCTTGGTTTCGGCTAATTCGATCAGTTCCCTCGCCTGGGCGCTACTGATGGCCATCGGTTTCTCCAGGAGGACGTGCTTTCCAGCCTGCAGCGCTGCCTTGGCCATCGGGTAGTGAAAGCGAACCGGAGTGGCAATCGCCACCACATCCACATCCGCAAGTTTCAAGATCTCCTTGAAATCGGAGACACATTCGAGGCCGGGAAACTGTTTTGCAACCTGCGCTAAACGAGCTGGATCGGCATCGCAGGCGATGACGCCCCTGAGCACACCCTGAGAGTAAAAATTGCGGATCAGATTGGGCCCCCAGTATCCAACGCCGACAACGGCCGCTTTGTTCACGCAAAGCTCCTTTATCCCGACCGGGGTTTACCACAAGTGTCCGTGGTGTCCGTAAGGCAACTTCTGCTGGCGAATACGAATGTATCGCCATCCTTCGAAAACGACAAGAGCAATCGTCATCAACCCTCATACGCGCGATGAGACGCCGAGGCGGATCACCTAACCCACATCAAACAGGGATTGCGTCCCTACACGCTCGGGGCTACACTCAAATGAGTTCCACAAGCCGCCGATGGATGAACGTAAGGGAACGCAAGGCCCTGCCAACAGGATGCCCGCATCAGACAGGAGCGACACGATGACGACTGCAATGACTGCCAGTGATGTTTTTAAAATGGCCATCGGCATGGAGCAAATCGGAAGGGACTTCTATGAGGCGCTGGCCCTCGGCAGTGAGGATGCGAAGGTTAGGGACTTCTGCCTGCGAACAGCCCGTGATGAATCCAAGCACCTAGACACCTTCCAGCAGATGCACAAAGAATGGACTAAGCGAGCCGGAATCGGCCAGACAACTATGGAGAAAGCCGCCGCGCTTGCCTCGTTGGCCAAGGCACACATCCAACCGGACCCCGAGGCCGTCCACAAGGTGGCTATCGGCGGAAGCCTGAAAGACGCCTTGAACATGGCCATCCAGATGGAGCAAGATTCCATCCGCTTTTACCAAGGACTAATTGCTCACCTGCCCGAATCCGCCCAAGTCATCCAAGGCATTGTGGAACAAGAAAAGAAGCACTTGAGCAACCTGCAATTTCTGGTCGGTTGAGACTCCCCTCTTCGCCAACAAACCGTCAGAAGCAAAAGTTGACTTCGTGGATTTTCAAGCAAGAGACGCAGGGTACCTTTGGGGGAAGTGATTATTTCACTACGCGCGACAGGACTCGAACCTGTAACCTTCGGTTCCGTAGACCGATGCTCTATCCAATTGAGCTACGCGCGCCTCGTCGCCAAAATGATTGTACGACGGGACCGGATCGAACGTCAAGCCGACGGCCAGCAGAGTGCCTGGATCAGCGGTCTGGTTTCCGCAGCCACGCAGCCCACGGTCCGCCGCCGGGCGGCTGGAGCGTAACCGTTTTCCCGCCCGCGACGGTTGGCGCGTCGGTCATCTTGCCACTGGCAGGGTCGATCCAGCAAACGGCAAAGTCTCCTTTGGCGGCAGTAAGGTCCAGCGTGATCGGTTTTTCCTGAGCGGAATAGACCAGGTAGTTGGCTCCTATCTCGGCCAGGCACCATTGGCGGTCGGCATCGACCACCAGGTCGGCCGGCTGCATCCTGACGATGGCCGCCAGCAGGTTGGGGTCCAGGCGAGCGCGAAGGTTTGGCAGCGAGCCGCCGCCCATCAGCACCGCCCAGCCGTCATCGGGCCCATCGGCGGAGTAGATAACGGCTTTTTCGGGGTACTTCAAGCGATACTCGCGGACGGCTCGGAGCACCTGATCGAATGAGCTGGGTCTGGGCTTTAGAATCCGGGCATGCTGGCGGGGGGCAAGGTTTTTGCCACCGGCGGGTGCATAGGGCGTCCCGTCGGCCTGGTAGTGCCAGTAGCGGATGTCGATGACGTTCACCACCTCGGCCCGAACCGCATCGGCCAGGATGGCATCCTGCACGTCCTTGGTGGTGCTGAGGGCGACCAGAACTTTTTTGCCAGTCTTTTTCTCCCACGCGGCAATCGTGTCCAGCCAGAACTGCACGAATTCCAGAGGCCCGGTGTACTCGGCCGCGGTAAACTGGATGACGTTGGTATTGTCAGCGAAGTTGTCCAGGCACTGGCGGATGTAGGCCTCGTGCAACGGCCTGCGGACAGGGTGGTGAACGTCGTAGAACAGGTGTGCCTGGAAGATCCGCTTGTCGTTAGCGTAGGGGGGTGGTTCGGGAAAGCCCGTGTCATTGATATTGTTAGCCGACCGCCACGGAAAGTCGGCCCAGTGCGCTCCGGCTTCAATGATGTTGTGCTGGAAATAGTTCTGGTACAGAAGCACCAGGCCCTTGCGGTCGGCCTGGTCGGCGAACTCCTTCAGCCGCATCCAGTACCAGGGATTGTACTTTGTCAGGTCGTATTTGCTCAGGCCGTCCCAGGCCGTGCCCTGACCGCTGCGGGCAAAGGGCAACTCGTAGAACGGCGGCCAAACGTCCCCGTCCATCCGACGGACCCGCTGGTGGTCGTCGCGGCGCCGGTCGTGCCACAGGGCATAGTGATAATCCATGACAGGCCGACGCATGGCGGTCATCTGGTCGGTCAGCTCTCCCAGGTCTTCGACATACCCTTGCCCGATGCGACCAGGTACGAAGCGCGTGATCCCCGCCTCGGCCCTGGCCGCCGCCGCGGGCACGATGTCGCCTCGCCACCAGACGACCCCCATCCTGCCGCCGGCTAGCAACGCCCCATCGCAGGCCAGCCAGCCGTTGGTCAAAGTGAGCTTTTTGGTGGAAGGCTTGAAGGCCGGTCGGGGGGCAAGATCGGGATTCTCTTTGATCAGTTCCTCCAGCGTCTTGGCCTGGCCGGGGTCGGTGGGGATAGGGTCGGTTTTGGCGGCCTGGTCAATCAAGTCCACAATCTGCTGGGCCGGCACATTGGAGGCCGCAACCGCTTGGGCGGCTTGCTCGTAGGTGGGGCTGGTACCACCAGGGGGATACTGCGGGCCGTCACCCACCCTCTTGGCTGCCTCGGCGCCCAGTCGGTCAGCCAGTTGCGCCTGATAAAGGCTGCGGGGATTGACGAACTCATTGTTCGAAAGCCAGACAGCACTACCAAAGCAATCTCCCCAGCTCCCGAAGGCCCAGCCATTGGCCCCGGCGGGGACAAGGAAGTGAATCCTCGCCGCCTGACAGTTCCACAGGACGCAGTTGGCCGCCGACCAGCCGTACCTGTCACCGTAGAGCCTGCGAAAGGAAAGGACCAAGGCGTTGCCCTCGATCGTCACGTTGTCGTAAAGCACGCCTGAGGCCCAATCCTCAATCGGCCCGCTGCTGTCCAAAGCGTCTTTAGCCTGGCAAAAGACGAAGGCGTTCGGCCCGGCGGCGCAGTGGCCGACGGCGAAGTCGTGCCGCCCGTTCTCACTGAAGCACCGCAGAAACAGCGTCATCTGGCCCATCGTGAAGAACGTGTGCCGCCGGTATCCGCCAATCTCCCCGACGGGCGCCAGGGCCAGGCAGTCCTGCACGGTCACGCGCTGGACACTGTCCCAGATCGACACGACCGAGCCAGCGAAGTGGGCAAAGACAACCTGGCGCACCCAGGCATCCTGAGCGTTGTCCATCGTAATCGCTACCCAGGAGTGGTTCTCATCCTTGGGGTTGTTGGGATCAAAGGCGGACTCGCACCGCAGGTTCTCCACGCCGACCTGGCTGACCCGGCCCGGCCAGTCGTATTCCTCCACCGTGCCGCCGCCCAGCCGCTGCTCGATGGCGGTAGTGATGGGGGCGTCCAAGGTCACGGCATTGCCGTCAACGGCTGTAACGACCCGGTCCCAGACGATGTCGCGCGAGCCAGGCTCCCAGTTGACGAGCAATCCGTTTCGGGTCGGTCCTTCCGTGCTTTCGTTCAAGGACGTGACCCATTCTGTCGTGCAAGGCCGACGGACCAAGACCGTATCGCCGACGTGGAGTCCCTCGACTTTGTCCAGCAAGAACTTCCTGTCGCCTACCGGCACGACGGCGTCGGTGATCCTGCGCACGCTTTTGGCCTTCGTGCGATTGGCGATACCGACGATCCGGACCAGCGCCCGGCGGTCCAGGCCCGCCGCGACCAGCACCGTACCGTCTTCCCCCATGCCGCTGCCGCGCAGAACAACACCGTTGGCCTTCAGCAGGAGTTGGCCGGGGACCTCGTAGCGCCCCTTTGGGAGCAGCACAGCCCCGCGAAGGCCTTTCTCATCCGCCGGCAGGCTGGCAACGTAATCGATGGCCATTTGGATGCGAGAAGTAGCATCGCCTTTGGCCGGCGGCACAACAACGCGGACGGGGACGTTAGGAATATCTCGATCTCCACCCGCATAACCACAGTGGGAGAAGTCCGGGATGCGATTGCCTTGCTCGTTTGCGGCGTAGACCAGCTTGCCGTCCTTGCCCTGGGAGACGGGAACGGCGCTCTTTTCGCTGGCTGGGGCGGACTCCTGGCCTTGGGCGGCTGAGGCGGTCAGAATAATTGCGGCCGCCAACACGAACCAGCACAATGAATGGATCGTCATTTGCGAGTCTCCATGCAATACATCCTTAATGTTCCGTAGCGCACCATGCGACTTGGTTTGCATCACTAGACCAGCTCCAGCACGACAATCGCCTTAGCCGGCAAGGTCACTGACAAGTTTTCGCCCGCCAGCTTCGCCCCGCTTTTATTAAAAGCCGTCGGGCGGACGGCATCGGGTTGCTCGAACGTATTGTGCGCGTGCATGTCCGGGGCCGTCAGAATTCTGCCGGAGACGCTGGAGACCTTCAACCCTCGCAGGACGCAGGCGACCTCCGCGGGCCGGTTGGGATCCAAATTGCTCAGCGACAGGTGGACCTTGCCGCTGCCGTCGCGACTGGCCGTGGCGCTGAGGGCAGGCATTTTATTCTCGCCGCAGGCGTACATCTCGCAGCGCAAGTCCAGCGGCAGCAGCGTGGCGTCCTGGTGCACCTGGAACAGGTCGAAGACGTGATACGTGGGCGTCAAAAGCATTTTCGGACCAAGATCGTCCGTGAGGATTACGGCCTGGAGCACGTTGACCGTCTGGGCGATGTTGGCCATTCGCACGCGGTCGCTGTGGCGGCAGAAGATGTCCAAGCTCACGGCCGCGACCATCGCGTCACGGAGCGTGCTCTGCTGGTAGAGGAAGCGGGGGTTCGTGCCCGGCTCGACCTCCCACCAGGCGCCCCATTCGTCGAAGATCATGCCCACGCGCCTGGCCGGATCGTATTGGTCCATGATCGTCGCGTGGCGGGTGACGATCTCTTCGGTTCGCAGGGCCAGCTTCAGGATGCCCGCCCAGCCGGCCTCGTCGAACGCAAGGGCCGTCTGCCGGCCGGGAGAGGCAAAGCGGCTGTAATAATGGACCGACAGGCCCTCCATCCACTTGCCAGCCTCGCGCATGAGCACCTCGGTCCAGGCGGTGTTATCGCCGTTCGCCCCGCAAGCGACGCGGAAGAGCTTGTTGTCACCAAAATTGATCAGGAAATTGGCATACTGGCGGTACAGATCGGCGTAGTACTCCGGGCGCATCCTGCCGCCGCAACCCCAACTCTCGTTGCCCACGCCCCAGTAGGCGACCTTCCACGGCTCAGGCCGGCCGTGGGCGCGGCGGAGACTGGCCATCGGGCCGGCGGGTGCGGTCAAGTACTCCACCCACTGCTGCATGTCGCGGACGGTGCCGCTGCCGACGTTGCCGCAGATGTACGGCTCGCACCCAAGCTGCCCGCAAAGGTCCATGAATTCATGTGTGCCGAAGGCATTGTCCTCGACGACCTGCCCCCAATGCGTGTTGACCATGCTGGGACGCCTGTCACGCGGGCCGATGCCCTCAGTCCAAAAGTACTTGTCCGCGAAGCACCCGCCTGGCCAGCGGAGCACGGGCACGCGAATCCGCCGTAGCACCTCCACGACGTCGGTGCGGATACCGCGGACGTTGGGGATGGCGCTATCCTGGCCCACCCAGATGCCCCCGTAGACGCACCGGCCCAGGTGCTCAGCGAAGTGCCCGAAGATGTGCCGGCTGATGACTTGAGTTCCAAGGTCTGCATGAATGACGATCTGGTTCATGCGGGGGGCCTTTTAATCAACTTAACCAAAGACAGCGAGTGCGAACCGTATGTTACGGGGCACTATACGCCCTCTCACCCGGCCGTGCAATCACCCCCGCAGGATATGGGTTCTCCTCAGAAGAGGTTACGTTTTCTTCTTCGATAAAACAGTCGGTCCCGATTATGATAGGGACATTCATGTCGTGCGGAGCGCCTTCGTAAGGAAGGAACGGGAGGCCAGGATTATGGGTTCTCTTGCCCGCCTGAGTGTTGTCATTTTGTTGTGTATCTTCGGCGAGGCCTTGGGCGCGGATCCATGGCACTTCACCGTGACGGCCGATCCTCGCGGCCAGCACGACCTGTTCGGCAACACGCTGGAGGCCATCAATACTCTGGCGGGCGGGCCGGGCCCGTTCCATATCACCGCTGGCGACATCGACGAGACCATCCCCGAGAACCGCGCGGCGATCGACGCCAAGTTCGGCGCCTCGGCTGTGTGGTATCCGGTCATCGGCAACCACGAGGAAGAGACTACCGCCGATATGACCTGGCTGCGCAGTGAGTACGACAACGGCAACGGCGTGCGAACGGCTCTTAAGACCTACACCCATCAGAACGGTCCCACCGGATGCGTTGAGACCACGTATTCGTGGGATTACGGCAATGCACACTTCGTCGTTCTGAACGAATACTGGGACGGCGGTACCGCGCCCGGCAGCGACGTAGCCACCGATGGGGACGTCGTGCCGGCCCTGCGGACCTGGCTGGCCGACGATCTTTCCACCAACACCCAGCCTTACACGTTCGTCCTCGGCCACGAGCCGGCCTTCCCGTACAACCGCCACGTGGGGGATAGCCTGGACGCCTACGAAGACAACCGTGACGCGTTCTGGTCGGTCCTGGAGCAGTACGACGTGCACGCCTATATCTGCGGCCACACGCATGTCTATTCCACCCATAAGGGCGACAAGAATCACGTGGGCGACGTCTGGCAGATCGACGCCGGGGCCGCTGGCAATGGGGACAATGAGACCTTCCTCGACGTGGTGATGAACGACGTGGAAGTGAGCTACGACGTGTACGACAACGCCGACGGCGCCTGGACACTAAGGGAAACCTGGAGCGAGCCAATCCCCGAACCCACCGGCCTGATGCTCTTGGCGGCTGGTGCCGTAATGCTGATCCGACGGCGAAGATAAAACCACCGTCCGGCGGCTGCGTCCTACGGTGATTCTTCCTGCCGATTTCGCTCCGGCAGCGGTTGGGTGTTCACGGTCCAGCCGAAACCCGGCTTCAGGTCGAACAGGTCGTCAGAGAATTTGACGTTCGTTTGGGTGTTCGTCAGAGAGACCGTCTTGATGTTCTTATCCTTGTCCGTGCCAACGACCTTGACCGGCAGGCCGCTGGCGCGGCTGACCCACAGGTCCAGGTGGTCAAAATCCAGTTCCTTACGGCGGTCGCGACGGGCGACCAACTCCAGGTGGTCGCTGTCGGGTGGATCCGTCTTTTCGGCGGGGCGCAGGGTGGCCTGGTAGTATTCCAGCACCTCCTGGGCCTTCTGGCCGAAGGGCAACGGCGGGAAGGCGCCCTTGCCGATCCGCAACGCCTGCACCCGCTCGCCCGGGGCGGCCACCTGCCAGCGGGTAAGTTGCTTGACACTGTGCTTGGCCTCGACCGCCCACTGCCCGTCGAAGGCGTAGTCCTCGCGCTGGCGGGTGTTGGGGCCTGCCCCGAGCTTGAGCGTCTCAAAGTGGACGCGAATCTTCTCGCTTTCCTCCCCCGGGCCGCGCTGGTAGGCCACCCAGCCGCTTCGCTGCTCGCTATCGCCCAGGGCCGGCAGCAGGACCGTCATCTCGATGTCGCTGCGGACGGTCTGGTACTTCACTCCGGCCTGCTCCAAGGCCTTGAGAACTTTCATAGTGGCCGGGGGGACCGGCGAGGGTGTTTCCTGCGATGTCGCTTCGACAGGTTGAGTCACCGCGGTGCCCTTGGGCTCAATGGCCGGCTGGGTCACCGGCGGCGGCGTGACCGGGCCGGAGGCCGCCTGGGTCATAGGCGCGGTCGTGGCCTTGGTTGCACAAGCCGAAGGGATTAGTAACAGCCACAAACTTATAGCCAAGAGCATCGTGGCAAACTTTGCCCGATTTCTTCCTTCTCGCATCATCGTGTTACTCTCCCGTTCCAATTCGCGAACCATCGGAAGCACGCTTCCTGACCAGGCTGCCGAGCACCCTTATCGTGCCCAGCACGGCCGCCAAGGCCAGCAGAACCGCCGGGGCGACCCAGCCCAGATTCCAGTAATACGTTACAAACGCGATAGCGGCGTACCGCAGGAACCGGCCTATGAAGTTGGCCGCCGCGAAGGCGGACCGGAGATAGCGCGACGTCGCTGCCAGCAACCGAACCACATCCACCGGGACGGGCAGGATGTTGAAGATCACTATAATCCAAAAAGGTTCCCTGGCGAACCATCGGGCCGCCGCGTGGTAGGCGCGCGTGTGTCGCACGGCCGCGATGCGATGGTACCGCAGCAGGGCGGTCACGATGTGGTAATCGTTCAGGTTAGCCAGCGTCGAGCCGAGCGCCCCCGCCAAGGCCGTCACCAGCACGGTAGAGAGCAAGTCTCCCGTCACCGCCGCCTCCCGCGTGGCCAGGGCCGCGACGATCCAACCGGTGGGCAACGGCAGGAACGTGCAGCACAGCGACAGGTACAGCGTGAAGGCCACCAACTTTATCGCCGGGCTGATTTCGGCAAAGGCCTGAGCGGGCTGGTGCCGCCAAGTCGACCAGTCGCTGCCGTACACGCCTGCCGCCAGCACCCCCC
Source organism: uncultured Phycisphaerae bacterium (assembly GCA_963760365.1). Taxonomy (GTDB): domain Bacteria; phylum Planctomycetota; class Phycisphaerae; order SM23-33; family SM23-33; genus JALHTV01. Next base: position 118,411 of record CAVXDC010000004.1, read on the forward strand.
CAGCCACCGCCAGCCAAATCGCATACACCGCAAACCACCGTCGCAGCGAAAGGCCATCGGCCGGCAGGGGAGTGGCCAGGGGTGAGATAAGATTAGGCGTCGATGAGTTTTCCATCTTTCATGTGGACGATGCGTTCGGCGGCTGAGGCCGCCTCGGTGTTGTGGGTGATCATCACGATCGTCTGGCGGCGGCTGTGGTGCAGTTCGCCTAGCAGTTCCAGCAACCGCCGGGCGTTGTCGCTGTCCAGATTGCCCGTGGGTTCGTCGGCCAGCAGCACGTCGGGCTGATGAGCCAGCGCCCGCACCACGGCGACGCGCTGCTGCTCGCCGATGGACATCGCCCCGGGCTTGCGCCGCATGACGTGGTCGACGCCCATCTCCTCAAACAGTCGGCGGACGCCCTCGCCATCCGCATCTAGGCCGCGGACCCGCAGCGAGATGGCCACGTTGTCCTGGCCCGTCAGCACGCCGATGAGATTGAACCGCTGGAACACCATGCCGACGTTCCGCCGGCGCATCTGCCGAAGCTCCTTGCTGTCGGGCGGGACGGCCCGGCCGCATAGCTCGAGCGTGCCGGCATCAGGCTTCGTGACCAGGCCCAGGACATGCAGCAACGTGCTCTTGCCGCAGCCGCTTGGACCCATCACCACCAAAAACTCCCCGCGCCGCACCGTCAGGTCCAGTCCGCGCAGCACGTGCACGCGGGCCGGTCCGCTGCCGTAGGACTTCTCCAATCCGCGCGCTACCAGGATGTTTTCTCCGTCGCTCATCGCGTTTTAGCAAACTTATTCCAACGTCAGCGCCTCGGCCACGTCCACGCGGGTCGCCCACCAGGCGGGGTAGAGCGCCGCGACTGTGGCCCCGGCCAAGGCGGCCCCGGCGGCGATGGCGATCCAGTGCGGCGTAATCGTGACCGTCAGCAGCGGCCGGGCCGCCTGGATCAGCCAGGCCGCCAAAAAGCTCATCGCCACGCCCGCCGCCGTCCCCGCGCCGGTCAGCAGCAGCGACTCCGCCAGCACCTGCCGCAGCAGGAAAAGGTCGGAGGCCCCGCAGGACTTCAGGATCGCAATTTCGCGCGTCCGCTGGAGCACCATCGTGTACAGCGTGACCATGATGAACAGGAACGCGATGATCAGGGCAATGGCGTTCACCGCGTCCACGTACACGAACATGATGCCGAACTTCTCTATCAGCATGCCGCGGTAGCGCGACAGGGGCACGACGTCCTGGCCGGTGGTAGCGGCCAAGGCCCGAGCCGCCGGGCCAATGTCCACACCCTCAGCGAGCTTCACGAACATCAGCGAGCTCTTAGTGACGTCGCCGTTGCCGAACAAATACTGGGCCGTCCGCCGAGGCAGAAAGACCCGCGCCATCACGCCCGTCGGCGCGATGCCCACGATCGTCCAGCGATGGTTTGCGACCTCGACGGTCTGACCGAGGCCGTAGCCCCCGGCCTTGGCCAGGCGCGCGTCGATGACCAGCTCCAGGCCGTCGTGCTCCGGATCGGATAAATCCCTCTCAGTCAGCTCCAGCACCTGGTCGCTTTTGCCACCGGTTGTCAGCAGCTTTTCATCCAGCCAGCGGGCAAAGCGCCCCTGCGGGTCGCACAGTCTGCCGGCCTGGAGTTTTCGACCGCCGCTAAGAAACTCCCATTGGGCGCTATCCACTCCCACGGCCGTGTGGTCCTGCCCGGCCAGACGGATCGGCCAGGTGAACACGGGAACAACGCGGCGAACAATTTGGGGGTGGGCCTGGAGGATGCGTTCGGCGTAGCGATCAGGCAGGGCCGAGCCGCTCTTGTCGGAGGCGTTCTCGCCCCAGCCGCGTGGCAGGACGATCAGGTCTGCATCCACCGACTCCCATCGGTCGGCAATCTCGCTCAGGCTGCCGCGCGACAGCCCGGCCAGCGTCACGAGCATGCAGATGCCGACGCCGATGCCCAACGCGCTGAGGGCGCTTCGCAGTTTGTGATGCAGGATGTTGGCCAGGGGCAGGTAACCCATGCGTCATAAAACCTCCGCCCTTGCCCACGAAAGCAGTTTGCGGCACAGTGGGCTATGACGAGCGGTTGCCGCGGGCAATCGGGCGGCCTGAGAAAGCGTTATACCAGCGTGGGCGTGCTTATACCATGAAATCGCCTGGACTATCGTGGAAATGTCTGCTGGCGGTGGCGATAGCGGTGGGACTGTGGACAGCAGAAGCATCGGGGGAGCTGTGGTTCAACGCCGCCTGGCCCTATCGCCGGGTGCTCACCCTGCCGACGGTCGCCCCCACACACCTGGAGGGGGACGATATCGCCTACTTCATGATGTTTACCGGAGGACTCACCAAGCCCGACGGCAGCGATATTCGCGTCGCCAACGAAGCGGGCAAGGAAATGCCCAGCCGGGTGCTGCGAATCGGCCCTGAGGATCAGGTCACCGTGGCCTTTACCCTGCAGGGCAAGGGGGGCACCTATTACGTCTATTTCGGTAACGCCGCCGCCCCGCCGCCTAAACCGATGGAGATTCGCCGCGGGGTGCTGATGGAAGTCTGGCATTACGACGGGCGGCCCGTGCGGAATTTCCAGCAGATGCAGACGCAGATACAGAAAGTCCTCGACTCACCCGGGGAGCTCATCGGCCGGGCTTTTTGTCCCCAAGTCTTCCTCGGCTACAACCCCTTCGGGCCGGAGAACCGTATCGTCGTAAGGTACATCGGCTATCTCATCTGCCCCTGGTCGGGCAAGTACGTCTTCTGCACATCCAGCCAGGACGCCTCGTTCCTGGCCATCGACGACACGTTGGTGGTCGAGAACGGTGGGAGGCACGGACCGCAGCGCGAGCCACGCCAGACGGGACAAATCGACCTTCAGTCCGGGTTGCATAAGCTCACCGTGTTCCAGGCCTGCACGGGCAACGGGTTCCCGGTCATCGTGGCGGCCTGGCAGCCGCCGGGCAACATGCAGATCAAACCCATCCCACCCTCGGCCTTCGCGGAGGCGGTCGAGGCCAAACCCCAGGCCCTGGAAGAACGCTTCAAGGGCGTCACCGCCGATTTTGTCCCCATCCACGCCGGTGAGGCCTTTTTCCCATCGTTCTATGCATCGAACGACGTGCAAACACAAAGGTACTCCTTCAAGGCCCTCACCGCCGACCGCGGGGGGCAACCCCCGCAGGTGACTTGGAATTTCGGCGACGGCCAAACCTCCCGCCAAGCGTCGGTGGACCACGTGTACCTGACTCCGGGGGAATACACCGTCACGTTGACGGTCCGAACAGCTGGTGCGGACTACCAGCGGACTAACCGCCTGGCCGTTTCCCGGCCATGGGAACAGGCAACGAGCCATAAGTCCGATGACTTAGCGCAGCGTGCAGCGCTGGTGGCCGGGTATGACTTTGCCGCCCTAGATGACCGGTCCGTAGCGGTTGCCTGTCAACTCTTTCGACAAACGGGCCGAACGCCTGACCTGGTGCGCGCCGCCGAGACGCTGCTCCGGAGAGACAAGGTCCAGCCTGAGTCCATGAAGGTGGCCCTGTCGCTGTATTCCGATGCGATGTCGGCCGGCGGTCAAGCGGGCAAGGCTGCCGAGATGATGCTTGGAGCAGTAAAGAAAATCGAACCGGCCGCTATCCGGGCCGACCTTTTAGTCCGCGCTGGCCGACTCTTCCTCCAGGCTGACAAGGACGATCAAGCCATGTCCGCCTTCCAGCAGGCCGTCTCATCGCTGGCAACCGCTGCGCAGTCCCCCCTGATTCGCTCGGCCCGAATCGGGATGGGAGACGTCTGGCGGCGCGCGGCGACGGGGAAAAAGCCCGCGCGGAATACCAGGCCGCCGGGGCGGCGCCGACGAACTCACCCACCATGGCCGCTATTCTCCAGGGCGACATGGCCAGGCACGTCGAGGCCTACCTGAGGGACAAGGACTACGACTCAACGGAGGACTACCTCAACCGCTGGGCCGACGCCATGCCCGCGGACAAGCTCGACGGCTACTGGTCGCTGCTGCGGGTGAAGGCCTTTTTGGCGCAAGGCCGCCCCAGCCAGGCCGCCGCGGAGGTTCGCACGCTCCTGGCCGTCAATCCGTCCTCTGCTTACGCCCCCCAGTTGCTCATGCTGGCGGCCGAGGCGTACACCAAGATGTCCCAGGCGGAACAGGCTTTGGCGGCGCTGAAGCAACTGGTGGATCAGTATCCCGAATCCCCCTTGGCGGCGGAGGCGTCTCAAAAAATCACTTCGCGGTGAGCAATTCGGGCGGTATGAACGAGCAGGACGGGGGAGACGACTGGTCAGTCGTGGTTGTTGACCAGGCCATCCTTCTCGTTGTAAGTGGAGGGGTCCTTGCCCTGCTCGATCCAGGCGATCTTGCGGACACGGCGTTCGTGGCGCCCGCCGCCGTCGAACGGGGTATCCAGCCAACCGACGACGATCCGACGGATGAGCTCATCCCCCAACACGTCGCTGGCCAGGCACAGGACGTTGGCATTGTTGTGACGGCGGGACATCTGGGCGGTCAACTCGTCGTGGCACAGGGCGGCGCGGATGCCATCGGCGGCAACATCGTCACCAACGCCGGCGGCCCGCGCTGCCTCAAATACGGCGTCACCCGCGATTACGTGCTCGGCCTGGAAGTCGTGCTGGCCGACGGCACCGTGCTGCGGCTGGGCGGGCGCACGCACAAGAACAAGACCGGCTTCGAGCTGCACCGGCTGTTCGTCGGCTCGGAAGGGCTGCTGGGCGTCGTCACCGAGGCGACGCTGAAACTGCTTCCGCTGCCGCCGTTCCGCGCCTGTCTCGCCGTCGGGTTTCGGCTCGATGCGCGATGCCGTGCGCGCGCTGCACGCCATTCTCGACGCCGGCTTCCTGCCCTGCGCGCTCGAGCTGGCCGACGCGTTCACGCTCGCCGCCGCTTACAAACGCACCAAGAGCGAGCGCCTGCGCGGCTGCCGCGCCCATCTGATCGTGGAGCTGGACGGCCAGGAACGCTCCGTCCGCGGCGAAATCAAGGCAGCTGGAGCAGAATCGTCGCGCCGCAGCAGCCGCTCTTTGTCGAGCGCGGCCTGGGCGCGGCCCAATGCGAAGCCGTCTGGAAAATCCGCCGCGAATTCTCCTACGCCCTGCGCGACACCGGCCTGACCAAGCTGAACGAGGACATCGTCGTGCCCCGCGGCCGGCTGGAAGATTTGTTTGCCTTCGCCGCGCGGCTGCAAAAGAAGCACGGCCTGCCGATCGCCTGTTTCGGCCACGCCGGCGACGGCAACATCCACACCAACGTCATGGTGGACTACAACCAGCCCGGCGCGAACCGGCGCGCAGCAAGCCGCGCTGGACGAACTCTTCGCGCAGGTCATCGCCTGGGGCGGCTCGATCACCGGCGAACACGGCATCGGCCTCGCCAAGCAAGCGCTGGTGGCCGCTGGCCGTCTCCAACGGAAGTGCGCGCCCTGCACCGCACGCGTGAAGCACGCCCTCGACCCGCACGGCATCCTGAATCCCGGCAAGTTCCTTTGATGATTATGAAAGCTGCTTATATCAAACAAACCGGTCCGCCGCAAAAGTCATCTATGGCGATTTCCCCACCCCCACCCCCACCGGTTCACAAGTCCTGGTTCGCGTCAAAGCCGTTTCCGTCAATCCCATCGATATTTATGTGCGCCTGGGCAAGGTGCCGATGAATTTGCCCTTTCCCTATATCGTCGGGTGCGACCTGGCCGGCGTGGTCGAGGCCGTCGGTCCCGCCGCCAAACGATTCAAACCAGGAGACCGTGTATGGGGCAGTAACCAGGGGCTGTTGGGACGGCAAGGCACCTTTGCCGAATTTGCGACGGTCGATTACTGCTGGCTCTACCCGATCCCTCCAGGCTCCTTTGAACAGGCGGCGGCCATTGCCTTGGTCGGGATCACTGCGCATTTGGGCCTGGTCCGCGTCGCCAAATTGCTGCCCACCGACACCCTTTTCGTCAATGGCGGATCGGGCGGGGTGGTTTGGACGTTGATCCAGATGGCCAAGGCGATGGGCGCCCGCGTCATCACCACTGCCGGCAGCGACGCCAAGACAAAACTATGCCGGCAACTTGGTGCGGACCTCGCCATTAACTACAAAACGCAGGATGTCGATGCCGAACTCCGCAATTTGGCCCCCAACGGCGTCACGGTCTGGTGGGAAACGACCCGGGAACCGGATTTTGATCGCGCGATTGGCGCGCTGGCACAAGGCGGACGCATGATCCTCATTGCGGGTTGATAATTGCGCCCGCCCTTTCCCTTGGGTCCGTTTTACGTCAAGGGCTGCTCCCTGCATGGGTTCGCCATGTTCACGTTTAGTGCGGAAGACCAGCAGCCGTGTGCCGCCGCGATCAACCGTTGGCTGGCCGAGGGTAAACTCCGAGCTCTGATCGACCGCGTCTTGCCGTTGTCCGAAGCCGCCACGGCGCACCGGTTGCAGGAGGAGAATACCGTCCACCGGACGGGCGTCCTCTCCGGCAAGATCGTGCTGCAAACCGAGTCCGGAACGACACGAACATGATCGGGGAGCGCACGCGCCTCGTGATTGGGGGAGCGCACGCGCCTCGCGTGCCGTGTTCGGCGCCCTCGCCGAACACCTCCAGCGGTCCCCCAAGCTTATCGGCGAACGCAATCAATCAACCCGTTACACCAAGCAGCTTCTCTCCTGTGGTTATGGCAAGAAACAATTTCCTGTTAAATTGGGCGCTCAGCGCGGGGTGTCTTTTAACACAACCCGCACCAGCGGAACAACCGGCCGGTACCATCCCCGCTCGTATTCATTATGGAGGAAGCTGTGAACGTGTGGGGCAAGCCCGTTGCCGGAGCCAGGATTGCCCTCGTCGGAACATCGCTTTCAGCGGTCACCGACGGTGCCGGCGCTTTCGACATCCAAGGGCACCTGCCCTCGACTGCCAGCAACCAGGCAGCCCCAGCCTTCTTTCCCGATCCAGTTCGCCGTGGTAAGGTTATGAGAGCCATCGTGATCCCGGATTCAACCCAGATGCCGGATTTGACGATGAGGCTTTGGCCGTTCGCGCCGCCTCGGGAGGAAATACCCGTGGACCTTGCGCGATGGGCATACGTCTATCGAAAAAACGCGATGGACAATCCCCCAGAGACCCAGCTGATGAAGCCCTCGGGCGATATGCTGTGCGGCCTGTCTTGGGAAGAACGCCGGGCGGTTCGGCGCATTGAGGTCGAGTTCTCCGACGCCGCGGGATACGTGCTGGATTCAAATAAATTGAAGTTTCTCACCCGTAGTGGCTATGTGCTTGTTCAAACGTCCTCGGGGGGTGATGTGATTCCAGCGGGGGATGCGGTAACGACCTCGCGGGGAACGAGTCTGTTCTCCTTGCGCGCCAGCAAAGACATCAACTGCTTCCTGGTGCTTTGTTCCGACAACTCCCAAGGCATCGGCATTCCGCTGGTCCATGCTTACGGCACTTCGACTTGGTCGAAGCCTCTAACCGTGGAAATCGAATGGAGTTTTTCAAAGCGACAAGGCCGATCAACACTGGGACGGTTGGGTCGAAGCCTACAATGGCTATATCGGCAGGATTGAGCCGCTGGTGCAGGAAGTGGAGTGGTAGCGACCGGGGAAACACCACCTGGAAGATGCGCGTGAGACGGCCGTCCGGCGAGGGATCAAGGTGCCGGTGTTCCTAACGACCGGACCGATGAACTCCAGGACCATCGTGACCGCTTGGACCGGCGGAGGTAATGTTTCTTTGCCCCCGAAGAACTCAACCAAGGTCCAATCCTCATTCCGGGTCGGTATTTACATCGCCAAGAAGGCAGCGGGATTAGCGCGAGGCAGTTTCACAAGCGGCTTGATGCAACTTGATAACGGTGCGCCAACAAGTACGGCAGGAAGCCGAGGAGAGTTGGGCCGGCGCCATGAAGCGTTATCACGGCGACAAGGCGTTTCCGGCCATCCCTCGCCGCCTTATGAAACGCCGATGAAGATCGACGTTCCCGAGAAACAACTTGCCGATCAATGGCGATTAGGTTATTGGCATCTCAAACGCTGGTCGCAACAATTGGATGACAAGACCTATTGCATCAGCATTTGGCCGTTACGACCATCAGCAATAACACCGGAATGACCGCCATTGGCTTGGAAACCTCGCAGATCATCCGGACATTGGATCTGATTGGGGCGCCGGACTTCGCTCAGGGCGGTTTGAACTATTGGATCTACGGTGAACATTCGACAGCCCCGGGGGCAGTTCGTCGAGCTGGGGGAAGGGCCTTTGCCTTTGGCAAACTGCCTTCAACAGCCCCAATCACCGTAAACCCGGGTACGATCAACATCATGCCGGCGGACACGGCCGCGTTCTGGAGGCTCGCCGGATTGCATTGCCGGTTCGACGGAGGACAACGCCTGGTTCCAAGAGGTCAGGCCGATTCTGGAAAAGGCTTGCCATTGGATCATCCTCCAACGCAAGGCATGGAACAAAAGCCTCTCGAAGAATGCTGGTGCTATGGACTGGAGCCCCCCACCGACCTTTGCGACGGTAGCGATATACCGACTGTATTCGCGCTCGATGCATGGTATTACGCCGGGCTGAAAAATGCGGCGCAAGTTCTTGCCGAAAACGATCCGGTGGCAAAACCGAATTGTTGAAAGAGACGGAACAGTTTCGCCAAGACATCCGCAACGCCGCCGATCGATCGATGGCCTTTTCGCCGGTCGCAAGTCGCCGACGGCACCTATCGCCGCTATGTGCCCTTTTCGCCCTACATGCGGGGCTTGGGATCCGATATTCCCACGGGCTTTGTCGGGGCCGGCTCGCATAGCACGTGGTTCAAGACGGTGATGGGCGGACTGCTTCTCATCCGTAGCGGAATCTACGACGTTAATGAAAGCGCCGTTCAGGAGATGCTGGACGTCTATGAAGACAAACTCGTCGAAGAATGGCCAGAACGGTCCAAAACGGATATAACGACGCCCCGGCCCTTTACCTTCTCACAAGATGACGTGCCGATGTTCCTCCGCGGAATGTATAATGGTTATGCAGCCGAGGTCGATCCCGACCGTGGCTACTCCCGGGAAGTCGAGAACAAGTCTTACGCCATGGACAAGACGTTTAAAGAGGCGGCCTTTCTCGAACGGGTGCGCATGATGTTGGTGATGAGGGACGGCGATCGGCTGTGGCTGGCACGCGCTACTCCTCGGTCCTGGTTGGAGCAAGGTAAGAGAATCGCCGTTTCGAAGGCTCCAACCTTCTTCGGGCAGACTGCTTACAGCATCGTCTCGGATGTGGCCCACGCCAGAATCAACGCCACGATTGAGATTCCTTCGCGCAAGGCGCTGAAGACCGTGCTCCTGCGTTTTCGCCATCCGGCCAAGGCGGCGATCAAGAGCGTGACAGTCAACGGGAAGACCTGGAACGATTTCGACAAGGACAA
>CAVXDC010000005.1:0-49146 GCA_963760365.1 uncultured Phycisphaerae bacterium
TGGGATATTATGCCGGTTCTAGTGGGTCGTATAACCTCAGCGGAGGCTTGATTAAGAGACAAATGAACCCACCTAACGGGTTTTTGAATCAGTATGTGGGCTTTTATGGGAGGGGAACCTTTTCCCAGTCAGCAGGGATCAATTCCGAGAGTGATGTCTTTCTGGGATACCATACCGGGTCCAGCGGAACATACGAACTCATCGGAGGGTCAATCAGCACGTGGAACTCTCAGTACGTGGGTCATGCAGGAACGGGGACGTTCAGCCAGTCTGGGGGGACAAACACGGTAGGAGGTTCACTCTATCTAGGATACACCTCCGGGGCCAAAGGGACGTACAACCTCTCCGGCGGGAGTCTGACGGCCACGGGGCCGATCGTCCTGGCCAGCGCCTCTTCCAGCACCGGAGAGCTGAAGGTGGCCAAGGCAGCCTACGTGGAGGTGGGCGGGTTGACCATCAACTCCGGCGGCGGCCGATCGACCAAGGTGTCGCTGGAGCTGGACGCCAACGGCCCCAGCCTCATCCGCACCATGGGCGCCGCGACGCTTGCGGCGCGCTGGCGCTCGATCGGGGTCTCCAGCGGCCCAGCCAGGGCAACCAGTTCACGCTGATCCTGGCCACCAGCGGCACAGGTAACTTTGACAGCATCACCAGCAACATCCCAGGCCTGCTGCTCAAAGACCCGAACAATCCAGGCCTGGGCTATTGGCCGATCTTCCGCGGCGCGTTTGACGCCAACGCGGACTACGTCGTGACCTTCCAGGGCGCGATGCCCGGTGACGCCGGCGGGGACAACAAGGTTAACGCCGCCGACCTGGGCGACCTGGCCGCCAACTGGGGCCAGAGCGGCAGGAGCTGGACGCAGGCCGACTTCGGCGGCGACGGCTCGGTCAACGCGGCCGACTTGGGTGACTTGGCCGCCAACTGGGGCCAGACCGGCCTTGCGCCCAGCGCCGCGCCTCCGGAAGCCTCGGTGCCTGAACCCGCCTCCGCGGTCTTGTTCGTGACCAGTGTCCTAGGCCTGCTGAAGAAACGCCGACGAATCTAGTGATGTCGGCCTAGAGCTACGGCGGGGCGTGCCCGGCAACCTTGACGTTGCTGAGCCTGGTCAGCCTGGCGACGTTGCGGCGGCATCGAATCGCTCGGCGGTAAGGAAAAAGCAGGCAGGAATCACTCCGGCGCAGCTGCAGATCGGTTCGACCTGGATGTGCCCTTCGTTCAACAACCACCCCCTGGAAAACGCTTAGCGGTGGCTGAACGTCGTGTATAATAGCGGATTAGGTATTTTTGAGTTTGGGGACCCGAGAGGTTTTTGAAAAGGCAGAAGAGAATAATTGCTGTGTCACCGGCTTGTTCGGGTTCTCCAGGCCATCAGGCCGGGCTCGTTGAGGGCTATTGCGAGAATCGTCTGTACGTTGGTGGAGGGTAAAGGCACTGAAGTGGAAAGCGTCCTCAATGCGGTGTGCCTTGTGTTCCTGTAAGCGGGTGTCGAGCGGGGCTCTTGTTGCATCTGCCATCCTGGTCTTGGCGGTCTTGGCCAGGGGGGCGCAGGCGTTGCCGGCCTTTCCCGGGGCAGAGGGGCCAGGCTCCACAGCGTCGGGCGGAAGAAACTACTCGGTCTACCACGTCACGAACCTCAACGACACCGGCCCGGGGTCGTTCCGCGAGGCCATTAACGGCGCCGGGGCCAGCAACCGCATCGTGGTCTTTGACGTCGGCGGCACGATCTGGATGAGCGGCGGTTGGGTGAATACGGGAGTCAGCAATATCACCATCGCCGGGCAGACCGCCCCTGGCGGCGGCATCGTCATCTACGGGCTGGGCACCAAGTTCACGGGCACCAACGTGGTCGTCCGCAACGTCCACTTCCGTCCCGGCGACGCCCAAGCCGGCGGCAGGGACGGCCTGTGGTTGGAGACCAAGAACTCCATCATCGACCATTGCTCGGTCGAATGGTCCACCGACGAGGGCATCTCCTCCACCGATGCGGTTGAGAACACCACCGTCCAGTACTGCTTCATCTCCGAGGGCCTGAACTACGCCGGCCACAGTTACGGATGCATCGCCCACTCCGAAGTGGACGGTGCCGTTATCAGCTACCACCACAACCTGTTCGCCAACAACAAGTCGCGCAACCCTCGCCTGGGCAACTCGTCGAACGCCCAGCATGTCGTGGATTTCCGCAACAACGTCCTCTATGACTGGATCAGCAACTGCGGCTATAGCACGAATGCCGAGGAAGGCGACGGCAGCTTCATCGGCAATTACTACATCGCCGGACCCTCGACCCAAAGCGATGATCGCGCCGAAGCCTTCACCGCGGCCGGCGCCAGGACGCATATCTACCAGTCGGGCAACAAGATCGACTCCAACCTCAACGGCGTCTTCGATGGCACCGACACCGGCTGGGGCATGTTCACGGGACTTTACACCAAGGTCTCCACCGAATTTGCTATCCCCAACATCTACTACACCCAGACGGCCGATGCGGCCTTGCAGACGGTGTTGAACTATGCCGGAGCCTTCTGGTGGAACCGCGATACCGTCGATGCCCGCATCGTCAACCAGGTCCGCACCGGCACGGGGGCGGTCATCAACCACACCAGCGATGTGGGCGGGTTCACCTACTTTCCTGAGGTGCATCGCCCGGCCGACTGGGATACCGACAATGACGGCATGCCCAATTATTGGGAACTTGCCTACGGTCTGGACCCCAACGTGGATGACCACAACGGGGATTTTGATGCTGATGGTTACACCAACTTGGAGGAGTACATCAACCAACTAGAGTGGTTCCCGCCGCCCAAGCCGATCGTCTGGCTCGGCGGCTCCAGCGGCACGGCCGGGCGCTACGAGCTGATCACCAACTGGGACATCCCCTGGCAGCCGACGCTGGCCGACCAGGCCGAGATCAACTCCGGCAAGGCTACCGTCGGCTACATCGGCCAGGAGGCTGGGACGTTGTATGTGGCCAACACTCCCGGCGGCTCGGCCGAGCTGGCCGTTACGGCCGGGAAGCTGACCGTCGGTAACAACCTCGTCCTTGGCGGCACGACCAACTCTAACGGCACGCTCACTGTCAGTGGCGGTACATTGGTGGTGGGAAATACCTTGAGGGTAAGCAATGCATCCTCTGCCATGGGCATCGTTACCCTGAGTGGTGGGTCGATTAGCGGCTATCGTACCTATGTGGGCGCCATTGGCATGGGCACTTTCGTGCAGACCGCCGGAACGCATCAGCTCAGCAATTCGTTGCTCGTGGGCGGAGAAACCAACTCAAAAGGCACAGGCAACTACACCCTATCCGAAGGATTACTCAAACTGGGAGACAGCTTAAAGATCGGTATCGAAGGGGTGGGCACCTTCATACACTCCGGTGGGTCGGTAGATATAACCAACAATCTTTGGATGCACAGAGGCTCCTATTGGCTCGGCGGCAGTGGCAAAGTCAATGTCAACAACACCGTTTCTCTTGGATATGGAAGCGTCATGGAAATCCTGGGCGGGAGCCTGACGGTCTCTGGTCCGATGCTGATGGCCTCGGGCGCTTCCAGCGCCGCGGAGCTGAAGGTAGCCAAGGCGGCCTATGTGGAGGTGGGCGGATTGACTATCAACTCAGGCGGCGGCCGATCGACCAAGGTGACGATGGAGCTGGACGCCAACGGCCCCAGCCTGATCCGCACGACGGGCGTGGCTTCACTTGCGGGCACGCTGGAGGTCGATCGGGATAGTAATACGTACCGGCCCAACCAAGGTAACACATTCACGCTGATCCTGGCGACGAGTGGTACAAGCAACTTCAGCACCATCTCCAGCAACATCCCGGGGCTACTGCTGATTGATCCTAACGATCCGGGTCTGGGCTACTGGCCGGCCTTTCGGGGCGCATTTGACGCCAACGCGGACTACGTGGTGACGTTCCAGGGCGCGATGCCCGGCGACATTGGTGGGGATAACAAGGTGAGTATCACCGACTTGGGCGACCTGGCCGCCCACTGGGGAAATACCAGCGCGAGCTGGTCTCAAGGTGATTTTGACGGTGACGGTCAAGTCAACGTAGCCGACCTGGGCGACCTGGCCGCCCACTGGGGCCAGACGGGCCTTGCGCCCAGTGCCGCACCTCCGGAGGTTTTTGTGCCTGAACCAACGGTGCTGGCGTTGTTGGCCTTGGGCGGTTTGGCGTTGATCCGCCGGCGGAGCTAATCGGCCGAACGACAGCGGCATCGTCTCGCGAACAATTCCCTGGGCAGTTGCGCTGCCCACCCCTACAGGGCTGCAAATCGCTCTCCCGCAAGGGGGGTCGGCAGAGCAGTCCGTCACGAAGCGGCCATTGCAGAGCGGCGGAGGAACACGGTAGAATGCCGCGCTGAGATCAATCGAGAAACACCATGCTGGCCAAACGAATCATCCCTTGCCTGGACGTGGACAAGGGTCGCGTGGTCAAAGGGACGCACTTCGTGGACCTCCGCGACGCCGGGGATCCGGTCCAGGTTGCCCGGCGCTACGAGGCCGAGGGGGCCGACGAGCTGGTGTTCCTGGACATCACGGCCAGCCACGAGGAGCGGGACATCCTGCTGGACATCGTGGCCGCCACGGCCGAGCAGGTGTTTATGCCGCTGACGGTCGGCGGCGGCGTGCGAACTATCGCGGACTGCCGCAACCTGCTGAACGCAGGAGCCGACAAGGTGTCGGTCAACTCCGCCGCCGTGCGCGACCCGGAATTCATCACCGTCGCCGCCCGGCGGTTCGGTTCCCAGTGCATCGTGGTGGCCATCGACCCCAAGCGAGTCGTCAAGGATGGCTGCGAGTGCTGGGAGGTGCACATCCACGGCGGGAGGGTGCCGACGGGACTGGAGGCCGTGCCCTGGGCCCAGGAGGTCCAGCGCCGCGGGGCGGGGGAGATCCTGCTGACCGTGATGGACGCCGACGGCACGCGGGCCGGTTACGACATCGAGATCACCGCTGCGGTGGCCTCGGCCGTGAGCATCCCGGTGATCGCCTCCGGCGGGGCCGGGTCACCCGAGGACATGCGCCGCGTGCTCACCGAAGGCCGGGCCGACGCCGCCCTGGCTGCGAGCATCTTCCACTTCGGCACCTACACGATCCAAGACACAAAGCGATACCTGGTCGAGCACGGCGTGCCCGTCCGGTGGACGCGCCTTTGGGCCGGAGCGGATAACGCCGGCCCGAAAGGATCATGACCACGTCAGACCGCCTATTGCAGCAGCCCATCGAGGAGCCGGAGCTTCACGGCGGCCCGGAGGCCCAGCGCGCGGCGAAGGTGCTGAAGCTGGACAAGTTCTTCCGCGCGATGGTCAAGTTCGGGGCCTCCGACCTGCACCTCCGGCCCGCCATTCCCCCCTACCTCCGCGTGGACACGCTCCTTCGGCCGACGACCTCCGAGCCCGTCGCGGCTGACGAGATCGAGGCGATGGCCCAAGAGCTGATGACGCCCAAGCAGGAGGCCTTTTTCACCGAGCACGGCAGCGTCGACGTAGCCCACGAGGTGCCCGGGGGCGATCGGTTCCGCATCAACATCTACCGCCAGCGCGGGCAGGTGGCGATGGCCGTGCGGCGGGTGACGCGGGTCATCCCCGACTTCGCGACCCTGCACCTGCCGGCGGTGCTGGAGAAGATCTGCGAGACCCACCAGGGGCTGGTGCTGGTCAGCGGCGGCACCGGCACCGGCAAGAGCACCACCATCGCCAGCATGTTGGAGTACATCAACCTCCGCCGGCCCTGCCATGTCGTGACCATCGAGGACCCCATCGAGTTCCTCTTCGAGAACAAAAAGGCCCTGGTCAGCCAGCGGGAGATCGGCATCGACACCGAGAGCTTCGAGTCGGCGCTGAGGTACCTGATGCGCGAGAATCCCGACGTGGTGCTGATCGGTGAGATGCGCGACCGCGACGCGTTCCAGGCGGCTTTGCAAGCGAGCGAGACCGGCCATCTGGTCTTCGGCACGGTGCACGCCAGCGGCGCCGCCCAGACCCTCACGCGCGTGCTGGACCTGTTTCCACCCGAAAGCCGCGGTCTGGTCCGTCAATCCCTGGCCTTCAATCTGCGAGCGATCATCTGCCAGAAGCTGCTGCCCAGCATCGCCCCCGGCGTTCGGCGCATCCCGGCCGTGGAGATCCTCATCAGCAATCCCAGCGTCCGGCAACTGATCGAAGAGGGGCGCGACGCCGAATTGCCCGACCTGATCCGCGCCTGCGAAGGCGAGGGGATGCGGACCTTCCCCCGCAGTTTGCTGGAGCTGGTCGAGAAGGATTCCGTCGATCCGGAGGTGGCCTTCGAGCACGCCTCCAACGTGGACGAACTGAAGATGATGTTGAAAGGCATCACCGCCAGCCGCGCCGGGTTGATCGGCCGGAAGCCGCAGCCGCGCGGGTAAGTCAACACGAGGTGGACATGAGCGAAACAGCCATGACGGGCCTGATGGCAGCAGCCCTCCCGGCCGGCGGGTACTTCTCGCCGGTCAAGATCATCGTGATGTTCCTGCTGCTCCTGCCGTGGCTGTACCTGGCGCCCTGGGTGCAGAAGGACGCCAAGAAGGTCCGCGCCTCCCAGACGGCCTGGCCTTTGGCGGTCCTGGTCGTAGGCCTGCTCACCGTGATGATCTGGACCATCCAACCCTTCTACATCATCGGGCTGCTGGCCTATGTCCTGCTGACCGGCGGCGTGCTGCTGGCCTACGTGGTCCACCGCAACGCCCGCGTGGAGGACGTGGAAGACAAGGTCCTGACCGTCACCCACCTCAAAGGCCTGTTTCGCAAGGACAGGGAAAGAACCATCAAGCTGGTCCACAAACTGAAGCTCTACTACGGCAGCGGCAAGGTGGCTATTCCGCCCGGCCTTGAGTCCCCGCCGGAGGACGTGGAGACCTACAACGCCGCCCAGGAGCTGCTGTACGACATCGTCTTCCGCCGCGCCAGCGAGGCGGACCTGTCGCCCCAAAGCGGCCAGACGCGCGTGCGCTTCGTCATCGACGGGGTGGTTCAGGAGCGCCCGGCGATGCCGCAGGCCGTGAGCGAACGGGTCATCCAGTACCTCAAGGGGCTGGGCGAGATGGACGTCCAGGACCATCGCCGTCCCCAGGCCGGCCAGATGGCTGTGGACCTGGCCGGGATGCAGATCGAGATGGCCCTGCGCACCGCCGGGACTACGGGCGGCCAGCGGATGCAGTTCCGCGTCATCCAGGAGTTCGTGCAGACCCAGCTGGACGCGTTGGGGATGGACGTGAACATGCTGGCCCGGATCCGGGAGCTCAATAGCGCCGAGAACGGGCTGATCATCGTCTCCGGCCGGAGCGGCAGCGGCGTGACCAGCACGCTCTATTCGCTGCTCCGGGAGCACGACGCGTTCATCAATCAACTGGAGAGCATTGAGGCCAGGCCGGCGGTGGACATGGAGAATATCACCCAGCACGCGTACGGCGACGCCAAGGACAAAGTGGCCCCCATGCTGACCTCGGTGCTGCGGCGGGAACCTAACGTGATCATGGTCGATGAGTGTCCCGACACGGCCACCGCCGAGCTGATCGTCCAGGCCGCGGCCAACAAGTCCGTCCTGATGGGCATGTCGGCCTCCGACACGTTCGTCGCGCTGGCCAAGTGGATCAAGCTCTGCGGCGACCCCAAGGCCGCCGCCTGGCCCCTGCGGGCCGTGCTGTGCCAGATGCTCCTGCGCAAACTATGCCCCAACTGCCGCGAGGCCTATGTGCCGAATCCCGAGATGCTGGCCAAGGCCAACATCTCCGGCCAGGGCATCGAGCGATTCTATCGCCCGCCCGTCAAACCCCTGACGGACGAGAAAGGCAACCCCATCACCTGCGTGGCCTGCCAGGGCACGGGATATCTGGGGCGCATGGCGGTATTCGAGCTGCTGGATGTTACCGACGAGATCCGAGAACTGATCGTCTCCGGCGCGGTGCTGGCTCACCTCAAGGCCACCTGCCGGAAGAACCGGATGCTCTACCTCCAGGAACAGGCCTTGCAACGCGTCATCGACGGCATCACCAGCATCCAGGAAGTGATTCGCGTCTCCCAACCGGACAAGGAAAAAAAGTCCTAGCCTCTAGGAGCGGCAACGATGGTCCTGATTCTGCTGGCCACGATTCTGATCCTCGCCATCGCCTTCTTCCAGGTCACCCAGGGCTTTTACAGCGCGACGATCATGGTCGTGCTGTCGGGGCTGTCGGCCGCGGTGGCGTTCCAGTACTACGAACCGCTGGCCAAGCTGCTCCTGCCCTACCAGCCCACGTCCGCCGACGCTATCGCCCTGCTGGCGATCTTCGTGATCCTGCTACTGGGTCTGCGGTTGGGAATTGACTCCTTCTTCCGGCGCAACGTGGTCATGGGCGTGTGGGTGGATCGGATCGGCGGGGGGATCGTGGGGTTGCTGACGGCCATGATGCTGGTAGGCGTCCTGGCCGTGGCGATCCAGATGCTGCCGTGGGGCCCCTCGATCCTGTGGTACCGGCCGTTCGACGACTCGCTCCTGCGTCAAGGCCGGCTGTACCCGTTTAGTCCCGACGACTTCGTGCTGAGGACCATCAAGATACTGTCGAGCGAGTCCTTGGCTCGTGACCCCAATATCTGCTTCGCATCCGCCCACGACAACCTGCTGCTGGAGCTGTTCTGCGCCCGCAACACGGCTGGCAAGAACGGTCGAATCGACGCCGAAGCCGGCTGCCTGACGGTCGGCAGCGTGTACAGCTCCGAGGGCGCCTCTGGGGCAGCGACGTGCCGGCCGACCCGCGCCTCGGTGAGCAGGTGACCAAGGTGATCGTCGTCCGCGCGATCGTGGATCGAGGCGCGGCCGACAAGGACGGTTGGTGGCGCCTGCCGGCGACGCATTTCCGCCTGGTCAGCGACAGCGGGCGGAGCTACTACCCCGTGGGATACATGGTCCGCTCCGCCACAGGCTCGGCTTGCGTGCCGGCCCCCAGCGACGACGGGCACCTCCAGGTTACCCAGCTCGTCGTCGAACACCCAGGAGACAAAGACAGGGCGGTCTTCATCGACTGGGCCTACCGCCTCCTGCCGCAAGACACACCGACGACCCTTGTCTTCCGCCGACACTGCCAAGTGGCGGTGCCCAAGCCCGCCAGCCGCCCGCCGGACTTTGCCGGCAGCCCACCGAGCCCATCGCGTTGAGCAGACTGGAGCAGACTCGCACCGACAGCGACTCCTTTTCAATAAGCAAGGATGCAAGCAAGTCAGAGGGATACGTCTCGAACGCCTTCGCGTCGAGACTACCGCCAGTACTTTTCCGGCAGGCGTTGCCGCCAGAGGCGATAGGCCAGCTCCGGTCTCCGCAGGTGGCCGCCCTTGACCTCTTCGTGCTTGGCCTGGAAGCACCGATGTTCGCGCAGGTACCGGTAGGCCGCCCAGGACTGGTCCTGGATCTGCTTGAGGTCGTCCTTGCCCCAGAAGATCATCACGGGCAATTGCCGGGCGGCGTCGGTCATCTCCACGCGCTCCAGCTGCTCCAAATCGCTATTGCAGGCGCGGGCGATGAGCATATCGAAGCGCTGGGGGTTGCGGAGGCCGGTGTCGTACATCGCATATCCGCCGGCGGAAAAACCCGTCAGCAGCACGGCATGGGGATCGACACGGTAGCGGGCCACCAACTCGTCGATCAGGGCCAGGATGGTCTTTTCGTCGGCCGCCAGGTCCTTGTTCCAGGCCGAGCGGACCACCGGCAGGATGCCCTGGGCGCTTTGCAGGTTCGGGGCGGCCACGATCAGCCCGCGCTGCTCGGCCAGGAACTTCCACTCGTCGATCTGCCTCCGTGGGCCGTCCCAGCCGTAGGTCCCGTGCAACGTGATGACCAGCGGCCAGCCGCGGTCGGCGCGATGGTAGCTGGGCACGTACAGCCAGTACTTGGCCCCGGTGGCCTTCACTTCCTGCCGGAGGGCCGGCACGGGTGTCTGTTGCGGCTGGGTGACCGGGCAGCCGGCCACCATCGCCAGCAGCGCTAGCAGGGGCCGCAGGGGCCGTAAGGGCTGTAAGGATAAAAGTCGCTTCATCGGTCGCTGTCCATTCACGGCGTGCGTCGGCGCTCGACCGCACTGCCTTTTTCGCGCCGGTTTGCCCGTTGACGTCTTGATTAAAAGTCGCTGGGCGGTGCGGGATATGTTACCCTCTTGACCCCAGTCGGTCTAACACAAGCCGTCCGGTATTGGGAAATCGCTGACCGGCTCCGCGGCGCCTTCGTACTAACGTTGAGCACAAGACATGTCCCCGCCCCGTTCAGTGTTTCTGACGCTGCTGGTCCTGGCAGCCTTGGTCGCTGACGCCCCGGCCTTGACCGGCGACCAGGTACTGGTCGTCGCCAACGGCAACGTGCCGGACTCGTTGGTGGTGGCCACGTACTACGCCCAGCAGCGGCAGATCGATCCCTCGCAGGTGGTGGTGATCAAGACCACCGCCGGCTACTTCATCTCGCGCGAGGAGTACGAGTCGCAGATCGTCCAACCCCTTCGGGCGTTCCTGCTCCAGCAGGGTTTGGCGGAAAGGATCCGCTGCCTGGCGCTGATGTGGGGCGTGCCCGTCCGAGTCCAGGCCCCCAAGAATCCCGTGGGGGAGCTGCTGACGGCTGAGACCACCAAGGCCCACTACCGCCTGGGGACGGATTACAAGCTCCTGGCCACGGTGGGTCGAAAGTTCCCCCCTCCGCGGACGGACAGTCTCATCCCCTTGGCCGGCCTGTTTGAAACCCCTCCGCCCCCGCCGCCGGAGCCCCTGCCGGAATGGGCCTCCCTGCTCAAGGACACCGACGCGATCCTTGTCCTAAAGTTCCAGGAGTTGCAGGCCATCAAGGACGACCCGAACCGGGCGATCGCCACACGGCAGCTCATGGCCCTGCACATGGAGATCCACGGCCTGGTGGGGCTGATCCAGTTTCTCCACCAGCCCGGTTTTCCCAATCCCCCCTCGACGCAGAATCTCCAACGGATATTGAACAACGCCCAGCTCAAGCTCACCCAGCTTCACTCCCAGCCGGCGGGGGTGGACAACACCAAGGCCATCCTGGCCACGCTCCAGGACATCGGCGGTGTGGCAGCCGTCGGCACCTATTGCCAGGAGCACAAGCCCTCCACCGACATCCTCATCGCCGCCGATGCGTCGGTAGACAGCGAACTGGCGATGCTCTGGTGGGACAATTACCCCCTGGACCGCCAGATGCCCAATTTCCTGTGCTGGAAAATACGCTCCCCTCAGCCGAGCGGCGGTCAATACGTGCCGCCGGTGCTGCTGACGGCGCGGATCGACGGCCCCACCAAGTCCGACGCGATGCGCATCGTCCACGACTCGCTCCAGGCGGAGAAGGCAGGCTTGTCAGGAAAGTTTTACATCGACGCCGGCGGACCCGAGCGCGCCAAGCACTACGACGCCGAGCTGCGAAACCTCTACCAGCTCGTGAGCACCCGCACGACGTTCCCGGCCGTGCTGGACGAGTCGGCGGCGGTGTTCGCCCCGGACAGTTGTCCCAACGCCGCCCTGTACGTCGGATGGTATAGCCTCCAGAAATACGTCCCGGCGTTCCAGTGGGTCCCCGGGGCGGTCGGATGGCATGTGGCGAGCTTTGAGGCGGTGCATCTGCGTGACCCCAGCAGCCCGGAGTGGTGTCCGCAGATGATCCGCAACGGCGTGGCGGCCACGATCGGCGCGGTGGACGAGCCGACGCTGGCGGCCTTCCCGCTGCCGACGGAATTCTTCAGCCTACTCTTGACCGGCCGATACACTGTGGCCGAGTGCTACTGGCGGACCGTGCCCATGGTCAGTTGGCGCCTCACGCTGATTGCCGATCCGCTCTACAACCCCTTCAAGGTCAACCCGCAGATTTCTCCCGACGTCCTTCCGCCGCCTCTGCCGCCCCCGCCGGACTGGCCCCCCGCCTGGACCCCTCCGCCTGCCGCCCCCGCCAGCGCCCCGACGGCTGCGACGACGGCAACCAGCCCGGCCACGACGACCACTGCAACATCTCGCTAGGATAGGCCCTTCGAGTCCCCAACGGGCAAGTGAAATTTTCAGCGGTGAAAATCAGGCGTGCTCTGCCTCTCCCCCCGTCGCGCCCAGCACAGGGTAGGTCGTGCCGCCGGAAGCGAACACCACCACCCGCTGGGGCGAGTCGCCCAGAATCCTGGCCGCCTCGGCAATCGCCGCGGAGGGCTCGGCGAAGATTTTCAGCCCGGGAAACGTCCTTCCGCTCACCGCCAAGGCCGGGGACACCAGGAAGATCGTGTTGCGGTGAATCGCCTGCAACGCCAGGCGGACAAAAAACGCCGCGTCGCCAGCCAGGTCGGGCGCCAGCCGCGTGATGAGATTGGCGAGCATCTGGCTGCCCAGCAGGCGGACGAGCCTTCGGGCCGTCCGCCATCCCAAAGGCCACCGCGGCACGTTCATGCCGTACATCCCAGCCTGGCATCGGGCGAAACAGAGAATCACGCCGCCCTCCCGGGCTGCCCAACGGGTGTTGGCGATGCCCTTGAACGACTGCCACAAGTCGCAGTCGCGCGGGTAGGCGTTTACCAGAAGCACGTCGGCGGCCCTGTCCACCAACACGCCGCAGGCGACGGCGCAGCGCTTGGCCAGCATCTGCTGGGCGGCGGCCATCTGCCCGGCCGCCAGGAACGTCGGACGGTCGTGGTCGTCCAAGACGTATTGCACGGCGAAACTCTTGCCCCGCCGGTCCACCAACTCGCCCCCCGCGTCGATGGCCTCGCGCATGGGATTTTTAGCAGCCTCCGTCCCCACCCAAGACCGGGGCCGGTAGTCCACTCCCAGGCGGTGCAACTGGCGGATGGTTTCCAAGGCGGCGCAGCCGGGCAGGAACATCTTGTAGCCGCCACCGAAGCCTGCCTGCAAATGCGGGCTGACGGAGGAGACCACGATCCGCAAGTCGGCCTCCACCACGCCGCGGTCGATCCACACGTCGATCTTGCCCGCCCGGCCGAGGCAGATGTAGCGGGCGCGGTCCTTGCACCGGTTGCTGCGCCAGGGAAGGCTTTGGGCAAGGGGGCCGAGTTTCTGGGCGACTTGTTCAGCCGTCATGGGCGGATGCATGCCCGTGGCAAAGAAAATCTCCACCTGCTGGGGACTGACGTGCTGGCGCGTCAACTCCTCCATCACCACCGCCAGGATCTCGCCCAACGGGCTGGGGCGGGAAAAATCCTCCACCACCAGCACAATCCGCCCCCCGTGGCGGGCGGCGAGGAGTTGACCCAGCGGCAGCTCTCCCGTCGGCTGGGACAGGGTCCTCCCCAGATGATCCCGCCAGTCGTCCCCCGCCGGCGGCAGCGACGATCGGGCCACCTGCTGAAGCTTCCAGTGCTCCGGCAGAGCGACCTTCAGCTCATCCTGTCCCCACGGCAGCAGGACTTCGGGCATTCATTAAAGACCCTTTCCACGTCCAGCCTTTTTGGCTGCGCCATCCGTCTTAGAAGCTCGGCCAGTTCAAGGCCGCTTGCGTGCCGTGACGACGTGATAGACGCCCAGCGGTTCGCCCAAGGACTCAAAGCTCCCCAACCCCGCCTGGCGCATCAGGCCGCACAGGGCCTCCACCGAACGGTGGTTCATGTGCAGGCCGAAGACGCGGCGGAAGAAGCGGTCCGTCCCGTGCCGATCCGACAAGCTATTGAAGACGACCGTTCCGGAGGCAGGCATCACGTCCGTCAAGGCCTGGACGATCGAAACGATCTGCTCGTCCCGCAGATACTCGCAGATGCCGATCATCTCCACGATGTCCACGCGGCCGTCCAGGTGCCGGGCTATCTGGCAGACGTCCCCGGTGACGCAGCGGACGCTCCGGCTGACCCCCTCACGCCGGGCAAGCTCCCGCGCGTAGTCATGGGCGTCGTCGGACAGGTCGATCAGGGTGGCGCGGGCGGGGCGGCGGGCCTGCCGCAAGGCGTCAACGACGATCATCCCCGGCCCGGCCCCCACGCACACCACCTCCACCGGCTGGCGAGGGCAGGTGTCGATAAGGTTTGCCAGAATCCGTCCCGCCAATCGCCGCCGATTCCGCAAGGCCATGGGCACCGTGCCGCCGCCCACCAGGACCTTGTCAGACCACTGCCGGCATCGGCCCTGGTAGCTGATGACCATGCTCCGCCAGCCCCCCGGATCGGCCCAGTTGGCCGCGGCCAGTTCACTGCCCGTCGCCCGCAGCAACCAGCGCATCAGGCCGGGGGGCGTGTAATTGGCCACCGGATTGACCAGGACGGTCCGTAAAAAACGGGCCAGGGAACCGGCCTTCTCGAACTTGATCTCGCCTGTCCTGCTCTCCATCCTGAGCCTTTCCGGCATGGGAATAGCCTAAAAGTATAACGAATCGCCCAGCCGATTACTACGGCCCCCACCGAGCCTGGGGAAGATGCGACGGTTGGACTAAAGTTTTGCCAATGCCGCCGCCGATAACAGGCCCAGCGACCGGTAGATCGAACGATTGCCCAGACCCACCGACCTCGGGCCAGGCCTTATGACCAAGCGCGAATTGATCGACCAAATCCTCACCGAGAACCCCACCGCCGAGCCGGCCTTCCTGGCTCAGTTCAGCGACGAGCAACTGCGGGATTACCTCGCCCACCTCAAGCAGATCAAGCAGCCCAGGCTGTCGGGGAATCCCTCACGGTTCGACCGCTACTTCCGCCACAGCCCGCCGGTTTCCCCCCCCATCGCCCCCGCCCGCTGGCGGCGCGAGGACGACGATTCCAAGCCCTCCCCGTCGGAGAGGTCCGACCTGTCGGTTCACAGCCCTCCACCGGCCGGCTTCAAGCCCGACCCTCAACCGTCCCTTCAGCCGCCGGAAGTGGCCACCTGCCAACAGGACATTCTCTCGCCCCTCCCTCATGTGGCTTGCGACGTTTCCTTGCCCCGGGAGCAGGACGACCTGGAGACCATGCAGCTTTCTCCTCAGGAACGGACCGGTTTGAAAAAAGCCCCCGCGGATGATCCCGCCGACCCGGACGATCCCCCGCCCGGTCGGAATGCTTCTCCTCAATCGCCCTTCGCCAACACGGATACGAACCAGGAGACCTGGTTGTACTAACATGGCGCCGCGCCTCCGCTCACGGCGGCGCCATGGGAAGATCGCCGACCAAACGTCCTTAGTCGGTTTCCATCGTGTCTTGCGTGTCGATCCGGGTGTCCAGCGGCAAACGACCTTGACAAGCCATCGCCCGAGAAGGTATCGTCCGGGTGCTGGGGATTGGTCCACTGGACGATCCTACGGGATGAGGCCGTAGCTCAATTGGATAGAGTACCGGACTGTCGATCCGGTGGTTGCGGGTTCGACCCCCGTCGGCCTCGTGGACAAAACACCGGAAGGGCCAGGCAGCTATGAGTCTGGCCTTTCTGTTTGGTGGGGTGCGCCAGCCTGTCGCAGCCGACCAGGCAAGGATTCCACAAGTGCCTGGATTTCGTCTCGCACGCGACGATAGTGGCTCAATGCTTCTTCCTCCGTCTTGGACGATTTGGCCAGCTTCGGCGGGTCATCGAAGGCAACGTGAATTACCTTAGCCCTGCCGGGAAACACCGGGCACGTTTCGTTCGCGTGAGAGCAGACGGTCACGACGTAATCGAACGACATGCCGGCCAGGTCGGCTAGGGTCTTGGACGTCTGGCTGGAGATATCTACGCCCACCTCGGCCATGACCTTCACCGCGCGGGCGTCCAGGCCACGGGCCTCCAGGCCGGCGGAGTAGGGCTCGATTTGGTTTGCCTTGAGGTGACGTGCCCACCCCTCGGCCATCTGGCTGCGGCAAGAGTTGCCCGTGCAGAGGAAGAGTATCTTCAGACGTCTTGCCATGTTCTCATTGTCGCGGCCAGGGGCATGCTCCGAGTTCAGTGGTCGCGCCCCCTGATTGTACCGTCTGCGATGAGCGTCTTGTGGTGGTTGTTCAGGACCAGATTGCCCTTCTTGTCCAGGGCAACGTCGGCCTTCCAGTCGGTTTCTTCTGGAAGCAAGTGTATGATCTCGACACGGTGCCAAGGGATCAGATGGACAGTCGCCGCACCCTGGCGGACTCCTTGAAGACTCATCTGCCACTGGCCGTAATGGATGGTCCGGCAGTGCATCTCGAGGTAGTGTGTCGTCTCCCGAAGCACCTTCCCCACGGCAATGTGGTTTTGAGCGCCCGGGTAAGGCTTGACCCAACGGACCTTCAGGACTCTCTCGCTTGTCATCATCAACCCCTGTTCCTCTCGACGAGGTCTCCGCCAGCCATTTCCAGCCCGATCGCATCGGCCACGGTGTCGGGAGCAACCCCAGCATGAATCGGCCAATGCTTGATCTGGGGCCATGTCACGTCCATAGCCCGCGCCACGTCGCTGGCAACCTCCAGTGATGGGAACACATAGCTTCCCACTGTGATTTCGTCGCTTTCCAGATGTCTCCAGGCTATGCGGTAACCCATGCGGCTTCTTTCCGATTTACCGAACGCTGCCACCGTCGGTAATGACCGGCGGCGTGGAGCGTGAACAACGTGATTTCCGGCCGGTGCTCGCGGCGGACGCGCAACGCGTTGCTGATGCCGCGATTGACATACACGTGTTTGTCAGGCCCCAGCACATAGTGGCCGGCGATGAACTGCTTGAATCGCGTCGGGAAAACCGCGTTCCAGAATCGCGAATCGGGCGTCGCCTTGCCGTGCGTGTGACCGGCCAAGACCCAATCGGCCCCCACGGCGGCCAGTTGCGGAGCGGCGTCGGGATTATGGGCCAAGACGATGGCCGGCGAATCGCAATCCACCAGCTCGAAGGCGGCCTGCGGGTCATACCGGCGGGACCAGTAATCCTCCAGACCCACGAATTGGAGCACGGATTCCCCCCGGAAGAACGCGCGAGACGTGTTTCTCAACACGAGAATCCCTGCCCCGGCCAATTCGTCCGACAGCAGGTCCGCGATGCCCCTGGCCTCGCCCAGGCCTTTAGGGTGCCACAAGCCGTAGTCGTGGTTGCCCAGGCAGGCCAGGGTGGCCGTCTTGACCCGCAGGTGGCGGAGTACTCGGGCGACGGCCTTGGCGTTGCGACGCGAAGCGGTCGTGATGAAGTCGCCGGTCACGACGGCGAAATCGACATCGAGCGCGTTGACGACCTCGACGTACCGATGGAGATGTTCTTCGCGGACGAGAGGACCGCAATGGAGATCACTGAGATGGGCAAGGGTAGCGTCCTGGAATTCCCAGCCCAGGTTCGCCAGCGGCATCGACCGCCGCTCCAACCGCGACCCAGTCCCGCTCCAACGGCCAGGATAATAGACCGCCGAGCAGGCAGCCATTGGCGGTGCGCCAAACCAGCCGCTTCAGTAGCGAGCCGGCAGATGGCCTGCGAGAATCCTTCTCCGTCGCTTCGGTCCATCGGGTATTACCGATTTCCTGAGCTAACAACGGACCTTTCTTGTGCTTCGGGCACGCTCGCGCCGGACGCCGCCGGTCGGCCCTCCCTCCGGGCAGGCCGACCGGGCCATCGGGCACGACGCATATCGGCTAACCCCCTTGTGCCGTCCCGGTTGATGATGTGCTTTGGGTTGCGTCATGGGTTAGAACTTCCAGATGATGTCAGCCAGGAGGGTCGTAGTCCTGTCCTCGTAGGCACTGGAGCCACTGGTCGTCGTCGGTGAGAAGACCGGCTGGGTCAGGAAGACGTTGACGCCGACCGTCAGGCTATCCAGCAGGTTGTACTCGCCGCCAATGACATGGCCTTTGCGATTGGCGAAGCCGAAGTCGCTGTCCACGAAGTGCCCGGGCAGCGAGTCGGCCTCGACCCAGGCGTAGCGGTACTTGAGCGACCAGTCGCCCTTCTTTTTGTTCTGGCCATACTTGATGCCGGCGGCGTAGGCATTGTCCTGGCCGGTGTAATTGTGCGCGGGATCGCCCTCGCCGCAGTTGTGGGCAACGTCGGCGAACACGTTCAGGGGTCTGCCGAGTACCGGGAAGTCCACGTTGTTGCTGAGGCTAATGATGCGGAAGCTCGGCACACTGGAAAGCGGGCTGTCGTTGCCGCGCGGGGTGGCGCCACTGGAAGAATAGTCTGTCCACTCCTGGTAGTTCGTCGCGAGGGTGTACTTGACGTCCTTGGCGATGTCGGCCTTCACACCGGCCTGGGCGATGTACATAGTGCTGTCCTCACCGTCGGCCGACTCGTTGACGATGAAGTAACCTGCCCCCACAAAGGGCTCGACCGGACCCATCTTCGCCGCCTTGTACTCGGCCCAGAAGCCCTCAGGATTCACGTCGCGGTCGAGGAAGATCTCGTTCACCATCCACGGCGTGATCATCTTTCCGCCGATGACCGAGAAACCTTTGAGAGCCTTGGGGGTGTACTTGGCGTAGGCCAGGTCGATCCAGACGGGCTTCTTGGAGAAGTCCTGGGTGAAGCTCTGATTGGTGGACGTGGCGTCGTTGTTCTCACCGCTGGCCAAGCGGAAGCCGACCTCAAGCTGGTCCTCCAGCCAGGTCTTGGTCACCCCGAACGCGCAAGCGGTACCGTGCGCGGTGGCGGTCCTTCTTCTCGCTGTCTGCCATGCTACCCCAGTTGAACCCGTTGTACTCATACCGCAGGCGCAAGTCCCCCGCGAACTTCAGACCCTCCAGCCAACTTGGCGTGGTAAGGCCCTCCTTTGTGTCGGCCTTCATCTCGCGGACGACCTGCTTGATCTGTTCCTTCTGGGATTCCACCGTCGTCGGCCCGGAGGTCGCCTGACGCGCCTCCAGCTCGGCGATGCGGCGATCCTGGTCGCGAAGGCGCTGCTTGAGGGCCTCGACGGTCGTCCGGAAGTCCTCCTCATCCTCCGCCGCCACAGCCAAGGATGGGACCAAGGCACACAACAGCAGCATTCCTAAGACGACGTTCCTGACTCTTCCCATAGGAGATCCTTTCCTTACGTCTGTCCGATAGTCGCCTGACGCGAGCGGCCGCGAATCACCGGAATCGATTGTCCAGGAGGGATGGAAAGAAATGATGAAAGCCCTGCAAAAGTTGCGCTAAAGGCAGAGGGCGCCGCATTCAAGAAGGCACCGAGAGGGAGAACGAGGGAGTTTTAGCCAAAGGCCCCCACCCGGCTATTCGTCCGCTTGAGTCTTGAACGCGTCGGTGTGGCGGATGATGTCGCCGGTATTCAGGAAGAAGATATCCTCGGCGATGTTGGTGCAGTGGTCGCCGATCCGCTCCAGCGAGCGGGCCAGCAGCACCAGCGTCAGCGCCGCGTCCACGTCGGTGGTGGCGCGAGCGGCGTCGAGCACTTGGCGTGTGAAGGCGGCATAGGCGGCGTCCAGATCGGCGTCAGCCTGGATGACCCGGTGCGGTAGGTCCGGGTCTTCGGCATTGAGCATGCGGACGGTCATGCCCAGGATGTTTCGGGTGGCCTGGACTATCGGTTCGTAATCAGCATAGCCTTCCAAGGCAATGCCCCCGGCCACCAGGTGTTTGACCCGCCGGCCGATGCGGGCGGCGATGTCCGCAATCCGCTCCAGGTCGTTGTTGACCTTGATGACGGTGCAGATCCGCCGCAGGTCTATGGCCGCGGGTTGGTGCAGGGCCAGCAGGTTGATGCACTCCTTCTCGATCTCGACTTCTTCCTGGTCGATCTGCGAATCGGCCTGGTCTATCTGCTCGCCGGCCGCGATGTCGCGTTCGGCCACAGCCCGCAGGGCGGCATCGACGGCCTGGGCCACGCGCAGGCCCATCCGTTCCAGCCGCAGGGTGAGCTTGTCCAGTTTCCTCTGTAATTCCGACATCGTTGACTCCACTTAGCCGAACCGGCCGGTGACGTAATCCTCGGTCTGCTTCTGCCGCGGCTTGGTGAAGATGGTCTTGGTGTCATCGTACTCGATCAGTTCGCCCAGGCAGAAGAAGGCCGTGCGCTCGCTGACGCGGGCGGCCTGCTGCATGTTGTGGGTCACGATCACGATGGTGTAGTTGCTCTTGAGGCTGACCATCAGTTCCTCGATCTTGGCGGTGGCGATGGGGTCCAGGGCCGAGCAGGGCTCATCCATCAGGAGCACCTTCGGGCTGGGTGGCCAGGGCGCGGGCGATGCACAGCCGCTGCTGCTGGCCGCCGGATAGGGCCAGGGCCGACTTGCGCAGCGAGTCCTTGACCTCGTCCCACAGGGCCGCATCGCGAAGGCATCGCTCCACCAGCTCGTCCAACTCCTCGCCGCGGACGCCCTGGAGGCGCGGGCCGTAGGCGACGTTGTCGTAGATGCTCTTGGGGAAGGGGTTGGGCTTCTGGAAGACCATGCCCACCTGCTGGCGGAGGTTGACCAGGTTGATCCGCGGGTCGTAGACGTCCACGCCGTCGACGATGCAGCTTGCCCTCGGCGCGGGTATCGGGGATCAGGTCGTTCATGCGGTTGATGCTCCGCAGGAAGGTGCTCTTGCCGCAGCCGCTGGGGCCGATGATGGCCGTGACGCACCGCGGCAGGATGTCCATCGTGATGTCCTTCACGCCGGCCTTGGCGCCGTAGTAGAGGCTGAACTTCTCAGCCCGGATGATCGGCGGCGCGTGCGTCCGCCGCCGGTCTGTCCTGCGGCTGCCGGATGGGTGTCTCAGCCGGCTTGTCATCCCCACCCGTCCGGCCGGTGCGAGCAGCCATGTCCTGCAGCTCCAGCATGTCCCAACTCCCGTTCTGTGTCACAGCTCGGTCCTTTGCGGTGGTCACTGGCCGCGCAGTTTTCTTGAGATCCTGCCTCGCAGCACGATGGCGGCGAGCGTTCAACAGCAGCACAATCGCGATCAGCGTGGTGACCATGCCGAACTGGTTGTGAGGCGCCAGCGCGGCCATCTTGTCTCCCACGGCCATGTCGTAGCTGCTGTAGGCCAGCGTCCGCGTGGGCTGGGCCAGCGAGGTCGGGATCGGCCCCATGGCCACCGCGGCCGTGAACAGGATCGGGGCGGTCTCCCCGGCCGCTCGGCTCATGCTGAGGATCAGCCCCGTCAGGATGCCCGGCAGGGCCGCCGGCAGCGTCACCGTGATGAAGCAGCGGAATCGGCTGGCGCCCAGCGACAAGGCCGCCTCACGATAGGCCTGCGGCACGGCGCGGATGGCCTCCTCGCTGGCGCGGATCACGACCGGCAGCACCAGCAGCCCCAGGGTCAGCGCGCCGGCGATGATGCTGGAGCCTTCAGGCAGGCCCAGCTTGGGCAACAGGTAGATCACGAAGAACGCCAACCCGAACAGGCCGAACACGATGCTGGGCACGCCCGCCAGCGTGTTGACGGCCATGCGGAGCATCCGCGTGGGCAGGGTATCGGCGGCGCATTCCACCAGGTACCCGGCCGTGATCACGCCGACCGGCAGGGCGAAGGCGATGGCCAGGACCGTCACCAGCAGCGTTCCGAGAATCTCCGGCCCCACGCCGCCGAAGTAGTGGCCGGCCATGCTGTCGTCGGTGAAGTAGTGCCAGTACACCGTCCAGCGGGGCAGTAGCATGGCGCGGGTGTTGTCGCGGATGAAGGGGAACAGCTCCGCAAGCTCCGTGCCGGCGAACTGCTCGCTCTCGCGGCACCAGGACGCGTCGGAGGGGCTGGCCCGGCCCGGCCGGGCCCCACTGCTCGGCCCACAGCAGGCGGTTTAGGTGCTGGGTCGCCTGGTCCCAACGCGTGGCGCCGTACTGCTCCATCACGATAGCCGGCAGACGCTCGCCGGGCCTGGGGCCCAGCAGGTCCCGCAGCGACGCTGCCACCTCCTGAATGCCTTGGGCGTACTCGGCGCGGCGGGAGAGGTCCACCGTCTCCAAGGTCTTCTCGTAGCGGCGGGCCACCTCGAAGTACCCGGCCGCCAATGTGTCCGCCAGAAGCGGATCGTCGGCGTGACCCAAGACCAACTGAAGGTGGGCGGATGCCTCGGCCTTGTCCCGAGACTCCAGGGCCGCCAGCAGGTCGTCGCGGAGTTGCCGCGACAATGACCGAAGTGCGGCTAGCTCCTGGCGGGGCAGGTCGCGGTTGGCAAGCTGGTCGCCCAGGTCGCGGTGAATCTGGCGGACCTTTGTCTCCAGGTCCGAGGTGTCCAGTCCGGCGGCGAAACGATCCAGGATGTCCCAGGCCCGCTGCCGCAGACGAGCAGCCTGCTCCCACTCCGCGCGCACGGCCTTCATATCGCCACGCCCGAACTGCTCAAGCTGCATCTTGCGGAACTCCACCGTCCCGCGGAAGACAACCGCACTGCCCCCTCGCCAGACCATCGGCAACAGGATGCCCACCAGGGCCGCCACGATGAACACCACCGACAGCAGCGCCGCGACGGTGAACAGCCGGTTCAACCATTGTCTGGCCGCGATGCTCATGTCCGCCCTCCCGAGCTGCGTCGGGCCCGGAGCAACAGGACTTCCGTGACCAGGTTCGCGCCCATCGAAACCGCCAGGAGCATGAATCCCACGACAAACAGGGCCGAATAGTGCACCGATCCCTTGGGCGTTTCGCCCATCTCGCCGGCGATGGTGGCCGTCATGGTCCGCACCGATTGCGTCAAGTCCCACCAGGGCGAGGGAATCCGGCAGGCGTTGCCCGAGGCCATCCACACCAGCATGGTCTCGCCGATGGCCCGCATCATCCCCAGGATGACGGCGGCGAAGATGCCGTTGTGGGCGGCGGGGATGACCACTTTCACTAACGTCTCGGCCCTGGTGGCGCCGCAGGCGTAGGAGGCCTCGCGCAGTTCGCGGCCGACGGCCCAGAGGGAATCCTCGGCCACGCTGACGATGGTGGGGATGGCCATGATGGCCAGCATGACCGAGGCGTTCAGTGCATTGGTGCCGGTGGTCAGTCCCAAGGCGGTCCTGGAGCAGCGGCGCCAGGACCAGCACCGCGAAGAAGCCATAGGCCACCGACGGTATGGCCGCCAGGAGCTCGATGATGGGCTTGACGGCCTGGCGGACGCTGAAGGGAGCGATGTCGCTGAGGACGACGGCCGCCAGGATGCCCGTCGGCACGGCCAAGACCATCGCCCCGGCCGTGACGTAGAGCGACCCGAAGACAAGGCCAGCATCCCGAACTGCTCGCGGCCGCCGGCGGCCTGGGGGTACCACTGCGTGCTACCCAATGCCTCGCCCAGGCTGCGGTCGCGAAGGAACGGCCAAGCCTCGCGGACGATGAAGACGAGGATCAGACCCACGGCCAGAACAGACGTGGCCGTGATCGCCAGCAGCACAGTCCGGCCGGCCTTGCGAACAAGCCAACCGACCCAGTCCTGGGCCGGCGTCAGCAGCAGCGGCCGAGAGAACTCAGCCGCTCGCCTGATTGTTGCCTACATTCGTCATGTCGCCTCGGGCATGCCGCTAGTAGCTGGTCATGGGGATGAAGCCCTTGGCCTCGATGATCTCCTGACCCTTTTCGGTGAGGTAGAACGTGCAGAAGGCGTACGCGTTGGAGCCCAGCTCCGGGTAGCCGTTGGTGAACAGGAACAGCGGCCGGCTGATTGGGTACTGGCCGGTGGTGATCGTCTTCTTGTTGGGGATCACGCCGTTGACAGTTCAGCGCCTTGACCTTGTCGTCCACGAAGCCCAGCCCCACGTACCCGATCGCCCCGGTGGTCGTGGCCACGCGGCTGTGGGCCTGCGGATTGGAGTTCACGTACTCGACCGTCTGGGCCATCTTCTCCTTGCCCATAACGATGTGGCTGAAGCACTCGTAGGTGCCGGAGGAGGTGTCGCGGCTGATGACCACGATGGGCGTGTCCGCCCCGCCCAGCTCCTTCCAGTTGGTGATCTTGCCGGTGTAGATGTCCTGGACCTGCTGGACCGTCAGGCCTGCCACCGGGTTGGAGGGGTGCACAATCACGCAGACGCCGTCCAGGGCGATGGCGTGGGCGACGGGCATCACGCCCTTCTCCACCGCCTTCTTGAACTCCTCCGGCTTCATGAAGCGGCTCATGGTGGCGATCTGGCACCGGCCGTCGATCAGCGCCGCTGCCCCGTCGCCGCTGCCGGTCTTCTTGACCGTGATCGTGATGTCCGGGTGCAGCTTCTTGAACGCCTCGGTGAACTCATCCGCGATCGGCCCGACCGTCGTGGAACCCTCGATCTGGAGCGTCATGGGCCTGGCGGGCGCCGGTGCCTTGGCATCTTGGGCTTGAGCCAGGTACGCGGCCGACCCGACCACCACCAGAAACGCCACAGCGAGCAGACCGACCATCTTCTTGCGAATCATCATTCTTCTCCTTCATTTGCCGAGCTAGGCAACCGTTGCGTTGTTCCCTGCCTGCATCATCCTCCCTCCGCGCTAAGGAGTTCTTGCCGTAGTGTTAAGACTGCGCTAGTTCCAGGGGTTTGGTTGCAGCGGGGGTGAGGCCGTCTGTAGAATCCAGGCAATGGCGCAGAAGCGCATCATCCTCGTTGAAGATGAGCGGGACATGGCCGACCTGGTGGCCGGTCGGCTGCGGAAAGAGGGGTACAAGGTCGATGTGACCGCCGACGGAACGGCCGGGTGGGAAGCTATCCGCTGCGACCCCCCGGACCTGGCCATTCTGGACCTCATGCTGCCGGGGATCAGCGGCACGGAGATTGCCCGGCGGATGCGGGAGGACCCCCGAACGGCCACCGTGCCGATCCTCATGCTCACGGCCAAGAGCGAGGAGAGCGACATCGTCGTGGGGCTGAAGTTCGGGGCCGACGATTATGTTACCAAGCCGTTCAGCATGTCGGTACTGGTGGCCAGGATCGACGCCCTGCTGCGCCGGGCCGCAACGTCACGGCCAACCGGCGGCGCCCTGAAGGTCGGGCCGTTGCTGATCGACCAGGACCGCCACATGGTCGAGGTCGACGGCGAGGCCGTCTCGTTGACTCTCACGGAGTTCAAGCTCCTGACAGCTTTAGCCGCGGCCAAGGGGCGTGTGCTTACCCGCAACCAGCTCATGGACCAAGCCATGGGCCTGGACGCAATCGTCACCGACCGCACCATCGACGTGCACATGACCTCGCTGCGGCGGAAACTCGGTAAGGCTCGCGGCTGCATCCGGACCGTCCGCGGCGTGGGCTACCGGTTGGAGGTCGAGGCGACAGGCGATGAAGCCTCGTAGCACATTCGTCAAGCTGTTCCTCGATAACCTGCTGGTTATGGTCGTCATCCTGGCCGTGGTGGGGATGTTCACCTATCGCCGCCTGGACGCCAACTACCAGGCCGACGCCCAAGCCAACCAGAACCGCCTGGTGCACGTTGCCGCCGAGCATTTCCGCGCGCTCTGGCCGCTGGAGCAGGCGCAGGTGGACCGCATCTGTAAAACGCTGTTCCCAGACCGCTCCGTGCGCCTGACCGTGATAGCCGCCGACGGGAGGGTCCTGGGCGACAGCGACGCCGATCCGGCGACGATGGTCAACCATCGCACGCCAGACCGGCCGGAGGTATTGGCGGCGCTGGAGGGTCACGAGGGCACCAACACGCGACAGAGCGGCACGACCAGCGTGTCCTATCGCTACATCGCACTGCCGCTGAACCACGAAGGTCGCACGGTCGCTGCCGTGCGGCTGGCCATGCCGATCAAGACTATCGCCGAGGGCGAGACGACGTTGCGAAACGCGATCTTGTGGTCCGTGGCGACGGGCACGGTGGCGGCCGTGCTGCTGGGCCTGCTGGCAAGTTGGATCTGGTACGCCCCGCTGCGGCGGATCAGCCGCGCTGCCAAGCAGATCGCCTCCGGCGACCTGTCCCGCACGGCCTCCCTTCGCGACAAGGGAAGGCTGGGCGACCTGGCCGTATCGCTCAACGAGATGCGCGACAACCTGGGCAAGTACCTGGGGCAAATCGCCGCCCAGCACCAGAACTTCCAGGCCGTGCTGACCAACCTCCACGAGGGCGTCATCGCCACCGATATCGACGGACCGCGTCGTCCTGATGAACCAGGCTCGCCGGACGCCTGGCGTGGCACCGACACCGACCAGGCCATCGGCAAGCATCATCCAATCGGTGCTGCCGGTGCTGGAGATTCTGAGCTTCTATGAGCAGGCCGCCTCCTCCGACATGCTCACCCCGTGTTCAGTTCGAGATCGACCTGGGTCACGGACGCCGCCATATCGAAGTCCACGTGGCCCGGGTGCCTCCGGCGCCTCCAGCATTCACCACCTGCTGGTGATCCGCGACGTGACCGATCTGGTGGACGCGGCCGCCATGAAGGCCCAGTTCGTCGCCAACGCCTCGCACGAGCTGCGCACGCCGCTGGCGACCATCCGGGCCGCGGTGGATTCGCTGACCTCGGCCGATCCCGCCGATCGGCAGGAACTGCTCAAGCTGACGGGCATTCTCGACCGCCACGTGGCGCGCCTGGAGGACATGACCCAGGACCTACTGGACCTGCACAGGGTCGAGGCGGTCCAGTTCCCTCTGCAACTGGCAGATGCAACCGCCGGCGATCTCGGCCGCTGGGTCCAATCGCAGTTTGCCGCCGCAGCCGGAGACAAAGGAGTTCACCTGGCGGTGACGACGCCCCAGCCGGACCGGAGCGTCCGCACCGACCGCAAGCTGCTGGAGATGATCCTCCGCAACCTCCTGGACAACGCCGTCAAGTTCACGCCCGCCGGCGGACGTGTGAACTGTGCCTTTGAGCCCGCCGCTGGCGGCCTGCGCGTCATCGTCAGCGACACCGGTTGCGGCATCCGGCCGCAGGACTTGCCACACGTCTTTGAGCGATTCTATCAGGGCGACGCCGCCCGTAGCGGTGACACCAAAGTCCGCGGCACGGGGCTAGGCTTGGCCATCGTCAAGCACGCGGCCGAGCGCCTGGGCGCCAAGGTCGAATTGTCTAGCCAACTCGGGCAGGGAACTCAGGCCACCATTGTCATACCCAACGCCCGATCATCACCACTTTGAGTGGGTTCCCGGCGCCATCCTGTCCACTAAACCACAAGCAGCATCCACTCCAAGGCTAGGCATCAGAACCCCTGGCAAAGGCTGAAAACCCTTTGCTGCTTAGTTAAGAGGTTGGTCACTGAGTTGGTCAGTCGTCACATGGTGGTGACTTGTTATCAAGTACTAAGTGACTTGCCAACCACTTGGAACTCTCGTTTTTCCTTGAAAATCGCGTTGCAAGTACTTTTCTGGACTGGTCTTGCAAGCCACGTCTTGGACTGTCGATCCGGTGGTTGCGGGTTCGACCCCCGTCGGCCTCGTTGACGGAAGGCCGGAAGGGCCAGGTAGTTACGAGCTTGGCCTTTCTGCTTGTTGGGGTTCATTCTGCACCGAGTTGGTCAGTTTCTGGTTAATCGGTATCTCAAGCAGTCGCTCTCATCAGGCCCAAGAGGATGAACCGTCTTCTTTGACCCTTCCACACCCGATAGGTCGAAAACCTCCCGCTTTGCCTTCGGTGCCCCGAGGAAGTGTGCCCGTATTTGGATCAGTCCTCGGCCAGTTTGAACTGGCGCCGGTTGATCAGAGGTGGGTGTCGCGGACGATGATCCAGTCCGCCTGGTCGTTGGGCATTAGCTATGCCCCGTGAGTATCTTGGCGGTCTACGAAATCTCGGATCAAACCTCTTGCTGTTCCATCCGATCAGCGATGACTGCGATGCCCCGCTGATCCCCGAATCACTGGACTAGCATGGGGTCCAGTTCCCGGACTAGCGCGGTGGGTCCACCGGCTTGTCCAGGAACTCCACCAGCGGAAGCCAGGTTTTCCCCGGCCCAAAACCCGATGAACAGCAACACAGTTCAATGCACACTGCCGAGAAGGATCACGGGCAATCTGGGAAACCTGCTGTGGGTCTCCTAGCCAGATCGAATCCGACTCTCTTGGTCACCATCATGACGCCAAGCACGATGGCCTCCGGCCGGTTGCTCTTGAGGAAGTCGCGCCTCTGCAGCGGAACAGGCTGGCCTCCCCTCGTATCCGCGCCGGGCCAGCGCCAACTTGCACGCCTCGGCCAGATCCGCGTCATCATCGATCAGGAGAACGGTTCTCATGGTAGCACCTTTCGCGACTCGCCAAGGCACTTGGGATTGCTCTGCTCGTCTCGCGATGGGCATCTCCAGGATTTGCCTTGGGCCTCCAACCGTCCTCTGCAACAACACTCCCTTGACGGAGTTCGACAAGCCCACTCCTGCTTGACTCAAGCCTCACTTTCGAGAAGATGAATCAAGAATCCTTGCCGTGAACTGGGCCGCAACAACCTCTGCAGGTACTCTGTAACAGTGCAAGGAACCGGTCCTATGACAGCGGATCATGGAAGCCTGAGCATCACCGACCGGGAGCTGCTGTATCGCCTGGGCTGGTTCATCCGCGTGCGGTGGACGATGGGGGGCCTGGCCCTGTTTGGCCTGTTGCTGAGCTGGTTCGTATTGGGTGTGCGGTTCCGGGTCGATGGCGCAGAGACCATGACCCCGGCCGTGTACGCGGTCCTGGGCGTGTTCCTGTACAACGCGGTGTTCACGTTCGCCGTGCACGTCTTTCAGGCCGTCGGGAAGGTCACGCGCCGGCTGATCTACGAGCTGGCCATGGCGCAGTTGGTCTGCGACATGATCGCCGCCTGCGTGCTGGCCCATTACACCGGCGGCGTGGAGAACTTCTTCATCATCCTGGTGTTGATGCCTCTGGTCGTGGCCACGGAGCTGCTGCCGCGGGGGTTGACCTACCCGGTGGCCGGTGCAGCCGTGCTCCTGATTCATGCCCTGGCCTGGGGAGAGCTGCAAGGGATGCTTCCCCACGTGCACCTGGTGTGGCAGGGGAAGACCACCGTCCTGTACGCCGATCCCATGTACGTGCTGGAGGTGACCGCGGCGCTGACGCTGACGATCTTCGCGATCGTGTTCGCGGCCTCGTCCATCTCCCGCCAACTGCGAGGCCGCGAGGCGGACCTGGAAGAGGCGTACCTGTTCCTGCGCCAGGCCGACGAGTCCAAGAGCTTCTTCATGCGCAAGGCCGGCCATGAGATGCGGGCACCGCTATCAGCGATTCACAGCATCCTGGGGACGATCGAGCACACGGCCGCCGTCCTGGACCCGGAGCACCGTCGGATGATGGCCCGCGCCCAACACCGGCTGCGCGGGTTGATGCAGCTCGTAGACGATCTGCGGCACTACTCCAGGATACGGTCCGCCCACAGCTTTCTCCGCATTCGGCGGCTCCGGCTGGACGCGGTGGTGCAGGCCACCGTGGAGCTCTTCCGCCAGCGCGCAGCCGGCGGGGGCGTGTCCTTGACCTGCACGACCGAGCTCGTCGAATTGGAAGGCGATGAGGAACTGCTCAGCGAGGTCGTGACCAACCTGGTCTCCAACGCCATCCAGTACACGCCGTCCGGCGGCAAGGCCGAGGTGCGCCTGGTTGCGGATCGCCAGGAGGCCGTACTGACTGTCTCGGACACGGGAATCGGGATCAGCCCCGAGGAACGCGACGGCATCTTCGAAGAATTCTTCCGCGACCCCAAGGCCCGGCGGCTGCTGCCGGAGGGCAGCGGCCTGGGGCTGGCCATTACCCGGCGGATCGTGGAGCTGCACCAGGGGCGGATCGAGTTCTCTTCACAGGACGAGGGGGGCACGGTCTTCGTCGTGCATCTCCCATTGCGCCGCAAGGGCGACCTGCCTTAGAGCGCCCTGGGATTGCCCGTTCGGGCGGCCAACGTCTTGAACCCCTCGATGACCATCGCCACGGCCTGGGCCACCGGCGGGCTGAGAGGTTGCCCCGGATTCGTTTGTTTGGGCTGGATCGCCAGGACGGCTGCGCGGCAGGGATGCATCATGTGCAGCAACTCCAGGAAGGCCAACGGGGCCGGCCCGTGCGTGCTGGGGCCTTGTCCGGAAATCTGGGTAGGCTCGAGAAAATCGACCGCTCCGGCAGAGGCACCCAGGTCCACAGCGTCAATCAGGAAGACCGACTCGGGACGACGCTGGACGATCTTCATCAGAAAACTCTCCGGCACCGTTTGGGTGTCGATGACTTCCCAGGGAACCGCCCCAGTCAATGCCCGGGCTACGGCGGGACCGGCGCCGTCGTCTCCGCACAATTCATTGCCAATACACACAATGACCGTGGAGGGGGTGATAAACGCCGACAAATGTTCTACAAGATGCTCGATAGTCTGTATGCCCCCGTGCGGGCCTTCGGCGGCCGGGAATGCCCCCGTGTGTTCCTCGGTGCCGGCCATGCCCTTACTCGCCCCACAGTTCGCGGATGACCATGGTCCGGCGGCACGTGGGGCACATCACGCGCAACAGGTCGTTGCGGGCTAGGGCCGGTTCGGCGGTCCGGCCGGCGTCCTTCACGGCGAACTTCATGCCGGCGTCGGCCAGGACGAACAACGTGGGGTTGGCGTAGGCCTTGGCGCCCAGTTGCCGGGCTACCCACAGCAGGTGTTTTCGCGCGCCACGATCTGGCCGCAGACTTCGCAGACCACCAGGTCGTGTGAGACGCTCTGGGTGCAGGAGGAGCGGTCCATCGTGGCTAATTCATATTCTTTGGTAAGCCGAATGCCCTCTTTGGTGGGGCAATTCAGTTCGCACTGTCCGCAGAAGACGCACTTGTCCCACCGATGCACGAGCGTGCGCGTCGGCGGGTCAGCAGCGGTATCGTCGGTCACGGTGATGGACAGGGCCGGGCAGCACCTCCGCGCAGGCCCCGCAGCCGATGCACTCATCGGCGTTGAACTCCGGCTTGCCTCGGAATCCCGTCCGGCGGGGTGTGCGGCTCGGAACGGGTAGTGCCGAGGTGAACGGGCGGGAAAACGCGGCCTTTAGGGCTTCTTTGAGTTCGCGGAGCTTAGGCTTCTTCATGGTCCA
The DNA here is from genome assembly GCA_963760365.1 of uncultured Phycisphaerae bacterium. Lineage (GTDB taxonomy): Bacteria > Planctomycetota > Phycisphaerae > SM23-33 > SM23-33 > JALHTV01. The sequence goes on from CAVXDC010000005.1 coordinate 30,702, forward strand.
CGGATCCTTTGCTCGTCCGGGTCACCGGGGCGTCAGTGCGGGTAGCCCGGTCCTTGCGGATCTGGTCGGCCCGCTCGGCGAAGGCGTCCTCGACGCTTTCGGTCCACAAACGAATCCCGGAGAGGTAGGCCCCGCGGCAGATGGCGTGGGCGGCCACGGGGTTGGTCAGGAGTACGAAGGCCGCGCACAGAACGGCCTTGATGCCCATCGAGAACGTCCGCCCTCCCGAAGGCTAGGCACGCCACGCCGGCCAGGATCATGCACGTGCCGAGGGTGACACACTTGGTCGCCGCCTGGGCCCGGTTGTACACGTCCGGCAGGCGGACCAGACCGATGCAGCCGAACAGGTCAAACGCCAATCCCACGCCGACCAGGCTGTAGGCAACCGTGTCAATCATCGTAGGGCCTGCCTTCCAGGTACTTGGCCAGGGCGAGCGTGCCCACGAAGCTGATCAACGCCCAGGCGATGGCGATGTTGATGTAGTACTCCAGGCCGGTCCACAGGGCCATGACGCAGCAGAAGCCCACCACCAGCGTCCCCAGGATGTCGATGGCGATGGCCCGGTCCGGTGCCGTCGGTCCCCGGCCGATCCGATGCAGGCACAGCACCGAAGACAGAATCAGCACCGCGAACGCAATCTCTCCGAAAGGGCCCATGGAGCTCATTCGAAGATCCTCCGCAGGAGGCGGCTCAAAGACGCCGCATATCTCGGCCGTGCGCTGCGCCACGTCGCCCTCCCGCACGTAGATCCAGTGGATGTAAAGGTCCTGCCCGTCGATGTCCATCACCAGCGTGCCGGGAGTCAGCGTGATGCTGTTGGCCAGGAAGGTCTTGGCCATCTCGCTCTTCAGCGTGGTGCGGATGCGGACGATCCCCGGACGGATGGGCAGGTCGGGGTGCAGGACGCGAAGCATCACGTCGATGTTCGCGCGCACGCAGTAGTACAGGAAGACCGGCAGGTAGACCAGGAACCAGAACCACCGCCGGGGGGTGAACATCTTCGCCAGGCCCTCGGGGTAGATGTCGCCCAGCAGCGTGCCGATGATCAGGGCGAAGAACACCCCCGTCCCGATCACCGCCAGCTCCACCGACCAGAACAGCAGCATCCACAGCACAAAGACCGCCAGCAAGCACAGGAACCATCTCATGGTGAAACTCCCGTCGCTCAGCAGTTTCCCGACGCCCCCCAGCAGCGCCTCTCCGGCGGGCTCAAAGAGGTGCTGCCACAGGGGGACCATCGCCACGCCGCTCAGCAGGCACACGACCGCCAGCACCATCATGGCCGTGCCCATCGCCACCGGCGCCTCTCGGCGCCGGCGGCCATTGCTGCAGGCTCGCCCTCCAGGGCGTATCGCTGCACCTTCACGAAGCTCAGCAGCGTCACCAGCGCCACCAGCGCCGCCAGGGCCGCCAGCACGGGCCGACCGGCCAGGGCCAGAGCCACGATGATGATCAGCTTGGAGAAAAACCCGTTGAACGGGGGCACTCCCGCGATGCTCAGCGCCCCGACGCGGCAGCCGAAGCTGGTGACGGGCATCCGCCGCGCCAGCCCGCCCAGCTCCTTCAGCTGGCGCGTGCCGGTCTGCTGCTCGATGGAACCGGAAGACAGGAACAGCAGGCTCTTGAACGTGGCATGGTTGAACAGGTGATACAGCCCGCCGAACACGCACAGGGACGGCGATGCCGGCAGTCGCCTCCAGACCCGGCCACCTGGGCTCCCACGCCCAGTGCCAGGAGCACGTAGCCCATCTGCGAGATGCTGTGGTAGGCTAGCAACCGCTTGAAGTCCCACTGCCCGACCGCCAGCAGCACGCCCACCAGCATGGACACGCCGCCCAGGACGATCAGGATCGTGGCATAGTGGCTCCCCCCGCCGAGCACGTTGAAGACCACGCGCGCCAGGGCGTACACGCCGGAGGCCTTGATCAAGCACGCCCGAGAGCATGGCGGAGATCGGCGCCGGGGCGGACGGATGGGCGTCCGGCAGCCAGGCGTGGAACGGGACCATCGCCGCCTTCAGCGCCAGCCCGACCATCAGGGCGCCGGCTCCCAGCAGGACGCCCGGCCCGGAAAGGCCGACCTTCGGCAGCAGCGCCGCCACCTTGGCCATGTTCAACTGCCCCGTCAGGGCGTACAGGACCGCTACGCCCAGCAGGACGAAGGCCGATCCGACCGTGCCCAGGACGGCGTACTTGAAGGCGGCTTCCAGTTCCTCCGCCTCGCACCCAAAGGCCACCAGGGCGTAGGAGGCGATGGCGGCCACCTCCAGGAACACGAACAGGTTGAACAGGTCGCCCGCCAGGACCACGCCGTTCATGGCCGCGGTCATCAGCGAGAACAGCGCGTAGAACAGCCACACCCTCGTGAAGCGGCGCATGTAGGCGGTCGCAAAAACGACCGACGCCAGGGCCACCAGGTTGATGGTCACCAGCATGAGCTTGGCCAGCCCGTCGCAGACCATCTCGATGCCCAGCGTGTGCGGTGGCCCCCAGCCGCCGACGTAGACATGGACCGTGCCGCCTCCCAGCAGCACCAGCGCCATGACCAGACAGGCCAGCACTCCGGCCACACAGCAGGCGGCCACCAGGCGTTTCAGGCCGCGCATGTGGGCCATCGCGACGATCGCAAAGCCCGCGCCCAGCGGCACGGCCACCATCAACGGGACAAGCGTTTGCCCAAATCTCATCGCTAGCCTCGCAGCTTTCGCATCGCTTCGACGTCAAACGTACCGTATTTCTCGTGCAGCCGAAGGGCCATCGCGACCATCAAGGCCGTGATGCCCAGCCCGATCACGATGCTGGTCAGCACCAACGCCTGCGGGAGGGGATCCACGCCCGTGCGGGCCAGGTCCGCCACCGAGGCGCGGGGAGCAAGGATCGGCGGTCCGCCGCCCTGGCGGTATCCGACCAGCACCAGGAGCATGTTCAGCGCGTAGTCCAGAATGGCCGCACCCAGGATGATCTTGATCAGGTTCTTCTTGGCGATGATCGCGTACAACCCCACCAGGAGCACCGCGAACGCCAGGACGTAGATGGCGATTCCCATCGTTCTCACTCCTCAAAGGGCATGGGCCCTTGCCCCGGCCGGTCGGGGGGCTTTTTTTCCAAAAGCACTCGCCCAAAGCCCGTCAGGGCGATGAAGACGCCGACCAACCCGGCGGCCACCTTCACCATGATGGCCAGGTTGGACAGCGGCAGCGTGCCGCCGGAGGCCAGATGGTGCAGCCGTCCGATCGGGATGAACCGGGCGAAGAAGCTGCCCGCGAAGAAACCGCACAGCGCCACAGCCAGGAATCCGAAGGCCCCGGCGGCGTCGGCCACGTGGCAGGTCGACTCGGTGATGAACTTGCGGGCGGTCTTGCCGCCGAAGGCCAGGACGATCAGCACGCCGGAGGCAGCCAGGATGACCCCGCCGGCAAACCCGCCGCCGGGACCCAGGTGCCCCGTCATCGCGACGTAGATGCCGAAGACGGCGATGAAGCCGCTCACCAGTCGCGTGACGTTCTTCACGATGAGGGTCATTCCGTCGCCGGTCTTCACGGCAGCTTCTCCTTTCGGCGTCCCTGTGTTCGCAACATGGCGTAGGCCCCGATGATCGAGACGAAGATCACCGTCGCCTCCCCCAGCGTGTCGTACCCTCGATAGTCCAGCACCACGCTCATGACGGTGTTGGCCGCCCCGATCTCCTCGGCGGTGCGGGCCAGGTAGTCCTTGCCCACGCCGGGAGGGATCGGATCGTCGGGCCGGTGCGTCAGAACGGGCTGGCCGAAAGGCGGCACCACGCCCCGGTCGGAAGCACCCCCGAAGGCCACGAACACCACCGCCAGCATGACCCCCGCCGCCAGCAGCGCCACGCCCGTCCGCAGGACGTCGGCGGGACGGGTGGCGGAGGTATCCGTCCGTGTGACGACCAGCCGCACCAGGACCACCAGCGAGATGATCTCGACGACCACTTGGGTGATAGCCAAATCAGGGGCTCCCAGCAGCAGATCGATCGCGCTGAGGGCAAATCCGGCCGCCCCGACCGCGATCACGGCGCTCAGCAGGTCGGCCGTCTCCACGGCGATCAAGGCCGCGATCAGCATGAAGACGATCAAGGCGACAATCAGGACCTCAATGCCCATGGGCGTCACCTCACCTCGCCACCAGCAGATACACCAACGTCACCGAAAGGCCCACCACCACCAGGTCACGTACAGACTGAGCAACCCGGTGTGACGGGCGCGCAGGATTTCGACCACTCCGTGACCGTACCGTCCCAACCAGCGGTACGGGTCCATCGCCCCTGCCTGACCGTGCTTCAGAAGGGCCCGCAGGACCGGGATGCGGTTCATCGTCTCGTAGAACTGCGTTCCGGGCATGCGGAAGCGGTCGTCAGCCGCGGCGGGCACCTCCCCACCCAGGAAGGGCCGCACCACGCGGACCTTCCGCCCCAGCGTAGCCACCCATTGCAGAGCCACCCCCAGGAACAGTCCGATGAGGATCAACCCGGTGGCCTGGGTGGGGTTCCATAGACCCAGCGTTCCGGTGCGCGAGTTCCTCCCACGGCCGAGAGACTCTGGCCGGTGGTGGGAACCGAAGACAGGGCCGGTATGAGAACACCGTCAGTGATCAGTTGGGGCCACAGCCCCAGCAGCACGCATGCCCCAGCCAGGACGACCATCGGCAGAGCCATCAGGAAGCTTTCCCGCTGCCTTCCAATCCGCTGGGCCGCCAGCCTGGGAGCAGGCGACAGGAACGCCGAGTAGATCACCTTGACGAAGCTGGCCAGCGTCAAGGCGCTGCCGAACACGGCCGCCAGCAGCAAGACCGTCGCCAGGCCGCGAGAACCGACCTCCAGCGTGCCCTGATAGATGAGCCACTTGCTGACGAACCCGTTGAAGGGCGGCACGCCGGAGATCGCCGCCGCCGCGATCATCCCGCAGACAAACGTCACCGGCAGCGCCGCGCCAGCCCGCCCATGTCCTCTATCTCATCGCTGCCGCAAGCCCTGCCAACGTTGCCGCTCATCAGGAACAAGGTCGGACTTGTAGATGGCGTGGTTGACCATGTGGAACAGCCCGCCGATCACGCCGATCGTCGTCCCCGTGCCCACGCCCAGCACCATGTAGCCGACCTGGCTGACGGCGTGGAAGGACAGGAGCTTCTTGAGGTTGTGCTGCATCATGGCCATCAGCACGGCCGCAAGGATCGTCACCGCCCCGACGCACATCAGCACCACCTGCATCGTCCAGTCCGGCTGGAACATCCGCAGGGTCAACACGGCCAGCAGGTAGATGCCCAGCAGCTTGTCCACCGCCGCCGGCAGGAAGGCCATGACGGGCGTGGGCGCGTCCTCGGCGATAGCGGGAATCCAGGAGTGCAGCGGGATGGCCCCGGCCTTGGCCAGGGCCGCCACCAGGATCAAGGCGTAGACGACGTACCCGACAGCCCCCAGAGACCCGACCGCCACGGGACCGCGCGACAGGGAAAGGTTCTCCATCCCGCCCGGCCGGGCCACCAGCAGCGCCACGGCCAGCAGCAGGCACGCGTCGGCAAAACCCAGCACCCCGTAGGCCTTGGCCGCCCCAGCCCGCGCCTCACCGGTACCCAGGTTGATCAGCAGGAACAGCATGAGCGTCACCAGCTCCCACCCGACCAGCAGCACCAGGAGGTTGTCCGCCACCGCCACGATCGCCGCCCCGGCCAGGGCCCAGGTCACATAGGCGTAGAACTTGCCTTCCCAGCGATGCCCGGCCATCGCCCTCAGGCTGTAGATGCAGATCAGCAGGGCGAAACCCGCCGAGCCTAGCAGCACGACCATGCCCAGGGGGGTCCTGGCCAGGTCCACCGTCAATTGCAGACCCCCGGGCAGCGACGCCCACAGCCAGCGGAACGTCGGCGTTCCCGAGAGCCGCACGAGCAGGACGCCCTGGGCAAGGCCACCGACACCGTCGCCACCAGGGCCAGTACCTTGCACACCGACGCCACCAGCGCGACAGCGAGATAGGCGATCGCCCCCGCCAGCAGCGGGATGACGATCGGGCAGACCAGCGGGTCTTCGACGATTTGGAGTATCGGCCCCATAAGGCCTACCAATCCTTCCGCATCTGCTCGCGTCTTGAGCTGCGAGAGCCTCACCAGTTCGGCGAAGTCATACAGCGGCTTGCGCGTCGCGGCGTCCAGGACGACGCCCATCCGCTCCGTGCACGAATAGCACGGGTCGACGCTCGCCAGCGTGATGGCCACGTCGGGAATCTGCAGCCCGATGCACGAGGCCTTGAACGTCGGGATGTTCACGTAGCTGGGCGCGCGGATCTTGTGGCGGACGGGCCGGTTGGACCCGTCGCTGCGGACGTAGTGGAACGTCTCGCCGCGCGGGGCCTCCACGTGCCCCACGCCCTCGCCCGGCGGGATCGCCTCCACCTTGGCGTCGATCTCACCGCCGGGGATCTCCCGAACGCACTGGCGGATCATCTTGGCCGACTCAAAGCACTCCAGCAGCCTCACGACCGCCTTGGAGAACACGTCGCCGTCGGGCGCGGTGATGACCTTCCAGTCGAGCCGATCGTAGGCGGCGTACGGGTCGTCGCGGCGCACGTCGATCGCGCACGCCGCTGCCGCGCGCGGTCGGGCCCAGCGGCGCCGTAGGCCTTGGCGTCGGCGGGCGTGAGCACGCCCACGTTCTTCAGCCGCGCGTGCAGGACCGGATCGTCCAGCACCGCCTTGGTGAGCATGTCCAGCGGCCCGACCAGGTCCACGCACACGCGGTCGATCTGCTGGAGCTGCTCGGCCGTCATGTCTCGCCGCACGCCGCCGATCTTGCAGTTGGCGTAGTTGACGCGGCTGCCCGTGACGACCTCCAGGGCCTCCATGACCGGCTCGCGGTACTTCCAGGCCCACATGAACACCGTGTTGTAGCCCAGGAAGTGCCCGGCCAGGCCCACCCACAGCAGGTGCGAGTGCATCCGCTCCAGCTCGTTGACGATGGTCCGCAGGTACAGCGCCCGCGGGGGCACCTGGACATCGGCGATCTCCTCCACCGCCTGGATGTACGCCAGCGGGTGGCTGGCCGAGCAGATGCCGCAGACCCGCTCCACCACGAAGGGCACCTGGTCGAAGGTCTTGGACTCGTTGAGCTTCTCGATGCCGCGGTGGTTGTAGGAGAGTCGCACGTCCACGTCCACCACGGTCTCGCCCTCCACGTAGAGCTGGAAGAACTCCGGCTCCTCCTGGAGCGGGTGGAACGGGCCGATGCTGACGACAGTTCGATGACTCATTTATTGTTCCCCCCTTCGGCACCCGGCGCCACCGGCGGACCGCTGGGCAGCGGCGGGCGGTCCAGAACCTGGTCGAACTCCTTCCGCAGCGGGTGCACGCCCTTGCGGCCAGGAATCGTCCAGCATCAGCCGCCGCATGTCCGGGTGGTTGCGGAACTGCGCGCCTAGCAGGTCGTGCATCTCCCGCTCGATCCAGTTGGCCGCGGGAACGACCGGCGCGATCGAGTCGATGGCCAGCTCCGGCCGGGCGGCCAGGACCTTGACCGTCAGCACCACGCCCGGCGGCTCGAAGCACCAATGGTACAGGATGTCGATGCCGTCGCGGACCTCGATGCCGGTGGCCGTGGCTAGGCGCGAGCCCGGCATGGCGAGAAGCTGCCGCGCCGCCTCCACGGTCGCGTCCGGGTCGATCCGGACGATGCCCCGCCGCGCTTGGCACTGCTGCACGTCCACCACCAGCCGTCCCAGTCGCTTAATGACCTCGCCGACGAATCCCGTCAGCGTGATTCCTTCTTGCGTCGGTACTGTCGTCATACTGCAAATCTCCTCACGCCTTGCCCGAGGCCTTGGCGGCGGGCTTGCCCAGTGTCTTGAGGTAGGCCATCCCTTTAACGGCTGCGTCGATCATGGCCTCGGGCTTGGGCGGGCAGCCGGGCACGTACAGGATGATGGCGTTAGGGTCCACGGCCCGGATGGCCTCATCGACCTTCATTCCCATGTGGTAGGCCTCGGTGAAGATGCCTTGTTCGAGGGCGCAGGAGCCGATGGCCATCACGACGCAGGGCTTGGCCGTCTGGAGGTACAGCTCCTGGAGACGGGGCATGGCCTGGCGCGTGCACACGCCCGTCACGGCCAGGACGTCGGCGTGGCGGGGCGAGCCGACCAGGACCATCCCGAACCGCTCGATGTCGTAGCGCGGTGTCAGCAGCTCCAGCACCTCGATGTCGCAATTGTTGCAGGCCCCCACGTTGACGTGGTAGACCCACAGACTCTTGCGCAATGCCCACATCCTTAGAGCCATGACACGTCCCTTGGCAATGCCCCAGAAGGCCAGGATCAAGGCCGCGGCCGCCACCGGCGTCAGGCGGAACCAGAAGAACCGCATCACCTGGTCGATCCGCAGCCGCGGATTGGTGTTGCGGATCAACGTCACCAGCACCACCAGCAACAGGTACTTGCCGGCAAAGGTCAGGTAGCCCCACCAGGCGCCGCGGTACAGACCGCCCCAGAAGACGGCGATCAGCAGCAGCGGGAGCACCGCCGCCAGCATCGCACGGGTCATCAGCCAACTGGCCAGCGACGGCCCGGAGTATTCCACGTAGACGCCCGACATGATCTCGCACTCGGCCTCGGCCAGGTCGAACGGCACCTGGCCCAGCTTGGCCTGCGTGCACAGGATGGCGATCGCCAACGCCAGCACCCCCGACAGGCTCCAGGCGACCGGGGCGCTGCTCTGCTGGGCGGCGATCAGTTGCCCCAGCCGGAAGCTCCATCCGCCCCCAGCCCCCGCCGTCCGTGCAATCGCCACCAGCAGGGCGATCAGCAGCGGCAGCTCATAGCTGAGCAGCAGCTTCATCTCGCGGCTGGCGCCGACGGAGGCGTGCGGGTTGCCGCTGGCGCCGGCGCCGAGCATCGTCATCAAGGCCGGGATCATCAGCAGGTAGACCACGACGATCAGGTCTCCCACGAAGGTCTTCTCGCGGCCAGAGCAGCGCGTACCACAGCATCGCCGCCGCCACGGCCGTCGCGGCTAGGGCGATGAGCGGGGCGAGCAGGAAGCCCGTGCCCCGGGCGGTCGCGGGCATCAGATTCTCTTTGCCCATCAGCTTGAGGACGTCCGCCATGGGCTGGTACCAGGGCGGCCCCACGCGCCACTGCACCCGGGCCGTGACCTTGCGGTCCACCCACTTCAGGACCAACCCCAGCACCAGCGTGCCGGCGGCGGCCGCGAGGAACACCCCAATGGTGGTCAGAAAGCTCATGGCCTTACCTTCGCTTGTAGGGGTTCTCTCCCGTGGTCCGTCCGCCCAGCATGTTCAGGCGTGCCTGGGGAGCCTGGTGCTCGTCGACGAACATCAGTGCCCCGGCCGGGCAGGCCGCCACGCAGCGCGGCACGGTGGCGTCATCGCCAGCGACCCGGTCGCGGCAGAGGTCGCACTTGGCGACCTGATGCCCGGTCAGGCGGTCGGTGCTTCGGATGCTGGTGGGGACGCCCGCTCCCTGCTCGCTCAGCACGCCGAAGGGGCAGGCCCACGCGCACGAGCCGCAGCCGGTGCAGCGGAACAGGCGCCGGAAGACCACGCCTTGCTCGTCGCGAACCATCGCGTCGGCCGGGCAGACCTCCACGCACGGGGCGCCGTTGCACTGGCGGCACACCACGGGCAGCAACGCCGGCCCCGCACCGGCAAAGCTGATCGCCGGCATGTTGGCGTGGCTGGTGAAACAGGCCGACGCGCACGAGCCGCACTCGATGCACCGGTCCAGGTTCAGCACCACGCGCTTCGCCACGAGAGCAGAATGAGTGCCAGTGGTGTTCATGACAGCCTATTTCGAGGCCGAAGCCTCTGCATGAATCGTGTATTCCGCCGACCTGCCCGGAAGGAGCTGGCCCGAACCGTCGATCCGCGCGGGCATCAGGGCGCGGGTCTGCGCGAAGCCCTCGGAGAGCACCGCCGTGCCGCCGGTCAACTCGCTCACGAGGCGCACGCGTGCATGGACCGATCGCCCGCCGGCCTGCACGAGGACCGGCTGGTGATCCTTGAGCCCCATCCCTCGGGCATCTTCGACGGACAGTTGCACATCCGGCTCGCCGCAGGCCGCCGCTTGCCAGGCGCCGTATCCGGTCAACGCACCGCTGCCTGCGTGAGAGGCTTGGCGACCCAAGAGCAGCGCGGGTCGGCGGATCTTCAACAGCCGAGGGGGAGAGCTCCGGTTTGACAGCCACCCTTGCCGACAAATCCGGCTGAGGCGATGGCCGCGGGGTTGTCACCCCCGCCCTTCGAGCTAGCTGCTCCACCAAGCCCGCGGGCGTAAGCACCCCGGCTGGTGGGGAGAGAAGGGGCGAGGTCTGGATTCGCTCGGAACCGTTCACCAGGTAGGTGCCCTTGATCTCCGCCGCCAGGGCCAACGGCAGAACGACCTCCGCCAGTTCCGTGGTCCGATTCGGCAGCGGAGCGGCGGCGGCCTGAACCATTCCTTCTTCCGCCCACCCCAACATGCCCAAGACATCGCAGCCGATGGCGAGCCGCATCCTCGGCCCGCTCGAAAGCGCCTGGCCCAAGGCGACCGTGCCCAAGGCCCTGGCCATCCGCACGGCGGCCAGCGCATTGGCCCCGGCCGTCTGAACCACCACGCCACCGCCCAAGGTCTTGGCCAATGTGCCGGCAAGGAACCCGATCTCCCGCCAGTGTGATGTTCGGCCGTATTCGGCGGCGATCAGGATGGCCAATCGCCTTTTTCCAGAAAGCCCGGCCAGCGCCTTGCCTGCGGTGGTCGCGGCCGCTGTCTGCGGTATCGAGCGCCACCCCAGGGCACGGACATCCACGCCGGTGGCGGCTGTAACAGTCAAAAGGCTCGGCAACTCCCCGCCCACAGGACTGTCCACCCGATGCGTGGCGAACTTAGCAGCCACACCGGCACCAGGGTCGATGACCACCAACGGCGTCGCGGGCTCCGCCTTGCGGCGGTCCAGCAGCTCGCGGGCACAGGCGGGGTTGGCGCCCAGCGCGCCCCCGATCACCAAGAAAGCGTCGCAGCCGGCTAGTGCCGAGGCCGAGAGGTAATCCGCGCCGCTGGCCTCCGTGCCCAGCAGAAGCGCCTCGTCAGCGGGTTCGATGACCAGGCACAGTTGCGCCGCTTTCCAGGCCTGACACCAGGCCGCTACGGCTGCGATCTCCTCGCACGGGAGATTGCCGTCCAGCAGGATCGTCACCTCTCCGCGGCTGCGGCTGACGATTCGGTCCAGGGCCTCGGCCGGGGAAACCGAATGCCACCGGCCTTCGGTGCGGCAGCGGGGACTGAGGATTCGCCGCGAGTGGGCCACCAGGTCGCCGATCGCGCTGCCGCGAGGGCAGACACAGTGGTCCTCATCCAGAGGGATATTCGGTTCGCCAGCCGTCCGGCCCCACCCGTGCCAGGCCCAGCTCACAGACGGCGGGGCACAGGGTGCACCGCGGGACGGTTTGCGATGTCGGTCGGACTTCTATCACTACTCACTTACCTTGTAGCCTCTGGGAGGCTTTGGTTTCCGCTTCTCCGCAATGGGGTCTCTCATCAGAACACGTTGGGATAGTTCTCGATCAGGGCGTAGTTGACGTCCGGGCCGTCTTTGCACAGGTAGTACGGACCGATATTGCACCGGCCGCACAGCCCCATGCCGCAGCTCATCCGCCGGTTCATGGACAGGTAAATGTGGTCCTTGAGAAATCCTTCCGCCACCAGCTCGAACGTGACGAACTTCAGCATGATCGACGGGCCGCACACGAAGACGTAGCAGTTGGCCTTGTCCACGTCGAGGTCCTTCAGCAGCGTCGTGACCATGCCGGTCCGGCCGGTCCAGCCTTCCTGCGGCCGGTCGATCGTACAGGTGAAATCCACCTTGGGGTTGGGCGTCCAGCGGGAGTACTCGTCGCGGTAAAGCAGCTCCTCCATGCACCGTGCACCGTACTTGATGCTCATCCGCTTGATGCCGTCCAGCTGCGCCAGCATCGCCAGGATCAACGCCCTCAGCGGGCGCCAGACCCACCCCGCCGCCCACGACCAGGACTTCCTTGCCCTGGCAGCTTCTCGAGAGGATAGCCCTTCCCGAACGGCCCGCGCAGGCCCAGCGACTTGGCCTGGCCGGCACTGGTGCATCTGCTCGGTCACGGTTCCGGTCCGCAGGATCGTCAGGGCAATCCGTTGGCCCTCCAGCGGTGAGCTGGAGGGCGTGAACGGCGCCTCGCCCATGCCCGGGACGGTCAATTGCACGAACTGCCCGGCCCGGAACGGCAAGGGCGACTCCGGCCGGACCACCAGCGTCTTGATCGTCGGCGTCTCGTCGACCACCTCGATCAGTTCCGCAGGATGAGGAAGGTACGGATTGTCGGAGATCATCGTGCCAGTTCCTGCACCACCCGGCGGATGTCGATGGCGCCCGGGCAGGCGTCAATGCACCGGCCACACCCGGTGCAGCCCAGCCAGGCCGTACTGCTGGGGGGAATAGACGTACTTGTGCAGCACGCGGTTGGCCAACCGGCTCAGCAGCAGCGGGCGCGGGCTGAGCTTCAGGTGCACCCCGCCGGCCATGCGATGGTAGGCATTCAACAGACAACTGTCCCACGTCCGGACCCTCTCGAACGTCGATGGTCCAGGCGTCTGATCGTACAGGTAGAAGCAGTGGCAGGTCGGGCAGATGTTCGTGCAGCCGCCGCACTCGACGCAGTCGGCGGCGAACTTCTGCCAGCCGTCGTCGCTCCCTTCCGGCAGCTTGGGGGCGATGCTGTCGCCGGCGGAGAAGGAAAACGCCTTGTTCTGGTCAGCCACCCGTTGGGTCATCCGGCGGCGGACGTCCTCGCGACGGGCCAACTGTTCGGCCGAGGGCCTGGGCCGGTTGGACCGAGCCGAGAAGCTTGCGGCCCTTCTCGCTGGCGACCTCTACGATCCATCCGTCCTCCAAGGGCGTCAGGTTCACGTCGTAGCCCGCCGGTGGCAAACGGGCGCCCGCCGACCAGCGTGCAGAAGCAGGTTTCCGCGAAGGCCACGCAGTCGCAGGACACCAGGGTCGTCCGCTTGGCGGCGGGCGCGATAGCTCGGATCCTCGACGGCCCCAGCCAGGAAGACCTTGTCCAGGTACTCCAGCGATCGAAGCTCGCAGGCGCGTACTCCCATGACAACCGTGGCGGCCGTTTGGGTCGCGGTCGCGGCCGGGGCCGGCGAGCCGTATCGGCCAAGCGACTCCGAAGCCGGCAGCATCGCCCCCTTGAGACTCTGAGCCGCTCGCGGCTGACGAAGAGCCTCCAGGATCGACGTCGAAGACACCCCTGAAGTGTCCATCGACTCGAGCCAAGGCAGTCGTTCGGTCGACCAGCGGTCCGAGAACAGTACTACCCTGCCACTGGTCCACCGCACGCGCCAACACCTCGGTCTGACATGAAATACGTCGTCACGCTGGCCCTCCGCCGGGAGTCGGATTCGGCTAGGAGAGAACCACGAACACAACTACGGACGAACAGGCGCAATACCAGTCAAAAAACGTGTCAAGCAGAAAGATACAGAATCGGCAGGGGGCATGTCAAGAAAGCGAGCAAGGTTTCGCCCATTACTTCTGCTTGTTGCCCCTAGAAGTTCGTCAGGTGTGGTAAGCCGGAGATCTCGAGGCCTTCCTGACAGTCCTTCCCCGACAAAACGCAGGAAAGGACTTTTCGTTTTCCACCGTCTCCAGTAGACTGCCCCCTGGTGCACGGTTCAGGGTACCCCGGCTAAGGCCGGCGCGTCGTTGCGCCCGCCGTACGGTGCACCCTGACCTCACAAGGAGTGCCCTCATGGCCAAACGAGTGCTGGTCGTGGACGATGACCTGGATTTCCGGCAGGCCACGCGAATGGTCCTCTCCAGCGCCGGCTACGAGGTCCTGGAGGCCGCCAGCCGCCAGGAGGCTGAACAGACAATTGGCGTCGCAGAAGGTGGACCTGATCCTCCTGGACGTCATGATGGAGACCGACACCGAGGGCTTCCACCTGGCCTACAAGATGCGTCAGGACGAGAAACTCAAGCATATCCCCATCATCATCCTTACCTGTATCGAAGAGAAGACGGGCCAGACGCTCAAGCCCGAGGAATCGGGCGATTTCCTTCCGGTACAGGCCTTCCTGCGAAAGCCCCTGGACCCCAACGAACTGAAGGCCCAGGTGGCGAAGCTGCTGAAGTAGGCCTTCAGGCCATTCCTGGTTTTGGTCGCACCCGTTGTCAGCAATCAGACGCCCAGCCAGTCCTTGTAAATGTCCCGCCCGCAGGCCCATTCTCACCTTTTGTTCCCAAGAACCGCATCTGGGCAGTCTGAGACGCGATGACCAAGTCATGGACGTGCCAATCCAGAGGCGCCGAGCATACTAACGGATAAGGTCCCTCCGCTCTCCAGCGGTTTGCACTTGGTCACTAAGTTGGTCAGTCGTCACATGGTGGTGACTTGTTATCGAGTGCTCAGTGACTTGCTAATCACTTGAAACCCTCGTTTTTCCTCGAAAACCGCATTGTAAGTGTCGTGCCAGACAGGTCTTGCAAGCCACGTCTTGGACTGTCGATCCGGTGGTTGCGGGTTCGACCCCCGTCGGCCTCGTTGACGCCGATACGATCCGTATCGGCTTTTTTTCTTTTCTGCATCGGAGGAGCGCCAGCCTGTAGGGTGGGAAACTTGTTTTCCGCGGGCAAAGAGTGACCCGTTCTACAGCCACTGAAGTCAATGGATTTATATCTCACGGACCGTTGCTAAAACGCAAGAGGGGTCATTGCCACCTTAGGCAGTCCCCTAGCGCCCGCCTTCTAGACACCCAGTGACGAATACCCCAAGGTTGCGTTTTTATTGTCGCCAACTCCTTCAATGAAAGCAGCGGATCCACAGGATTCCGCCGCTTTTTGTTCATGCGGAGATGCAGCTTTGAATTGGCCGACTATCTCCTGCGCCGCAGCACGGTTAGGCTGCCTGCGCTCAGCAACGTCAAGCTTGCCGGGCACACCCCGCCGTAGCTCTAGGCCGACATCGCTAGATTCGTCGGCGTTTCTTCAGCAGGCCTAGAACACCGATCACGAACAAGACTGCGGAGGCGGGTTCAGGCACCGGGGCCTCCGGAGGCGCGGCGCTGGGCGCAAGGCCCGTCTGGCCCCAGTGGGCGGCCAGGTCGCCCAGGTCGGCTACGTTGACTTGACCGTCACCGTCAAAATCACCTTGAGACCAGCTCGCGCTGGTATTTCCCCAGTGGGCGGCCAGGTCGCCCAAGTCGGTGATACTCACCTTGTTATCCCCACCAATGTCGCCGGGCATCGCGCCCTGGAACGTCACCACGTAGTCCGCGTTGGCATCAAACGCGCCTCGAAAGGCCGGCCAGTAGCCCAGACCCGGATCGTTGGGATCGATCAGCAGCAGCCCCGGGATGTTGCTGGTGATGTTGCCGAAGTTGCCTGTACCGCTGGTGGCCAGGATCAGCGTGAATGTGTTTCCTTGGTTGGGCCGGTACGTGTTGCTATCCCGATCGACCTCCAGCGTGCCGGCCAGCGTCGCGGCGCCCGTCGTGCGGATCAGGCTGGGGCTGTTGGCGTCCAGTTCCATCGACACCTTGGTGGATCGGCCGCCGCCTGAGTTGATGGTCAATCCGCCCACCTCGACGTAGGCCGCCTTGGCCACCTTCAGCTCCGCGGCGCTGGAAGCGCCAGAAGCCAGGACAATCGGCCCCGTGGCCGTCAGACTGCCGCCGGTGAGGGTTAGAAGTCCCTGGGCGCCGGCGGCGCTGCCCAGGTACACGGAGTCGCCGACGGTCAATTTCCCGGCCGTGACGGCCAGCTCGGCGGTGCCGCCGGGCGTGTTGGCCACGTACAACGTCCCAGCCTCCTGGCCGATGTAGCCGACGGTCGCCTTGCCGGAGTTGATCTCTGCCTGGTCGGCCAGCGTCGGCTGCCAGGGGATGTCCCAGTTAGTGATCAGCTCGTAGCGCCCGGCCGTGCCGCTGGACCCGCCGAGCCAGACGATCGGCTTGGGCGGCGGGATGGGGGCTAACCAATTGAGGTATTCCTCCAGGTTGGTATAGCCATCGTCGTCGAAGTCGCCATTGTTATCCGCGACGCTGGGGTCCAGGCCGTGGGCTACTTCCCAGTCGCTCAGCATACCGTCCAGATCTGGATCGTAGACGTTGGGGTCACGGAAGACGACCGGATACGTCGGCCAGCCACCGCCCTCGGCCACGGAGTTGATGTAGCTCCCCGTGCCGGCATAAACCTGGCTGACGACGTTGGCATCCAGGCTGTCGCGGTTCCAGGGAAAGGCCCCGACTTGGGCCAGCACCGTCGCCAGAGCCTCGTCGGCCGACTGGGTATACACGGCCGGGGTGGTGAACGGGGCGTCCATCGTGCCATACGTTCCGGTGAACATCCACCAGCCGATGTCGTACCCGTCGATGACGCCATCGCGGTTGCCGTCGATCTTGTTGCCGGACTGGTAAATCTGGGTTTCGGTTCCGGGGGCGTTGCTGTTGTAGGCGTTCCACAACTTTTGCGAACTGGTGGAGGGGCCGGCCACCAGGTAGTTGCCGGCGTAGTTGATGTTCACTTGTCCGCTGCCGTCGTCCTCGTTGTAGCCGGCCTGGTTCTTCCAGTTGTAGATCAGGTTGTTGCGGAAGTCGAGCGTGAGGGTCTTGTCGTTGTAGTAACCGGGCCGCGGGTTGCGACTGATGTTGTCTGAGTACAGGTTATGGTGGACGCTCAGGTTGCAGTCCACGCTGGGTCGAAAGAGTGAGCCGAAGCAGTGGCCGCTTTTGTTGATGCATTCGGTGATGATGCAATATTGGATGGTGGCGTTGGTGGTGGTATCGCTCGCCGAAAGGCATTCGTCCTGGGCCCAGGCGGCTGAGCAGTGGTCGACGATCACGTCGGTGCCATCGGTGATTCCGATGGCGTCCACTTGGTTGCAGGGGTCATCATCGCCCATGCGGCTGTGGATGTGGCGGATGATCAGGTTGTTGGCGGTAACATCGATCTGATGATTCCTCACGGAGATGCCTAGTCCCGGGGCCGTCTGGCCGGCAATGGTGATGTTCGGCTTCCAAACCCACAAGGGATACGTCAGCGGGATCATGCCTGAGGTGTCGAAGACGATCGTCCGGCCGGTATCCGGGGCGGTGTAGATGCCGTAGGCCAGCGTGCCAGGAGTGTAGTCGTCGGCTAGGCTGGTGACGTGATACACGTCGCCGCCGCGCCCGCCGGTGGCGTTGGCTCCGAACCCCTCTGCCCCGGGAAAGGCCGGCAACGCCTGCGCCCCCTGGCCAAGACCGCCAAGACCAGGATGGCAGATGCAACAAGAGCCCCGCTCGACACCCGCTTACAGGAACACAAGGCACACCGCATTGAGGACGCTTTCCACTTCAGTGCCTTTACCCTCCACCAATCTCTAGACGGTCCACGCAATAGGCCCACAGAGTGTCTGAGCAGATGGCTCAGGAGGCCGTAACCATATCGTTGACAGCAACCATGACTTTATAAAAGTGCCTCTCGAATCCCCAACGTCGAAAACTCCGAACCAATATTATACACGACGTTCAGCCACCGCTAAGCGTTTTCCAGGGGGTGGTTGTTGAACGAAGGGCACATCCAGGTCGAACCGATCTGCAGCTGCGCCGGAGTGATTCCTGCCTGCTTTTTCCTTACCGCCGAGCGATTCGATGCCGCCGCAACGTCGCCAGGCTGACCAGGCTCAGCAACGTCAAGGTTGCCGGGCACGCCCCGCCGTAGCTCTAGGCCGACATCACTAGATTCGTCGGCGTTTCTTCAGCAGGCCTAGGACACTGGTCACGAACAAGACCGCGGAGGCGGGTTCAGGCACCGAGGCTTCCGGAGGCGCGGCGCTGGGCGCAAGGCCGGTCTGGCCCCAGTTGGCGGCCAAGTCACCCAAGTCGGCCGCGTTGACCGAGCCGTCGCCGCCGAAGTCGGCCTGCGTCCAGCTCCTGCCGCTCTGGCCCCAGTTGGCGGCCAGGTCGCCCAGGTCGGCGGCGTTAACCTTGTTGTCCCCGCCGGCGTCACCGGGCATCGCGCCCTGGAAGGTCACGACGTAGTCCGCGTTGGCGTCAAACGCGCCGCGGAAGATCGGCCAATAGCCCAGGCCTGGATTGTTCGGGTCTTTGAGCAGCAGGCCTGGGATGTTGCTGGTGATGCTGTCAAAGTTACCTGTGCCGCTGGTGGCCAGGATCAGCGTGAACTGGTTGCCCTGGCTGGGCCGCTGGAGACCCCGATCGAGCGCCAGCGCGCCGCAAGCGTCGCGGCGCCCATGGTGCGGATGAGGCTGGGGCCGTTGGCGTCCAGCTCCAGCGACACCTTGGTCGATCGGCCGCCGCCGGAGTTGATGGTCAACCCGCCCACCTCCACGTAGGCTGCCTTGGCCACCTTCAGCTCTCCGGTGCTGGAAGAGGCGCTGGCCAGGACGATCGGCCCCGTGGCCGTCAGACTCCCG
>CAVXDC010000006.1:0-11544 GCA_963760365.1 uncultured Phycisphaerae bacterium
ACCGCCGGTTCTTTCCCGTGAGTTATTCCGGAATTAAAACGGCAGCCTTCCTGAACGATTGGGGAAGTTGGAACTACGAAACACGCTAATGGCGCGAAAGGGGAAGGAAAGCTGTAGATAGACTGAAGGAAAGGTCTGTGCAATTTATTTCCCCCTTCAGCCCTCGGTCTTCAGCCTAACCACCCGAGCGTCAAACCATTTAGCGTAGTTAGCGAATTTCGTAGTTAAAAGGTTTTTCAGATTTTGCAACATACATGCAGGACGCGACGATAGATGTACTCGCCGATTACTTTGGATTCACCGAAAAGCCATTCAAGCCGACCCCAGAGCCGAGGTTTCTCTTCCCGACCCCTCAGCACGAGGAGGCGCTGGCGGCGATCTTGTACACGATCCGCGAGCGCATGGGGTTTGTGGCCGTGGTCGGCGAGCCGGGGACCGGCAAGACCACCCTGCTCAGGACGGCGATAAACCAGCTGGACAAGAAAACAAGGCTGCCTTCATTTTCAACACGGAGTTCGGCTTCGAAGAGATCCTCTCTTGGTGCTGGATGACTTCGGCCTGTTAAAGCCCGGGGAAAAAATTCACCAAGATCAATCTCGTCCGCCGGCTGAACCACTTCGCCATCCGCAGATGGCGCCGGGTGGCAACGTGGTCATCATGCTGGACGAGGCGCAAAACCTCTCCACCAAGGCGATCGAGGGCCTGCGGTCTGATTTCGAACCTCGAATCCGAGGAAAAAAGCTGATCCAGATCGTGATTTCCGGCCAAACCGAGCTGAACGAAAAACTGGCGGAAACCGAACACCGACAGTTCAAGCAGCGCATCACCCTCAAGCGCGCGCTCACCCCGCTGACGCCGGAGCAGGCCCAGCAGTACCTCCAGCACCGCCTGACTGTCGCCCGCTACAGCGGCCCGCCAATTTTCCCACCCAAGACGTTGAAGCTGATCCACGAGTATTCCGGCGGGGTGCCGCGGCTGATCAACAGCATCTGCGAAAACGCCCTGGTGTCGGCGTATTCCCTGGACAAGAAAACCGTCGAGCCCTACGTCATCGAGGAAATCGCCGGGGATCTCGGTCTGATCAAAATTGCGGGGAACGGCCACAAGCGGGGTCGGTTGGTTCCAGCGTTTGGCGGAAAAAAGGGTTCCAAAACACCCTTGAACCCTCGACACCCTCGAACCTTATTTTTGAGGTTTTTTCATGCCCCGACTTCTGGACGCCATCAACAAGGCGGAGAACGAACTCAACAACAACCAATCCAGGCTGGAGCCGGACAGGTTTCTGCCCGTCCCGGCGGCTCGCGCGAATGCGCATCTGGCCCCCACCCGCATCAACAGCCTGAGAAGCCAGGTCCTGAGGCACCATCGCGAACGAGGGGTCAAGAGCATCATGCTGACCGGCGCTTACCCGGAGGACGGCACCACCACCACGGCCGTGAGCCTGGCCACCACCCTCAGCATGGATTGCGGCGCCAAGGTCCTGCTGGCCGATGCCGACATCAAGCACCCCAGCCTGCACGAGGTGTTTAAGACCAACCCGGCCGACGGGCTGCCGGCAATTATTCGCGAAAAATCCAAGTCGATCAGCTGCAAAAAGGTGGGCCCCGGGGATCTTTATTTTCTACCCGGGGGCAAGCCCGGCCAGGCAGTCGATGGATACTTCGACTCGCCTGTGTTCGAAGGCTTTCTGCGGACATCGCGAAACACCTTCGACTTCGTCATCCTGGATACGGCCCCGGTTCTGAGCCATCCGGATTCCCTCGCCATTTGTTCAAAGGTCGACGGGGTCATTATCGTCATCGCCCATGGAAAAGTGCGCCGCCAGGCAGCTCAAAGGCTAAAAGCGTTCTAGAGAATGCCGGGGCGAACTTGCTGGGAGTGGTCGTCAACCGCCGCCCGCATTACATCCCGGATTGGATTTATCGCAGGCTATAGTTACAAACCAATCATGTCCTATTTTATCTTTGAATAAATCTAATTTCCAACGAAAAGATGGAACATCAAAGACAACGAATTTTAATCAGTCGTGCAAAGAACTGCATGCGTAGGTTATTGCTGATCAGGTCGCTCCCGCCGGTGCTGCTCTATCACAGAATTGCATTGACAACTCTTGCAGAAGATCCATTGCGCCTTGGCGTTTCACCAGAGAGGTTTGCCTCGCACATGAAGCTGCTTCATGACAAGGGCTTCAAGACTGTAATGCCAGATGATACCTGTGAGAACACAAGCGAAGGGGGGGCCGGGAACAAGAAGACCGTAGTAATAACCTTTGACGACGGTTTTCTCGACAACTACTCACATGCCTTCCCCATTTTGCGGGAATATGGTTTTTGCGCAACGATTTTCCTGGTCACCGATTTAGTCGGCAAGATGAATGTCTGGGACACCGGCAGGCCTGTCCAACTCATGGGGTGGTCACAAGTAAAGGAAATGGCGGAATGTGGAATGTCATTCCAGCTGGCCAGGCCTTTCACCAAGGCCTCCGATCCGATGGCCGGGTTCTTCGCCTTGCCGCGTTCAGTCTTTGAGCGGGCGCGGGACTTGAATCCCATCGGCTACAAGATCGCCCTGGAACTGATCGTCAAGTGCGGCTGCAAGAACATCCGCGAGGTGCCCATCCACTTCGCCAACCGCAAGTTCGGCACCAGCAAGCTGAACCTCAGGGAGCAGTTCAACTACCTCAAGCACCTCAAGCGCCTGGCGGACTTCAAGTACGGCACGCTCTCCCGATTGTTCCAGTTCTGCCTGGTGGGCGGCACGGGGGCCGTGGTGGACCTGACGGCCTACGCGCTGCTGATCGCCCTGGCCGTGCCGCACTTCCGCCAGGCGATCGCCGCTCTTGCACCTGGCGAGAGTTTCTTCGCCGTGCACCAAGCGGGGCTGGCCCTTGCGGTCGGCAGGGGGCTAGCCATCTGGATCGCCATGACGTGGAACTTTTTCTTCAATCGCCGGTTGACCTTCAGCCACAGCCGCGGCGGCAACGTCCTGCAACAGTACTGGAAGTTCGTCGTGGCGTGCAGCTTGGGGGCCCTGGTGAACTGGTTCATCAGCGTGCTGTTGCCGGCGAAGGTCGCCTTCTTTGACGCCCACAAGCTTACCGCGGCCGTCGCGGGTATCGCCGCTGGGCTGCTGTTCAATTTTGTGCTGTCGCAGCGGTGGGTCTTCCGTCGGCTGCATCCAGGCAAGGCGGGCAAAGGCGGCTAGAGCAGGACTCTCCGCCGGGAGACGGGTGGTTGAAGATCGGAATCCTCTCAGACTCCCACGGGCACGTCGATCGCCTCCAGGCCGCAGTGCAAACCTTGCGGGCCGCCGGCGTGGAGGCGATCGTGCACTGCGGGGACGTCGGCTCGCGTGAGTGCCTGTCCGTCCTGGCCGATTCGGCCGTGCCGAGCTACGCCGTGGCCGGGAACATGGACCGCGACATCGGCGCGCTGGCAGAGGCAGCCACCTTGTACGGCGTGGGCTTTCACGAACGGGTGGTGACAGTCCCCCTGGACGACGGGCGGCAATTGGCGGTCCTGCATGGCCACGATGCAGGCTTGCTCCAGCAGCTTGTCGCCGGTGGCCCGTATGCCTACATCTGCCGAGGCCATACGCACAAGGCCGCCGACGTCCGTACCGCCGGCGTGCGCGTTATCAATCCAGGGGGCCTCCACCACTGCCGCCCCTACACCGTCGCCGTGCTGGACACGCGGACCGACGAGCTCCAATTCCTGCCGGTCGTTCTGGAACCGTAGGGTCCGTCGCGGC
This sequence comes from uncultured Phycisphaerae bacterium, assembly GCA_963760365.1. Lineage (GTDB taxonomy): Bacteria > Planctomycetota > Phycisphaerae > SM23-33 > SM23-33 > JALHTV01. The sequence continues at coordinate 3,751 of CAVXDC010000006.1, forward strand.
AAGGGGAAAAAGCTCGCTCAGGGCAGCGGTCATCTCCACGTAGGCATAAGGCAGGCCGCGTGCGGCGTGCAGGCGGCGGATTCGGCCGTGATACGTCTCATAAGCTTGCCTGGACCAGTTCCTCCCGGTTGGTTCGCAAAAGAACACCCGACACCCCAGCGGTCTGGTCTGCCGGGCCGTGCACTGGCCCTCGAGCTGGTAAGGACATCGCCCCGTGACCGGCGGCAGGGGAGGCCGGAAGGACGTCAGCCGCCCCAGCTCCCCGCTCGAGACGTACAGCCGGTGAGGGGTGCGCGTGAAATCACAGCACGTACCGCACGCCTTGCAGGACAGCCCCTGCGCCGCGACGGCAGCATCGACGGCTGCGTAAAGCTCATCGAGTGCCGCCATAAAGTCCGCGTCAACTTGGCAGCGCGCGGCCATTTCCGCCAGGGACAGTCGGCCGTCGCCATGGCCGTTACTTGCCTGTGGCGTCCCGATGGGTCTGGATTTCCTCAAGGCTGACGTGTTCACCGTGGTTGACCCCCCGGCATCGCGTGGCGATATGGGCCCACGCCTCGGGGGTGCAAAGGTTGTCCGGCCAGAACGGCCAGGTGCGGCACTGGGTCGGGCGCACGGGATAGATCGAGCAGACTCGTCCGTCCGGGCCGGCGGGGGACAGGAAAAGGCAGTCGCGGTTGTCGTTGCGTTCTCGCAGGCTCCAACCGCCACCGACGCTGCGGACGTAGGTCTGGTGCATCTGTTCGACGGGGATGCCCAGGTACTTGGCAATCGCAGCGATTTCCTCCGCGGTCAACCAGACGTAACCGACTCCCGGCCCCGCGCAGCATCGGCCGCAGTGGGTGCACCCGAAGCTTAGGCCCTCCGCGTACCAAACTGCTTTGTCCGTAGGCTCGCTCATCCTTTGCCAGCTTGACGCTTTCATCTTGAAAGCGTCACGCTCGCCCGGCGCCTTGTCCATAGGCTCGCTCATCCTTTGCCAGTATAATCCGCTTTTGCGCCCCTAGGAGGGCCAATCCTCCCTGGGGTCGGATTCCCCTCCCTCTGCCATAAACCGCTCGTGCGGCGCGTTAGGCAAGGCGTGTCTTGCAGCCTGGGACGGTGTGGCGAGCAGGATGAAGGAACGGCGTTATGAATAGAACCTTGCGTCTATCCACCATATACATGGTTGCCTTGACGATGGCGTTCGCTTGTGTTGCGGCGGGTGAGGAGAGGACTAAGCCGTCGCAGGCCCCGCCGACGAGCCGTGCGCGTCCGGCCATCCCCGCTTTCCCCGGCGCCGAAGGGTTCGGGGCGCTCACCCCCGGAGGGCGCGGCGGCAAGGTGTACGTGGTGACCACGCTGGAGGATTACGACAGAGGCGATCTGCCTATTCCGGGCAGCTTCCGGGAAGCCGTGGAGGCCCAAGGCCCCAGGATCGTCGTCTTTGCCGTCGGCGGCAATCTCCATTTGAAGCGGCCTATCCGCATCAACAATCCCTATATCACCATTGCAGGCCAGACGGCCCCGGGCGACGGCATCTGCCTGGCGGGCAGATCGGTCACCATCAACGAGGACTGCCACGATGTGGTCATCCGCTACCTCCGCGTGCGGTTGGGCGACCTGACGCCTGGAGATCCCGACACCATGGGCGGCCGATACTGTAGCGACGTCATCCTGGACCACTGTTCGGCCAGTTGGAGCATCGACGAGTGCGTGTCGTTCTATGCCAATGAGAACGTTACCGTGCAGTGGTGCCTGGTGGCCGAGAGCCTCAATTTCTCACATCACATCAAGGGCGACCACGGCTACGGCGGCATCTGGGGCGGGGACAAGGCGTCGTTCCACCACAACCTCCTGGCCCACCACAACAGCCGCAACCCCCGGTTCAGCTACGGGTTGATCGACTTCCGCAACAACGTCATCTATAACTGGGGCCACAACAGCGCCTACGGAGGGGAGCGTGGTCTGGTCAATATCGTCGCCAATTACTATAAGGCCGGACCGGCGACCCATGAGGGGATTCGCAACCGTATCGTCGAGCCCTCGCCCTCCGGCAAGTGGTACGTGGCCGACAACGAGGTCGAGGGTTTTCCCAACATCACTGCCGACAACTGGAAGGGCGGCGTCCAGTTGAAGGAAAAGGATAAATCCAAGCTGGCGGAGATCCGTGTGAACCAGCCCTTCCCCGTTGAGCCGGTCACCACGCAGACAGCCCGGGAGGCCTACGAGCTGGTCCTGGCCCAGGCGGGGGCATCGCTGCCGCGGCGCGACCCGCTGGATGAACGGATCGTCCAGGAGGTGCGGAGCGGTACGGCCCGCTTTGGAAGAACCTTCAACGGAGGTGGCAAGGGCATCATTGATTCCCAGAACGACGTGGGCGGATGGCCGGAGCTGAAGGGCGGCCCCGCCCCCGTTGATAGCGACAAGGACGGCATGCCGGATGCGTGGGAGAAGGCCCACGGCTTGAATCCCAACGACGCCTCCGATGCTTCGGCCTACCGCAAGGACGGCTACACCCACATCGAGGAATACATCAACAGCCTGGCCGCCCCGGCTCGCTAGGCTTGAATTTGAAGCGAGGGAGTTACCTGCCGGCCTGCTCAGCCAGGCGGCGATAATACTGCTCCAGCACCTGGCGGTATTCTTCCGGCAACGGGCCGCTGATGGCATCGGCGATGCGGTCGCGGACGACCTTGGGCATGGGGGAGGACGCGTCGGCCTCGACCACCAGCTCTCCGGCCAGCGCCGCGCGGGTCTGCCGCATGGTCTCCAAGGTAACGTTTCGGGCACGCAGGACGTTCTGGTAGCGGTTGGCCTCCAGGTCGTTGCGGACGCGGTTCATCAGCGTGACGGCCTGGAGGAAAGCAAAGCCGCCGTAATCGCCGAGCTTGAAGCCCTGCTGCAATCGTTCGGCCTTGTGGACCAAGGTCGCCTGTTTTCCAGCCAGGCGCTTCATCGCCTCAGTCAGGGGGGGCGGGACGGGCCCTTCCAGGCCCTCGGCGCCGGCCCCGGAGACTTTACCGCCGCCGGTCGCCCCGCCGGGCGACTCGTTGGACTCATCGCGGACCTGACCCTTCTGGAACGGTTCGTTGCCCAGGCGCGTGGGGGTCCGCCGGCCGCCTTTGCCGATGGCCTTATCCTCCACGAACTCCCCACTGCTCTTGCCGGTCCGTCCCTCGCCGCTCCGGCCGGAAAGCTCCGTCGCGTTGGGAAGCTGGTTGCCCGTGACTCCCTGGGCGTTCATGCTGGAGATGGGGCCGTCGGTGGCGTCCCATCCGGCGCCGGTGTCCAGGCTGGTGGCGTATTTGCTGGTCAGGTCCTCCATCTGCTCGAACAGGTCCTCCTCCTGCTCCAGCAGTTCGCCCACCAGGTCCTCCAGTTCGCTGGGCAGCTCGGCCTGCTCGATATTGCTTTGGTCGGCGGAGTCCTCCATTGCCCACTTCTTGCGGTCGGGCTCATCCGGCAGCCACTTCTCGATGTTGGCCGTCAGGGTCTTGGCGTTCTCGACGCCGTTGTCCTCCAGGGCCGTGGCGATCTCCACCGCCTTGGCGGATAAGGCGTCGGCGGCCATGGTGACGTCGCTCCTGACCGAGATCAGCTCCTGAAGCATCACGGGGTTGGAAAAGTCCTGCTGGGCGAGCTTGGAGAAGTCGGCGAACGCCTCGTTGAGGAACTTTTCCCACCGGTCCTGCGCGGCCCGCAGGTCGGAAAGGAGCTTTTCGTCCTGGCCGGTGAAGTTATCCAGTGGTTTTTTGGCCAGGTTCGTGCAGGCCTCGATGGCCTTGTGCTGAGCGGTGATGAACTCCTCCAGCGATTCCTGGAGTTTGGCCAACTTGTCGCGGACGTCGGGCGGCAGGTCGGCGCCGGTGGGTTGGCTGGCGGCCAGGGTCGGTGAGGCGAGCGTCGGCAGGATGGCCAGCAGCGCCTGGAGCTGGCGGAGGATGTGGTTCTGCGTCCAGGCCAAGGCGGTGCAGGCCTGCTCGCGGCCGTCCAGGCTCGCCAGCGCCGCCACCACGCCCGCCTGCTCGACGGCCAGCGCCGCCTCGTTGGAAGCCAGGCCGGCCAGCACCGTCTTGGCCGACGTCAGCTCCGCCGTCCAGGGAAACTTCTCCACGAGGTTCAGAAGCTCCCCGCGGATCCTCCGCTGGCCGTCGGCGATCGTCTTGCCACCGCCGGAAAGCTCGGGAAGCGTCTTGGTTGTCTGCCGGCACAGCTCCGTGGCCACGCGCTGCGTCTCCTGAAGACGCAGCAGGGCCAGCAGCCTGTCGCGCAGCTCCTGACGCACGTCGGCGGAATCGACCGGCTTGGCTGAATCGCTCACGAGGACCTTGAACTTCGCGGACGTGGCCGTCTGGGGCTCGCCGACGGCGGATTCCTTGCGGTTGTCCGTGGCGGTGGCGTAATAGACCAGCACGTCGCCGTCGCGCAGCGAAGAATCCAGCGTCAGCAGGGAATCCAGCACGGCCTGGCCTTTGCCCACGGCCGACCACCTCCTGACGGACTTGGCCGGCTGGTCCTGCCTGCCGGCCAGCAAGGCCACACCCGTCAGGCCGTAGTCGTCACCGGCTTGGAGCTTCACCGCCAGCGCCGAGCCGGGCCGAAGCGACACGTCGCGATTAGGCGCCAGGAACGCCACCGTCGGCGGCTGGTCGGGTGAGGCGCGGATGGGGAAGTAACCCTCCATCACCGTCTGGGCGGCTGGGCCGACGACGTCGGACGAGCCGGCGGTGGAAACGTCGGGCAATTGCTGAAAGGGTTTTCCGCCGGCATCCCGCAGGACGATCCGGTAGGCGGAGTCCTTCTGGACGGTCAGGGCGGCAGTGAAGGTCTTTCCATCCGGCGCAACGGCCATGGGCGCAGAGGTACTATCTTTAAATTCCAGCACCGCCTGGCCCGGCGGCTGCGAGACTGTAAGGCTGAGCGTCGCCCGGGTGCCGACCGGCGCCTCGATCGGGCCGTCGAACGGATCGACCGTCTTGCCCTTGATCCCCGTGTAGGGAGGGTAGTCGTAGCGGATCGAGAAACCCTCCACCTTCACGCCTTCCAAGACGGTGATGGTGTAGAAGGGCTTTTCCTCGGGCCAGCGGCTGCCGGCCAGCGTAATGGCGTAGCGGGTCGTGCCGACCAGGTGGGGCAGGATCAGCGAGAACGCACTGTCCTGGCCGACGGCCATGGGCAAGGCGGCGTCTTGGCCGTCGAGGATCGCGGCGGCCTTGGCGTTTCCGGAAAGACCGTCGGCCACCTTGACCGAGATCGCCACATCCTGGCCGGCGAAGACGGTCGTGTCGCCGGGACTCAGGTGCAGCAGGCGGACGCCGCCGGTGGTCGGCACGTAGCCGGTGGGGTTCAGAACGGCCCATAGACCCCGCCGCAGTGCGGCGGGCCGGAGGGTAGCAAAGGCGATCAAGGCCAAGGTGACCACACCGGCCGCCACCGCCCACCGCTCCAGCGGCCGCCACGAAACGGACCTGACCAGCTTTATCCGCCGGGCCCGCAAGGTGCTTTCGCGGATGGCGAGTTGCACCAGCAGCGAACTGGCCTGATCTTGGTCCTCGGCCAGCAGCACGGCGTTGATGAGATCGTTGCGGACCTTGGGTTCGGCTTGCTCGATGAAGCGGGCCGTCTGGGCCAGGTTCTGGCGGCTCCGATAGACAAGCCACACCGCCCAGGCCAGCGCAGAAGCCCATAGCGCCAGGCAACCGGCCAGCAGGGTCCATCGAAGCGCCGATGGCGGTTGGGCAGGCCAGGAACCTCCGATCGCGGCCGCAATCTCAAGCGAACCCAACACAACCGTCGCGCCCGCCAGCATGGCTGCGGCTGCCGTCAGGACGCGGCGGCGACGCTGCACCGCGCCCAGCCGGTCCAGCAATTCCTCAAGGCTGGGGTATTGCCTCAATGTGGCCATGGTGAACCTGGCTCATTCCTCTGTCCCAACGCGGGAAAAGGGGTTTTCTTACATCACCGCCAATCCAAGGCAACAGGGTCGGTGGAACGGGCAAGGCGATGGGCCATTACGATCGGTTGCCGTTCGATTTTATGGCCTCCAGCCATTGCTGGCGGTCGTGTTCCAGGCGAACCAGTAGGTGGGAGACGTCCTCAGGACCAGTGCCTTCCTCGGGCTTCCAGCCGTGGCGGAGCAGGTCGCTCATGGTGGCCTGAGCCGTCCGATTGCCCAGCAAGATGCGATAGGCGGCCACCATTAGTCCCGTGCGGCTCCGCCCGTATTGGCAGTGCACCAGAACCGGGCCGCCTTGCTGCATGGTCAGAAGAAATTGGCGGATCTGCTCATCGGTGGGCAAGGGGGTCGTGAAGGGGATGGAAACCAACTTGATCCCCGCGGCTGCGCAGGCCTGCCGTTCCTGCTCGAACGCAGCGGGGTCCTCGACGGGAAAGCGGAGGTCCACCACCGTGCGGATCCCCCGACGGCGGATGAAGTCCCATTGCAAGGGATCGGCAGGCTGGGCGGAACGGTACAGGACCTTGCGCTTCACCATGGCCCAGTGATGCGGCACCACCTCGCGACGATGGAGGACATAGGCCAGCACAGCCGTCGCCGGTACGAGGACGCAACCAGCCGCAAGCACTAGCCAGAACTGTCGTGAGATTCGTCTCAAGATCACTCCTTGTTACTTGCTAAATCTCCCCCATTATACCCTCCACGGCGTGTGCCCAGGCGGCAGGGGCCCAGGATGACGTTCCTGCGGTCAGGTCCCGAAGGCTTCGTGGTACCAGGTGTGCATCTCATCGTCGCTGATGGCGGTGGTGCGGCCGGCTTCGTATTCGGATTCGATCTTCGCCCGGATGGTGAGCAAGCGGGGGTCGTCCTTGGCTACGTCGAGGTGGTAGTGGTTCTGGACCCAATGCTTGATTCCGGCGGCGCCGCTCTTGTCGGTGATGGCGATGGTGATGGGACGGTTCAGCAGCTTCTGCGTATCGAAGCAGCTGTAGATCTCTTCGCTCTTGAGCAGCCCGTCCACGTGGATGCCGGCCCGGGTGGTGTTGAAGTCCCTGCCCACCAGCGGATAGTTGTGTGGCACCTCGTAGCCGATGGTTTGGCGGTAATACTCGCCGATCTCGGAGATGACGCTGTAGTTGACGCGGTCGTCCTGTCCGCGGAGCTGGGCGGCCTCGATGACGGCCCCTTCGATCGGCGTGTTGCCCGTCCGCTCGCCGATCCCCAGCAGACTGCCGTTGCAGCCGGAGCAGCCGTACAACCAGGCCGTGGCGGGGTTGACCAGCACCTTGTGGAAGTCGTTGTGCCCGTGCCACTCCAGCAGCCTGCCCGGCACGCCCGCTTCGTGAATCAGCCCCGCCACCAGCTTGGGTACGGACCGCGGCAGCGTCGCCTGCGGCCAGGGCACGCCGAACGACAGCGTGTCGCACAGGCGGATCTTGACGTCCAGGCCGTAGCGCTCGCGAAGTTTCATCAACTCGATGGCGAAGGGGACTACAAATCCGTAGAAGTCCGCTCTCGTCATGTCCTCGAAGTGGCAGCGAGGAATGATGCCGGTGTCCAAGGCCGCCTGGATGATGTCCAGGTACATGTCCATCGCCTGCTTTCGGGTCTTTTTCAGCTTCAGGAAGATGTGATAATCGCTGCAACTGACCAGGATGCCCGTCTCCGGTAGACCCGTTTCCCGCACGATCTTGAAGTCCTCCTTGCGGGCCATGATCCAGCCGGTGACCTGGGGGTACGCGAAGTTCAGCTCGCGGCACTTGTCCACGGCCGAGCGGTCCTTCTTGGAGTACAGGAAGAACTCGCTCTGGCGGATCAGGCCGCTGCCGCCGTCCAGCCGGTGCATCAGCGTGTAG
>CAVXDC010000007.1:0-157689 GCA_963760365.1 uncultured Phycisphaerae bacterium
TCAAAAAGGACCACAAAATCACGCAGCCGTAACACATCGGTAACAACCGTGCTCTACCATGTCGGCAGGTTGTGACTTATGGCTTTCATGCGCTTTCACTCTGACATCGGAAAGGAAACGACCATGAGACGGGGCATTTGGTTTGTGGTTGTGGCGATCGGATTTGCCGCGGCGGCTGTCGCGCAGGCGGAAGAGGGCTCCAAACTCCTGGAGAAGGGCATCTACACCGAGGAGACGCGGGGCGACCCCAGCGCGGCGATCCCCATCTACGAGAAGGTCATCTCGGTCACTCAAACCGACCGGCAGGTGATGGCCCAGGCGCAGTTCCACCTGGCCATCTGCTACAAGAAGCTCAAGCAGGACACCAAGGCCCGCGAACTGCTGAAGCAGTTTGTCCAGCAGTACCCCGACCAGGAGGTGCTGCTCGCCAAGGCCAGGCCCATCCTGGAGGAGATAACCCAGTTCGACCCGGCCACCCTGATGCCGCCCGATGCCCTCCTGTACGTCGAGATGGGCAGCCCCGGCGAGCAGTTGGAGAAGGTGCTGAAGATGCTCGAGGGCACGCCCTTCGCCAATCCTCTAACGGCTGTGTCGCAGCCGACCCAGCCTTCCAGCGGACCTTCAGGTCCTGCGGAGGTCGCGCCGGGTGCACCGCCGCAGAAACAGTTCGTCCAGGCCTTTCTGAACCCCAGCATGATCAAGGAGTTCAAGAAGGTTCGCAGCGCCGCGGTCTGTGTCAACGGAATAGTCAAGCATGGTTGGACTCAGGGAGTGGCTGTGCTCCAGCCAGGCGAGAGCGACGCGATCCGCGGCCTGCTGACCGCAATGCTGGTCGCCCAGGGTCAGCCGGGTGCGCCCTCGAGGGGATGCAGGTGGTCCAGTTCAACGAGGAGGCGGGCTGTGCGTTCGACGACGAGGTGTTCATCGTCGCCGCGCCCCTTTCGCAGCTCACCTGGGCCGTGCACCAGTATAAGGGCGCCGGACAGCCCAGTCTGGCGACGGCGACGTCCTCGTTCGCCGCACTCGCGCCGGCGTCCTCGCGCCGTCATGATGTGCTGACGGTCTGGGCCGACCCCGCCCGTTGTCGGGCAGTCGTGCAGCCCATGCTCGGGGGTGGCGGAGACAATGCCAATGTAGCGATGATTGCCGCCCTCTTGGACGTCCGGGACATGGAAGGGGTGGTGGGACGTGTCCGCTTGGTGGACAACGGGATGACGCTCGAGGTCTCCTTGGCCTACAAGCCGGCGCACAAAGCCTTCTTGTACGACCTTATCCGCACGCCGCCGATGTCCGGGGCAGCATTTGCCGCCGTGCCGCAGCAGGCGGTGGCGATGGCCGGTGTGGCGCTTCAACCGCCTGGGGCCGTCTCCGACCCCAGCGCCGGCACCAGTGCCCGCGCGGAGATCTTGCGGCACGTCACGGGGCTGGACCTTGGTAGGGAACTGTTCAGCAACATCCAGGAAATCGTGGTGTTTGTCGGCCCACCGGGTGAATCGCTCCCGAATGCCGAACTCGGCACCAGCCTCAAGATGCTCCTGGTCCGGTCCGTGGGCCTGGTGATCGTCTCGCGCGATCCCGCCCAGACGCGGGCCCTGCTGGACCGGATGCTGAGCCTGCCGGCGACGTTCTCCGGAGAGTCAACCACGCAACCCTCGCAAGAACCGAACGAGTACAAGCTGTTGGCGTCCAACCAGGGTTCGATTACCGCGTATCTGGGACAGGAAGGTCACACGACGGTCCTGGCCTTGAATCGCAAAGTCCGCGACGCGGCGATGGAGGCGCTGCGCACGGGCCGGAACGTCCGCACCGGCGGCCCGTTTACCAAGGCGATCTCTGAGGGCCAGGACCGCAGCAAGGTCATCCTGGTGAGCGTCGGCGGAGTCCTCAGGTGGGTCGACACGATGCAATCCCCTCAGCCCGCGCAGCCGACCAGCGCCCCGGCCTCGCAGCCCGCCCCGTCACCGCTGGCACAGCTTGCGGTGGCCTGTGCCGACACGACCGCTCTCCTGGAGACGGTCGAGCAGGACAACACCTTCACGATCCGCTGCGAGGTTACAGGCATTCCACCCCTGTCGCAGGTCTTCCCCCTAATCATGCAGTACATGCAGGAGCAACAGGCAAAGGCCCGAACCGCCAAGGCGGCCATGAGGGCACCGACCCGACGAAAGATGCTGACGCCGACCTCCATCCGGTTCGCCAATGCAATGGCTAGGCGCGACGAGCGCACCCTCAAGGAGCTCACCGTGCCCGGTTCTCCGGCGGAGGCGAAGTTGGCTGCGATTCTGGAAAGGACCAATCTGCCGGAGTTCAGCATGACGGCAGCCAAGCGGGTCGGCGACATGGGGATGTCTCTTGGCTTGCCTGCGTACACGGACGAGGTCGCGCTGCTGCTCCGCCTCCAATTGATGGACGGCCAGAAGGAAGACGTGTGGCGCGTAGTCGACGTGGACCTCTTGCCACCGGCCGAGGCGAAGGAACGGTTGGAAAAGTTCGCCGCTTCCGCGCCTCCTGAAGAGGTCCCCTTGCAGGAGCGCAATCAGTGGCTCCGGGGGGCCGGGTCGGATTTCCTCGCCGCCCTTCAGAAGAACGACGAGGCCGCGATTCGTAAGCTGCTGGTTCCCAACTCGCCGGCCGAGGCTAAGATCAAAGGCCTTCTCGCAACCCCGGATCTGCCGATGTTCCGGTTTCAGGAAATGGGAAGAAGGGGAGATTTCGGATGGGTCCTGGTCTATAACGGCATCGATCGTGAGGATCCCTCTGCGGGTTCGCTGCTGATCCACCTTCGTAAACAGAGCTCGGGACCACCGTGGCTTGTCACCGATGTGGACTCCCTCCCTATTGCGCAAGCCCAAGACCGGTTGCCTAAACTGGTCCGCCGGGCCTCTCCAAGTGCAAGGCCGTCGGACCAACCGGCTATCCAACCAACGACACCTGTCGAAAACGCGGTGCATGCCACAGCAGAGGCCCCTAGGGTAGTTGCCACGAGCCCGTCGGCCTTCACCACGGACGTGGACCCCTCCACCGATAAGATCTCGGTCACGTTCAATCGGCCGATGATGGATGGGAGCTGGTCCTGGACCGGTGGCGGCGAAACCTTCCCGCATCGCACGGGCGAGATATTCTACGACGCGTCTCGAACCACCTGTACGATGCCGATGAAGCTCCAGCCGGGAAAGGTGTACTGGGTCGGCATCAACAGCCCCGACTTTAATAACTTCAGAACGCCCGAGGGTGTTCCGGCCCAACGGTATGTGATCCTCTTTGCCACGCGCTCCTCTGACGGCCAGCCCACGCCTCTGCCGGCGGACCTGCTGGATCAGGCCAAGGCCATCAACGCCAGGAGTCCGCAATCCGCCATGCCGGTCAAGCGATACGTGGTGGACAAGCCCGTCTCGGCCTTCAAGGCCGGCGACTTTTCGACGCCCGAATCTGCCGCGGCGGCCTTCAACAAGGCCCTGGCCGACATGAACCCCGAAGAAATGTTGAAGCTGAGCTGGATTAAATGGGACACCCAGGCTGAGCGGCAACGATGGGACGCCGAGAAGGCACGAGACCCCGAGGGGCTGGCGATTTACACCGAAGCCTTGAAGGACTCTCGGATCGTGGAGGTTTCGGTCTATCGCGATGAGCTGGCCAACGTGGTCAGTTTGCTGCCCTTCCCGCCTGGCAAGGGCAGAAACCCCTACAGCAGCCGGACCATGGGCCTGATCCACGGGCAGTGGAAGAACCTGGGCGAGGACCGCCTGCCTACCGTGGAAGAGGCACGGGCTGAGTTTGATAGCAAGAAGGACAATGCCTGGAAGCAGTTCACGGAAATCCATAAGGACGTGACCGCCACGCAGCCGGCTGGGCCGATCAGCGACCTGGACAGGCGCGAGGCGGAGAATCTTTCTGCCGCGGCCTGGAAATCCTGGAGTCAGCAGAAGTACGACGAGGCCGAGGCTACCTTCCAGCAGGCCCTGGCCAAGGACCCGACCCGCGCGGACGCCTGGAACGGCCTGGGTTGGTCGCAGTTCAACCAGGGTAAGCCCGCCAACGCCAAGGCGTCCTTTGAGCGGTGCCTGTCGCTGAATCCCAAGCACGCCGGGTCGCTGAACGGCATGGGTTGGGTTATGAAAAACTGGGGCAAGACACAGGAAGCGATGGAGTATTGGAAAAAGGCGGTCAAGGCTTCCCCCGCTACTACCGCGGCCTTGAGCGGTTTGGCGACAACCTGTATGGAACTGAAACAATACGATAAGGCTCTGGAATACTATCAGGCCTGGCTGAAGGCTGAGCCGAACAGCGCCGACGCCAAGACAGGCCTGGTCAAGGCACAGCAGGCGGCCAAGGCGGTCAAGGACGCCGTACCCGCTGCTGAACAGTGGCTCAAACTGGTAGATGCCGGCAAGTACGGCGAAAGTTGGCAGACCGGCTCGGATTCCATGAAGGCCGCCGTGACCCAGCAGCAATGGGTGGACAAGGTTAAGCCCGTCCGTCCGCCTCTGGGCGGTGTATCCTCGCGGAAGCTTCAGTCCGGTGAATTCGCCACGACCTTGCCTGGCGCCCCTGATGGTCTGTACATAACCCTGACCTACGAGACGACCTTTGAAAAGAAAAAGCAGTCCGTGGAGACCGTGATCCTGGAGAAAGGCAAAGACGGCTCATGGCGTGTCGCGGGTTACTGGATCAAATAAGCAACGCAGGATGGATCGCATGAGAATGCGGCAAGTCAGGATTGACCCAGGCCACGGCGTGCGGCTGTGGCCTGTGCTGGTCGTTTTGCTGGCGACGATTTTGGTTCCTTCGGCCTGCATGCTGTGGTTCATGGATGCGGCCATGCGGAACGAGGCCTTGGCCGTGCGGCAGCGCCTGGCCGGAGCGTACCGCCGCGCGGGCCAGGACGCAGCCGAGCGGCTCCAACAGTACTGGACCGCCCGGGCTGAAAAGCTGACCGTTCCCCCCGGCCTGTCCGCTCCGCAGGCGTTTGAGCGGTTTGTTGCCTCAGGGTTGGGTGACGGCTTCATCATCCTCGATGAGACGGGCAAACCCGCCTACCCTGCCATGCCGCCAGGCCCCGCCACCCAACCAGCTGAGTTGCCTTCTGCATGGCCTGCGGCGGAGGCATTGGAACTGGAAGGCAAGACCGACGACGCAGCCGCAGCCTATGGCAAGATCGTCGCCCAAACTCCCAGCACCGGTAAAAAGGCCCAGGCTGCGGTGGCGCAGGCCCGATGCCTGGCCAAGGCGGGGCAGAAGGATCGCGCCCTCGAGGTATTGGTGGCCTTGGCTCAAGAGGGCCTAACCTCGGCTAAGGAATCTATGGACAATCAAGGAAGGCTCATCGTTCCCTCGGCAAGCTTGTTCGCTTTACAACTTATGGGTGATAGCAATGCCCCGGGCTTTCGCGCCTTGGCTACCCAACTTGCCCACCGTCTGAACGACTACACCGGCCCGTCCATGCCGCAAAGTCAGCGCCGGTTCCTCATGGCAGCGCTGGCGGAAGTAGATCCCTCTGCTCCGCCTTTTCCCACGCTGGAGGCCGAAGACCTTGTTGCAGATTACCTCCAACAAGCCCGGCCGCCGCCGAATCCGATGCAGTTGTCTCCCTCCAGCGTCAACGATCTGTGGCGCCTGACGGGCCCGGGCGGTAAGGTCATCGCCCTGCTACGGAACAAATGGGTGCTTATCGATACGGCTTCGGCCTTTGAGAGCGAGCCCTTGCCGGGGATGCGGCTGTCCGTCTCCCCGCCGAACGCTTCCCCTAGTCCGCGCGAGCCGTTCCTGACGCTGCCCGCTGGCCAGGCCCTGCCTGGCTGGACGCTTAGGGTGGACCTGACTGGCCAGGACCCCTTCGCCTTAGCCGCCCAGCGCCAAAGGACCGTTTACATCGGAACCGCGGCGGTGGGCATCGCAGCCATCGTGCTGCTGGCGTTGGCGCTGACCTATCACCTCGGCCGGCAGATCCGGTTGTCGCGGTTGAAGAACGACCTGATCGCCACCGTCAGTCACGAGCTGAAGACCCCGCTAGCCTCCATGCGACTGCTGATCGACACGCTGTTGGAAGGCCGCTGCCGCGACCAGCAGCAGGCCCAGGAGTACTTCGCGCTGATCGCCAAGGAGAATGAGCGCCTCAGCCGGCTGATCGACAATTTTCTCAATTTCTCGCGGATGGAACGGAACAGGCGGGCGTTCGTTTTTACTCCGCTATGCACCGAGGAGATCCTGGCGGTGGTCATGCGGGCCTTACCGGACCGTATCACGCAGCCGCCTTGCCAGTTCGAACTGGACGTGGCCCACGACTGCCCGCCTATTTCCGGTGACCGTGATGCGCTGGTGACGGTCCTGCTCAACCTGCTGGACAATGCCTACAAGTACTCCCGCGAGCCGAGGCACATCGCCCTGCGGGCCTGCGGCCGTAACGGCTGGCTGCACCTGTCAGTGACGGACAACGGCATCGGTCTTTCCCGCCGCTCGGCCAGGCGGGTGTTCGATCGCTTCTACCAGGCGGATCGCAGCCTGTCGCGGGAGGCTGGGGGTTGCGGACTGGGGCTGAGCATCGTTAAGTTCATCGTCGAGGCCCACGGCGGCCAGATTCATCTGGCCAGCCGGCTCGGGGAAGGCAGCACGTTCACGGTGAAGTTGCCGACTTTGAAGGTGACGCCGCCCCACCGTAACCACGGAGTGGATGAGGGAAGGCCCGATGGCTGCTGAGAAAGTCCTGATCGTCGAGGACGATCCCGCGATGCTGCGGGGGTTGAAGGACAATTTCGAGTTTGAAGGCTACCGTGTCCTGACGGCCGGTGATGGGGAAAAGGGATTGAAGCTCGCCTGCGACGCCCGGCCCGATCTGATCATCCTAGACATCATGCTACCGGTGGTGAACGGTTACGAGGTCTGCCGCCTGGTCCGCAAGGAAGGCCTGGACATGCCGATCCTCATGCTCACGGCCAAGGGGCAGGAAAGCGACATCATCCTGGGGCTGAACCTGGGGGCCGACGACTACATGACCAAGCCTTTCAGCATCAAGGAACTTCTGGCCCGGACCGAGGCGTTCCTCCGCCGCCGGCGCCTCCAGCAACAGCGCGTGATCCGCTTCGGCCACTGCCAGTTGGACCTGTCTTCCCACCGTCTCCTTCGCGACGGGCGGGAGGTGTCTCTGACGCCCAAGGAATTCGCGTTGCTGGAGTTCTTCTGCCGCCGGCCAGGCCGGGCACTGACGCGGGATGAGATTTTGCGGTCCGTGTGGGGGTATGACGTGTTTGTTACTGCCCGCAGCGTGGACCGTTGCGTCACGACCCTCCGAGACAAGATTGAACCGAACCCCTCCCGCCCGGCCTTGATTCAGACCATTCGCCAGATCGGGTATCGCTTCGAAGTCCCATAGCCGCCTCGGCACCACCCCCGCAGGTTACGGCAAGACAGCATTTCCAGGAAATCTCGCCCCGATTTGTCCAATCTCGATGTTCCGTGGATTGACTGACAGCATGTCCGGGCCGACTAGTCGGGCTATCAAAATTATTTCCCCACCTATTTTTCGGGCTTTGAGATTTGGGGCAAAAGCGATATGATATTATAGAGAGTTTCTGGCTTGTTTAGGGAGCGGCAAAGCCGTGTGTGAACCGGACAAAACGAGGCCTGTTCACGTGTGGTCTCTTTGTTCCCAGGCCTCTCGGCCTAGTTCCCTCCCAGATAAGGAAATAGAGCGTTTCTGCACTTAGCGCATAACATATCCATAAGGCCAAGCACTCATTGAGTAAGGATTATTTCATGCAACCCAGGCATCGCCCCTCCCGGCGCTCTGTACATCGGTCCTGATTACATCGTTTGTGGCCCTGTGCCTGCTGAGTTTGCCGGCCTATGGCATCCCGGCCTTTCCGGGGGCGGAGGGGTATGGTGCCAACTCCACCGGCGGGCGCAATGGGGACGTCTATCACGTCACCAGCCTGGCCGACACCAACACTGTCGGCACGCTGCGCTACGGGATCAACAATGCCCCTGCCGCCGGCAGGACCATTGTCTTCGACATTTCCGGCATGATCACGCTGACGAACACCTTGCAGGTCAATAAGAACAAGGTCACCATCGCCGGCGAGACCGCCCCGGAGCAGGGCATCTGTCTGAAGAATCATCCGTTCGAAATCAACGCAAGTAACGTGACCGTCCGCAACATCCGCAGCCGTCTGGGGACCGACGCAAACCAAGAAGATGACTGCATGACTCTCGTTGGTGGTGACAACATCATGATCGACCACTGCTCGGCCTCCTGGAGCGTGGATGAGGTACTCTCCGTCAAACAGGGCGCCACGGCCGTGCACGCCACCGTGCAGAACAGCTTCATTGTCGAAGCCCTCTATGATTCCATTCACTCCAAGGGCCCCCACAGCTACGGTTCGCTGATCAGGCCCGGCGTGAACGCCTGGTATAGCTGGTATAACAATCTCTATGCCGACAACTGGAGCCGCAATCCGCGACCCGGCTACGACACCAGCCAGACATTGGTTTTCGACTTCCGCAACAACGTCATCTACAACTGGGTTGACCAGGCCGGTTACACCGCGGATGACGGCAGTGGATGTTTGAAGATGAACTACGTCGGCAACTACGCGATCGTCGGGCCCAGCGGGACCAAGGTTTATATCTTCAATGGCGCTAACATCTCCGCCTCCGAATTGCAGATCTACCAGTCCGGCAACAAAATGGACGCCAACAAAAATGGTGTTGCGGACGGGAACGACAACGGCTGGGGCATGTTCACAGGTGTCCTGGACGGTTCGAAGATGACCAGCGAGTTTGCCATGGACCCCAACTACCCGGCCGTCTACACCCTGACCGCCGATGCGGCCCTTGAGACAGTGCTCAACTACGGCGGGGCCTTCTTCTGGAATCGCGACACAGCGGACGCCAACGTGGTCGCCCAGGTCCGCAGCTACGGGACGGCGGGGGCCATCTACGACACCGTCGCCCAGGCTGGCGGCTATCCGACGTACCCACAGACCTTCCGCGACCCCAACGTCTACGACACCGACAAAGACGGCATGCTCAATTCCTGGGAAACCTCCCATGGCCTGGACCCCAACGTCTATGACGCCAACGGCGATATCGACAACGATGGCTACACCAATCTGGAGGAGTACCTCCACTGGTTATCCCCCATCCCGCCGCCCAAGCCGATTGTCTGGCTCGGCGGGTCCAGCGGCACGGCCGGGCGGTACGAGCTGATTGCCAACTGGGACATCCCCTGGCAGCCGACGCTGGCTGACAAGGCCGAGATCAACTCCGGCAAGGCCACCGTGGCCTACCCCAACCAGGAGGCCGGCACGTTGTACGTGGCCAACACCGCCGCCGGATCGGCGGAGCTTTCTGTCACGGCCGGGAAGCTGACCATCGGCAATGCCCTGCACTTAGGCAGCGCCTCGGGGGCTCGCGGCACGGCCAGCATCAGCGGAGGGATGATGGCCGTCAGCGGCAGCCTGGCCCTGGGCGGTGGCGGAAGCGGGGCGGTAGGCTTGCTGACCCTCACCGGCGGCAGTCTGACGGCCACGGGGCCGATTGTGCTGGCTTCTGGCGCTTCCAGCACCGGAGAGTTGAAGGTAGCCAAGCCGGCGTACGTGGAGGTGGGCGGCTTGACCATCAACTCAGGCGGCGGGCGATCGACCAAGGTGTTGATGGAGCTGGATGCCAACGGCCCCAGCCTGATCCGCACGACGGGCGCCGCGACGCTGGCCGGCACGCTGGCGGTCGATCGAACCACCACCGCCTACCGACCCAGCCAGGGCAACCCGTTCACGCTGATCCTGGCCACGAGTGGTACAAGCAACTTCGGCAGCATCACCAGCAATATCCCGGGCCTGCTGCTGAAGGACCCCAACACTCCGGCCTTAGGCTACTGGCCGATCTTCCGAGGTGCGTTTGATGCCAATGCGGACTACGTCGTGACTTTCCAGGGCGCGATGGCCGGTGACGCCGGCGGGGACAACAAAGTCAACGCCGCCGACCTGGGCGACCTGGCCGCCAACTGGGGCCAGAGCGGCAGGAGCTGGACGCAGGCCGACTTCGGCGGCGACGGTCAAGTCAACGCGGCCGACTTGGGCGACCTGGCCGCCAACTGGGGCCAGACGGGCCTTGCTCCCAGCGCCGCACCTCCAGAGACCCCGGTGCCTGAACCCGCCTCCGCGATCTTGTTCGTGACCGGTGTCCTGGGCCTTTTGCAGAAACGCCGACGGGTCTAGCGATGTCGGCCTAGAGCTACGGCGGGGCGTGCCCGGCGAGCTTGGCGTTGCTGAGCTTGGTCAGCCTGGCGGCGCTGCGGCGGCACCGAACCGCCCGATGGTGAGGAAAAGGTTGGATTAGTATCATCCCGACAGGCAGGGATTACATCGGTACGCCCGCGTAGCAGACCGGCGGAAAGGGAAACATCTAAAGAGAGAGGCTTTGTCCATGCATCCCATGAGACGGCCCGCGCGATGGTCTATCGTGCTGGTCTTGATCACGACGCTTGTGGCCTTGAGCCTGCCGGAATCGGTGGTCTATGCGATTCCGGCCTTTCCCGGGGCCGAGGGGTTCGGGGCGATCACGCCCGGGGGCGCGGCGGGACTGTCTATGAGGTCACCAACCTCAGCGACACCGGCCCCGGCAGCTTCCGCGCGGCCTGCGAGGCCAGCGGGACGCGGACCGTGGTCTTCCGCGTGTCAGGGAAGATTCAACTGGCGACCGAACTGAGCATTACGAACCCCTATCTCACGATTGCAGGCCAGACTGCCCCGGGCAATGGCGTCTGCATCGCCGGAGAGACCGTCAGCCTGGATACCCACGACATCATCGTGCGGCACCTGCGCATACGCCGCGGCAGCACAGATGCCAATCGAAGGGACGACGCCCTGGGCAGCAATTCCACCACCGGCAACATCATCGTGGACCATTGCTCAACAAGCTGGGGGCTGGACGAGAACCTGTCCATCTACCGGTACAAGGACTCCGGCGAACATGTTTGGCCTACTCAGAACGTCACCATCCAGTACTGCGTCTCCTCCGAGGCGCTCAACACCTACAGCCACGCCTTCGGCGCCACCTGGGGCGGCACGCTTTGCTCCTACCACCACAACCTCTTCGCCTGCAACACGGGGAGAAACCCCAGCCTGTCGTTCCCCATGGTGCTCGATTTCCGCAACAACGTGCTCTACAACTGGGACTACCGCACCATCGACGGGGCCGACGGCCGGGCCCAGGTTAACATCGCTGACAATTACTACAAGTCCGGACCGGCGACCGATTCCGGCGAACTCCGATACCGCATCGTCAAGCCGGACAACCGCGCGCCGACCGACGACTACCCGGGAACCGGCGTATGGTACGTGGAGGGCAACTACGTCGTGGGCTTTCCTGGGATCACGGCCGACAATTGGAGCGGGGGGGTGCAGTACGACGGCTTCCTCGACCAGAATGTGCACAGGGCTTTGGTCCCCTTCGCCGCACCGGCCCTGGCGGAAGATGACACCGCCGAAGAGGCCTATGCGCGCGTCTTAGCCGAGGTCGGCGCGACCCGCCCCGGCCGCGATGCCGTGGATATCCGCATCATGGGCATGGTCGCCGCGGGGGCGGTAACCTACGGCAACGGCATCATCACCAACCCGTCGAATGTCGGCGGCTATCCGACGTACCCCCAGGTCTTCCTCGATCCCAACGTCTACGACCCCGATCACGACGGCATGCTAAGCGACTGGGAGCTGGCCCACGGCCTGGACCCCAGCGTCGCCAGATAACAATGGCGACTTTGACGCCGACGGTTACACCAACCTGGAAGAATATCTGGCCGATCTGGCCGCCTGGCCGGCACCCCGCCCGATTGTCTGGCTTGGTGGCTCCAGCGGCACGGCCGGGCGGTACGAGCTGATCACCAACTGGGACATCCCCTGGCAGCCGACGCTGGCCGACCAGGCGGAGATCAACTCCGGCAAGGCCACCGTGGCCTACCCCAACCAGGAGGCCGGGACGCTCTACGTGGCCAACACCGCCGCCGGATCGGCGGAGCTTTCTGTCACGGCCGGGAAGCTGACCATCGGCAACGCCCTGCACTTAGGCAGCGCCTCGGGGGCTCGCGGCACGGCCAGCATCAGCGGAGGGATGATGGCCGTCAGCGGCAGCGTGGCCCTGGGCGGTGGCGGAGGCGGGGCGGTAGGCTTGCTGACCCTTACCGGCGGCAGTCTGACGGCCACGGGGCCGATCGTGCTGGCGAGCGCATCTTCCAGCACGGGTGAGCTGAAGGTGGCCAGGGCGGCGTATGTGGAGGTGGGCGGGTTGACCATCAACTCAGGCGGCGGGCGGTCCACCAAGGTGTCGATGGAGCTGGATGCCAACGGCCCCAGCCTGATCCGCACGACGGGCGCCGCGACGCTGGCCGGTACGCTGGCGGTCGATCGGACCACCACCGCCTACCGACCCAGCCAGGGCAACCAGTTCACGCTGATCCTGGCCACGAGTGGTACAAGCAACTTCGGCAGCATCACCAGCAACATCCCGGGCCTGCTGCTGATTGATCCCAATAGTCTAGGCCTGGGCTATTGGCCAATCTTCCGAGGCGCGTTCGACGCCAACGCGGACTACGTCGTGACCTTCCAGGGCGCGATGCCCGGTGACGCCGGCGGGGACAACAAGGTCAACGCCGCCGACCTGGGCGACCTGGCCGCCAACTGGGGCCAGAGCGGCAGGAGCTGGACGCAGGCCGACTTCGGCGGCGACGGTCAAGTCAACGCGGCCGACTTGGGCGACCTGGCCGCCAACTGGGGCAAGACGGGTCTTGCGCCGAGCGCCGCGCCTCCGGAAGCCCCGGTGCCTGAACCCGCCTCCGCGGTCTTGTTCGTGACCGGTGTTCTAGGCCTGCTGAAGAAACGCCGACGGGTCTAGCGATGTCGGCCTAGAGCTACGGTGGGGCGTGCCCCGCGAGCTTGACGTTGCTGACTACCGAGACAGCAATAGGACTGTTGGGGAAGGATAGACGGCGAGAAATCGCTTTCCGACGTGATTAGGTAGAAGCCAGGGGTGGCAACAGTCTAGCGATCACTCGCAGCAGTGGCATGGCTTGGGGATTGTGGAGGAGCTCCATTTTTTCCCTAGCTTGGAGAATAGATAACGGCCACGCGTTTAACAGATAGTACTTTTTCGCCGAAGAGGGTATAAAATAAAGTCTTGTGGATTTTAGGCAATGCGACAGGCATTTCATGTTCACAACGGCCTGATGAAAGGCTGCGTCCTGGCGGGAAAAAATCAGGACTTAGGACTGCAGCCGCAGGATCGGCGTGAGCTCGTCTTTGTCTTCGAGGACAGGAGAACATGAAAGCGGTCATTCTGTGCGGCGGGCTTGGGCACGCGTCTGCGTGAAGAGACGGAATTTCGTCCCAAGCCCATGGTCGAGATCGGCGGCAAGCCCATCCTGTGGCACATCATGAAGATCTACTCGCATTACGGAGTGCGGGAATTCGTCCTGTGCCTGGGCTATCGCGGAAACATGATCAAGGAATATTTCCTCAACTACGAGGCGATGAACAATGACTTCACCATCCGCCTGGGCGACCAGCACCGCGATTGCTTACCACAGCGCGCCACACCGAAGCAGGATTTCTCCATCACGCTGGTGGAGACGGGGCCTGAGACCATGACCGGCGGGCGGGTCAAGCGCATCGAAAAGTATATCGACGACGACTGCTTCATGGTGACCTACGGCGACGGCGTGGCGGATCTGGACATCTCCAAGCTGCTGGCCTTCCACAGCTCGCACGGGCGGCTGGCGACGATCACCGCCGTCCGGCCCATCTCGCGATTCGGGACGGTGAACGTGGACGTCGAGCAAAGAGCAGGTCATCAGTTTCACGGAAAAGCCGCAGATGCACGGTTGGATCAACGCCGGTTTCATGGTGTTCCAGCAAGAGGGTGTTCGACTACCTTGGCGGTGACGACTGCGTGCTGGAAACCGAGCCGATGGAGCGGCTGGCCCGGGACGGGCAATTGATGGCCTACCGCCACGAGGGATTCTTCTTCGCGATGGACACGTACCGGGAATACAAGTATCTCAATCAGCTCTGGGCCAGCGGACAGGCCCCCTGGAAGGTGTGGACATGAACAAGCGCTTCTGGCAGGATCGGCCGACGCTGGTCACCGGGGCCACGGGTCTGGTGGGCGGCTGGCTGGTCAAGCGCCTGCTGGACGCCGGGGCCGACGTGGTCTGCCTGGTGCGCGACTGGGTGCCGCAGTCGGAGCTGGTGCGCGCACGGACGATCGAGCAGGTCACCTGCGTCCGCGGCGACGTGGCCGACCAGGCAGGAGCTGGAGCGAATCCTGGGCGAATACGAGATCGACACGGTCATCCACCTGGCCGCCCAGACCATCGTCGGCATCGCCAACCGCAATCCCGTCTCGACGTTCGAAACCAACATCGCCGGCACCTGGTCGCTGCTGGAGGCCTGCCGGCGCAGCCCGATCGGTCCAGCAGATCGTGCTGGCCTCCTCCGACAAGGCCTACGGCGAGCAGGAAAAACTGCCTTACGACGAGACCTTCCCGCTCCAGGGCCGGCACCCCTACGACGTCAGCAAGTCCTGCGCCGACCTGATCGCCCAGGCCTACGCCAAGACCTACGACCTGCCCGTGGCGATCACCCGCTGCGGCAACTTCTACGGCGGCGGCGACCTGAACTGGAACCGCATCGTTCCGGGCACCATCCGCTCCGTCCTGCGCGGCGAGCGGCCGATCATCCGCTCCGACGGCAACTACGTCCGCGACTACTTCTACGTCGAGGACGGGGCGGCCGCCTACATGCTCGCTGGCCGAGGCCCTGGCGGACGACCGCGAGCCTGCGCGGCGAGGCGTTCAACTTCTCCAACGAGATCCAGATGACGGTGCTGGAACTGGTGAAGCGCATCCTGGCCTTGATGGGCAGCGACCTTGAAGCCCGACATCCGCAACGAGGCGACCAACGAGATCCGCCACCAGTACCTGAGCGCCGAAAAGGCCCGCCGAATGCTTGACTGGAAGCCGCTGTTCGACCTGGACGAGGGCCTGCGGCGGACCATCGCGTGGTACAAGGAGTTCCTCGGACATGCCGGAGCCTGACGCGCTTCGCCGGCAGATCCTGGACCTGGTCGCCCAGTATTACCACGCAGGCCTTCGCCCCCACGCCCTTTCACCCCGGGCGTCACACCCGTGCCGGTAGCCGGCAAGAGTATTCGACGCCGAAGACCTCAAGCACCTGGTGGAGGCGTCGCTGGACTTCTGGCTGACCAGCCGGGCGATTCGCCCAGCAGTTCGAGGCGGACTTCGCCCGCCGGGTCGGCCTGACAGCACGCGATGCTGGCCAACTCCGGCTCCTCGGCCAACCTGCTGGCCCTGGCGGCCCTGACCTCCCCGACGCCTTGGGCGACGCAACGCCTGACGCCCGGCGACGAGGTCATCACGGTGGCGGCGGGCTTTCCCACCACGGTCAATCCGATCCTCCAAAACCAGCTCGTGCCGGTTTTCCTGGACGTGACGATCCCGCAATACAACGTCGACGTGAGCTCAGCTCGAGGCGGCTTTGGGCCGCGGACGAAGGCGATCATGCTGGCCCACACGCTGGGCAATCCCTTCGACGCGAAGGCCGTCAGCGAATTTGCCGCCCGCCACGGCCTGTGGCTGATCGAGGACTGCTGCGACGCGCTGGGCAGCACGATAGCGGGGCAGGCTGGTCGGCACCTTCGGCGACCTGGCCACCTTCAGCTTCTACCCGGCCCATCACATCACCATGGGCGAAGGCGGCTGCGTGGCGACCGACCAGGCCGACCTGAAAAGGCTGGTGGAGTCGTTCCGCGACTGGGGGCGGGACTGCTGGTGCCAGCCCGGGCAGGACAACACCTGCGGCCGGCGGTTCGACTGGAAGCTGGGCGACCTGCCGACCGGCTACGACCACAAGTACGTCTACTCGCACATCGGCTACAACCTCAAGGTCACCGACATGCAGGCGGCCGTCGGCGTGGCCCAACTTGAGCAAGCTGGACCGCTTCATCGCAGCCAGCGCCGGCGGAATTTCGACCTGCTCTATTCCGGCCTGACGGACTTGGAGGAGTTCTTCATCCTGCCGCAGGCCTTGCCCGACTCCCAGCCGAGCTGGTTCGGTTTCCCCCTGGCGGTTCGGGCTGGCGCCCCGTTCACGCGGGACACCGTCCTGCGACACCTGGAAAAGGCCCGCATCGGTACGCGGTTGCTTTTCGGAGGCAATCTGACCCGCCAGCCCGCCTATCTCGGCCTGCCGCACCGCAAGATTGGAAATCTGGAGAATTCCGACTTCGTCATGAACCACGCCTTCTGGATTGGCGTCTATCCGGCCCTGACGGAGCCGATGATCCAGTACGTCATCGAGGTGATGCATCAGATTCCCGGCCTCAAAGGCCGCGGATAGCACGAATCGCCACGGCGACCACGACAAGGGCATTTCAAGAAGAGAGACAAAAGTGGTCAATCCTCTAGCAGCGGATCTGGACCACGTCCTGGCCCACACCCGACCGCTGTGGTCGGAACTGGCCGGCCGGAAAATCTTCATCACGGGGGGCACGGGTTTTTTCGGCTGCTGGCTGCTGGAAAGCCTCCTGTGGGCGAACGAGCAACTCGGGCTGGGCGTGCAGGCAACGGTGCTTAGCCGCGATCCATCTGCCTTCGCCCGCAAGGCGCCCCACCTGGCCGGCCACTCCGCCGTGCAGATGATTCAAGGAGACGTTCGTTCGTGCTCCCCCCGCCAGGCCCCTACTATCTCATCCTCCATGCCGCCACCGATGCCAGCACCGAAGTGATCAGCCAAGAACCGCTCCGAATGCTCGACACGATCGTCGAAGGCACCCGCAGGATGCTGGACTTTGCCCGTCAGTGCGGGACGAGGAAGTTCCTGCTGACCAGCTCCGGTGCGGTCTATGGTCCTCAGGACCCCCACGTCAGTCACGTGGCCGAGGATTGCCGCAACGGCCCGGAGACGAACGACCCCGCCTCGGTTTATGCCGAGGGTAAGCGGCTGGCTGAACTGCTGTGCGCGGTATATAACAGCCAAACTTTGGAGTGCAAGATCGCCCGGGGGTTTGCGTTTATCGGCCCGTACCTGCCGCTGGACATCCACTACGCGGCGGGAAATTTCCTGGCCGATGCTCTAGAGAAACGACCAATTGCCATTAAAGGCGATGGAACTCCTTACCGATCATATCTTTATGCCGCGGACCTGGCGATATGGCTATGGACGATCGCCCTGAGCGGCCGACCATGTAGACCGTACAATGTCGGATCGGAGCGCGCCGTCACCATCGCCGAGTTGGCGCACACGATGGCCGCCGCGGTGAAGCCGCCGCTGGAAGTCCGCTTGGCTCGCCAACCGACACCCGGGCAGGCGGCACAACGGTATGTGCCCTCCACGCAACGGGCGCAGACGGAGTTGGGTCTAAGGGAGTGGATCGGATTGGACGAGGCGATTCGCCGCAGTCTTCAATGGTACGCGCTTAGGGCGCAGGGATAGGTAGGAATGTCATGAAGTTATCCGATTACGTTTGGAACCGTTTGGCGGACCTGGGCGTGCGACAGGCGTTCATGGTCACCGGCGGCGGGGCGATGCATCTGAATGATTCTTTAGGCAACAATGGGCGCATCCGGTTCGTCTGCAATCATCACGAGCAGGCCTGCGCCATGGCCGCGGAGGGATACACTCGCGTGACGGGCGTCCCGGCGGCGGTCAATCCCACCAGCGGCCCGGGGGGAATGAACGCCCTGAACGGGGTCTACAGTTGCTGGATGGACTCCATCCCCCTCATCGTGATCTCCGGGCAGATCAAGCGCGAGATGTGCAAGACCTGTTACGGCCTGTTCACCCTGAGGCAATTGGGCGATCAGGAAGGCGACATCATCCACTTAGCCAAGGTCATCACCAAGTACACCAAGCTGGTGGACGATCCCCTGACCATCCGCTATCACCTGGACCGCGCGGTGCACCTAGCCAAACTTCCGCGACCGGGCCCGGTGTGGCTGGACATCCCGCTGGACGTCCAGGCCGCCGAGATCGACCCCGACTCCCAGCGGCCGTACGATCCGGCGGAAGACTTGCCCTCCTGGGACCTGTTGCAACTTCCCGATCATTGCCGGACGGTCATCGAACGGCTGGTCCGGTCTCCCCGGCCGGTGATCCTGGCCGGCAGCGGCGTGCACCTGGCGGGGGCGCGAGAGTTGCTCCAGTCCGTGGCCGTCGCGATGGGCGTGCCGGTGGCGCTGTCCCGCACGGCGATGGACCTGTTGCCCTTCGACCATCCCAATTACTGCGGGCGGTCCGGCATCGACGCGGACCGGGCCGGCAACTTCTGCGTCCAGAACGCCCGGGACCTGCTGGTGCTGGGCAGCCGCCTCAACACCCGGCAGGTGGGCTACAACTGGAACGCCTACGCCCCCCAGGCCTACAAGATGCAGGTAGACGCCGACGCGCTGGAGCTGGACAAGCCCACCGTCAAGCCCAACCTGCCTATCCTTTGTGACGTAAGGTTGTTCCTGGAGGAGATGGACCGCCAGCTCAAGGCCGGCTTTGACCGCAAGCGGCACGCGGCCTGGTTGGCCTGGTGCAAGGAGCGCCTAGCCCGCTATCCGGCGGTGACGGAGGCCCAGCGGAAGAGCGACGGAGTGCTGAACCCCTATGCCTTCCTGGAGCGACTCTTTGCGCATCTAGCGGACGATGAGGTGGTCGCATGCGGCAACGGGGCCGCCTTCATCATGGGCTTTCACGTGGCCAAGGTGCGCAAGGGACAGCGGTGGTTCTTCAATTCCGGTTGTGCGTCGATGGGTTACGACCTGCCTGCCGCCTTGGGGGCTGCGCTAGCCAGGCCGGGTAAGCGAGTAATCTGCATCGCGGGCGACGGCAGCATCCAGATGAACATCCAGGAGCTTCAGACGGTCGTCCAGCACCGTCTGCCCGTCAAGATCATCCTGCTCAACAACAGCGGGTACCTGTCCATTCGCACGACGCAGTCGCACTTCTTTGGCCGGCTGGTCGGAGAAAGCCCCGCCAGCGGACTCACCCTGCCCGACATGGTTAAGGTGGCCCAGGCCTATGGCTTGCGCACCTGCCGGATCACCGGCGGCGACTACGATCCCCTCCTGCGGGAAATGCTCTCCTGTCCCGAGCCGGCACTGCTGGACGTCATTGTCGATCCCAAGCAGAGTTTTGAGCCGAGAATAACGTCCAAGCAACTGCCTGATGGGCGCATTGTCTCTCCTCCCCTCCATGACATGTTCCCGTTCCTGTCGCGAGAGGAGCTGATGTCGAACTTGCCTGACCCCTATTGGGCCCAGCACACCGAATAGGGACCAGCGAGGGCGGCGGCTTGAAGGCAAACCGGTAGCAAAAATGTCCGGGCCAAGGGACTCCCGTCCGGGGATAATGGCTTGGCGACCAGCGCGTCTTCCTTTCAGGATGAAAGAACAGGAAGCAACCATGGCAGACCCCTCCAAAAAGCTGATCAGCGTCGTGACCGCGTGCTTCAACGAAGAGGACAACGTCCGCGAGCTTTACGAGCAGGTTCGCTCGGTCCTCGGGCAGTTCCCGCAGTACGACTACGAACACATCTTCATCGACAACTGCTCCACCGATCGTACCGTCGAGGTACTCAGGGACATCGTCGAGCGGGACAGGCGCGTGAAGGTCATCGTCAACTCGCGCAACTTCGGTCACATCCGCTCACCGTTCCACGGGCTGCTTCAGGCGCGGGGCGAGGCGGTGATCACCATCGTGGCCGACTTGCAGGACCCCCCGGCCCGGATCGCTGACTTCCTGCGGAAGTGGGAGGAAGGCTACAAGATCGTCGTGGGCGTCAAAAAAGGCAGCGACGAGGCCAAGCCGCTGTGGCTGGCGAGAAGGCTTTATTACCGCATCATCGGCAGCCTGTCGGAAATCGAACTGATCAGGAATTTCACGGGCTTCGGCCTCTACGACCAGCGGGTGATCGACATCCTCCGCAATATCCAGGACCCCTATCCCTACTTCCGCGGGCTGATCTGCGACATCGGCTTTGAGCGGGCGGAGGTCGAATACATCCAGCCGATCCGAAAGCGAGGCATCACCAAAAACAACTTCTACACGCTGCTGGACATGGCCATGCTGGGCATGACAAACCACTCCAAGGTGCCGCTGCGGCTGGCAACGATGACGGGGTTCCTGCTGGCCGGGCTGAGCCTGCTGACCGGCATCGGGTATGCGATCTACAAACTGATCTTCTGGAGCAGCTTCCAGGTCGGCATCGCGCCGCTGGTCATCGGTTTGTTTTTCTTCTCCTCAGTCCAACTGGTATTCCTGGGGATCGTGGGAGAATACGTGGGCTCGATCCACACGCAGGTCCTCAATCGACCCTTGGTCATCGAAAAGGAGCGGATCAATTTTTGACAAGGACCCCCGGCTTACGTGCGGGCATGCTCCCAAGATCCAAGAAAGGCTAATCCAAAGCTTCACTTTTTTTAAAATTTCTGGAAAATCCTTGAGCATGGGAGAGCGCCGAGTGCCCGCCACCCCATCAGCCCCATCCGATGCGGCGAGCAAAGGTTCGCGGCCAAAGAAAAAGACTCCGGCCCGCCATGTATTAAATTGGCTTGCGGTGGCCATCTTGCTCGCGACCTTCTGGGGCCTGGCGACCAGCAGTGTCACGGAGAAGTGCAACACCTTCGACAAGATGGCCCACCTCACCTCCGGTTACACCTATCTGGCCCTGGGCGACTATCGCCTGAATCCCTCCAATCTCTGCCTGTCCCAGAAGCTGGCGGCCTTGCCGCTGCTGTGGAGCGAAGTGTCCTTTCCGTCCCTGGACCAGCCCGCCTGGCGGGAGATGCCCCATTTCTTGAGCATGGGGTATCAATTTTTCTTCCAGTCCGGTAACGACATCCAGTCCTTGCTGTGGCGGGCCAGGGCGATGGTCGCTTTGGCCGGATGCGTCCTGGGTTTGGTGATCTACCTTTGGGCCCGCCGACTATTCGGCCCCGCCGGCGGGCTAATTTCCCTGGCAACGTTCACGTTCTGCCCCCCCTGCTGGCCAACGGTAGCCTGGTCACGACCGATCTGATGGTTAGTCTGACGTTCCTCCTGGCCAGTGGGTGCTTCTGGAACATGCTCCAGAAAGTCACGGTCCAGACCGTCCTGCTCAGCGGTCTGTCGATTGCGGCCTTGATGCTGTCCAAGTTGACCGGCGTGTTCTTCGTCCCGATGGCGCTGGGCCTGATCGTCGTCCGCCTGGCCAGCCATAGGCCGCTAACCGTAAGGTTTTTCCGCACCTGGCAGGTGATCAGCCGCCCGGGGCAGATGGGTGTGTTGCTGATCTCCATTCTCGTGCAGGGGATGATCGTCGTGGTCACGATCTGGGCCGTGTTCGGCTTCCGCTACAGCGCCTACAACCCCAGGCTGGGCGATTACGCCTACCGCAGCGCCCTGTGGGAAAGGGCCTTGGCTCGACCGGGGATCGTCTCCGATGGCTTCACCTTCGCGCACGACCATCGCCTGCTGCCCGAGGCCTACCTTTACAGCCTTGCCTCCATCCAAGGCGACGTGCAGGAGCGAAAAGCCTTCCTGAACGGCCAGTATAGCTATCACGGTTGGCGCAGGTATTTCCCTTACGCCTTCCTGGTCAAGACTCCTCTGACCTTGCTGGCGGTCGTCGTACTCTCGGCCGTGGCAGCAGGGGTAAAGTGGCGCCGGGCTGCTCGGGAGAAAGGAAAAGACTGGAGGATTTCAGCCAAAGAGGCGCTGTATGCGACCGCACCCTTGTGGATGCTGCTGGGGGTGTATTGGCTGGGGGCCATCACCAGTAAACTCAACATCGGGCATCGTCATATTTTGCCAGTCTACCCTCCCATGCTCGTGCTGGCGGGCGGGGCGGCCTATTGGCTGACCGCCCGATCCAAGACCGTTGGAGCATTCGTCATCGTGGCCTTGTTGGCTTTGGCAGCGGAGACTGTTTACTGCTGGCCGAATTACATCCCCTATTTCAATCAATTAGTCGGCGGCCCGAGTAATGGCTACAAGCATCTGGTGGATAGCTCCCTCGACTGGGGACAGGACCTGCCGTCCCTGAAGCGATGGTTCCAGGAACAAAATCTTGGCGATCAGGCCAAAACGCCCGTTTACCTCTGTTACTTCGGAACGGCCAGTCCGACCTATTACGGTATTGGCGCCGGAAGGTTTCCCGGCTACGTCAACCTGGATTCCCCACCGATGCCACTGCACCTGGGGGGAGGGTACTATTGCGTCAGCGCCACCATGCTGCAATCCGTGGTCCCAGAGCCTTTCGGAGGGTGGACGAAGTCCCAGGAAGACATGTATCGCTCGGCGAGAGAATCCGTGTTACCCCTGCTGCAAATGAATACCGATCAAAGGAGTGAAATCTTTCGCGGCCCCACGGGGCCATATTATCAAAGGCAATGGATGGCGTTTGACCGGCTCCGACAGAAACGAATGATGGCCTACCTGCGCCAGCGAGAACCTCTCCACCAAGTCAATCACACGATTCTCATCTACCGCCTCAGTGACCAGAACGTTGAGGAGGCCCTGGCCGGACCGCCGCCGGAATTAAGGCCCCCCATTGGGCGAGACGACTGAGGCCTAGTCTGCCGTTCACAGGCCAAGCGGGCCGGAGTAACCGCATTCCTCACAAATCCCTCTTCTTATCTCGCCGACAATACTGTAACCTTTTGGCCCCGGTGATTAGAACGTTGTCTGGGCCCGGACAGGACAAGAAATGCCAACGAAGGAAACCGTTTCTTCTCCACCGCTGTTGTTCACCCTGCTGCGACCCAAGTTCCTTTTGGCTGTAGCCATCGTGGCCATGACGTTGCTGGTCTATATCCCCGTGATCCACGGGGGTTTTCTCTGGGACGACGACTGGCTGGTGGTCAATAACCCCCATCTGAGCGGCCTAAATGGGCTAGCGCGGATTTGGCAGTGCACCCTGGGCGGCGACAAGCGCATCCCCGATTACTATCCCGTCACCTGGACTTCCTTCTGGATCGAGAGACATTTGTGGGGAAAGAATCCCACCGGCTACCACGTAACCAACATCCTCCTTCACGCGGTCAACGCCGTGCTGGTGTGGTTGGTATTGGCGCGACTGGGCGTACGATGGGCCTGGCTGGCGGGTGCGCTGTTTGCAGTGCATCCGGTGAACGTGGCCTCGGTGGCCTGGATCGCCGAGCGAAAGAACACGTTATCGATGTTGTTCTACCTGCTGTCCCTGTGGTGTTACCTGCGATTCGATGAAGAAGGCGGTTGGCGATGGTATGTCCAGGCGCTCGGAGCCTTTTTGCTGGCGTTGCTAAGCAAGACATCGGTGGTCATGCTGCCGGTAGTCCTGCTGCTGGTCGGATGGTGGCGGCGAGACAAAATCACACGGCGCAACCTGTTGGCGTCACTGCCGTTCTTCGCGATGGCCATTGGGCTGTCGATCCTCGGCATCCTTTACCAGACGTATGTGGTGATTCATGGGGCACCGATACGTCCGCCCAAGGAAGGCTTTTTCTTCCGCCTGGCGGTCGCCGGGATCGCGCCGTGGTTCTACATGCTCAAGACCTTCTTCCCGCACCCCCTGGCCATGGTTTACCCCCGCTGGGAGATTGATC
Organism: uncultured Phycisphaerae bacterium; assembly: GCA_963760365.1. Taxonomy (GTDB): domain Bacteria; phylum Planctomycetota; class Phycisphaerae; order SM23-33; family SM23-33; genus JALHTV01. The sequence continues at coordinate 23,615 of CAVXDC010000007.1, forward strand.
CCAAGGGACTGGTGTACTACCTGCCCGGCTTGGCGCTGGTGGGGGTGATGGCGCTGCTGTGGTGGCTGCGGCGGTGGTGCAAGGGGGTGCTGGTGGCGCTGGTGTACTTTGTGGTGATGCTGTTCCCGGTGCTGGGATTTTTCACGATGTACTATCACCTGTATTCCTTTGTGGCCGATCACTGGCTCTATGTCCCGATCATCGGTCTGCTCGCCCTGCTGGCCGGCGGAGCGGAGTTTTTGTCGCGCCGCTGGGCGCGTGGGGTCGTCCCGGTGATCGTGGCCATCTTAGTGATCGTGCTGGGCGTGATGACCTGGAAGCATAACGGCGTTTATTCGGACAACATCCGCTTGTGGAAAGACAACATCGCCAAGTACCCCGACCACTTCCTGCCCTACTTCAACCTCGGCTATGCCTTGGACAATCAAGGCTTCTACGACGACGCCTTGGCCAACTACGAGAAGTCCATCCAGCTCAAGGGCGACTTTGAAAGATCCTATGTGAGTATCGGCAATATCCTCGCCAAGCGCAACGACTACCTCCAGGCGGCCAGATACTTCGACCAGGCCTTGCGGATATACCCCGGTTCGGCGACAGCCCGCATGGACATCGGCGTCATGTTGCACGTGATGGGCCGCAACGATGAGGCCATCTACCAGCTCCAACAGGCCTTGAACAGGGACGAATACAATGTCGGCGTGCACGTCAATCTAGCGAAGATTTTGGCAGACACGGGCCAGATGGACCAGGCCCTCGTCCACGCCCGCCGGGCCGTCCAGCTCGATCCGTCCGATGCAGATGCCAGGTTCGCCTTGGCCAGGTACCTGGCCAGAAGCGGTCGAGCCGAGGAATCCATCAACGAGTGTCAACAGGTGCTGAACCTCAGACCCGACTTCATCGATACTCACAGCCTGCTGGGGATGCAACTGCGGGCCACCGGCCGTAGCACCGAGGCCGCCGAACACTTCCGCAAAGTCCTCCAAATGCGCCCCGACGATGCCGACGCGATGAACAATCTGGCTATCACGCTGGCCGACCTAGGCAACCTCAAGGGGGCCCAGGAGTATCTCACCAAGGCCCTGAACCTTCAGCCTGAAAATCCTGAAGTCCAAGCCAACTTGGCCCTGGTTCTGTCGTCCCTGGGGCAGCCGAACGAGGCGATCGATCTTTACCGCAAGGCCTTGAAAGCCCGGCCCGATTGGCCGTCGGCCATGAGCAGCCTGGCATGTCTGCTGGCGACCACTCCCGACCCAGCCAAGCGCAATCCCTCCGAGGCCATTGCCTTGGCCAAACAGGCTTGCGAACTGACCCGGTATTCTCACCCCGACATGCTGAACAACCTGGCCTTGGCCTACGGTGCAGCCGGTCAATACCACGAGGCGATACAGACCGCCACGCGAGCGATGGACCTGGCCCGCTCCGTCGGCAACACCGATCTCGCTGCCGCGCTCGCTCAACACATCCAGGCCTGGTCTTCCAGCCAACCCACCACCATGTCGAGCCAACCCGAAACCAAGACGAACACCCGCTAATCAAAAGCAGCGCACCGGAAACTTGAGAACAGGGACCAAGGGAAGGCTTAGGGCACCGGGTATGAGGCACCAGGGAAGAGACAGCGGAGTTGAAGCAATTTTCGCCTTGAGCATGAGCCTTCGACAAAAAGACAAACTGTAAGCTTCGGCGGCGGGTTAGGGGCGCGTTCGGCCGGGACGGCTTGGCGGATGGCCTGGCAGTCGCGGATGATCTGGGCCAAGACGTGCGGGTGTAACAGTCTGCATGCCGTCGGACCAGGCCTTGTCGGGGTCGAAGTGCACCTCCAGCAGCAGGCCGTCGGCCCCGGCGGCGACGGCGGCCCGGCTCATCGACGGCACCAGGTCCGCTCGGCCCGGTGCCGTGGCTGGGGTCGACCAGCACGGGCAGGCAGCTTTCCATCTTGGCCCCGGCGACCGCGTTGAGGTCCAGCGTGTAGCGCGTGAAGTCCTCGAACGTGCGGATGCCCCGCTCGCAGAGGATGACCGACGTCGTTGCCGTTGCGCACGACGTAATCCGCCGCCGCCAGCCATTCCTCCAGCTTGGCGGAGTCGCCGCGCTTCAGCAGCACGGGCTTGTTGGTCTTGCCCAGCTTGGCCAGCAGCGCGTAGTTCCTCATGTTCCGCATGCCGACCTGGTAGACGTCGGTGTACTGGCCGACCAGGTCGATGTCCTCGCTGTCGATCACCTCGGTGACGACGGGCAGGCCGGTCTCGCGCCTGACCTTGGCCAGGATCTTCAGGCCCTTTTCCCGCAGGCCCTGGAAGGACCACGGGCTGGTCCGCGGCTTGTACGCCCCGCCGCGGAAAAGCTGCGCCCCGGCCTTTTTCACCTGCTCGGCGATCCGAAGCGTCGTGTCCTCCTCCTCCACCGAGCAGGGCCCGGCGATGAAGACCAGGTCCCTGCCGATCTCCACGTCGCCCACGCGGACCGTCCGTGCCCTGGGGATGCACGTTGCGGCTGACGTACTTGTAGGGCCGCAGGATCGGCATGGCCCGCTCCACGCCCGGCAGGGCCGCCAGGGAGTCGAAGTCCACCTCGCGCTCGTCGCCGATGATGCCGATGATGGTCCGCTCCTTGCCCTTGGAGACGTGCACGTCCATGCCGTACTTCTTGATCCGCGCCACGACGCTGGCGACGTCGGACTCCCCCGCGTCCGGGCTTCATGATGACGACCATGCCGACACTCCTGGCGATTGCCGAATGCCGATTGCCAATTGCCGATGGACGCCCACGACACGATCAGGTTCTTCAATTGGCAATCGGCAATTGGCCATTTTCAATGTAGCTTTGTTACGTGGATCATCGCCTTGACCACGCCGTCGCGGTAGTCGGCGACGATCTCGAAGGCCTTGGGCTGCTTCGGAAAGTCAAAGTGGTGCGTGGCCAGGGGGCTGACGTTGACCTTGCCCTCGGCCACCAGCTCGATGGCCGTCTGGAGGCAGCGGTTCTGCCGCCGGACGTTCTGGAGCACGAGCTCGCGGCGGCGGGCCACGTGGATGTCGAAGCCGATCCGGTCCTCCGCCGGAATGCCCACCAGCAGCAGCGTCCCGCCGGGCCTGAGCATCGCGACGCCCTGGTCCACCGTCTCCTGCTTGCCGGCGCACTCAAAGACGCAGTCCATCCCCTCCGGCGCCGCCCGGGTGGCCTGGGCCGGGACGTCGTCGCCGTCGCCCCGATGCGTCCAGTCGGCGCCCAGCCGCCGGGCCATCTCCAGCCGCGCGTCGATCAGGTCGGTCATTGAACACCTGGTCGCGCCGGCGTGCTTCAGCGCCAGCAGCACGCTCAGGCCGATCGGCCCGCTGCCCAGGATCGCCGCTATCCCGCCGCGTAGGCCCGAAAGGTTGCGGGCGTGCAGTCCGATGGCCAGCGGCTCGGTCAGCGCGGCCTGGACCGCAGTCACAGAGTCAGGGATCGGATGGCAGCACTCCGCCGGCATGACCAACCGCTCCACCATCGCTCCCGGTGCTTGGCCTGGAGAGGCCAGGAACTTTTGGTTGCGGCAGGTGTGCTTTCGGCCGGTGAGGCACTGGTCGCAATGGTTGCAGGGGATCAGCGGATCGACCGCCACCCGCTGGCCGATCTTCAGGCCCCCCGCCGCCGGTCCGATCCCCAGCACCGTTGCGGCGCACTCGTGGCCGAGGATCCAAGGATACGTCACCTTCGCGCCGCCGATCGCGCCCTGGGCGTACGTGTGCACATCGCTGCCGCAGATGCCCACGACGTCCACGCGCAGCAGCACCTCGTCATCGCGGCGGAGGCAAGGCTCTGCCACCTCGACAATCTCCATCCGCCTTAGGCCTGTCAGGTGAACTGCTTTCAAACTTCCATCCTTTCGTGTATGGCAAACGGCAATCAACCTCGCGCATCCAGGTCGATCAGAATCTTGGTGAAAGCCGGCGGATTGGCGTCCCAGTCCGCCAAGGCTTGTGCCGTCTGGCCCAGGGGCACAATGCGGGTAATGACTTGATCCGTGGGAAACCTCCCGGACTCGAGCATCTCGATCACGCGAGGAAAGTCTTTGTCATTGAGGGCGTTCCGCGAGCCGCGGATGTCCAGTTCCTTCTGCACGAACAGCTTGGTTTGGTACTCCACCGCCGCCTTGGCGTAGCCGACATAGACCACCCGGCCGGCGAAAGCGACGAGCTCCACGGCCGCCTGAAACGTCTCCACCAACCCGGCGGCCTCGATGACCACGTTAGGCCCGTCGCCTCCGGTCAGTTCCGCCAGCGCCGCCGCCAGAGGTTTTTGGGCCGAGTTCACCGTCTCGGCCGCTCCGGCCGCTCGGGCGATAGCGAGTTTCTGATCGTCGATGTCCACTGCGATGACGCGCCCGCCAGCCCAGGCCGCCCCCGCCACCGCCCCCAGCCCGATTGCCCCGCAGCCCAGCACGGCCACGGTATCGCCCTCGGCCACTTGGCCACGGTCAGCGGCGTGGAAGCCCACCGTCAGCGGCTCGACCAACGCCAGCTCCCGCAAGGATAGTTTCTTCGAGGCGTAGAGCTTCTGCCACGGCATCGTCAGGTATTCCGTCAGCGCCCCGTCGCGCTGCACGCCAAGAGTCTGGTTGGAGCGGCAGGCATTAGGCCGGTTGCGACGGCAGGAAGGGCACTTACCACAATTTGTGTAAGGAGAAACAGTGACGTTCTCGCCAACCTGGAACTTCTCGGCTGCCTTACCCCGAACCTGCTCCACCGTCGCGGCAATCTCGTGGCCTGGGATGCGTGGGTAGGTTACCATCGGACTTATTCCCCGGAAACTGCCCAAGTCTGTGCCGCACAGCCCGACCATGCGGACTCGCAGCAACACCTGATCGTCCGCGGCGGCGGGTTTGTCGATCTCCCGGAACTCCGTTCGTCGCGGCGATGTGATAAAAAAAGCCTTCAACGCCCTGCTCCTTTCCCGGCTGCAGGGCCGATGGATAGGCCCTGCGACGGGTTGGATATCGTAGCAGCACCGCCCGGCGATTCCAGATATTTCAGAAGCCATCCCAGAGGTTCGCAACATATAGAACGTGAAGTATTTGGGAGGGAACATGGGATGATCGCTGGCCCCTTAGCTGCCCAGGATGGTTACAATGTCTCCGATGAAAACCGAACTTCAGACCTTTTTTTTGGCTGTGCTGGTTCTTGGCGCGATGACGGGATTGTCGTGCCGAAAGTCCGCTCCCCCGCCGCCTGCATCAGCCCCTACCTCTCAGCCCGTTACCGAACTCCCCGGTCCGGCGATCAAGGCGGGTGGAGAGGAACTGGCGGAATTGAAGAACCAGGCCGATGCCTTGACGCTCGCCGGCCGGCATGAAGAAGCAGTCGAGGTTTACCGGCAGATCGTCGAACTTGATCCCGACGATCCCATCAGCCAGTTCAACCTGGCCGTGGCCCTGGGGCGGATACGCTTGTTCAGCCAGGCCGAAGAGGTTTACCTCCAACTCCTGGCCGCACAGGGCGATTTCGTTCAGGCCCGCTACAACCTAGCCTCGCTTTATCAACTCCAAGGCAAGCTCGACAAGGCCTGCCAGCAGTGGCGACAGGTCACCCGTCAGGCCCCGTGGTTGGTTTCCGCCCACGTGGCCCTGGGCGCGGTGCTGCTGGACTTGGGCCAGCCCAAGGACGCCGCCAACGCCTATGCCGAAGCGTCCAGGCTGCGCAGCGACGATGCAGGAATCTGGATGGGCCTGGCGCGGGCGGCGCGGGCGGCAGGGGATCTAGGGCGGGCGGCGGCAGCGGCTCAAAGGGCGGCGCAACTCAGCGAAACGGACCCGGCGGCCTGGAGATTGCTGGGCGATATCCTGCTGGATGCGCATCGCGCCACCGGCCAGGACAACTTTTTCACCGAGGCCGCCAATGCCTGGCGGCGGTCGCTGCAATTGGACGGCAACCAGGCAGATTTGCGCCGCCTTCTGGACGCGGCGGCGGCGCTAGCGGAAAATACGTCTACGACGCAGAAGGCGCCCTAGGTCCAGTCCATAGGAGATCCTGATGGCCTTTGATCTGAGACAATATGCAACGGCCGTCCGTCTTTCCGACGGTTCCATCGGCGTGCGTCTGACCGACGGGGCTACCGGCACGCAGCTTGCCAAGCTGGGGTTGCAGGCCGGCACGCCCACGGAGGTGTGGAACGCCGTCAACCCCTCCGCCGTGGAGCAGGTGGCGCGAAGTTACATCCAGGCCGGCAGCGAGGTGATCCTGACCAACACGCTGTGCGCCAATCGCTTCATGCTGGCCGCCCACGGCATTGAATCGCGCGTGGCGGAACTGGCTGAGGCCGGGGCGCTCATCGCCCGCCGGGCCGCCGACGCCGCCAAGGCCGACCGAGGCCGGGAGGTCAAGGTTTTTGCCTCTATCGGCCCCAGCGGCAAGATCGTGATGACCGAGGAGGTAAGCAAGGAGGACTTGGCCTCTGCGTTCGCCCAGTCCGCCGAGGCCGTGGCGTTCGGCGGCGTGGACGCCATCGTGCTGGAGACGTTCAACGAGTTGGACGAGCTTGTGATTGCCCTGGAGGCCGTCAAGAAGACCACAGGCCTGGCGGTGGTGGCCTGCATGACCTTTTCCTCCGGGCCCGATAAGACGCGGACGATGATGGGGAACTCGCCTGCGGACTTGGCCCGGGCGGCCAAGGCCGGCGGGGCGGACGCCGTCGGTGCCAACTGCGGCACGGGACCCGAGCACTACGTAGCCGTGGCGCGGATGCTGCGCGTATCGTGCGATCTGCCGCTGTGGATCAAGCCCAACGCGGGCCTGCCCGAGCTTGGCCGCGACGGCCAGGCATATTTCCGCATGGGACCAGAAGAGTTCGCCTCCTACGCCCCCAAGCTCGTCGCTGCCGGCGCCAATTTCCTGGGCGGCTGCTGCGGCACGACCCCCGCGCACATCGAAGCCCTGGCGGCTGTTCTGAGGAAGAATTGACCCTTGTCAATTGAACAATTGTCAATAGCTCAATTTTTCTCCCGAAGGGTGCGGACCATCGCGTAGGCGAACACGATCAGGATCACCGCCCAGCTTGCAATCATAAAGGCCCAGCCGCTGAACCTCATACGAACTCACCCCTTTCGCGCCGTTTACGCCAGGCGACCTTGACCGTCACCGCCAAAGCAATAAAGAAAACCAGCAGACCGATCCGCGTGGCCAGGATATAGGGGACATTCTGCGGAGCCTCCGCTCGAAGCTGCTTCATCGTGATGATCGGCCACCAGTCCTGTACCAGCCAGAACCCCAGCATAGTCAGCAGGAACAGCGGAGTGACATATTTGATAATGAAGCGATAAAAACGGGGGATGGTGATGTCGGCCCCGACGTGCAGCTCGGTCCAAGCCTTGTCCATGCCGAAAACCCAGGCGAACAGGATGGTTTCCACCGTGGCAAAGAGCACCAGGCAGACCGACACGCTCCAGAAGTCGAACTCGTCCAGCACCCCGTGGCCCAGGCCGAAGATCACCCCCTGGCACATCAGGAAGGTGACCACACCAAAGATCAAGCACGCCCGTCGCTTGGTCAGGCCGAACTCATCCTCCAGGAACGCAACGGCCGGCTGGGCCAGGGAGATCGACGACGTGATTCCGGCCAGGAACAGCAGCACGAACCACGCGAATCCCAGCACGTTGCCTACGGGGAGTTTGTTGAGCACCAACGGCATGGTGATGAATCCCAGCTCGAATACTCCCTTTTGCGCCGATTGGCTCGTGACAGCGGCGCCGAAGAAGGCCAAAGCCGCCGGGACAACGATACTGCCGCCCAGGATCACCTCAGCCAACTCGTTGGCCGAGGCCGCCGTCAGACCCGAGAGCGCGACGTCGTCTTTCTTCTCCAGGTAACTGGCGTAAGTCAAAATCACGCCGATGCCGACGCTGAGGGTAAAGAAGATCTGCCCCGCCGCTTCAATCCACACGCGGGCCTCACCCAATCGGCTCCAATCGGGATTCCACATGAATCCCAGGCCTTTGAGAACGCTGTTTTCAGGCTGGCTGGGTTCAGGCGTGCCCAGGGTAAAGACGCGGACGACAAGAAGGATGGCCAGAATGAAAAGGATCGGCAGGGACCATTCGCAGACCCGCTGAATACCCTTCTTGATACCCATCGCGACCACGATCACATTGGCCAGGAACGTGAGGACAAAGAACAGGTAGGCCACGTGGATGCCATTAAAATAGCGGTTGGACTCCAATCCTTGATACCCCTTGAGAAAAGCCGTCATGGACTGGTGATCCGGACAAGAGGCGTATTTACCCAGCAGCGCAAAGATGCTGTAGCCCAGCAACCAGGATTCAACATAGGTGTAGTAAACGAAGATGACGATCGGGCCGAAGATGCCGATCACGCCGAAATACTTCACGAAGCGGTTCTTCTCAGCCAGCGTGTGAAACATACCCGGAGCGGTGGAGTGACCAAAGCCCCCGCCGAATCGCCCAATCGTCCACTCGATCCACATCAGCGGCAGTCCCAGAAGCAACAAGGCCACGAAATAAGGGATCATGAACGCCCCACCGCCGAATTGAGCCACCTTGCCGGGAAACCGCAAGAAGTTACCCAAGCCGATGGCGCTCCCGGCCACCGCCATGATGATTCCCAGCTTGCTGCCCCACCGCTCTTTGGCCACAGGCTACCTCGAACCTTGAAGTGTCAGCGCCGAAGGCGCACCTCCACGCCGGTCCCCATAATAGTTGCATCCTTCTGACAGGCAAGGGCCTGCTGTCCGGATGTTGCCTGCATTAAGGATTGGTTGGGTGGAACTCACTTCGTAAGATGGCACAGACCACAACATCCATCAACTGGTCCCACTTGCGGACGTGCTGGCGGAAAAAACCTTCGCGAGTCATGCCGATTTTCTCAAGCACACGCCCGGAGGCGGGGTTGACGGCAAAATGGTGGGCCGTAATCCGGTTCAGCCCAAGGGCCTCAAAGCCGTAGGCAACCACGGCCCGAGCGGCCTCGGTGCAGTAACCGCGGCCCCAGTAGGGTACACCGATCCAATAGCCCAGCTCGGCCCGACGGTGGTCCTTGCTGATGTCCATCAGGCTGATCGCCCCGACCAGCTCGCCGGTTCCGCTTAGCGTGATGGCGAAGGTAACACCCTTGCCGCTTTCGAACCTCTCCGGGTGGGAGGCAATCCATTTCTCAGCGACGCCGTCTTCGTAGGGATGGGGTATGTTCAGCGTCGTGGCGGCTATCTCATGGGATCCGGCCAACTGCTGCACGCGGGGTGCATCGGTCACGGCGAATGGCTGCAGAATTAGACGATGGGTCTTCAGTGTCGGTTGGGGCATGAAAAAACTCCTACGGACAGCAATGCTACCGGAGCAATCCCAGCAGTTCCAGCGGCCGGACGATGAGCGCCCTGGCCCCGTTGGCGGTCAGCTCCACAGTGTCGCGAAAGCCCCACAGGGCACCCATGGGGAACATCCCGGCCGCGACGGCCGTCTTCATGTCCGTTCCTGTGTCACCGACGTAGAGGATTTCCGCCGGTTGCAAGTGGAGTTTTTTGGCGATCCCCAAAGCACCCGCAGGATCGGGTTTGTGGTTAAGGCCCTCGCGGTGACCGAGGATGACCTGGAATTTCCACCGCCCCAGCAGCTTCCGCACCGTCAAGTGGGTAAAGTCGTCGGGCTTGTTGGAAATAACCGCTATCGCCAGCCCGCGCGTGGTGAGTTCATCGAGCAACTGTGGGATGCCCTCGTAAGGCCGGGTTCGGCAGTCCCAGTTCCTGGAGTAGGCCTGGCGGTAAAGCTCAGTCATGCGCGCGACGGCGGTCTGGTCGTCGCGGCGGTCAGACGGCATGGCCCGCAGGACGAAGTTCCGCACCCCATCCCCGACAAAGCGTTTGCACTCCTGGGCTGTGTGGGTTGGATACCCACAGGTTGAAAGCGCCTGGTTCATCGCCTCGGTGAGGTCGTCGATGGTGTTTAGAAGCGTCCCATCCAGGTCAAACAGAACTGCTTTGTACTTGCCCATCCCAGGTCCGCAATCGCTTGAAAGAAGCAGCCCGCTGGTCACCTTAGCGGGCCGCGATTATTTCCAATTGCCAATTGGCAATCGTCAATCGGCAACGGCATCAGTTGACGCTCAGCGACATCAGGAATTCGGCGTTGGTCTTGACCTTCTGGAGCTTGCTGATGAGCAGCTCCATCGCATCCACCGGCTGCATGTCGGCCAGCGCCCGCCGCAGCCGCTGGACTAATTTGAGCTCGGTGGGGTCCAGCAGCAGCTCTTCTTTGCGCGAGCCGGAGCGGCTGATGTCGATAGCCGGCCACATGCGGCGGTCCACCAAGCGGCGGTCCAGGTGCAGCTCGCTGTTGCCGGTGCCCTTGAACTCCTCGAAGATCACCTCATCCATGCGGCTGCCGGTGTCGATCAGCGCGGTGCCGACGACCGTCAGCGAGCCGCCCTCCTCGATTGCACGGGCAGCGCCGAAAAACCGCTTGGGCGATTGAAGCGCGCTGGCGTCTATTCCGCCGGTGAGAATCTTGCCGGAATGGGGCGCGACCGCGTTGTACGCCCGCGCCAGGCGGGTGATGCTGTCGAGCAGGATCACCACGTCCTTGCCGTACTCCACCATCCGCTTGGCCTTGGCGGTGACCATCTCGGCGATCTGGATGTGCCGCGTGGCCGGTTCGTCGAACGTTGAGGAGATGACCTCGGCGGTGGTATGCCGCCGCATGTCGGTCACTTCCTCCGGCCGCTCGTCGATCAGCAGGATGATCACGGTGACCTCGGGATGGTTGGCGGCGATGGCGTTGGCCATCTTCTGGAGCAGGATCGTCTTGCCGGTCCGCGGGGGAGCGACGATCAGCATGCGCTGGCCGAAGCCGATCGGCGTGACTAGGTTCATCACGCGCATGTTGATCTCTTCTGGTTTGTGCTCCAAAAAGATTCGCCGGTCGGGGTGCGTGGGGGTCAGGTCTTCGAAGTTGACCTTTTCTGCGAGCTTCTTCGGGCTCCTCGAAGTTCACCGCCTCCACCCGCAGCAGCGCGAAGTATTTCTCCGATTCCTTAGGCGGGCGGATCTGCCCGGCGACGATGTTACCCTGGAGCAGGCCGAACCGCCGGATCTGGCTGGGCGAGACGTAGATGTCGTCGGGGCTGGGCAGGTAGTCGTAGTCGGGGCTGCGCAGAAAGCCAAAGCCGTCCGGCAGAATCTCCAGCACGCCCTCCCCGTACATCAACCCGTTCTTCTGGATGCGCTGCTTGAGGATCTTGAAGACCAGGTCCTGCTTGCCCAGACCGGTGTATTCCTCGATGCCCTCCGTCTTGGCGATCTCGTGCAGTTCCGCCACCGACATCCTCTGGAGGTCGGTGATGTGCAGCTCGCCGTGCTTCACGCGCTCGTATTTGGCGTGCATCTCCTCATCGAATTCCTCGATAGTCTCCTCGTCGGCGGGCACGGCCGGGCCTTCCTTGACCGCCTCCTGGGGCACTGGGACGGTCGGGTTGGTTGGGGTCGGCTCGGGGGCGATTGGGTCTACCCCCTCAGCCGATTCACCGGTCCGGTCAGCCGTCTCCTCCACGTGCTCCTGAACCTCCTGTTGGAGGACAGGATCCTCGGCGTCGTTTTTCGTTGACGTCTTTTTCGTCGTCTTTCCGGCTGTCTTGGCCATAACAGCAGCTCCATTCCCGAGCGGGAGGTTTTTATCGCTTGATCACTTTCCTTAGCACGCTTTCTGCCCTATTGCTCGACCAGGCCCCACTGCGAGGCGCAGGGGGGCGGTAGAGTGGATCTTGACTTTATAGAATCACCCGGCACCCAACCGAAAGCCGCGTGGGGGTTTGACGTAAGTCGCGGTCCCGGTGGATGGCCCGGCGAGATGGAACGCCGGGTGTTGCAGTCTGCGTCTTGGCCGGTGGAACCCCACCGGTTCCCTTGGCCTCAGGAACGCTCCGCAGCACGGACAAGGTCCCGGAAAAGGCTGCGGATTTGCTCGTTCAGGTGGGAAACGCTGGAACTGTTAACAATAGAATAATGACATTTACGGCGCTTTTTGTCCAGAGAAATTTGTGATTTTTCCCTCGCCTGACGGGCGGCGGCGTCCCACCCCCGTCCCTGGGCCAGGCGGTGGGCGCGGGTCTGCTCGTCGGCCTCGACGAAGACCAGGGACGTGCACAGGTCATCCCAGCCCGCTTCCAGCAGCACGGCTGCATTGATCACCACGGCCGGCGTGGCCGGGTCGGCCTGGGCGCGGTCGATGGCCTCGGTGATTCGCCGGCGGATCCGCGGGTGCAGGATGGCATTGAGCGCCTTCAGTTCGCGGGGGTCATCAAAGACGATCCCCCCCAGCCGCTGACGGTTCACCGTGCCGTCCGGCCGAAAGATGCTACCCCCCCACCGCTCCCGCAACCGGCGACGGACCGTTGGCTCAGCTAAAAGCTGATGCCCGATGGCATCCCCGTCCACGACCGCACAGCCAAGCCTGCCCAACTCTGCCGCCACGGTGGTCTTTCCGGCCCCGATACCCCCAACCAGGCCAATGACGGGGTTTTCAACCTTTTTTGTACGGGAAGGGCTCATGGGCAAGGCCGCATTGTCCCAAGCTCACCGGACCAGTCAAGGTTCGGCTACCCGGTATGACCTTATCAGGGCGGGGACGAGGTATAGCTCATGACCAACGGTCCGGCTGGCCGACGTAGGAAAAAAGTAGATATCCAGGGTGGGGTTCGTTTGGCTATAATGGTTGGTCTACATTGACTCAATGGCTCGCGGGGGCCTGAAGGACAGGGATGAATGAAGTGCTCCTAAGGCCGCCGGGACGGCGCTCGAAGAAGGCGTTTTTCAAGCGACTGGTCTGGTCGGCGGCGAACTCCTGTGCGTTGGGCGGACTATACGCCTGGCGCCTGGAGAGGCATTGGCTGAGGATCGAACGACGGACCATGCCGCTGCCAAACCTGGGAGGCGGCTTCTGTGGCGCCACCCTCGCCCATGTCTCGGACCTCCATTGCTGCCCCATCGTCCGCCCGCGCTACCTCCACCAGTGCATCGAGGCCATCAACGCCATCGAGCCGGACTTCATTGCCATCACGGGCGACTTCATCACCGGGTCGCGGAGATATGTCCGTCGCATCGCGACCATCCTGAAGGGCCTGACACCCAAGCAGGCCGTGTTGGCCTGTCTGGGCAATCACGACTACGGCATCTTCCACCCTCGCGGCCTGGGCGGCACGCGCGAACTGGCCGAGACGCTCTACAACGAACTGGGGTTGGCTGACATCTTCGTGATGATGAACGAGCGGCGGGTGTTTCATCGCGACGGGGCCGCCCTGCAATTCGTCGGTGTGGAAGATTTCTGGTCCTCGCGCTACGACCCCCAGTTGGCCTTCGATATGGCCCACCCACACCTGCCGACCATCGCCCTGTGCCACAATCCTGACGCGGCGCTGGAACTGGCCGGCCACGGAGCCGACTGGGTCCTGGCCGGGCACACGCACGGTACGCCCACCCGGAACCACAAGCTATCGGACCTCTTCCTGCCGACCGCCTACAAGCAGTTCGCCGCCGGGCAATACAACTTGGGCGAAGGCAAGTACCTGTACGTCAATCGCGGCCTGGGCTACGCCCGGCGACGCCACCTCAACGGCCGGCCGGAAATCACCCTCTTCACCCTCACGCACGCCTAGCCTACGAGCGTAAAATACTCCGCGCCGGCACCGAATCGGCCTCAGCGCGTCGCGATAACTTTTGCGCCTATCCGAAGGGGCATGAGTACCAAGGCAAGACATGTCTGGCGATGGGTCAGCCGAAGCCTTACCGCCGACGGCGGGGACCCGTACTATACCGATAGTCTGTGCCGTATCGGTGAGCTGGCTGGTGAACGATAAACCAGTTTTTACTCTCGACCTCTAGCCAAAGATAAGACAGAAGGGTATATTCCTTACCTCACTGGAGGTTCATGTCGATGGCCAAGGACACATCGGACGAACCGGTGCTGACGGATAACGCGTTGCGGACGCTCCAATCGCGGTATTTGATGAAAGACGTCGACGGGAACGTCACGGAGACGCCGGGGCAGTTATTCGCCCGCGTGGCCAGATGTGTCGCAGCGGCCGAACAGCGCTACGAGGGAACGGCGGCGGTGGAGGAGATGACCGCCCGCTTCTACGCGGCCATGGCCGAGGAGAAGTTCCTGCCCAACAGCCCCACCCTGATGAACGCTGGTCGGCGGCTGGGGATGCTCAGCGCCTGCTTCGTCTTGCCGATCCACGATAGCGTGGAGGACATCTTCGAGGCGGTTAAACAGGCAGCCATCGTCCAGAAGGCCGGCGGCGGGACGGGGTTTTCCTTCGACCGGCTTCGCCCGACGGGCGATTACGTTGCCTCCTCGGGCGGGCGGACCAGCGGCCCCATCAGCTTCTGGCGCGTCTTCTGCCAGGCCACCCGCGCCATCCAGCAAGGCGCCTTCCGACGCGGGGCCAACATGGGCATGATGTCCATCGACCACCCCGACATCCTGAAGTTCATCACGGCCAAGAACTCCCCGGGGGAGTTCGAGAACTTCAATATCTCCGTCAAGATTCCCAACAAGTTCATGGAGATGCTCCGCAGCAGCGGTTCGGCGCCCCACGTGGTCATCAACCCCCGGACCGGTGCGGAGTACTACCTGCCCAAGACGCTGGACATCGCCCGCTACGAGCTGGGCGACCTGATCCCCATCCGCGACGCCGCCCCGGCCGGGGTGTACGGGCGAGCGAGCCTGTGGAACATGATCGTGGCTGGGGCCTGGGCCACCGGCGAGCCGGGCGTCTGCTTCATCGACCGCGTCAACGCCGACAACCCCACGCCCAAGCTAGGGGCGATCGAGGCCACCAACCCCTGCGGGGAGCAGCCGCTGCTGAACTACGAGGCGTGCAACCTGGGGTCCATCGACTTGTCGAAGTTCGTCGTCGAAGGCCGCCTGGACGAGCTGGCCTTCCGCCAAATGGTCCGCCTGGCGGTGCGATTCCTGGACGACGTGATCGACGTGAACGACTACGTCATCCCGCAGGTGGCCGAGCTCTGCCGCGGCAACCGCAAGATCGGCCTGGGCCTCATGGGCCTGGCCGACGCGCTGTTCCTGCTGGGCATCAAGTACGACAGCGACGATGGGGTCGCCTTCGGCCGACGCGTGGCAGGACTGCTCGCGGAAGAGGCCTTCGCCGCCAGCGAGGCCCTGGCCGAACAGCGCGGCACCTTCCCCAACTGGCCGGACAGCGTCTGGGCCAACCGCGGCCGAAAGATGCGCCACGCCGCCGTCACCACCATCGCCCCCACCGGCACGCTGAGCATCCTGGCCGGGTGCTCCGGCGGCATCGAGCCGGTTTTCGCCCTGGCCTTCTACCGCCACGTGCTGGGGCAGAAGCTGATCGAGGTCAACGCCCCCTTCAAGCAGCTGGGCGCAGCAGCGTGGCTTCTGGGGCGAGGACCTGGCCGCCCGCCTGGCCGCCGGACAGAACCTGTCGGAGATGCGCAGCATCGACGACCAGACCAAGGCCCTATTCGTCACCGCCCACCAGATCGGTCCGGAATGGCACGTGCGGATGCAGGCGGCCTTCCAGGACTCACATCGACGGGGCGATCTCCAAGACCATCAACCTGCCTCACACCGCCTCGGCCGCGGACGTGGAAAAGGTGTACCAACTCGCCTACGACCTGCGGTGCAAGGGCGTGACGGTCTATCGCGACGGCTGCCGCGCCGGCCAGCCCATGGCCACCGGCCCGGCGGCGACGCCCTGCCCCCACTGCCACCACCTGCTGGAAGACCACATCGGCTGCTCCCGCTGCCCACGCTGCGGCACACCCGTCTGCTCGGTGTAACGTCTGCCTATTTGTATACCTTTTGGGCGGCGGCAAGGCGTCGGCCGGCGAAGCGCCAGTTGGCCAGCTTCATGAAGCCATCCACCCAGGCGGAACGGTCGTTGGCGTACTGGAGATAGTAGGCGTGCTCCCACACGTCGCAGACCAGCAGGGGCACGGACGCCCCAGACGGTGAGGTTCTGGTGCTTCTCGCACTGGAGCACCACCAGCTTGCCGGCCACCGGCTCGTACACCAGCACGCCCCAGCCGCTGGCCTCGACGGCCTTGGTGGCGGCGGCAAAGTACCTGGTAAAGGCCTCCACCGAGCCGAAACTGTCGTCCAGGGCCTTGGCCAAGGCCCCGTCAGGCTGCGAGCCGCCGGGGGTCATCGAGTGCCAGAACAGGCAGTGCAGCACGTGGCCGCTGGCGTTGAAGGCCAGGTCGCGTGACAAGGCCTTGACGTCGGCGAAGTCCCCCGTCGTCCGGACGGCCGCGAGCTTCTCCATCGCGGCGTTGGCGGCCTTGACGTAGGCGGCGTGGTGCTTGTCGTGGTGGATTCGCAGCGTCCGCTCTTCATATAGCGGTCCGAGGGCGTCGTAGGCGTAGGGCAGGTCGGGCAGCTTGTACTGCCCTTCGCCCAGGCGCCGGCAAAGCCCAGGTCCAGGCCGCCCTTCCCGGTGCCAGGCATCGTATCGCTGCCCACAGCCATCCTTGCGGCCGCGCCCACCGCCGCCGCACCGCCCAACTTGAGCACGTCGCGTCGTCCCAGTTTGTCTGTTGTCATGGCAGGCTCCTTGTCCTATCACACCGAAGGATCAATCTCTCCATCATAGGCTGGCACCTTGCCGTTGCCATCAAGGCCATAAAGGATTCCATCCTAAGTCCGGTAAGGTCGGCGCAATAGGTTTCCCTCTAACACCGTTAGAAGTGTCTACTAGGAAGGCACAAGGAGTTTTAAAAAAAGGGGAGGTCTGCCGGGTGACTTCCGGCAGACCCCCTCGTTGTTGGCAAAAATCTAATGCGGTAAGGGGTTCTGCTACTTCACCTTACGCGCGTCTGCGACGGATCAGTGCTAACACGCCGCCGCCGAACAGTATAGCCATCGACGCCGGCTCGGGGACATAATCCCAGGTCAACTTCGGCTGGTAATAGTAATTGCTATCCTCGTGGTTCTCCCAGAAGGAGTTCCCCGCCATCGCCGCCGCGACCAGTGTGATCACACCGTTGGTGTTGTTATGCAAGTATTCCCCGATCACATTGGGGTCCAGGGAAAAAAGCGACACCGCCGCCTTATTCGGCTCGCAATACGAATTCGGTTCGCTGACGACATCACCGACGGAGAAATAACGGGAGTTGGGATCGTTGCCGTAGGTCGAGACGGAATTGGTCCAATGCAGGCTATTGGCGCTATTGGGGTCCTCACTCCATCCATCCATTGAGTCGGGCAAGATCCCGAATTGGACCTGGTCTCCGTTGTTGTCCTGAGTCGACTGGCTTGTCAACGCGAGGGTTACATTTCGATAGATGAACCCATCGGGATTCGCCACGACATCCTCGGGGATCGCAAACTTGAGGTAGGCCTTGCAGACGTCGCCGTGGTAGGGGTTGATGTTCGGGTCCGGGCTGCTCCACTGCTGCTTGAGATACCCCTTGCCGTTTTTATTGCCTGTGTCACCGTCGTTTTTCGTCCATTCGACGTACGTATCCTCGGAGGACACATAGGTCACTTCCGCCGCGTTGGCGACGAAGGCCGCCATAAACAAGACCAAGCAGCCGATGAGCACGTGGGTGCTCTTCAGGACGTTCCTGATCCTTTTTCCACCGCTTGGTCCGCGGCGTCTTCGGAGGAGTGCCAGACTACCCAGGCTGATCAGGCCCAACGTCGCCGGCTCGGGGATGTACCCGACGGCAATGGTCAAGTTGTCCGCCGTGTTGTAGCCAATGGTGTAGGACGGATTATCGCCGCCCACCCACCGTTGGTTCCGGATGTACCAGCCAGACCACTTGGACGGATCACCATAGATGTCGGAATAGGCAACGCTGTTGGCGTCCAACCGCGGATTCCCGTTGGCGTCCAGAAAACCCAAATCGACGTTCTGGAGGTTGGGGTCCTGGGTTTCCGTGTCGGTTAACAGGTCCTTGGTGGTTAACGACATCGACCCGCTGCCGCCGTTGCCTTCCAGGTCCACGTCCAGCGTCAGGCGTATGGGGAAGACGTTGGGATCGTTGGGATCGGAATGAAAGCCATTGTGCAGTGTGCCTATGTAGTTGAGGGCCGACAGGCCGGCAAGTCCGCGAACACGGAAGGCGTGAGACTGGAAAGAGATTCCGAATTGCAGGACGTGTTCGACCTCGGTGTTTCCGGTGGAGTTGGATATTCCGTCAACCCCGTCCATCCAGATCCCGACCAGATACCCGGCGTCATCCATCATCATCCCGGAGTAAGTGATGCGAAATTTCGTGTCACTACTGCTGAAGTTAAACAGGCTGGTCCCGGCCCCAGCCGTCGGGGCGGAGATCAGCTGTTCGGACGCGCTGGAGTTGGTGGCGGCATATTTGTTTGAGTTGGGCTCGGGGGCATATTCCACCCAGTTACGGACACTGACGACACCGCTGTTCCCGGCGACCGATCTCCAGATCGCCTCCGAGTTGGGGTCCTGATCCTGGAGTGCCATCCCGGACTTGATGTTGGGATCCTCGAAATCATAGGAGAGGGGGGGGCACCAGTAGATAAGGGCCTGAGAGACCGAGGAGACCGATAAGATACATATAGAAAGAATCATTAACTTCTTCATCTTTCCTTCCTTTCCAAGAGATGCGAACAGGCTTCCAACAACCCTCACGGGTCTTGAGGTTCTACCTCCCAGACTTCTTAGATCCTCAAGCGCTCCCCGTGAGGGGATCATGCGCTCGGCGAAAACCACGAACTGCCGATTCGATGCAGCCTTGTCCTTTTTTCAGGACGCAGTCAACGAACAGAACTTACCTGCGTCTCCGCAGGCAGGCCAGACCGCCCAGAACGAGCAAACTCATCGTTACCGGCTCGGGGATGAGGGTCAGGTTATCGACCGTCATCGGACCGGAAACGTAATTCGGGTCGGTCATTTGCGTAGCCTGGCTCCGGACCCACCAGCCCGTCCACTTGGACGGATCCTTGTAAATGGCCTTCTGGGCCGCGGTCAGGGTGGGGTCATTAAGCTTCAAGGACGTGGATGCGATGACCTCGGTCTCGACGAGGGTGGACAGGTTCTCGACCTTCAGCACCATCGTTCCAGCAGGATCTCCGTTTGCATCCGGATTGGCTGCCAGGTCGAGGTCCAGCGTGATTAGAAACTCCGTCAAGGCCGGGACTCCGGGCATGGCCGCGCCTGTGGCACTATAGGTCGAGCCCAGGCCGTTCGCTCCGCGGATGCGCCATCGGCCGCCTGCGGGGGGACCATTCGTATAGCCGCCATAACCGAACTGGCAGAGCAACTCGTAGTTGTTGTTGGCCATCACGTTGTCCCCACCATCCGGGTCGCCGGGGTCCAAGCCGCCGTCGATCCAGATGCCCGCCAAGGCCCCGGTCCTGTCGTTCATTTTTGAGTTGAACGAGAGGGTGACCTTGGTGACGCCGGGGTCAATGTGGAACAGAAGTTTGTCAGTATCCAAGGTGGAGACTATCTGCTCCTGGCTGTTCGTGGAGATGTCGATGTACTTGTTCGGACTGGCGTCTTGGCGGAGCATCCACTGATTGGGATTGACGACCGCCTTCCAGGTGACCGTTCCGTCGTCTTGCGTGTTAACCGCGGCGTTGACAGTAGGCAGATTCTCGAAGTCGTAGATGTAATCCGCCTGACTCACCGAGACACACAGCAGAATTGCAACAGCTAGTACTAGAGGTCTCATCTTTCCTTCCTTTCGTGCAATATACCCTAAAGAACTGCTGCTCCCGCCTTCACGGACTTGCCGGTCAAACCGTGTTGACCTCTGGCAAGTGCTCCCCGCGAAGGCGCACTTAAAGTGGAAAAATCAGCTAGAAGTGCTCACTACCACCTTCCTTTCTCGATCGAGGCTCTTTCCTCTTCTCTCGCCTCAACAACCTCTACGAACACGCCACTTATGGTTTGCTCCGAACCCTCAGCGGGCTCCATCGTGTCGCAGCCGGCGAGAGTAGAACCTCGTCCCTCTCGTTGCTACAGGCTGATCGCTCCAGGATATCTCCAGCCACTAAGGCTCTTACTCAAGGATGTGAATCCGCGTATGCCATTAGACTACCACGAGATGCTAAGTTCGTCAAGAAAGCATTGCACTTTTCCCCTGATTTATCCCCAATTTGTTGAAAATAGTGAGACTTGTAGGATTCTAAGCAATAACCAATTGATGACAATAGACTTATCAAAAAAACCACCCCTAAATCCGCACGGAGGCGGTCGCGGAGGCAATGGGATAGTGATCCCCGTTTCGATGCCATCAGGCCAAGTCCTTGCCACCCCGCCAGTTCCTTCAAAAACCCTTTTATCAACTTTAACATAAACATATGCCTATCTGCATCATCTACAGCACTGTTTCAGTAGGGCCTCCCTACCCGGTTTTCCTGCCATTATGGCCGCAGGGTCTGCCAGGTGCCTGGCAGACCCTTCTTGGACTCGGACATGGGACCCTTGAGCAGTATGGGTTCCCCGTCACCTATTTGCGGCCTCCGCGACGAATCAGGCCCACGAGCCCCCCCAGACCCAGCAGGCACATCGTCGTCGGCTCAGGCGTGATCACAAACGCCAAATCCACGGGCATATTCTGGGTGCAGACCGCGATGGGCTCCCAGCCGGTCCCCGTCCAGTACATGGCATGGGCGCCCCAAGGGTCCAGCGTGGTCTTCCAACCGAGCACCCCGTCCGAAGTCGTCACCTGGAGAGCGAGCCAGTAGATCTGCCCCTCCACCTGGTAGAACGGGTTGTCGATGTTGACGATGTTGACCTCATAGAAATAGTTGTGGTCTGGATAGACACAGTTCGTGTCCCTTTGGGGATCATCCCAGCCTTGGACTCCGTACCCCACCTGGTACTGGGTGATTGTCCCGACAAAGGTGCGGCTCCATAGCAGACCATCGGGGCCTCCCGTGGCCGAGGCCGCGTAGATGGACACCGTGGCGCCGGTGACGACGCCGTCCCAGTCCGCTTTCCATGATTCCCAGAAGTGGATGTCCGTAATAGGCCCGCTCTGGGTGCAGCGGAAATCATCGGCCAATGTGAAATTGGTCATGTTCACGTCCCAGCCATTGGGGTCGGGCAGTTGGGGGTAGTGCATCTTGTAGGGGTCCCCCACTTTCCAGTCCGCCACAGCCTGACCCGCAACAACAAGAAGCAGTGCGGCCACAGTTGTTATCAGTGCTCGTCTCTTCATGGTTAGGCTCATTTTCTCACTACCTTGATACCTTAGGCGACAGCGGATCAAAGCCGGCCTGCCCAGGACTACAGAGGGCGACCTTCGACACGTCTGATCCTTTGCGGATGCCTATTCGTCGCGATCGAACCCTAAAAGACTTTTGAAGGCTACACCTTCGCTTAGGTGCTCCTGACTGTTCCCCGGCCATGAAAATTTGGCCGAGGGGGGGCCTGCGGGGAGCTTAGAGCAGACCCCCCCATCGGCTGTGCCCTTGAGGGGTAAGGATGCTAGTCAACCTACCTGCGGTCTTTACGCCGTATCAGCGCCAACCCACCACCAGCCAGCAGGCACAGCGTCGCTGGTTCGGGGACGATCATCTTGTCCTTGCTGATGATGACAGATTCACCCGCAGGGATGACAAAATCCCACTGGAAGGCCCACGTCAGGTCGCCGGGGCCGATAGGCCCGCTGGCGTCCGTCAATGTCGTTGGACTCCCGTCGTTCAAGGACGACCTGGTCACGGGGAAAAAGTTGACCTCACGATGGTTGGGACGAGGAGACACTACCGTCTCACTGGAATAGAAACTTTCATCCCATTGCTCGGCCGTGTTGCCTCCCAGAATCCTCACCATGATGTCGTAAGGCGTACCACCCAGGTCCAAGTCACAATACTGGAAGAAGTGGAAACCCATTGCGGCCGTTTCATTATTGGAAATGGTGATAGTCTCGGCGATATCGGATCGCTGACTACCGACATTGCCCCCGGCCAGGAGGAAACCCAACTCTATCGACAGCGCGGCAGGGTTTCCGTACAGTACGGACAGATGTTCGTTGCCAGGATCCCAGTCGTTATGGTTGAGGTTGTATCCATACAACCCAAGGGCGTCGATGGAGCTCTCCCCTCCGACAGATCCGACGCGATACCAGAACCACTGCTGATAGAGGTGGTCCACACCATCCACGGACCAGGTGTACATGCCTACGTTGCTACCAAGATCCACATTTAAAACTGAGTTTCGATCCGTGAGTGTAACGAGGGGCACTGCTGAGGCTATTGTGGCGAGGATTCCCAAAGATACGACTACTGCCGCTACCATTCCCTTCCTTCTCATGCGCCGCTCCCTTATCTGGCTGCAAACCCGTTCTTACCCACTTCTGGACCTGCTGGAGCCTCCACGACATGGACTCTCAGCCACATCCCATGGTCCTAAAAAATAAACCAACAAACCGGATGGGCAACTTGGCCGAGTGGCCTAGGGTAGGAACGAGTGAGCGGGCACGCCCCGAACCCTTCCTTGTAGTTTCCTCCGCCGCTGTCCCGGAACGGAGGTCGAAGCTCCTGAATATGCTAACCCCAATTCACATATTGACAATCCGACAATTCCATTGACGTTAGTTTGATGTAGTTACAAACAGGGGCGAGCAGTTCTGCGAACAGTTGACCCTCAGAGCCATGCCGATAACTCGACTCAAAGGGGAGCTGTGGCGGAGAAGGCATCCGACTCAGGCCCGTAGGTGGGGTCTGCCGGGTGGCCGGCAGACCCCATGTCAGATAAGGGACCCTTAAGCAGTGTGGGATCCCCTATCGCCTACTTGCGGCCTTTGCGACGGATTAGTCCTACCAGCCCCCCCAGGACTAGCAGACTCATCGTCGCCGGCTCGGGAACACCGACATACACGTGGTCCAAAGTTGGGTAAGCACCGTAATAGTTCACGTCGTGGGGGTTCCCGGGAACGCTGACCGACAGGGACGTAATGGGCACCGAAGACGTGAATCCCCGGAAATCGTACGCAATCGTGCTGCTGGTGTACTCCTCAACAGTTCCGTCGCTCAACTCGATACGGATTGTGGCTGCCATCAGGTTACCATCCCAGTCAGTCGCGAAGAACCACCCGCCGATAGCCTTTACCTCCTGGCTGCCCGTGGGCGTGATCGTCAGCAGCGAATCGGGCCATTCCGTTGACAAGGCCCCGTCACCCCCATCAGTGCTCAGCCCCCAAAGGTTTCCATATGAGGCTGAAACATCGTACTGCCAACCATTGACAGGTCCCAGGCTGATCGGACTGGCCATTGGCCCCCAAGCGGCGTATTTGTTGAATTCCTCGAGGTAGTACCCGGGTTCGATCGCTGCTGTAAAGGACGCCTCGTCGGTGTATATCTTTGCCCCAAACGAAGGCACAGCAGCAGCCAAAATCCACAAACTCATTCCGATAATCATTGCACGTTTCATCTTTAGGCTCCTTGGCCGCTTCCGTAGCCGTTGTTGCCCGCCCTCTCTTGTCAGGGGCGGTCAGTTGCTGTTAGTGTTCCGTCGGCGGGGAGGACCTGATTGGTTCTCTCACTTGCCCACCGACCACATTCCGCTTTGCTGCCTACTGCTTTGTTCCCTTGCCTCCCTGCGTCGAACTGCCGTCCATCGCGGCCGCCGGTTTGAACCGGCGACCTCGGGTCAGGTCAACAGAGTGGTCTACTTCCGCGCCGGGGGAGCATCGCCAACCCGCCCAGGACCAGTAGGCTCATCGTGGCCGGCTCGGGAATGACGAGGACTGCTTCAAGGGCGCTGTCCCCGGCCGTTGCTGAGGAGAATGTGCCGTAATTGGGGGTCAGACTTCCCCAGCCCGCATTGTCGAATACGAGGGCACGGACGTTGGGGTCGCCTTGGTTCGTCGTGGTGTCGGCAAACCAAATCCTGTAAGGAACACCGTCCTGGGCGTTCGCATCGCCGACGATGTTGTTATTCTGGTCGGCGTCAACATAGAGGTCGGCGGTGAAACTGAACGTTCCAAGATTAGGCCCGCTCGGACGGATGTACTGGTTCGGATCTGTCGTCCAGTAAACTGCAATGTACCCCGCTCCGTAACCGGTATCCCAGGGATTTGCTACGATCGTGCAATTCCAGCCCGAGCCTGCGGATACCGTCGCAGTCATAGCCACACTGGGGTCGGCCAGAAGCACCTCACCCCAACTCCTGGCAGCAGGGTCTCCGTGAAGCCACGTGCTGAAAGAGTTTAGACCTTCACCCGCCCCTAGGCTGGCACGCCAATTCAGGTACGTGTTGTAATCACTGGGCTGCGTATGCCCGCTGTCCATGTAATCGCTGAAGGTGTTGTACCACTCGGTGGCCCATGTCTCGTGCAGACGCCGGGCGTTAGGATCCGTGGTCTTGGACCCGTTTGGGTCCGCGGAGTAGAGGTTCAACAAATCGTTGGGCTTGAACTCGATGGTGGTTACGCCCGCCATCGCCCCGCCCGTCGCCAGCAGCATCGCCGCGACGGCCAAGACCGCAATCATTGAATGTTTCATTTTGAGGCTCCTTTGTGATCGCCCTCGAGGGCGATCAATTCATTGAGTGTTCCGTCGGCGGGGAGGACCTGATTGGTTCTCTCACTTGCCCGCCGACCACATTCCGCTTTGCTGCCTACTGCTTTGCTCCCTTGCATCCCTGCACCAGCCATCTCGTCCTGCCGATTGACTGGCGTGCTTCTGCCGGCCTGGACCTGGTCAGACACGTCCAGTCTCTGACTGTCCTTGCCAGACTTCTGGCTGGCTGTGGCGATCCAGGCGGCTTACCGGTTTCCCGGCGGTACAAATTCCTCCGACTATCTATGGGTGGAAGACTCCAGCGTTTTGGGCATCCGGCGGCCGTTGCCTGGGCCCGCCGAATGCGACGATCTAGCACTCAGGCCGCCATGGCCAAACGGGCCGAATTCCTGGCGGCGAAAATCCGTGATGACCAGTCGATGCGTGTGGCCTGCTTTCTGGGTGGGCAGAGGCGCACCCGACGATCCAGTTCCGCGCCGACAGCCGTGGCCGTCGCCCAGCCGTGGGTGATGTTCAAAACCAGCAATTCCTCGCCCGTCATCTTTCTCAGCAGTGTTGCGTTCATGTGACTTCTCCGTTCTTTAAAGAGGCTCACTTTGACTTCCGATACACGCTCCACGCCGGGCACTCGGTCCCGACGTTCCTTCTGAATCGTGACTACGCAGCCAAGGCCATCCGCTCGGGCCGCTGGGCCTTGACCCGGCCTCGGACCCGGTCCAGCATGTACGTGGATCGCCGGTATCCCTTCTGGATCCGGAACTCCATTCGCCGGTCCACTTCGGCGTCCAACGCCTCGCTGATGTCCTGCACTTGTTCGTCCGTCATCGCTCTCATCCGTTTCAGCATCGCATTCATGGTGTCTGCTCCTTCTTTGAGGGCTTGGAATATCATTCCGGCCTAGATGGCCATGTTGATTCTGCTCTCCAAGGGGGCCAGAAAGGCCTCCCATTCGGTCTGACTCGCGGGGCCCAGCATCAGCAGCACTCTACGGCTGCGGACAAAGATCTCCAGGCCGTCATGCATGCGCTCGGTGTAGACGACGATCTTTTCGGGAGGGAGGTTCTCCAGGCACAGGCCCAATGCGGTCATGGCCGCATTCAACGCCTCTGTGGCATCGACGATCGCGAGTGCGGCCCGCTGAGAGGCTGCCCGGATGTTGTTGACCTGGTGGGACTCAACCGCCCGCATGTTGAAGCGGCTGTGCCTGCCGAACCAGTTGGCCAGGTCCAGCATCAGCGCCGAGGCCGGGTAGAAGACCACGATCTCGGTTGCGGGCTGGATGGCTGACACTGACTGCTTCCTTGTCGCTGCTGCATGTTCGTGTGCGATGCGTATCATGCCCTTCATATAGCAACCTCCGTGCCCGAACACTTTTTCATGAATCCATACAAAAACACCCTGCTAATGCAGGGGTTTGGGCTTCACGGCGGGATTGCGAGGCGGCAAGGGCCAAAAGAAATTCGCAAAATGCGACCGAGAGAGTTTCATTTTGCGACCGGCAAGAAGGAGATTCAGGCGAGGCTGTATTCCTTGAGCTTGCGATAGAGGGTGCTCTTATGGATCTCCAGGAGGCGGGCTGCTTCCTGGTGATTGTTCCTTGCCGATTGCATGGCCTGCTGGATAGCCCGCTTTTCGGCCTGGGCCAGGTTCATCGACTCAGGATGCTGGCGGAAGGGAGCCGAGCCGACATCCCGCAGTAGCGACGCTGCCAGATAAGCAGGGCTGAGCCTCATAGCGTACAGACGCTCGACCCAGCAGTCCAATTCCCGGACGTTGCCGGGCCATGAATAATCATAGAGTTGCCGACGGACGGCCGGCTCGACGTCGATGACCGGCGTCTGATAACGCAAGGCCTGTTCCGACAGAAAATGGTCCAGCAGGACCGGCACGTCCTCGGGCCGGTCCCGCAGAGGCGGCACGAGGATACTCACCACGTTGAGCCGGTAGAACAGGTCCTTGCGGAAGCGTCCCTCCTGGACTTCCTGGCGAAGGTCGCGGTTGGTGGTGGCGACAAAGCGTGTGCTGACCTGCACCGGCTCGGTCGCCCCGACGGGCATCACCTCGCCGTTCTGGAGGACGCGCAGCAGCTTGGGCTGCAGGTTGAGGGGGATCTCGCCGACCTCGTCCATGAACAGCGTTCCGCCATCGGCACTGCGGACCAGGCCCAGCATCGTCTGCACAGCGCCGGTGAAGGCCCCTCGAACGTGTCCGAAGAACTGGCTGTCAAACAGCGTCTCGCTGACGCTGGCACAGTTGACGGGGATGAAAGGTCCCGCGGATCGGTTGCTCATGGTATGCAGACGCCGGGCGACCAACTCCTTGCCCACGCCGCTTTCCCCCTCGATCAGGACGTTGCAGTCGCTGGGGGCGACCGCGTCAACCAGTTGAATGATCTCATGTATGGGTCGGGACACGCCTGCCAGCGGGCGCGCGCGATCCTGCCTTGGAATTGCTCCATTCACAAGGCTCCTTCCCTTCGACTCCTCAGCGGCGAGAGACAGTGCTGGCGTGCAACTTCGGCGATACACCCAGCGCCCGTACGTATGACACCCCGTTCGGCCTGGGTGCAACCGCCAGCAACGGCTCGTCGCCAACGTCTTCTCACCAGCCCTGCCACGTTGCTCCGCCGGGTAGGGCCGGTCACTGCCGGCCGGTCCCCTGGGACCCGGTCGATTACTCGCTCCGGCCCCAGGGAATCGCGGTTCTCTATTGCTTCGATTTCCTTCGCAACATCGCCAGCCCGCCCAGGGCAAGCAGCGACAGCGTCGCCGGCTCGGGCGTGGGGTACTGCACCATCTGAATGCTGCCGGAGAACAGGTTTCCCTGGACATTGGGGTCGCCTATCCAAACCAGTTGCTTCTGGATCACAAGCGTGTGGCAAGGCGTCAGGGCATCAAAGTAGATGTCCGCGCCGCCCCCATGGGTTGGCCAGTCAGAGGGCAGGTTCACGACACTCAACCCAGAGGGGTTTGACCCGTCCGCCAGCTTGACGCTGAACACGCCCAGATCCCAGCCGGGCGTGGTCACCGCCTCATGCCAATCTGTCCAGGACAAGGTCCCGCTGATGTGCAATACCTCTGTGAACCAGTAGATGCTGGAATACACATACCCCGTGTCGTCGGCATTGACATTTGCACCTCCGGGACCCCAGAGGTTCTTCACCCATGGGCCGGCATTGGGATCAAGGATCACTCCAATCGGCTGGTTGGAGTCTCCCAGGGTCCAGCCGCTGCTGTTCGACATTTCGTAGGTTTCCACGTAGGGAGCGCCGGTCCCTCCGCTAGACACGATATCTGCCTGGATCGGCACGGCAATGGCGAAAAGCATCAGGCCCATGGCCAGAAGGCCCAGGCAGGGGCGGTTGACTAAGAACATTGTCAGATTCATCGTATATCTCCTTTTTCCACGACACGTTGCCACGCACGGCTGAAAGCAACTCGCCTTCAGAGACACCGGAAGCAGCATTTCCGCCTCCTGTTCGGTCCAGGCCAACAAAGGCAAGAACTACTGCAACACCGCGTCGCGCTACGACACCCCCAGGCACAGGCGCCGCCCGCCGGAGCCGGACCGGCAGCGGTAGTATCGGAGGGTCCTACTGCCCAGCCCCAAAGGCTTGGTGAGGATGTACATGCTCAGCGGCCGGCACGACACGCCGGTCGGCCTGACCGGGCGGGCCTTCTCGCCTCGAGCTTGCCGAGGGGAGAAGGCCCGCTCATCCGGCCTGGTTCGGCATTCGTGGGCACCCTACGGGCACCTGCGCCTCAGGGACACCAGCCCGCCCAAGGCCAGCAGGCTCATCGTGGCCGGTTCGGGAACGTCGCTGGTAAATACGTAGGAGAACCAGGGGGCTTCAGTCCAGGGTATCGTGGTCGACAGAAAACCCGGCTGAGCCTCACCATTGGCAATGGGGGTGTAGTGAATTCCGTTCCAGCCTAACTCTGTCCCCTCTTCCGGAACGAAGACAGAACTATCGGTCCACAACACACTAGGGATTCCAACATCCGCCGGATCAGAACCGAGATCGGAGTAAACGTAAACACGGTTAGTGCTGGAGACGAATCTCAAGACGTCGCTAATCGTGCCGTCGGGTTCCGTAACCACCACGTCTCCTTCCATCACCCCGCCCCAGCCGGTCTCACCCTGACCAGGGAGAACGTAGTACAGGGTGGCTGGGGCTGGTATAGGTCCATCGTATTCATTGTCTTCAGGACTGTCGAATCCAGAGGTCAAATGAGTCCCAACGGAGGGGTAATCTGTATAACCGTTACCATTCTCATCGAAGGTTATGATTATGTTTATCCCGCCGGGGTTTATCGGGGCAGCGGGAGCGTTTCCTACGGCCCACAACACTAAGGCGACAACAGTTATCATCAGTGCCATTCTCTTCATGGATAGGATCCTTTGCTCTCGCCCTTCTAGGCGCCTCCGATACGCTGACTTCCCTTCCCGCGGCGCCCGAGGGAAACACTCCCTCCGCGCCGCAGGACCTTCCCTTCTTTTGCACGCCTTCCTATGGGTCCAGTTACCGGCGTCGCCGCATCAGCGCCACGGCAGCCAGACTCAGCAGGCACATCGTCGCCGGCTCGGGAACACCGACATACACGTGGTCCAGAGTCGGGTAAGCACCGTGGTAGTTCACGTCGTGGGGGTTCCCGGGAACGCTGACCGACAGGGACGTAATGGGCACCGAAGACGTGAATCCCCGGAAATCGTACGCAATCGTGCTGCTGGTGTACTCCTCAACAGTTCCGTCGCTCAACTCGATACGGATCGTGCCTGCCATCAGGTTGCCATCCCAGTCAGTCGCGAAGAACCACCCGCCGATAGCCTTTACCTCCTGGCTGCCCGTGGGCGTGATCGTCAGCAGCGAATCGGGCCATTCCGTTGACAAACACCCATCACCCCCATTAGTGTTCAGCCCCCAAAGGCTTCCATATGAGGCTGAAACATTGTACTGCCAACCATTGACAGGTCCCAGGCTGACCGGACTGGCGATTGATCCCCAAGTGGCGTAGTTGCTGAACTCCTCGAGGTAGTAGTTTGGCTTGAGCACCGCTAGAAAGGCACTCTCGCTTGTGTAGACCGTCGCGCCCAAGGCAGGCACTGCCAGGGTCAGCGCCCACAGGGCTGCCAAACCCCATTTCCTAGTCATTTTTAAGCTCCTTTGCTCGTTGGTCGTGAGGCTTGCGGATCTCACGAGTTGCTCCCTTCCCTTGCCTGCTGAAAGTCCGTTTATTTCCTCTCAGGACCCGCTGGAGCCCCCACGACATGGACTCTCAGCCACATCCCATGGTCCTAAAAAAAACCGACAAACCGGGTGGGCAACTTGGCCGAGTGGCCTGGGGTAGGAACGAGTGAGCGGGCACGTCTCCGAACCCCGCAGTGTAGTCCCCTCCGCCGCTGTCCCGGAACGGAGGTCGAAGCTTGTGGCTATCCTAACCCCGATTCATATTTTGACAATTCGGCGATTCTGACGTCGTTGGCGCAGTGTAGTTAAGAACAGGGATAATCGGGTCTGCGAATAGAAGGCCATTCACCGCCATGCCGCTACCACGACTTATTAGACTTTGCATTGTCAATGAAACGCCCTACTGGTTTCGGCCTGCAAATGCACAGCAACCCGCCTGAGGCGGGTTGCTGTGGCAATGCAAAGGTCAATAAGGGAGGTACCCATGTCGAAGAAGGCGATCCCTCCAAAACGACATTACCCCAGAACTATTCCAATCCGATCCGAACGACCAAGAGGTTCGGCAAGTCGGTGGAGGAATTACCCGGCCTTCATACGCGAAGAGGACACTTCACCGTAGAACAGAGTTTGCGGGATTCGCGAAACACCCGCAGTAACACCTCGCTTCGATCCCGGCGCCAACCTTGGCAAACAGCCTGCCCATGTGCGTGCGGACGGTGGGCAGGGCAATCCCCAGCCGAGAGGCTATCTGTTTGTCTCCAAGGCCGCCTAGTAGAAGACGAACAATCTCCATTTGCCGTGGAGGCAAAGTTAATTCCTTCGTTAAAATGCCCAATTCCTGCGGGCTGAAAATTTCCCCGTCATCAGACATAACTTCAATCTCCCGGTTTTGTGAGGGGCGGTCCCGGACGACTATTGTCGCTCTCGACATCTGTCGCTATTTAACTGTATTGCTTATGAGTCATCTTTCTCAAGACATCAAATGCGATGTAATCAAAATAATTTCCACCCTTTTGCCGTCAACGTTGTCTTTATCTCCCCCATCATCGCCGGTGCGACAGACGGCGGCTTTCGGCCTCCGCCCGGTGCATCAGGGCCAGGTTGTCAGCCAGGCGGGAGGGCTTGTTCCGGGCCCGCCAGAGCTTAGCAAATCGGTTGGCCAGGCGGTGCATGGCGTCAGCCAGGGCGGCAAGCTCTTTCGGCGGCGGGGTCTTGCCAGCCCGTAAGTCCTTGGCCGCCAACGCCCGCCGGCAGGCCAAGACGTCCATAGCCGCGGCTACGATAAACTCCTCCAAGGCCAGGGCTTCAAAACGAGGCATATCTGCTACCGATGCCGCCTTCGGCCAGAGGCGCTCCGACGACAACACCTCGATAATCTGGTGCAAACCTGATGGGTTCGTCTGGTCGATCCGCGCGAACCGATCACCCTTCTGAGTCATCAGCGGTTCAACCAAGGCATGGTACAGCGGGCACCCGTTGGAATGGTCGCCGCCGCAGAGGCGGTAGGAATCCCCCAGCGCCCGCAGGGTCCGCGCGAGGCGATCGCTTTTCTGACCGAACACATGGAAGCAGAACGTCTCGGTGAACTTTTCGTCGTCCACCGCTCGGCCGTGCCAGGCGTGGGCGGCCCCGTGGGCAAAACCGTGCAGGCTGACGCCCAGGAAGTTGCGATGGCCGAAGTCGCCCCAGTCGGTGTTCAGCAGGCCCTCGGCCTCCCATCGCCGGCCGGTGGCGGCAAATTGGGCCACGTTGGCGATGGCGTTGGCCAGGCGGGTGCCGTGCGTCTGCCAGGTGCTGGTGCCCGGGCAGACCACCAGCGGCAGGCCGGCGCGGGCGATCTCGGCCGTTCGAGCGATCCGCGGGCCGCCGGCGTCGTAGTCCCAGTTCAGCATCACGATGTCCGCCGGGCAGGTCTTTCAGCAGGTGCGGGTGCTTCAGCACGATGTCGGCCCAGACGTTCATCCTCTTGCCGTGCGGCGCGGCACAGGCGGTGGATCTGGAGCAGGAACTCCAGGTACACCCTGCCCGGCCCCACTCGAGCGGCCCGGCGGCGGCTTCGGCCGACGGTGAAGTCGGACTGGTCTCGTCGCAGCAGGCGTTGAAGTCCTCGGCCTCAAATAGCGGCACGAACTCCTCGTAAAGCTCGGCCAGAAACCGGATCGACTTGGGATCGGTGGGGCACAGCGTCCCAGCGATCCAGCTCCGAGCCTGTCGAGGGGTCGCCGTCGGGCATCTCCGACAGGTGGCGGTAGCTGCGGCAGGGACCAGGATCTTCTCCATGTGGCCGAAGCTGGCCAGCGCCCCCACCAGGCGGACGTGATGGCGCTTGCAGTGCTCCTGGAGCGAGCGGATCTCCGCGGGGGTGAAGGGGCTGTAGCCTTTGCCGATGGCCGGGTGGCGGCGGAAGGCAAAGACGTTCTCGATGTAGAGCTGAAGCTCGTTGATCTTCCATCGCGCCAGCCGCTCCACCAGCGCCTTGAGCGTCGCAAGCTGTCGGCACCTTGCCGCGGGAGCAGTCGTGGAGACGCCGCGGCGGCGGAAGTCCGGCCAATCGTCGATGACGCAGGCCGGGATGGTCCGCCCGCAGACGGCCAGCAGTCTCGCGGACGGTCTGAACGGCGTAATAGGCCGCCGCGTCGGCCGGAGGCCGCAACGGTGATGCTCTCGGGCCGGACGTAGAGGTAGTAGTGCTCCGGGCCCGCGATGCTCGCGTCGCGGACGATCCGCACCGTCGCCGGACCCGCCCCACCCAGGCGCACCGTGGCCGCTGTCCCAGCCGCCGCAGGTCGGCGGCAAGCTGGCCCAGCGGCAGCCGGTCCGCCTCGGCCGCGCCCGCCAGCACGCACCTGGCCGGCCAGCGAAACACACCCGACAGAGACACCCAATTGTGGACCGGGATCAGCAGTGGGATGGGCTTCATTCGCTTGATCTCCTGCTTTGAGGCTGCACCGGCGGGCCTGGCGGCTGGCCCCAGCAGCAGGCCCAGCAGCGAACGTCACCGCCGTGCCCAGGACGATCAGCCAGCTCCAGGCCAGGGGGAAGATGGGCTGTTCACCGGTGGGGACGGGCTGGTCGGTCAGGCCGAAGAAGCGCTGCCAAGCCCACCGGCCCGAAGCTGCTCAGGACGGTCAGCACCGTCATCAGCACGCCGTTGACGACCATGGCCACGACGTTGCCGCGGTTGCTCCCCCGCCGGGTCAGGATGCCCAGCAGAAACACGCCCAGCAGGCTGCCGCCGGTGATGGAGATGATCTGGAAGGCCAGCCACAGGATGTTGTCCGCCTTCGTGCAGGCCAGGGCGATCGACCGCCAGCGACGACGCCGAAGCCCACCACGCCGGCCCGCGAGACCCACAGGTAGTGCCTCTCGCTGCCGGCCGCGGCGGATGCAGCGGCTTGTAGATGTCCATCACGAACGAGGTGGACAGGCTCGCCAGCGGGCGAGTCGATGCTGGCCAGGACGATGGCCGCCAGCACCAGCCCCCGCAGGCCGCCGGGCAGGTAGTGGGCGATGTAGTAGGGGAAGATGTCCTTGGCCTCGGCCGGCAGGTGCGGGTCGGGGTTTTGGGCGAAGAACACGAACATCAGCGTGCCGATCGCCAGGTAGATGACAGAGATCGGCAGGGCGGCCAGGATCGTGGTCAGGATCGCCCGCTGGCTGGCGCGGCGGGTGCGGACGGTCAGCAGCCGCTGGACCAGCTCCTGGTCGGTGCCGAAGATGGCCAGGCCGATGAAGAAGGCGTTGGCCGTCCCGGCCCAGAAGCTGGTCGGGCGGTTCAGGTCCACCGAGAAGTCGAACACGCTCAGCCGCCCGGCTTGGCGGCGACGTTCCAGATCTCATGCCGCCAGCCCGCCAGCTGCGTCAGCAGAAAGACGATCACCGCCCCCCCGGCGAGGTAGAAGATGCTCGCCTGGTACGCCCCGGTCCACACCACGGCCTTGATCCCGCCAAAGGCGATGAACGCGATGCTGCCCGCCGTGAACAGCGCCAGCGCCACCAGCAACCCTTGCACGGGATGCTGGGCGTCCACCCAGCCCAGGATCCAGGCGATGGAGTAGCACGCCGCGTACAGCCGGGCACCCGAGGCGAGCAGGCGGGTGACGAAGAAGAACATCGAGCCGGAATACTGACGTCGGCGGCCCGAAGCGGTGCCCGCAGGAACTCGTAGATGCTCGTGCAGTTGTGCTTGTAGAACACGCGGCAGGAACAGGAACGCCACGAACAGCTTCGAGGCGGCCGAGCCGATGTAGAACTGGAGATACTGGAGGTTCTCCGTGAAGCCCGTGCCGGGCACGTTGGTGATGGTGACCGCGCTGACCTCGGTGGCCACGAACGACAGCGCCGCGATGACGACGGGCACACCGCCGGCCGCCCAGGAAAGAAGTCGCGCGGTGTCCGCGCTCCTTTCGGCCCTTGACGAACGCGATGAGGAACATCGTCGCCAGCACGCCCAGGAACACGGCCACGTCCATCACCGTCAACGAGCCGACAACAGGCTGAGCCTGGGAAGAACTCATCCATAACTGGCGTTTTCCTTGGCCGATCCGTCGGCGACGCAGCAAGGTTGGCCTCAGCGTCCGATGGCCTCTCGCAGGAAGCCTTTGTGCCTTTTCAGCAGACTCTCGGCGGCCCGGCGGCCTCTATTGCGAAAATGCATGACGATGGCCACCTTCACGCCTCCACCGGCCCGGCGCAGCAGCTCCCCGGCCGCGCGGCGGTCTAGGCCGGTCACTTGCGAGACGATCCGCCGCGAGCGGTCGCGGAGCTTGGCGTTGGTCGCCCGCAGGTCCACCATAAGGTTGCCGTAGACCTTGCCCAGGCGGATCATCGCCGCGGTGGTCAGCGTGTTGAGCACCAGCTTGGTGGCCGTGCCGGCCTTCATCCGCGTCGAACCGGTGACCACCTCCGGGCCGACGACGGGGTTGATGATCACGTCGGCCTCGATGGCGTCGCCGGCGCCTGCGGGCGCAGGTGATGAAGACCGTGCCCGCGCCGCGCCGCCTGGCCCGGCGGACGGCGGCGCGGACGAACGGCGTCAGGCCGCAGGCGGCGATGCCCACGACCACGTCGCACCGGCCGACGCGGCGGCGGTCGATGGCGGCGGCCCCGTCGGCGGCGCGGTCCTCGGCGCCCTCCACCGACCGCACCAGCGCCCGCCGCCCGCCGGCGATGATCCCCTGCACCAGCGACGGCCGGACGCCGAAGGTCGGCGGACACTCGGCGGCGTCCAGCACGCCCAGCCGCCCGCTCGTGCCCGCCCCGACGTAGAAGAGCCGCCCCCCGCTCGCCAAGCGCCGAGGCGATCATCTCCACGGCCGCGGCGATCTGGCGGCGCTGCCGGCCCACGGCCGGGGCCACGCGGCGGTCCTCGGCGTTGATGATGTCCACGATCTGCGAGCGTCGAGCGACGGTCGATGTCGCGGCTGGCGGCGTTGCGGCGCTCCGTGGTCAGCTTGGAGCGGTCGCGGATCACTGTGACGTTCTCCCAGGCACGATCTTGCCGCAGACCACCGCGCCGCGCGCCCCGGTGGCCGAGGGGACGTTGTTGGCCTGGCCGCGGATGGCCGCCGCCGCCAGAATGGCGAACGACAGCGCCTCCTTGGCGTCGGCGTTGATGCCCAGCTCGTCCATCGGGACTGACCGCCGCCGGGGCCAAGCTCCCGCCGCAGCATCGCGACCAAGGCAACGATTCTGCGCCCCGCCGCCGCAGAGGATCACCTCGTCGCGGCGACCGGGCAGGAATCGCCGGTAGGCCGAGGCGATGCTCTCGGCCGTAAAGGCCGTCACGGTGGCCAGGATGTCCATGGGGCGATGCCCTTGGCCCTTGCGCGGGCGTAGAGCGCATCGGCGAAAGGCGCCCCGAAAGTCTCCCTGCCGGTGGTCTTCGGCGGGCGGCTGGCCGAGAAACGGATGCTTCAGGAGTTGTGCGCAGCAGCCGGTGTGGACCTGGCCCCGCCGGGCCAGCCGGCCGTCCGCGTCGTAGCGGCGTCGGCCGCCGGTGACGCGATGCGCCAGACGGTCGATGACCATGTTGCCCGGCCCGGTGTCGAAGGCCAGCACGTGCGTCCAGGCGTCCCGCGGCGGGCAGGTACGTCACGTTGGCGATGCCGCCGATGTTCTGGATGGCGCGGTCGCGGCGGCCGTGGCGGAACAGGAAGTAATCGGCGAACGGCACGAGCGGCGCGCCCTGTCCGCCGGCGGCGATGTCGCGCGGGCGGAAGTCGGCCACCGTCGTGATGCCCGTCCGCTCGGCGATGACGCTGGGCTCGGCGATCTGGAGCGTGGCTCGCACCTCGTCCCTGTCCGCCCGGCGAGCCGGCCGGGGCATGGAAAACGGTCTGGCCATGCGAACCGATCAGGTCGATGCTCTCCAGGCCCAATCCGGTTGCGGCGGGCTAAGGCGATCACCGCCTCGGCGAAGACCTCCCCCAGAACGAAGTTCATCCGGCAGAGCTCCTCCACGCGCGACGCACGAGGGTCGCACAGGTCCAACACCGCCCGCCGCACCGCATCGGAATACGGGAAGGTGTCGAAAGCCAGCAAGTTCGCGGTGGATCGGGCGATGTCGGCGATGGCCACGTCCACGCCGTCGGCCGAGGTGCCCGACATCAGGCCGGCCACGCGGAGCGTTCGGCGGGCGGCCAGAGTTGCAAAGACGTTTCGCACCGACGAACCATCCTTGGCTGGGCGGCCTTCGCCGCTCCCAAGACATCTATTGTACGCCGGGGTCCGCCCACGCGATACCTCCTGCCGCTTGCCAGAACGCATCGAACTAGCTGGCCCGACGCCATGTTGAGCCAAATGCTCTCGCCATGGATCGCAACGACGGGGCAGAGTTCAGGTGGGTCGCGCAGCAGAACGTGATCCTTGTTGCGCATTAACTAATGAAGGGTCGCAAACGAGGGGCTTTGTTCTG
Organism: uncultured Phycisphaerae bacterium; assembly: GCA_963760365.1. GTDB lineage: Bacteria > Planctomycetota > Phycisphaerae > SM23-33 > SM23-33 > JALHTV01. The sequence goes on from CAVXDC010000007.1 coordinate 60,185, forward strand.
GCCTGCTTTAGAGCACGACCTTCAGGCCGTAGATGGACTCATACAGCGTGTTCAGCAGCATGCCCAGGAAGAAGTCCAGTGCCAGGATGGCCATGCAACTGGCCACGAAGCTCTCGGTGCAGGCCTTGCCCACGCCGGCCGCCCCGGGGGCGCAGCGGAAGCCCTTGTAGCAGCAGATCAAACTGATGGCCGCCCCGAAGAAGATGCTCTTGATGGGCCCGTAGAACACGTCGAAGTTGTCCACCGACGTGGCCGCGTAGCGCCAGAACTCCGCGCCGTTGACCCCGTAGATGTACACGCTGATGACGTACCCGCCCAGGATGCCCATGAAGTCGGCGTAGATGACCAGCACGGGAATCAGCAGCACGCAGGCCAGGAACCGCGGCACCACCAGCACGCGCAGGGGACTGGAACCCATGGCCGTCAGGGCGTCGATCTGCTCGGTGACGCGCATGGTGCCCAGTTCGGCCGTCAGCCCGCCGCCGACCCGGCCGGCCAGCATCACCCCCGCGAGCACCGGTCCCAGCTCCCGCAACACCGAGAGGTTCACGATCGTGCCCATCTGGGCGGCCATGCCCAGGGCCTTGAACTGCATCACCGTCTGCACGGCCAGCACCATGCCCACGAACGCCCCGGTGATCATCACCACAGGGATGCTCATCGTGCCGATCTCGAAGCACTGCACCAGCATCAGGCGCAGGCCGCGGAACTTCGACAGGCCTTCCTTGACCCAGGCCACCGATTGGCCGGAGAAGACGCAGAAATCTCCGAAGCCCTCTACGTTGCGGACTGTTCGGAGACCGAGATGGGCGAGCACGTCGAACATGGGCGCCTAGCGTTTTATCTAACTCAATCTAACTAATCATCCGGTCCGTCGGCGTCAAGCACGCTGATCCGAAGCACGTTCCTTGTGGCGTCGGTAATCTTCACGCGTTCATCTATCCGCACGGGCAGGCACAGCACGATGCCGGCCTGATCCTGGATACACAATACGGATCGGCGGACGGTGGTCGGCAGCTTGAGGTCGGTCAGCAGCCGGCCGACCTTTCGCCTGCCGCCGACGCCCAAGGGGCAGAACGCATCGCCTCGCTGCCTGGGGCGGCAAGACAGCGCCCCTCCCACCGCGTCGGCATCCAGCCACTCCACGTCATGTCGACCGGATCGGCAGTGGGCCTCAAATGCCCGGCGTTCCAAAGGCATTCGTTCACACACGACCGTCCGGCCATCCGGCAGTATCGTCCGGCCGGGACAGGGTAGCGCCACCGCCGACCAGGTTTCCTCACGGGCTCGCCTGGCGTTGGGGGAAGTCTTCTCGATGAGCAGTGCCCCTCCCTCCAGACGAGCGGCCCAACCGTTCGGCAAGTCCAGCGCTACCGGCTGGGCCTTCTCCACCATGGCCGCCAACCGATGCAGATGCTCCGCCGTCACGGTGCGCATCGGGACGCCTGCCCGCTCCAGTGCAATGCGGACTGCGTAGCGACGCACCAGCGGCGGTTCGGCCTGGAGAGTAGAAGCTTCCACTGCCGTCAACGCTTGCTTTGAGTCAGATGGTTTCTTCCCGGCCCGCGCCAAGGCCGCCTCCCCCAGGTGGTGCAGGTAGTCCTCCGCCTCCGCTGCCGCGGCCGCCAGGTCGAGAACGGCCTGGTTCACTTGCGGGTTCAGGCAGCGTTGCAGCAGCGGCATCAGTTCGTGGCGGATGAAGTTGCGCCGCATGGCCAGGTTGGTATTGCTGACATCCTGCTGCCAGACCAGGCCATTGCGGCGGCAGTATTCCTCGACTTCCGCTCGGCGGATCGCCAGCAGAGGCCGGACTAGCGATACGCCGTCGCCCATCGGGCGGATTGCGGCCATGCCCGCCAGGCCCCGAAGGTGGCAGCCGCGGAATAGATGAAACAGGACCGTCTCGGCCTGGTCATCGGCGTGATGTCCCACGGCCACACAGCCGGCCCCGTGCCGACGGGCGACCTGGTGAAGGAACTCATACCGCAGCAGCCGCCCGGCCTGCTCGATCCCCTGCCCGCGGCGCCGCGCCTCGGCGGCGACGTCGCAACGATGCACCTCGTACGGCAGGCCCCACCGCCCGGCCAACTCGGACACGAATCGCTCGTCCTGGTCGGCCTGGGCACGCAGACCGTGATGGAGATGCGCGACAATCAGCCGGTAGCCGCGAGCGGGTTGAAGCGCAAGCCCCCGCAAGGCCGCCAACAGCGCGACGCTGTCAGCCCCACCCGAGACGCCCACGACGACTGCGGCCTGCGGTTCGATCAATCCACCGGCGTCGATCGCGGCGGCGACGGACTGCACGAAAGGATCAACAAGTTGGTTGGCGCTGCGACTCACGTAGGGGCCTTGTCTATTGTCAACGCGACGGGCAGTCTATAGTATCACCCTAATCACCTCGGGAAAACTCCATGAGACCCATACCACAGACCAAACACCTCGTGGCCGTCTTGGTGTTCCTGGCCGTGGCCGTCTTCTACGACAGGCTAGCCGCAATAGACCACACCCTATCCGACAGTCAGATTTTCCTGACAACGGTTTCATTAAAATCCATTGACGGCAGGCTTTTCCCTGCCGATCCGCTGTTCAGCTCAACCGCAGTGCCGCCGTTGCTCAGTCCGGTATTGAAGAACGTGCTGAACTTAGTCTTGCTTACAGCCCCAGGGGATCCTGTCCTGCCGTTGCGACTGCTGGTGGGTCCGCTAGTCCTGCTGTACCTGCTCGGCATGTATGCGCTACTGTACCGCCAGAGCCGAAGCTGGTCGATCGCGACGTTCGTGGCCGTGCTGAGTACGGTGGTGATCAAGGCCCTGGGGGGTTCGGCGTGGGGGATGGGCACGCTGGCCTCGGCCGGACCGACCGCGCTGCCGCTGGCCTTGACGCCCCTGATTGTGTTGTTTTTGCTGGACACCGTCCTCCAGGCCGGCCCCCCTGGCGTCTGCCGGCGATCTTTTTAGTCGTGGGTTTGCTCGGTCATTTCGACCTGGATTGGTCCGTCAATATGGCGTTCGTCCTGGCCGGGGTGTATCTGGCCCAGCGACGGTTTTCCGCTATCGCCTGGTTGGCCGTGGTGGGTTGTCTGGTGCTGACGGCGGCGGGGACGATGCCCTTTCTGATGCAATACGTCCACACTCGGTTAGCCGGATCGGGCGGTTCCGATCAGGCCCAGGCCCTCTCCTGGACCCTGCGCGAAGGGGAACAGGCGCTGCTCTATCCCCAGGCACTGCGGGCCCTGCCGGACTGGTTAGTCTGGCTGGTCCCCCCGGCGATCCTCGTTGTGGCGGTGCTTTCCCAGGTGGACCGGTTCCGCGTGCCGTTGCTGGGATTCTGGATCGCCTTTGCCGTCTCGACGGCTGCGGTATTTCTGATATTCCAGGCCTTCAGCCAATTGATCGGCCTGGCTGCCGGCACCATGCCCCCGCTGACCGGGTTCGTGCAAGCGTCGTGCTTCCTCATGCTGCCGCTGTACGCCCTGTTCGCCCAGGCCCTGACCAGCCTGTTCCGCCTGGCCCGAGGCCATCACGGGTTGATGCGAGTCGCCTGCGCGGTGGCCGCGGCGGCCTGGCTGATTCCCTCAGCCAACCTCGCCCCGGCCCGGCACGCGACGTATGCTGCCGCGTCGGTCCTGCTGAGCGAGGAAAACAAGCCCCGCCGTCTCCGCAAGATCCAGGAGTCCATCTCCCGCGATGCCGAGCTGACGGCCATCGCGAGTTGGGCAGCGACCCACACCCCCATCGACGCCGTCTTCCTGACCGACCAAAGCTGCTTCCGGCTGCTCTCGCGCCGGGCCATCGTGGCCGGGGGGGCGGACGGCGGCGCCCTTCGGTGTTTCCAGCCGGAACAACTGGCCGGCTGGAAGCGAAGACTCGAGCGTCAAGACCAACTGCTGCACCCCGTTTCGAACAAGGCCGATCCATCCACCATCAACCAGTTCGTGGGAGAACTGTCGTCTGGAGAGCCTTTCACCGCCGCGGGAGACTGGTACGTCCTGCTGCCCGCCGCGGTCGCCCCTGAGGGCAGCACGATCCTGACCGAGGAAACCGCCCCATCCTGGGGCAAGTTTTATCGGTTGTATCGCCTACGATGAGGGGAGCGCTGGGTGAATGAATCCCGAGAAATGAGGCTGCGATTAACGGTCTGTGAGTATGACAAGGAAAAAAGACATGAAACGAAATGCCATGGTGTGGGTCATCGTCGGCGCCGCGGTGTGCTGCGGCTGCGCCGGCCGTCTTATCTCTGAGGGCGTGGGTGAGGTTAAAGGAGCCTCCGGGCTGGTCATGCCCATCCAACCGACCTTGACGGTGGTTGACCCACAGGAGTTGGCCGACTACCGCCGTTTCGAGTTAGGCAAGATCCAAGACGGCATCGGTGGCAGGCTGCCTGCGGGGTTCCTGGCCATGCTCCGCGAGGAGTTTGGCGGGCAGTTGGTCCGCAAGAACCTGCCCTCCAACCCGGCCGGCAAGACGCTCCTGGTCCGCGGGACGATCGTGCATTACGAGGACGCCAGCACGATGGGCAAGGTCATCAGCCCGCTGGAGGAGGTCATCTGCCGCACGGAGTTCGTGGACAAATCCTCAGGGCGCGTCCTGGCCGTGGCCAACTGCATCGGGCGCACCAATACCTCGCTGAACCTTGGCGTCAGGACCAAAGCGGAGGGGTTGGCCAAGGCGTTTGTCGGATGGATCGATAATCGCTATCCCAAGCAAGGCCGCGCGGCGCCGGTGAGGAATAGTTTTCCAAAGGCTTCAGACGCTCTTGCTCTTGGAAAGGGTCCTCCATGCGACACATTCTTGCGTGCGTTTTCCTCCTGAGCGCGATGCTCGGCTGCGGCGAGGGGAGCAGTCCTGTCCTGCAAGGCTGGAACCCCGCTGTTAAAACCCCCGTAGCCACCAGCGCTCCGACCTCCGCTCCGGCGGTGATGGCCACCGTCTCCGGCCGGCCGATCTACATGAGCGACCTGCATGACCTGCTGGTCCGCACCCACGGCGTGTCGATGGCCTATCAGCTCGTAGCCGGGGAACTGGTCCACCAGGCGGCCGAGGCGAATCACGTCAGCGCCAGCGACCGGGAGGTTCAGGAAGAGAGCGATCGCACGCTAGCGGAGATGTTCGGCCAGGTGGCGCGAGGCGACCAGCGGGAGCAATTGCTGAACGAGTGGATGCGACAGCGCGGCATGTCCTTCAAGCAGTGGCAGATGATCATGCTTCGCAACGTCCTGCTTCGCAAGCTCGCCGAGCCGCGCGTCAACGTCAGCGATGAAGACCTGGCCAAGGAGTTCGGCCGCCAGTACGGCCGGAAAGTCCAGGTGCGGCACATCCAGACCGACTCGCTCGCCTCGGCCCAGGAGGCCCTCAAGAAGCTGGAGAAGGGCGCGGACTTTGCGGAACTGGCCCGGAAGATGTCCGTCAATCCCTCAGCCGCCGACGGCGGGCTGCTGCCGCCCATCGGCCAAGACAGCCGCACGTTGCCACCGGCCTTGACCGAGGCGGCGCTGGCGATGAAGCACGTGGGGGAGACCACCGACCCCATCCAGGTTGAGACGTCCTTCCACATCCTCATGCTCGAGAAAATCATCGAGCCGCAAAACGTCAAGTTCGCCGATGTGAAGGACAAGCTGATCCAGGACGTGCGCCGCCGCCGTTTGCGGAGCGAGTCGCAGAAGCTGCTGGGGGAACTCATCCAGGCCGCCCAGAACGATCATCGCATTCAGTACGTGGATCCCGTCCTCAGGGCCCAGGTCCAAGCCGCCCAGGAGGAAGCCGGAAAGAGGTAACGGCCAAAGGCTCGATGGAATCACGGTGTGGAAGCGTCTCGCCGATTCGGCTAGCTTGGCAAATGGACAATGGACAATGGGAAAATGCTCCTGCGACGCTACGGTACGTTCCAAGGCGGGATCGACCTGCCCGACCAGAAGTCATCGACGCTGAACCGGCCCATCGTTCCGGCGCCCGGCCCTCCCGGCTGCTGGTGCCGCTGGACCTCGGAAGCGGGCGGGCAGCCAGACCCGTCGTCGCCGCCGGCCAGACCGTCCAGGCCGGCCAGTTGTTGGCCCAGGCGGATGAAAACGGTGCAGTCGATGTCTTCGCGCCTCTGGCCGGAAAGGTGGCGTCCGTAAACGCGGCGGCCACCATAGCCGGGCCGGAGGGGTTCCTCGTCCGTGAGGCTATCGAACTGGTGGAGCTGGAGGATTGCCCTCCCCTCACCTGGTTGCACACCCGGGGGGATTGGCTCGACCAGGACAGGCCGACCCTGCTGCAAGAGCTCCGCCACGGTGGGCTGACGACCCATCGTCGCCCCGTCCAGCCGCTTGGGGCCTGGCTGGACAGGGCACTCTCGAAGCGATGTGACATTTTGATCGCCAACGCTATCGAAGGACAACCCTACGTCACCGCTGAGCATCGGCTGCTGACGGAGCATGGTTCGGACGTGATCGGCGGACTGATGGTCCTGGCCAAGGCCGTCGGCACCGAGCGGGTGATGCTAGCCGTGGACCACCGCCGGACCGGCAGTTATCGCGAGCTGGCACGAGCGGCCAGGCGCCATGACATCGACACCGTTGCCCTGCCTCACAAGTATCCCACCGATGCCGACGCCGTGCTGGTCCACGTGCTCACCCGCCGACAGGTTCCACCCGGCGGCAACCCGATGGACGTTTCCGCGGCCGTCATTGACCCGGCCAGTTGCTTCGCCGTCTTTCGATGGATCGCCTGCGGCCAGCGGGCTACTTGCGCGCGTGGTCACCGTCTCGGGGGAGCGGGCGGGACGATGTGAAAACTTCTGGACGCCGCTGGGCTATCTCTGCGCGGAACTAGCCAGTGGAAATGACCCCTCCTCGGCGAGCCTCGTAGGGCCGATCATTCACGGGGGACCGATGGTCGGCCTGCGATGTCTCCCGACGGCCGTGGTGACGCCCGCGACGGATGCCCTGCTGGCCATCGACGAGGCGCCGCCGGCCGTGCCCACCCCCTGCATCCGCTGTGGCTGGTGCACGGACCACTGCCCGGCGAGGTTGAACGTGGCCATCCTCAACGACGATTTCGAGCTTTCGCTGGTGGACCATGCCCGCGCCTCGGTGTAGCAGCTTGCGTGTCGTGCGGTGTGTGTTCCTATGTCTGCCCGGCCCGGCTGCCGCTGGAGGAGCGGATGAGGCAGCTCAAGCAAGTTGCAGTCAAGGTGGCGTCGGAGGAGGGCGGGGCATGACGGATCGGCCGACACCCCCGTCTTCGCCAACCCCCGCAGCGGTCCAAGGCCTCAGCATCCGCCACGCCCCTTTCCTGCACTCCCTGGAACCCGCCCGGACCATCTACATCGTTACCGAGGTGGCGGCCTGCGGACCGTTGGCCGCCGGACTGGTGCTGTTCGGCTGGCGGGCGGCGGTGGTAACGGTCCTGGCCGTCAGTTCCTGCGCGGCCTTGGAAAAGGCCTATTACCGCTGCACGCGCACCCCCGCCCTGCTGGGCCGGTCGCACGCCTACCTGGTGGGCCTGCTCCTGGCGCTGACGCTGCCGGCGTTCGTGCCGTGGTACGTGCCGATCGTGGCGGCGGTGTTCGCGATCATCATCGGCAAGGCGATCTTCGGCGGCGTGGGACACTTCCTGTGGCAGCCGGCGCTGGTGGGGAGGCTGGCGGTGGCGGTGCTGTTCCCCGCCACGATGAATCCCGCCACCTGGCCGGTGCTGGCGTCCAACAAGCTGCTGGTCGGTGACGTGTGCCTGTCCCGGCCGATGGCGGACTACCGTAGATGGTCCGCCCAACCCGCTCCGCCCGGGGCGGATGCCTTTGCCCTGATCCGACCGGCCCACGTGCTGGGGGGTCTAACGAATGCCGAGGCGCCGGCCTTCGCCGGACTGGCAACCAAACCCCAAGAGGCACCCGAGAGCAAAGGTCTGGCCTTGACGCACATGCCGCCGATGACCGACCTGCTCTACGGCGCCACCCCCGGGGGGATCGGCGAGACGTGCGCCGCCGCGATCGTCCTGGCAGCGGTTTACCTGGCCTATCGCGGGTACGTGAAGTGGCAGCTCCCCACGGCCATTGTCCTGTCCGCGGCGGCCGTCGTGGCCGTCGCGCCCATCCGCCTGGCCGGTGCGGGCCAAGAGGTTCGCACCGTCTGGCTACCCTTGCTGGCGGAGGGTGCCGACGTGGGGCTGACCTACGTGAGCTTCCAGCTCCTCAGCGGGGAGCTGCTGTTGGCCGCGGTCCTTTTCGCCACGGAGATGACCAGCCGGCCGGTCACCACCGGCGGACAGGTGATCTTCGGGATCGGCTGCGGGGCGATCGGGGCGTTGCTGAAGCTCTACCTCCAGGTCCCCATCCCCTTCTACATGGGCGTGCTGGCCATGAACACCTTCACCCCCGCCATCGACACACTCTGGCGCCCGCGTGTGCTTGGCCAGCGACGGCTTGACTTCGGGCTCCGCTGAAGTCGGTTCGACGTTCCCCAAACCAACAGATCCGAAATCCGAATTCCGTAGCAATCCGAAATTAGAAAAAGGCTTCACTTCTCTGCTTTGGCGTCGGAAGGGCGTTTGATGGCCGCCAGTCCCGCCCCGGCTGCAACGCACAGCAACGGGGTCACGGGCAGGCGGTAGCGCGGCAGGCCAAAAGGTCCCGGCAGCAGCACCGCCGCCACGACCAGCGCCACCAGCAGCCACGCCTCCTGCCGGAATCTTCCGGCGGATCCCCCGCACGACGCCCAGCACCACCCCCAGATACTGCACAGCGGTGGGGATGAGTAAGGGGGCCGCCAAGAGCAAGGCCAAGGGGTAATCGGCAAAGTAGTACCGCACCGCCGCCACCAGCCCCTGCGTGTGCAGCACGTCCACCGTGCCGCGTTCGTTCCGTGGTCAGCCCGACCGTGTGAAGCAGGTCCGTCACAGCCGGTAGAAAGAAGCCCAAAGACCCTTGGAGATGAAGGCGGACATACAACCAGGGATGCTCGGTGATGATCCGCAAGGCCTCTTGCTTCCTAGCCGCAGCGGCCTGGCCGGGCGTCTTGTCGATGTTGATGAGCTCACCGGTTTTCTTCATCTCGGCCCTGGCTTCCTCAGGCGGAATTTTATCTGTTTCGGCGACGACCTCTGGAGCGGCAAAGTAGTACAGCGCATCGGTAGTAAAATTGGAGAAGCCCACGTAGTCGGCCACGAGGGTGTTGCGGACCACCCAGGCGCGTACGGAGAGGGCCACGATGCTCGCAAGTACCACCGCCCGCTTCCATCGCTGCTTGCCGCCGACCAACAGCACCATGAGCACGGCCACCATCGCCATGGCCAGCCCCACCGGCCGGACGTAACAGGCCGCCCCCAGCATCAACGCCGCGATCAACAACGCCCACCACCGGTTCGACCGCAGATGATGCACCAGCAGCAACACCGCCAGGGTGAACAGGAACGCGTACAGACTGTCGGACAGAATCCGCAGACACGAAGCCACCGCCACCGGTTCGATGGCCAGCAAGGCGGCGGCAATCAGCCCCACGCGCTCCTCGACCAGCGTCCAACCCAGCAGGAACGTCAGGTACACCAGCGCCACGTCCAGGACGATCTGGAACACCAGCACCGCCCGCCACCAGGAATCCTGCCAGGACGCGGCGAAGGCCAGCAGCAGCGGGTAGCCGGGCGTGCGGAAGATTTCCGGCCGGCCGTCGCGCTCGAATGATCCCCACTTCTCCAGCGAATCCGACAGTTGGATGTAGTCCTGCGAGTCCGGTGTGTAGATGCGGTCACCGGGGTCCTTCCACAGCACCGCCAGCAGCGCCGCGCGACTCACCAAGGCCACCAACAGGATGACATAGAGCGTGGGCGTCTTCATGGTCGGGACATCATAAGCGGCCAAATGGACCGGTACAACATCCCCCCCGATGAGGTTAGAATGCCGGCATGAGCGAACTGAAGGTCAGCGAGATCTTCCTGAGCCTTCAAGGCGAGGGCCGGGCGACAGGGCTGCCGTGCGTGCTGATCCGCCTGGCCGGGTGCAATCTCCGCTGCACCTGGTGCGATACGTCCTATGCCTGGGAGGGCGGAGAGACGATGAGCCTGGAGCAGATCCTCGCCCGCCTTGAAGAATTTCGCTGCCGGCGAGTGGAGGTGACCGGCGGAGAGCCGCTGCTCCAACCGGCGACGGCGGAGCTGTTGACCCGGCTGTGCGACCGGGGTTGGTCGGTGATGCTGGAGACCAACGGGTCGCTGGATGTTTCGCCCGTCGATCCACGGGTGGTGAAGATCGTGGACTTTAAGACCCCCTCCAGCGGCCAGCAGGAGAAAAACCGCTGGTTGAACGTCCATGCCCTGGCCGCCAGCGACGAGGTCAAGTTCGTCCTGGCCGACCGGGGCGATTACGACTATGCCAAGGAAACGCTCATCGTGCACAAGCTGCTTGGCCGCTGCGCGGTGATGTTTTATCCGGTCTTTGCGGTGCTGGACCCGGCGCGGCTGGCCCAGTGGATCCTGGACGATGGCCTGGACGTACGGATGGGCCTGCAACTGCACAAAATCATCTGGCCGCAACGGGACCGCGGCGTCTAGCATTAGGAAACGCCACAATAGAGTTCTAACCATTAGAAAACAGACCACCATGGAAGCCGAGGTCATCAAGACGTTTCACTTCGAGGCCGCCCACCGCCTGCCGAACGCTCCCGCCGGCCACAAGTGCCGCAACCTCCATGGCCACAATTACCGCGTGGACGTGCACGTCATCGGACCGGTGGACCCGCGCACCGGTTGGGTGATCGACTTTGGCGAAATCAGCCGTGTGGTGAGTCCGATCCTTGCGGAGTTGGACCATCGCCTTCTAAACGACGTTCCCGGCCTGGTCAACCCCACCGCCGAAACGATTGCCCACTCCTTGTTCGAACGCATCGCCCCCGCCTTGCCGGGGCTGTCGGCGGTTGCGGTCTGGGAATCGGATACCTCCCGTGCCGTTTATCGAAGAAGCCAAAACGTCCTTCATGAGGAGGAGACAAAAGCATCTTCCATCACACCTTGAGGAATCCCTGTGGCTTCGTGGCTTCGGAAATTCGTGAAGAAGATTCACCCGGAAGGCATTCCAGGTCCCTGTGCGCTCCTCTATGACGCCCTTGCGCGAAGTCATATCTTCCAGCGCCATTACGATCTGGTGGCGCAAGACATCCTGAACTACAGCCGCCAGGGACGGCTGCTCGACATCGGCACCGGACCCGGCTGGCTGCTCCTGAAGCTTCACTCCCTCGCCCCACAGTTCCAATTGACGGGATTGGATATCTCATCCGCCATGGTGAACAAGGCCAGGAAGAACATCGCCCAGGCTCACCTGAGCGGCACCGTTGAAGTTCTCCAGGCCGAGGCCAAGGACGTCCCGTTCCCCGAGGGTACGTTTGACCTCATCGTCAGCACTGGTTCCCTGCACCACTGGAAAGACCCCGTAGGCGGCCTCAACGAATGCCATCGGCTGCTCAAGGACGGCGGCACGGCGCTGATTTACGACCTGGTGACCAAGCCCCCGGAGCCCGTGGTTTCACAATTCGCGCGGGAGTTTGGAAGGTACAGGAGGTGGCTGCTATGGCTTCACTCCTTCGAAGAGCCATTCTACAGCCAGGACCTGATGACGGAATTGGCCGCCAAGACCCTATTCCGCAAGGCCGACACCCGGTTCGTCGGCGTGCTGTGCTGCCTGATCCTGCACAGATAGTCCCCGATGCCGCACCCTTGCACGGCTGCACAAAGCGCAGCCGCGGCACCGCAGGTCTAGTCCACTTCGATGTCCAGCGAGATGTCCACCGCCGCGGCGGAGTGCGTCAGCGCACCGACGGCGATCCGCTCCACGCCCGCTTCGGCCACGCTGCGCACGTTGGCCAGCGTGATGCCGCCGGAGGCCTCCAGGCCGATCCGGCCCTTCAGCCCAGCCTGGTCTCGCAAGGCGACGGCCGCCCGGAGCTGCTCCAGCGACATGTTGTCCAGCAGGATGATGTCGATCGGCAGCGTCAAGGCCAGGTGGAACTGTTCCAGCGTGTCCACTTCCAATTCGATGAAGGCGTGATCGCCCAGATACGGGCGGATCCTGTCCAACTCCCTGCCCAGGGCGGTGAGGGGGTCCTTGCCCTCGGCGCGGGCCAGCACGGCCAGGTGGTTGTCCTTGACCAGCACAGCATCGTACAGGCCCTTGCGATGGTTCCTGCCGCCGCCGGCCCGGACGGCGTACTTCTCTAAGTCTCTCCAGCCGGGGGTGGTCTTGCGCGTGTCGTAGACCTCCGCCCCGGTGCCCTCGACGGCCCGGACGAATTCCCGCGTGGTGGTGGCCACGCCGCAGAGGCGCTGGAGAAAGTTCAGCGCCACCCGCTCGGCGGCCATCATCCCCCGGGCCGGCCCGCGCCAGACGGCCAGCATGGCCCCAGCGGCGACCTCCTGGCCGTCGGCGACCTGCGGCTGCGTGTGCAGATCCCCGTCGTAGGCCGCCGCGATCGGCTCCAGCAGCGATACACCGCATACCACCGCCGGCTGGCGGACGATGAACCGCCCGTTGGCGGTTACTTCCGGCGGAAGGATGGCGCTGGTGACGTCGCCGCCGCCTAAGTCCTCCTGACGGGCCATCTCCAGCAACCGCCAGAGGTTCTCGCGTTCGCGCTTGCCCGGTATCACGGACATGACTTTTCCCTCAATCCGTCCGGCAAGCATAACCGATTTGCTTTCGACGGAAAAGACGGCATAGCTCCCTGCTCTTGCACCGTCTGGCCGATCGTAGGAAGCTCTCTCTTGTCTACCGCGGTAGGCGACGGTATCATTCATCCGCTGGAGAACGACCGGCCAGGGAGCGGTCATGAAGCGACTGCTGAGCGGCAGACAAGTGGCGCTGGCTCTGGACCGCCTGTGCAAGGCTGTTATTTCGCAGTTGCCCCCCGATCCTCGCATCGCCATCATCGGCATGCGCACGCGCGGGCTGACCCTGGCCGAGCGACTGGTCAAACGCCTGCGGGCCGAGCGGCCCGAGCTGCGCGTCGATCAGGGGGTGCTGGACATCACCTTCTACCGCGACGACCTGGCCCGCCAGCGCGGCGCCCCGGTGGTCCGCGCGACGGAGATCGACTTCGACCTGGACGATGCGTGGGTGCTGCTGGTGGACGACGTGCTCCAGACCGGCCGAAGTGTCCGGGCGGCCCTGGACGCCTTAATGGACCTGGGCCGGCCTCGCGTGGTGCGCTTGCCGTCCTGGTCAACCGCGGCGACCGCGAACTGCCTATTACCGCGGACTTTGTCGGCCAGCATCTCCGCGCCAAGAACACCGCCAGAATCCAAGTCAAGCTGAAGGAAAACGATGGCGAAGAAGGCGTCTTCATCATCCCGAACACGGCGAGCTCCAGCGAGCCGGTCAACTGAAGCTCCCGGCCAAGCCTCCACCCCTTCGCTGTGGACGCGAAAAGACTTGCTGGGGTTGGACGAGCTTTCCGCCCAGGAGATCGTTCACATCCTGGACACGGCCGAGAGCTTCAAGGAGGTCTCCACCCGCTCGATCAAGAAAGTGCCGGCCCTGCGGGGCAAGGTGGTGGCGCTGTTGTTCTTCGAGGACTCCACGCGCACGCGGATGAGCTTCGAGCTGGCCGCCAGCCGCCTTAGCGCCGATGTGCTGCAGTTCTCGGCCAAGGGGTCCTCGGTGGCCAAGGGCGAAACCACGCTGGACACGGCCAGGAACATCGAGGCGATGGGCGTGGACATCTTCGTCATCCGCCACAGCCAAAGCGGCGCCCCGCACCTGCTCGCCCGGCACCTGGCCGCCTCGGTCGTCAACGCCGGTGACGGCCAGCACGAGCACCCCACCCAGGCCCTGCTGGACATCTTCACCATCCGCCAGCAGCTCAGGAAGCTGGAGGGGCTCAAAGTTGCCCTCGTCGGAGACATCGCCCACAGCCGTGTGGCCCGCAGCAATATTTTTGGTCTGCGCAAATTGGGAGCCGAGGTTATCGTCGTCGGTCCGCCGACGCTGGTGCCCTCGGCCATCACGGCCATGGACTGCCGGATCAGCCACAGCCTGGACGACGTGCTGGATTCGGTGGACGTCATCAACATGCTGCGGATCCAGTTCGAGCGGTTCAGCAGCAACCTGTTTCCCTCCCTCCGCGAGTACAGCCGGCTATACGGCATGGACAGCCAGCGGCTCAAGCGATGCAAAAAGAACGTGCTCATCATGCATCCCGGGCCCATCAACCGCGGCGTGGAGATTACCTCCGACGTGGCCGACGGGCCCAATAGCTGCATCCTCCAGCAAGTGACCAACGGCCTGGCGATCCGCATGGCCGTGCTGTACCTGGTCAGCCAGGGCAGGCAATGAACGACATCCTCATCACCAACGGGCGGGTGATTGACCCGGCCAGCGGTCGGGACGAAGTGGCCGACGTGGCCATCGCCCGCGGCAAGATTGTCCGCGTGGGTAAGGTCAAGGCCGCCGCGCGGCAAACCATCAACGCCAAAGGCAAGATCGTCTGCCCAGGCCTGATCGACGTGCACGTACATTGCCGCGAGCCGGGGCACGAGGAGGAGGAGACCATCGCCACCGCTTCTGCCGCGGCCGTGACGGGCGGGTTTACCACCATCCTGGCCATGCCCAACACCCATCCGCCGATGGACAACGAGACGGCCATCCAGTACGTGCTCCAGCGAGCGGTGGAAGCGAATCTAGCCCGCGTGCTGCCCGTTGGCTGCATCACCAAGGGGCGCGAGGGCAAGGAGCTGTCGGAGATGGGCCTGATGGTGGCGGCCGGGGCGGTGGCCTTCAGCGACGACGGCGACGGCGTCCAGAGCAGCGCCATGATGCAGCGGGCCCTTCAATATGCCGGCAGGCTCAGTGTGCCGCTGATGCAGCACTGCCAGGACGGCGACCTGGCCGGCGGCGTGATGAACAGCGGCGCGGTGGCGGTGCGGCTAGGGCTGGGTGGCATCCCCACCTCGGCTGAGCAGATCATGCTGCGGCGGGACTTAGAATTGGTGGAGCGGATCGGCGCCCGCTACCACGTGCAGCACGTGTCCTCCGCCGGCAGCGTGGACCTGATCCGCGACGCCAAGGACCGCGGCCTGCCCGTGACGGCCGAGGCCACGCCCCACCACCTGTTGCTGACCGACGCGGCGTGCAGCGGGTACGATCCCTACTACAAGGTCAACCCGCCGCTGCGGTCGGCAGCCGACGTGGAGGCCCTGCAAGCGGGAGTGGCCTATGGGACGATCGACTGCCTGGCCACCGATCACGCCCCGCACACCCAGGAGGAAAAGGAGCTGGAGTTCGGCCTGGCAGCCTTCGGCATCATCGGCCTGGAATGCGCGGTGGGGCTGTACGCCAAGGCCCTGGTGCACACGGGACTGATGGACTGGCCCGCGCTGATCGAGCGGATGACGGTGGGCCCGGCGGCGGCCATCAACCGCCCGCTGGGCCGGCTCACGGTCGGGGCGACGGCCGACGTCACCCTGATCGATCCCAAGGTTCGTTGGACGGTGAACGTGAGCAAGTTCCGCTCCCGCAGCCGCAATTGCCCCTACGACGGCTGGCATCTCATCGGCCGGCCGGTGGCGACCATCGTCGCCGGACAGGTTAAGTTTTCCCTCTAAAACCCACCGCCGTGCGGCGGGGTATCCATCCTTCTATCTTGTGAGTTCGCCTTGATCGCGCTATGCTGTTGTGTTCCCCGGGGCGAGGCTCCAGGGAGTTGCCTAGGAGAACCCATGGCCGACACCGACAAAAAGCGTTATGGACTCGGTACGCTGGCCTTGCACGCCGGCCAGCAGGACGATCCGACCACCCACGCCCGGGCCGTGCCCATCTACGCCACCGCCAGCTACAACTTCACCAGCACCGAGCACGCCGCGGACCTGTTCGCCTTACGGAAGTTCGGCAACATCTACTCGCGGCTGATGAATCCCACTTGCGACGTGCTGGAGAAGCGCCTGGCTGCTCTGGACGGCGGCGTGGGCGGGTTGGCCTTCGCCAGCGGCCAGGCCGCCATTACCGCGGCCATCTGCACCATCACCCACAGCGGGCAAAACTTCATCTCCTCCACCAGCCTCTATGGCGGCACCTGGACGCTCTACACCCAGACGCTCAAGAAGCTGGGCATCGAGGTGCGATTCTTCAACCCCGACCATCCCAAGGAGATCGACCGCTTGGCCGACGACCACACGCGGTGCGTGTATATCGAGAGCATTGGCAATCCCAAGAACGACGTGCCGGACTTCGCCGTCTTGGCGGCAGCGGCCCACCGCCGCGGCCTGCCGCTGATTGTGGACAATACCGTTCTCACCCCCGCACTCCTCCGGCCCATCGAGCACGGGACGGACATCGTCGTCTATTCCACCACCAAGTACCTGGGCGGCCACGGGGTGCACATCGGCGGAGCAATTGTCGATGGCGGCACGTTCCCCTGGGCCGACGACCCGAAGCGCTGGCCGGAGCTGGCCCAGCCCGATCCGGCCTATCACGGCATCATTTTCACCGAGGCGCTCAAACCCCTGGGCAACATCGCCTACATCACACACATCCGCACGCACTGGCTGCGCGATACGGGGGCATGCATGAGCCCATTCGCGGCGTTCCTGTTCCTGCTGGGCATTGAGACGCTGCACGTCCGCATGCCGCGGCACTGCCAAAATGCTCTCGCCGTCGCACGGTGGCTTCAGAAGCACCCGGCCGTCCAGTGGGTAAACTATCCGGGGCTGGAGGACCACCCCCACTACGCCCTCGCGCGGAAATACCTGCCCGAGGGCGCCGGGGCGATTATTGGCTTCGGCATCAAAGGCGGCCGGGCGGCCGGGGCGAAGTTCATCAACGCCGTCAAGCTCGCCAGCCACCTGGCCAACATCGGCGACGCCAAGACGCTGGTCATCCACCCGGCCTCCACGACGCACCAGCAGCTCAGCGAGGAAGAACAGCAGGCCACCGGCGTCAGCCCGGAGTACGTCCGCCTATGTGTGGGCATCGAGGATATTACCGACATCCAGGCCGACCTGGACCAGGCTTTGGCTGTCTCCCAACGGACGTAGCAGCGACACCCCAGGAGCCAGGATGAAGCTTGCGACCTACCTGCATCGCGGCAAACAGTCCTTTGGCCTGGTGACCGATCGCGGCCTGTGCGACGTACCGGCCTGCTGGCCGGAGGGGCCTGGCAACGTGCTGGAGGCCTTGGAAGGCGGCGGGGCTGTGATGAATCATCTGGCCGGTCTGGCAGACCGTTGCGAGAGTTTTATCCCCCTCACCGACGTGCGGTTGCTGGCCCCGATCCCCCATCCACCCAAGCTGCTGGGCTTAGCCGTCAACTACCTCGAGCACCATCAGGAGATCGACCGCAGTCTGGCCATGCCCGATGACCCCAGGCGGACGACCACGCCCCGGCCGTTCCTAATGCCCTCGACGGCGGTGGCCAACCCGGGTGACGAAATCCCCTGGCCCACCTACAGTCGCCAGATCGATTACGAGATCGAACTGGCCGTGGTGATGGGCAGCCAGGCCAAGGACGTGACCCCCCAGGCCGCCGTCCACCACATCGCCGGCTACACCATCGCCAACGACATCTCCGCCCGCAGCGTGACCTTCGCCCAGGGCCGGGCCCAGCGGCCCAAGGATGAGTTCTTCGACTGGTTGCACGGCAAGTGGTCCGACGGGTTCTGCCCGCTGGGGCCGTGGCTGGTAACGGCGGACGAGGTGGGTGACGTGGGCGATCTGGAGCTGGAGCTGACCGTCAACGGCGTGACGCGCCAAAAGTCCCGCACGTCGATGATGATTTTCGATGTGTACGAGCTGGTGTCCTTCTGTAGCCACTTGATGACGCTGCTGCCAGGCGACGTCATCGCCACCGGAACGCCGTCGGGCGTGGGCGTGGCAACGGGAGAGTTCCTTTCCGGCGGCGACGTCATCACCTGCCGCATCGAGAAGATCGGCGAGCTGACCAACACCCTGGGCAAGGAGCCTCCGTCCTTCTACACTCCCTGCTATAGATAAAAAGATAAGGAGAAGCGACTCGTGTCACGACAAGGCCATGGCTTCGTCAAGTTTTTGCTGGTCACCCTGGTGCTGCTGTCGTCGCTCGCGTGGGCTCAGCAGGCCGCGACCGCACCGGCCACGCAGCCGGTGGATTTGCTGGCTGGAGCGAGCTGGCAATTCAGCACGGATGGCGGCGTAACGTTCTCGCCCGATTGGTCAGCCGTCTCACAGGCCCAAACGCCGCTGACGGCCAAGGCCCAGTTCCAGGCCGGCGACACCACAGGCTGCCAGGTCCTGGAACTCACACACGACTTGGATACCCCCTCCAAGCCTGTCTTCAACCTCAATGGCAAGCCCCTCAACGGACCCCCGGAGCTGGCGGGAGTCGTCTTCAAGACCATTCCTGCCATAGACCCCAACCTCCTGGTCCAGAGGACAAATGTCCTGACGGCCACGTGGCAACCGGCCCGCGGCCGTGCATCTCAACCCATCAAGTCGGACCAACCGCAATGCTCCCTGACGGTCCTGCGGGCCAGGGACTTGAAGATTATAACCGGTCCGATCCTGGGCGCGCGAGGCGACGACTATATCACCGTCTCCTGCCGCACGAACATGCCTGCTTGCGTGACGGTTCGCATCAATGGCGGTTTCCGGAACCCCCAATCCGCTCCGGCGGTTGGTAAGTCGGGCATGGCCTGGCAGGAGATTTCAAAGGCTTCCCCGCCTGGAATATTCCATCAAGTCCGTCCGGAAGGTCTGGCGGGCATGGCCATCGCGACTTACCGCCTTCAGATGGAAACACCGGACGGAGCAGGGCGGATCGAGTCGGGGCCGTGGTCGATCGCCCCGCTGCCGACAGGACAGGACCCTCTGCGTTTCGCGGCCCTCGGCGACAGCCGCACCCATGCGGGCAACTGGGCCATCGTGGCCGCCGTTACCTTGAGGGCCCGGCCGCAGTTCATCCTTCATACCGGCGACCTGGTGGAGCACGGACGGCAGGACTGGCGATGGAATGAGGAATTCTTCGATCCGGCGGCCACCCTGCTGGCGACCGTGCCAATGTTCGCCGTCCCGGGCAACCACGAGGAGGAATCGCCCCTCACCGCCCTACTGCTGGCCACTCCGCGAGACGGCACGCTCGGCCGCTGGCAGCAGACCCTCGGGCCGGTGCAACTGATCGGCATCGACGGCCAGGCCGATTGGTCCGCCGGCAGTGAGAACGCCCGATGGCTCGAAGGCGTCTTGGCCGAATCGAAGGCGAAGTTCATCTTCCTGGTCACGCATTACCCCCCCTGGAGCTCCGGTAAGCACGGCACGGAGGATGACTCCGACCAGCCAAAGGAACTGCCCGCGCGCCAAGGCCGGGAGGTGATCCTGCCCCTGCTGGCCAAGTTCAAGGCTACGGCCATGATCGCCGGGCACGACCACTTCTACGAGCGGAGCGAGCCGCCCGAAGGCGTCACTCTGATCATCACCGGCGGTGGCGGAGCACCGCTGCGCAGGCCGGCTGAGGATGCCAAAGTCCAGAACCCCTACTCCAAGATTTTGTCCTCGGTCCTGCACTATTGCCTGTTTACCGTTGAGGGCAACTTGTGCACGATGCAGTCATTCACGACGAGCGACGAGGTCATCGACACGCGGGTTTGGTCTGCACGGGAGGTCCCGACGACCCAGGGCGCGGCCTTGACCACCGAGCCGGCCTCCAAGTAACCTCGAACCCCATGAGTGATTCTCAGGAAAATCCTTTGAGAGCCTCCGGGTCCGGCGACTCACCGCACCCCCAGGCCTCGACTGGCGAAGCCGCCGAGATCGCCGCCGTCGTCGAGGCGATCCTGTTCACTAACGACAGCCCCCTCTCATCCGCCCGCATCGCGGAGGTGGCTGAGCTGCCCGGCCAGCGCGCCGTCAAGGACGCCGTCGCCCTGCTCAACGAGCGCTACGAGCGGGACGGATCGGCCTTTCGCATCCAAGCCATCGCCGGCGGCTACCAGATGCTCACCCGTCCCGAATTTCATGACGTGATCGCCCGCCTGCTCCGCGACCGCAGCGACTCGCGCCTCAGCCAGGCGGCCCTGGAGACGCTGGCCATCGTCGCCTACCGCCAGCCGATCCTGCGGGCCGACATCGAGGCCATCCGCGGCGTGGCCTGCGGGGAACTGCTCCGCAGCCTGCTGGAGAAGCAACTGGTCCGCATCGTCGGCCGGGCCGAGGTCATCGGAAGACCCATCCTCTACGGCACCACGCGGCGGTTCCTGGAAGTCTTCGGCCTGGCCGGCCTGGAAGACCTGCCGAAAGTGGAAGAACTCCGCGGCGGGGCTGCTACCACCCCTGCATCCACCAGCGCTGAGGATACTCCAGAAGCAAAAGCCACCTCAGTTGAACAAGATCCAGGCCCGGAGGAGCAGGGACACTAGACAAACAAGGGGACTCATGGGTCTAATAGCCATTGTTGTTTGCCCCCCGCGATCAAGACAGATATGGGTGGTAAAAAGTACGGGAAGGAGTGCTGTGCCATGAAAGCCATATATCTAGACAATTTCCGCGGATTCACGGACACGTGGGTTCCGTTGAAGGATGTCAACTTCCTGGTTGGGGAGAACAGCACCGGGAAGACTTCACTCCTTGCCTTGCTGTCGCTGTTCTACGACTTTGATTTCTGGTTTACCGGAGAGTTCAACACAACGGACTTCCAACTAGGTGGGTTCAGAGATATTGTCTCTGCCGAAGTGAGAAACCGGCGGTGTTTCCAGGTGGGTTACCTGTACGTCCCACACTCGCAGACTAATGCGACCCTCCTCCCCTTGGGGTTCACACTGCGGTTTGTTGACGAAGACGGAAGGCCCTCCCTGGACCGGTTTCACATCATGTATGGGAACCGGGCCGTACGAGCTGAGATCGCGCGTGACAAACCAATTTATGCCATGAGAACGCTTCCCAAGGCTGACAAAGGTAGCTTTGAGCGAACCTTTGCAGCGTGGGTTGAGGAAGGTAATAACCCTGGGGCGTACCCAAAGAGATTCCTGCGCACCCTACCACCGTGGTCCCCCAAGAGAGTACCCATAATGGCAGACCTTTTCTTTAACCTCCTCTCAACGAGGTCACGTAAGCGAATCAAGGGAACAGGAACCCGTAGTGCCCTGCGACCCATTACGTCTCTGTTTGCCGGGAACAGATGTAGATGGATTGCTCCCATTCGTAGCGAGCCCCGCCCCGTGTACGCAGATGTTACACCCAAGCATTCCTCGGGAGGGGAGCACATACCATACTTGTTGCGGAACCTGAAGCAGCGAAAAGACTCCCAGGAATGGGGTGCACTAAATCGGTTTCTTGCCCGCTTTGGGAAGACAACCGGCCTCTTCCGGAAAGTGGACGTTCACAAGTTTGGCGCGGCCCACAGAATCCGTTCTCCTTGGAGGTAACGCTGTCGAAAGCACCTCTAGGTTTGCCGAATGTTGGATATGGCGTATCACAATGCCTTCCAGTCCTCGTGGAAGCCTATCATGCGAAAGAGGGAGCACTTTTCGCCATACAGCAGCCAGAAATTCATCTACACCCTCGTGCGCAGGCCGGATTGGGGGATTTTCTCTTTGAACTAGCGGCTAACCATAGGAAGCACTTCTTCGTAGAGACGCACAGTGATTTCACAATCAATAGGTTCCGTCTCAACTACCGAAAGGCCAAGAAGAAGCCTTCCGGACAGGTGCTATTCTTTGAACGGACTGACAAGGGCAACAAGGTAACGGCGCTTCCATTTTCAGAGAAAGGCGAGTATCCCCAAGACCAGCCGGACTCATTTAGGGATTTCTTCCTCAACGAACAACTCGAACTCCTCGCGGGGGAATGATGTGTATCGTAGTTGATACATGTGTGCTTGGGCGTGTCTTGAACCGGGGTAACCGAGAGCACCATCTGTTCAAGCCCGTTTGGGACTGGGTCATACGCGGGCCTGGAACGTTTGTCTATGGGGGCAGCACATATCTTGGAGAATTGTCCAGGTCCCAACACCTCGTAGGGACGCTAAAGATACTCTACGACAAAGGTAAGGCTCATCCTGAGCCTACTGAGAAGGTGGACGCGAAGGAGAGCTGGGTAAGGAAGACACTGCACCACAATGATTTCAACGACCAACACATCGTGGCAATTCTGCTGGTAAGCGGCAGCCTCTTGGTCTGCACTGCAGACAAGCGTGCTCACAGATTCCTGACTAACAAGGCGTTCTTCCCTCGCAGACGCAACAGGCCTCAGGTGTACAGCGGTCCGGGGGATAGAGGGAAATTGCGATCGAAGAACATTCCCAGGAGGTTTCTCGGATCCAGGCCGATGGGTCGCAGCGCTAGGACTGAGCTAGAAGAAACGCTCAGTTCACAGTAGTCGGGGTGATCCTGGTGCCAGGATTCCGTGCGTTTGTCTGCACGTATCTTAAGGCAAAGTTCCGTCCTGCTTTGAAGACAGCGATATCTGTTGGGCGAACGCATAGGTTCGCTTGATTCAGGCCCGGAAGTCTTGTACAACGCGCCCTTTCGGGCCGCCCTAGTCGGGCCGCAGGAGAAGTAATGCGCATCATCGTTCCGATCAAGCAGGTGCCGGAGACCAGCGCCGTCAAGATGGACGAGGCCACCGGCACGATGATCCGCGAGGGCGTCGAGGCCATCGTCAACCCGCTGGACCTCTACGCCATCGAGCTGGCCCTGGGCCTGCGCGAGCAGCATGGCGGGGAGGTCACGGTCGTCTCGATGGGCCCGCCCAAGGCCGACCGGGCCATCCGCGAGGCCATCGCCATGGGCTGCGACCGCGGCGTGCTGATCTCGGACAAGGCCTTCGCCGGCAGCGACACCTGGGCCACCAGCTACGCCCTGGCCGGGGCGATCCGCAAACTGGGGGCGTTCGACCTGGTCATCTGCGGCGAGCGGGCCACCGACGGCGACACCGGCCAGGTGGGTCCGGGCATCGCCTCGTTCCTGGACCTGCCCGTCGCGACGTACGTCGGCAAGGTGGAGTCGGTCGCCCAAGGCAGCATCCGCGTGCACCGGCTCGTCGAGGACGGCCACGAGGTGCTGGAGGTCGACCTGCCGGCCGTGCTGACGGTGGTGAAGGAGGTCGCCGATCCGCGCCTGCCCACGCTCCGCGGCAAGCAGACGGGCCAAGACCGCCGAGGTCCCCGTCTGGGTCCCCAGGGACATGGACCTGGACGCTTCCAAGCTGGGGCTGGACGGCAGCCCCACGCGCGTCGTGAAGATTTTCAAGCCTAAGGTCGCCCGCCAGTGCCTCAAGGTCGTCGCCGGCGACGAGCAAGCCGTCGCCGCGGCCGCAGATGAGCTGGTGGCGTTCCTTCAGACACGAGCGCTGCTGTAACCCCGCACGAGCAGCCAGCACTATCGGAGAAGATCGTGGAATACAAAGGCGTTTGGATCCTGGCAGAGCAGGCCGGCGGGCGAATCCAGCGGATCAGCCACGAGCTGCTGACCCGCGGGCGCGAGCTGGCCGACAAGCGCCGGACCGACCTGTCGGCCATCGTCCTGGGCCACAACATCACCAGGCGGACCTGCAAGAGCTGATCGACCGCGGCGCCGATCGCGTGATGGCGATGGAAGCGCCTGAACTAGAGCACTTCCTGGTCGAGCCTTACGCCGCCTGTTTGCTTTCGCTTATCACCGACCATCGGCCGGAAATCCTGATTGCCGGGGCGACCAGCACCGGGCGGACGCTGATGCCCTACGTGGCCGTGCGGGCCAACGCCGGCCTGACGGCCGACTGCACCGTCCTGGACATCGAGCCGGATACCGGCAACCTGCTCCAGACCCGCCCCGCGATCGGTGGCAATATCCTGGCCACCATCAAGACGCCCCACCACCGTCCGCAGATGGCCACCGTCCGCCCGCGCTCGACCAAACCGGCGCCGAAGCAGCCCGGCCGGCGGGGCCAGGTCGTCCGCCTCAAGGCCCCGCAGGAGCTCCTTAGCCAGCCGGATCCGTCGCGTGGGTTTCGTGCCCCACGAGGACATCCACAGCCTCCAGGATGCCGACGTGGTCGTGACCGTCGGGCGGGGGATCAAGAAGGGTGAGAACATCAAGCAGGTCGCCCCGCTGGTGGCGGCCCTGGACGCCTCGCTGGGCGCCACGCGCGATGTGGTGGACCGCGGCTGGTTGAGCTATCCGCACCAGGTGGGCCTGTCGGGAAAGACCGTCACGCCCAAGCTGTACATGGCCTTGGGCGTCTCTGGCAGCATCCAGCACCTGGCCGGCATGCAGACGGCGGAGACCATCGTGGCCGTGAACACCGACGCCGAGGCGCAGATCTTCCGCGTGGCCGACTTCGGCATCGTCGGCGACCTGTTCGAAATCGTGCCGGTGCTGGTGGAGAAGATTAGGAACGCGAAAAAGGCGTAAATCGTCCTTATCGTTTCGGTGTTTGTTTCGGATTTCGAATTTCGAGATTCGGATTTGATGTACCCAGGCACTCATGATTGCCAAGTCATCGAAATCTCGCAAATACCACCCCGTCACCCCGGCCATCGTTGACGAATTGAAGCGGATCGTCGGAGACAAGTACGTCGTCTTCGGCGACGCCGAAGGCTGGAGCCTTACTCGCACGATGAGGTGGCCGAGGCCCAGTACGCCCACATGCCCGACTGCCTTGTGCGGCCGGGTTCGGCCGACGAGATCGCCGCTATCCTGAAGCTGGCCAATCGCGAGTTGATCCCCGTCACCCCCCGCGGGGCCGGCAGCGGCCTATCCGGCGGGGCGGTGCCGCTGCGCGGCGGCATCGTCCTGCTGTTCGACCGCATGAACCGCATCCTGGAGATCGACCGGGCGAACATGATGATCGTGGTCGAGCCCGGCCTGGTCACCAACGAGATCAACGAAAAGGTCAAGGACCTGGGCCTGTTCTACGCCGGCTACCCCATGAGCCTGGAGACGTGCTACCATCGGCGGCAACGTGGCCGAGAACGCCGGCGGGGGCAAGGCCGTCAAGTACGGCGTCACGGGGCGCTACGTCACGGGCCTGGAGGTCGTCACGCCCACCGGCGAGATCGTCGAAATGGGCGGCAAGCTGGTCAAGGACGTGACCGGCTACAACCTCATCCCGCTCATGGTCGGCAGCGAGGGCACGCTGGGCGTCTTCACCAAGATCACCCTGAAGCTGATGCCGCTGCCCCGCTCAAGCGTGGACCTGCTGGTGCTGTTCCGCACGACCGAAGGCGCCATCGCGGCCGTGCCGCAGATCATGACCGGCGGCGGCGTCATCCCGACGGCGATGGAGTTCATGGACCAAACCAGCGTGCAGGCGGCCTGCGAGTACCTGAACGAGACCATTCCCTACCAGCAGGCCGGGGCAATGCTGCTGATCACCGTGGACGGCAGCGACGCTGGCGCAGGTGGAGCGAGAATACGAGGCCATCGGCGAGCAGTGCCTGGCCGCCGGGGCGATCGAGGTCTACGTGGCGGACAACTACACCACCTCCGAGCGCATCTGGAAGGTCCGGCGGAACATCGCCGAGGCCTTCAAGGTCGTCAGCCCCCACCAGAGCCTGGAGGACATCGTCGTGCCCATCGCGCACATCCCGACATGGTGGCCGGACTGATGGAGCTGTCGAGAAAGTACGACGTGGCCATCCCCTGCTACGGCCACGCCGGCGACGGCAACCTGCACGCCACGCCCGTGATGAACCCCGCCTGGCCGCTGGACCGCTGGCACGCGACGCTGCCCGACATCCTGACCGACCTGTACAAGCTCACGGCCAGCCTCGGCGGGACGATCTCCGGGGAGCACGGCATCGGCCACAAGCGCAAGAGCTACCTGCCGCTGGTGTGTTCCGAGGCCCACATCGAGGTCATGCGCGCCATCAAGCGCGCCCTGGACCCCAACAACATCCTGAACCCCGGCAAGATCTTCGACGTGTAGCACGGGCATCCTTGTCCTGCGATGTTGCAAACGTAATGCAGCGGGGATAAATTCATCCATCCATGGGCAAGTTGAGTGAAAAGCAATTGCGGGAGCAGGCGGTGCTTTTGACGCGCGGGAGCGAGGCCGTCTATACGGCTGCTGAGCTTCATCAGCGCCTGGCCGAGGCAGCCGAGACTGGCCGGCCGCTGCGGGTCAAGCTCGGATTGGACCCCACGGCCCCGGACATCCACTTGGGCCACACGGTCCAGCTCCGCAAGATCCGCCAGTTCCAGGACCTGGGCCACAAGGCCGTGCTGATCATCGGGGATTACACCGCCCGCATTGGTGACCCCAGTGGCCAGAACACGATGCGCCCGATGCTCTCTCCTGAGCAGATCGAGGCCAACGCGGCCACCTACGTCGAACAGGCCGGCAAGGTGCTGGACACCTCGCCCGAGAAGCTGGAGATCCGTCGCAACAGTGAGTGGCTGGAGAAGCTGTCGTTTGCCGACGTGCTGAAGCTGGCCGCTCAGATGACCGTCGCGCGGATGATGGAGCGAGACACGTTCGAGCTGCGCTATCGCGACGGTGTGCCCATCGGCGTGCACGAGTTCCTCTACCCCCTCATGCAGGGCTACGACAGCGTGTGCATCCAGGCCGACGTGGAGCTGGGCGGCACGGACCAGACGTTCAACAACCTCATAGGCCGCCAGCTCCAAGCCAACGCCGGCCAGCGGCCTCAGATCGTGCTCATCATGCCTTTGCTGGTGGGGCTGGATGGCGCCGAAAAGATGAGCAAGTCCAAGGGCAACACTATCGGCGTGACCGACAGCCCCCGCGAGATGTTCGGCAAGATCATGTCGATCCCCGACACGCTCATGCGGAATTATTTCACGCTGCTGACCGACCTGCCGGTCCAGCAGATCAATGCGTTGCTGGACGAAAAGCAGACCCACCCCCGCGCGGCCAAGGCGACGCTGGGCAAGACCATCGTGGAGCGATACCACAGTCGATCCGCCGCCGAGGAGGCGGCCGCAGAGTTCGATCGCGTCTTTGCCGAAAAGGGCACGCCGAGCGAGATGATCCATATCTCTGTCACCCCCGGCACGACCGCCGTGGACGTCATTCAAGAACTCAAGTTCGCCGATAGCAAAAGTGAGGCTCGCCGTTTGATCACTGGGGGAGGCGTCACGCTTGACGGGGAGAGGATCACCGACTTCAATACCGATGTCTCCAAGAAGGACGGGGCGATACTCAAAGTTGGCAAAAGGCGCTTCGCGCATAAGCCGCAAGAAATAAATTACCGAGAAGGTGCCATGGCCTCGCGAAGCGTGGCCATGGAGAACTTGGGCACGAGAGGAATGGTTGATTGGGGTAGAGGTTCACCATGCCCAGGCTGCGCCAGGGCATGGCACCCCACCTAACGGCTGGACTTCTTGGACTTCCTGACTTTCTTGGGCTTGCGGGTCTTCTTGGAAGGTTTGGCGGCCTTGCGAGCCTTTTTGACAGTAGCGGGCTTGTAGAAGGCGATCATCTGGGCGCAGGTCTTGGGCTTGATCTTTCCGGCGTTGCCCGCCTGGCCGAAGGCGACCATCCGCTCCACGCAGACCTTCTTCATCGCGTCTCGCGCGGGGCCGAGGTACTTGCGCGGGTCGAACTCCCCGGGATTTTCGGTCAGGACCTGACGGATCGCCCCGGTCATTGCCAACCGACAGTCGGTGTCGATGTTGACCTTCCGAACGCCGTGTTGGATGCCGCGCTGGATTTCTTCCAACGGCACGCCGTAAGTCTCCTTCATCTGCCCTCCGTGGCGGCGGATGATCTCCAAAAGCACCTGCGGCACGGAAGACGAGCCGTGCATCACCAGGTGGCAGTTGGGCAGACGGCGGTGGATTTCTTCGATCACGCTCATCACCAGCACCTCACCGGTGGGCCGGTGCGTGAACTTGTAGGCCCCGTGGCTGGTGCCGATGGCCACGGCCAGGGCGTCCACGCCCGTCTCGGCCACGAAACGCTCCGCCTGGGCCGGGTCGGTCAGATGCTTGCGGGCCTCTTCGGTGCTCAGGCCTGCCCCGTGGCCGTCCTCGATGCCGCCCAGGACGCCGATCTCTCCCTCCACCGTGACGCCCTTGGCGTGGGCGGCCTTGACCACCTGGCGGGTGGCCTGGACGTTGTAGTCGTACGTGCTGGGGGTCTTGGCATCGGGCATCAGCGAGCCATCCATCATCACCGAGGTGAAGCTCTGTTTGATGGCGCTGAAGCAGGTCTCCGGACTGTTGCCGTGGTCCTGGTGCATGACGATGGGCAGCTTGGGGTTCAGCTCCACCGCCGCCAGCATCAGGTGGCGGAGGTAGGCGTCGTTGGTGTAGGCGCGGGCGCCGCGCGAGGCCTGGACGATCACCGGGGAATCCGTCTCCGTGCCCGCCTCCATGATTGCCTGGATCTGCTCCATGTTGTTGACGTTGAACGCCGCCAGGCCATAGCCATTTTCGGCGGCGTGATCCAACAGGATTCGCATCGGGACCAGGGGCATGTTTCACCTCATATCCTATTGTGTGCGGTCCGACGGTTCGTCGAACAGACGGAGGATTATACTGACACCTCCATCCGAACAGAAGACGTATGCTCCTTAAGGATCCAAGCCTCGCAGGGATTGGATTGCGGGTTGCGGATTGATTCGACAAAACTCCGAACCCTGACGGTCTTCCAGTCATCCGGTATTCCGGTCCATCATGGTCGCGACGATCTCGGCCGGAATGCCGATGTCGGCCACAACGACTTTGCCGGTGTATTCACAGGCGCCGGGGGCGTCGAAGCCCTTCTTGCGGGCAACGAATGTTATGGTCATCGCCGCCCGCACCGCCGGGCCCTCGGCCTGGCCGGTGTCGCAGTCCAGGCCGGTGGGGATGTCGATAGCCACCACGGGCTTGCCGGCGGCGTTGATGGCCTCCACCGCCGCCGCCATCTCGCCTCGCAGCGCCCCGCGGACGCCCGTGCCGCCCACGGCGTCCACCACCAGGTCGAACTGCGATAAACGCTCAGCCAGCCTGCCAAGCTCCTGGTCGCCGACCGGTTTCACGTCATGTCCGAGTTTGCGGAGGAGAGCAAGGTTGGCGGCGGCATCGGCGGTGAGCTTGTCCGGCGGGCCGACCTGAAAAGTGACAACGTTTGCGCCCCGCATGGCCAGGTGCCGCGCGACGACAAAGCCATCGCCGCCGTTGTTGCCGCCACCGGCGACGATGGCGATCTTCTTGGAAGAAACAGCCCCGTTCAAAAAATTCTCGATGGCGTCGGCGGCACCGCGCCCGGCGTTCTCCATCAGCACCAGGCCGCTGACGCCCAATGTCTGGATCGCGAGACGGTCGATTCGCCGGATTTCTTCGCGGCCAAGCGATTGCATGCCATCTTCCCGTTTTCCTCGCAGGCCCTCTTCTCCTCTACCCCGCCAGCAGCACGTCCAGCGCCTCTTCGAAGGCTTTTTTGGGTTGAAGGCCGATGAACTTCTTGGTCACCTTGCCATCTTTGAACAGGACCACCGTCGGGATGGCGCTGATCCCGAATTTCCCAGCCGTGTCGCGGGCGGTGTCGGTATCCACCTTGCCCACCTTCACCTTGCCGGCGTATTCCTTGGCCAGGTCCTCGATGGTGGGGGCGAGCATCTTGCAGGGCATGCACCACTCAGCCCAGAAGTCCACCATCGCCACGCCCTTGGTGTTGATGATTTCCGCTTCGAAGTTCTGATCCGTCAACTCGATTACATCCTCTGAGCTCATGGCCGGCTCCTTCCGGTGGCAAGGTTTTTTATCAAACTGTCAAACAATCAAACGATCAGTCGATCAACCGTCCGTCAGTAAAAAATCCTAGGACCTAGCCGGCGATTTGTCAACGCAACGGCGGTTCCAGATTTCCTCGACCTGGATTTTGCGCGTCTTGGCGGCTTGGGCAGGCGTGGCCGGTGAGGAACGTACGTCAACTAATGGAAGCAACGGAGGGGAGTTATTCCCCACTTCCAGCGGTGAGGAGCGCGTTAGAATGGCCACGGGCGGGTTGGGAAAGACGCATGAACCTCAAGGCAGGCAAGAAGTTTCGGCTCAGGCGGCAGGCGGACATCGACTTAGTGTTCCGTCAAGGCCGGCGGATGGGCAACGGCCAAATCACGCTCTTGGCCCGGCCTAACGGGCTGGGGTTCTCGCGGACGGCGGTGGCGGTGTCGTCTTCCCACGGTGGGGCGGTGAGGCGCAACCACCTCAAGCGCCTCTGCCGCGAGGCGCTGCGGTTGAGCTGGCCGGAGCTGCCAGCCGGCTGGGACTTTGTCGCCTTGCCGCGCCAGGGCGCGGAGCTGACGCTGGCGACGCTGCGGCCATCGGTGATCGCCCTGGCCGGGCGACTGACGACTTCCTGGCCCCTCAAGGACAGCCGACCATGACTCCAAGGCCTTTCCTTCGCACCTTGGTTCACCTGCCTGCCTTGGGGTTGATCCTCCTCGTAAGGCTGTACCAAGGCACGCTGTCTCCCCTGCTTGGCCGACAGTGCCGCTTCGTGCCCACGTGCAGCAACTATTTCATCGAGGCGGTGGAAAGGCATGGAGCGCTGGCCGGGGGATGGATGGGTCTGCTTCGTTTGCTACGATGCCATCCCTTCAGCCTAGGGGGCATCGATCCGGTTCCCTAAAACGCCCCGGTGCGCCAGATGCTTGCTGCATCGGTGGGCGCCGCCTAAAATATCGTTGATTCGTCTCGTGGAGGCCGTACCCGTCTCGAAGGTTTTTTATGCCCTATCGCGGTGAGGAGCGAAGACGACACAAGCGCCACGCCTTGCCGTGTCCCGTCTGGCTGTTGAGTGACGACGGCGCCACGGTAACGGGCAAGTCCATCAATATCTCCGATGGCGGGGTGTTGGTGACGCTGTCGCAGCCGTCGCCGCCTGTCGACGGCAGTTGGGTGGGGATCAATCTCTGCGTACCCCGCGCCACCCCCAACACATACATGCTCGAGGAATTCACTACTCGGGCGCGGGTGATCCGACGGCAGGTGATCCCCGACGGCGCCATGGCCGCGGTGGGGCTGGAGTTCGCCCGGCCTCTGGAACTGGTTCTGGAGGTGTAGGCACCCGCAAGGCCGCTTAGTGGATAGCCTTGGTGGCGATGTCGTGGCGATAGTAGCAGTCCTGCCAGTGAATCTTAGCCACGGCTTGGTAGGCTTGTTGCTGCGCGGCCGCGATGGTCTGGCCCAAGGCTGTCACGCCCAACACCCGCCCGCCGGTGTTGACCAGTTTGCCATTTTGCATGGCGGTGCCGGCGTGGAAGACTTTCACGTCTTCGGTCTTCTCAGCCTGGTCGATGCCGGTGATCTCGAAGCCCTTGGCATACGGTCCGGGATAGCCTCCTGAGGCCATCACCACGCACACCGACGGGCGCGGGTCGAATTCGACGGCCACCTTGTCCAGGTGGTGCTCGGCCGTCGCCACCAGGGCCTCCACCAGGTCGCTGGCCAGGCGCATCATCAGCGGCTGGCATTCGGGGTCTCCGAAACGGCAGTTAAACTCGATGACCTTGGGGCCGGCGGGAGTGAACATCAATCCGGCGTAGAGTACCCCCTCGTATCGGCCGAAGTCGCGGCGCATCGCATCGACGATGGGCACGAGGATCTCCCGCTCGATGCGGTCCATCATCCGCTCGTCGATGAGGGGCACGGGGCTGTAGGCGCCCATGCCCCCGGTGTTCGGGCCGGTGTCGCCGTCGCCGACGGGCTTGTGGTCTTGGATCGGCGGCAGCGGGAAGATGTTCCTGCCGTCGCACAGGGCCAGCACCGTGGCCTCCTGTCCGGTGAGCATCTCCTCGATGACCACGGTTGACCCAGCCTGGCCGAAGACCTTTTTGACCAACATGTCCTCCAGGGGCTTGACGGCCTGGTAAGGCTCGGGGCAGATGACCACGCCCTTGCCTGCGGCCAGTCCCGAGGCCTTGACGGCCACGCCGTGGTCGCGGGAAAGGACGTAGTCCCTGGCCAGTTGCAGGTCGGTGAAGATCCTCGCCTCGGCCGTGGGGACGGCGGCGGCCCGCATGAGGGTCTTGGCGTAGGCCTTGTCCGCCTCGATGCGGGCGCCTGCGGCGCTAGGACCGAAACACAGCATTCCCGCCTGTCGCACGGCGTCGGCCAGACCGGTGGCCAACGGCTCCTCCGGACCGACCACGACCAGGTCCACGGCGTTATCCTTGGCGAACGAGACGATCCGCCCCACATCCGACACGGGGATATCCACACACTCGGCGTTCTGGGCGATGCCGGGATTGCCCGGAGCGGCCCACATCCTGTCACACAGCGGCGACTGCGCCATCTTCCAGGCCAAGGCGTGCTCGCGACCCCCACCGCCCACCAGCAATAGTTTCATTCAACCTTTCCTTTTGGCTCCGTGCTTTCCACTTGTTGACGTCTTGCTCGCGACGGAGGCAGTCTATACGAGCCAGGCGGTCGATTCCACAGCCGGCCTTACAACAGATCCAGGAGGTTGGGGGGAAATCCAAAAAGCTCTGTCCCCTCGACATCAGACCGCTTGACACTGGGTAAATTTTTTGATAATTTTCTTGCAAAATACCCCTTGCGGGCTTCGTTAATCCTTCTATAATTTCCCATAGCCTGAGAACTATGGGTGCTAGGAAAGGGAATTAAGCCTTAAATAAGACCTGACCCTCTTTCGAACCGGTTCTCCCCCGGCCGGTTCGAATGTTGAGGCGGTGCCTGTCGTCCCCCCCCGCGGCAGGCCCGCCATTTTTTTGGGGATCCAAAGCCAGGATGTACATCCAACTGCCTACCGATAAAGATGATAAAAGGTCAACTATTATAATTCGTTTGCACTAAAAGAGATATGTGATTTTATCGCTAGGAAATCATCGAAGTTGACACAAACCCCCTTTTGACAGCAGGGAAAGGCCAGACGTTAGGTGACACTAGATTGTCACCTCACAAGCGTTACTCGAAAACGATGTAGTCAGGAAAGACGATACCTGCGTCTAAAGGAACAGGAGGGTACGGTTTGTCTAAACGGAGGGGTGAAAAACTATACCAGTTTTCCTTCCCTCTGGGCCCTGACATAGTTCATGCAGAACTCATCCCTGCCGGCGACGGCCTCGGCAGCGTAGATGGTAGCGATGACATCAGGAATGCATGGGTCGATGAGGGCAGCGTCCATGCCGTGGTAGATTGCCTGGGCCAGCAAGGCCAAGTTGATGTACTTGCGCCTCGGCAGGCCAAAGCTGATGTTGGAGCATCCCCCGCCGATGTGCACCCCCGGCCACTCCCTGCGGACGGCGGCAATGGCGTCGATGACACACCGGCCGCTTGAGGCGTCGGTGGAGATAGCAAGGAAGCAGGGGTCGATGATGATGTCGCCCAGTTTTTTGCCGGCGGTGGTGAACTTGCCGATCAACTCCGCGGCGTTCCGCAGGCGGTCCTCCACGCCGCGAGGGGCGCCCTGGTCGCTCATCAGCAGGCCGATCACCATGCAGTCGTACTGTTCCAGCATGGGCAAAAGCGGGACGAGGCGGTTGCTCTCCAGCGAGATGCTGTTGAGGATGGGCCTGCCCTTGGCCTTGGACAGCCCCGTCTTGACGGCCTGGGGGTCGGCGGAGTCGATGCACAGGGGCGCGTCGGTGTGGGCCTGAATCGTCTCGACCAGCCAGGCGATATTTTGGACCTCCCGGCCGGGGCGGGGATCGCCGCCGTTGACGTCCAGGTAGTGTGCGCCGGCTTGGACCTGCTGCCGGGCCGTCTGGACGATCCTTTCGGCGTTCCGGACCTCCAAGGCTTCGGCGATGACCTTCCGCGTGGCGTTGATCTTTTCACCGATGACGATCATCCTGCATCCTTCCGACAGACCAATCAGCTTCGACCAGTAATGGAGACACCCATTTGATACCCCCGCGCACAGGCAGGGACAAGGGCAATCCGCCAAGGTTCTTCGCAGATGCCTCAGG
The DNA here is from genome assembly GCA_963760365.1 of uncultured Phycisphaerae bacterium. Classification (GTDB taxonomy): domain Bacteria; phylum Planctomycetota; class Phycisphaerae; order SM23-33; family SM23-33; genus JALHTV01. The sequence goes on from CAVXDC010000007.1 coordinate 93,969, forward strand.
GTCGGCTACGGTTCGCGGCGCCCGTACAGGTAGGTGTAGAACATGCCCACGAACAGCGCCCCGCCGAGGATGTTGCCCAGCGTGACGGGCAGAAGGTTGACCAGCAGGAACTGTCCCCAGGTGACCTTGGCGCCCAGGAAGATGCCCATTGGCACGAAGAACATGTTGGCCACGCTGTGCTCAAATCCCAAGGCCACGAACACCATGATCGGCCACCAGATGCCTAGGACTTTGCCCGCCACGTCGTCGGAGGCAATCGACAGCCAGACGGCCAGGCACACCAGCCAGTTGCACCCGATGCCCTTCAGCAGCAGGGGCCAAAAGCCTTGAGTCACCTTGCCCTCGGCGATCCCCTTGGCACAGGTCAGCCACGGATCGGCCGAGAGCAACCCCGTCAGGTACACCAGGCAATAGGCCACAAAGACCGATCCAATGAAGTTGCCCACGAACGACCACACCCAGTTCCGCACCAGCGCACCCCAGCTCGTTTTGCCCAGCAGCGTCGAGGGGATCATCAAGGCCGTGTTGCCGGTGAACAGCTCCGAACCGGCGATGACCACCAGCATCAGCCCCACGGGAAAGACCCCCCCGAAGATCAGCTTGGCCAGCCCGGGGTTGTTCGGCCTTGAGGGACGGTGCCCCGCCGACCACCACCTCGGCCAGCAACCCTCCAAAGGCAATGTACGCCCCTGCCAAAAAACCCAGCAGCAGCAACTTGCCCAGGGGTAGCGTGCTCTTGAAGCTGCCGATGGACGTTACGGTGCGAACGATCTCATCAGGGGTCTTGCAGGCCATGGACGTCCTCTCACAAAGATGCCCGCGCCAACCATCTCAGCCGATGACCGACGATCGGATCGCGGTATTTTCGCTAGAAATTAGCGATTAGCGCCGCAGGGGTCAATACCGCCTGGCCGCAGTCAGGGAAAATACACCGGCGACGTCTTAATAAACTCCTGGTCGGTCAAGAGCACGTCATAGGCCGCTACGGCAGCCTGCGCGGCGATCCGATCCGCCAAGCCGCGGATTTCATCGACCGACCGGCCGTGGACCATGGCAAAGAGGTTGTAGTCGAATCCCGCCACCGGCCGGCGGCGGTAGCAATGGGACACCTGTGACAGCCGCGCCAAGGCTGAACCCGCCTCGTCGATGTGGCCGAGCGGCGCGCGAAATACCGCCAGGCCGTTGGCGACGCAGCCCAGGCGGCGATGGCTGACGACGGCGCCGATACGACGGATCACTCCTTCCGCCAGCCAGGACTTCACTTGGTCGGCCAATTGTTCAGCGGTCCAGCCGACGCTGCGGGCCGGTGCGTCGAATAGACGGTCCGCCAACGGCAAGTCCCCCGCCAGCAGCCGCACCAACGCTCGCTGGGAAGCGTCAAGCAGCACGGGCATCACCGACCGGGCCGGTATGGCGTCGGTGGGAATCTGGTCGCCGGAAACCGCCAGACCGGGAGGAACGAACACGGCCCGAATCTTGTAAACCCTCTCCGCAGGCAAAGAGCGGATTTCCCCAATCCCGCTTCGCTGCCGCAAGTCGCTCAGGACTGCATGGATCCGGACCTGGTTCGGCGCCGTCAGGGTGAACCACAGGTTGTACCGGTGGCAGCGGCTGTAGCTATGTGTGACGCCGGGAATATCAGCCACCATCGCGGCCACCTGCTCCAGTCGGCCCTGCGGGACGGCGGCGGCGACGAGCGTCGTGACGAAACCCAGTCGGCGGGAGTCAAACACCGCCCCCAGGCGACGGATATATCCTTCCTTCCGAAGGCGGTGCAACCGCTCCAACACGTCCTGCGCCTCCATGCCCAGCCGCTGCCCCAGGAGTTTGAAAGGCTCTTCCACGACGGGAAAGTGGACCTGGGCGGCCCAGAGGAGTTTTTTGTCCCTTTCATCCAGCTCATCCACCCCAGCAACGTCGGTTCGCGTGACGGGGGGATGGTAATGGGGTTGATAGACACACAGCGGTTCCTCGTCCAGGTAATCGCCGCTGGCGGCCAGCGCCCTACCCCGGCAGCCGCCGCAGACATTGTGGAACTCGCAGACCCCGCATCGGCCGCGATAGCGGGTAGGATCGCGGAGCGCCAGGAAGACCGGCGATTTCCGCCAGATTTCCGCCAAGTTGTAACCGGCCTGGCGCAGCGTCGCCACAGGCCACCTCCAGGAATCCGCAGGCCTGGACTTTGCCGCGATGGGAGACGAAGGCAAACGACTGCCCGCCCATGCATCCCTTGGCCGAGCGATCCGTCACAAGGCCGCGCTGACGCAAGATGCGCTGAAAGTGCGGGCGCAGGTCACGCGAATCTCCATGCCGAAGCCTTGACGATCGGCCAGCCAAGTCAGCGTCTGCTCATACTGCTCCGCCGACAGGGCTTGATCCGCCAATCCTTGACCGCGGCCGGCGGGCACGAGCAGAAACGGGTTGAACGTCCGAGCCCCCACACCGGCGGCCAGCTCCAGGATGGCCGGAAGCTCCTGAACGTTGTCGCGCGTCACGGTGGTGTTGACTTGAAAGGCCAATCCTGCGCGTTTGGCTGAATCGATCCCCCGCATCGCCGCCTCGAACGCCCCTTCCCGCCCGCGGAAGGCATCGTGTGTGCGGGCCGTCGCCCCATCCAGCGACACCGAAATCATGGCCACGCCGCTATCGGCCAGGCGCTCGGCGGAGGCATCGTCCAGCACCGTCCCGCAGGTGGCCAGCACGACGCGCAGCTTCCTTCCGGCGGCGTGGGCGGCGAGGTCGTACACGTCGTTTCGAAGCAGCGGCTCCCCGCCGGTGAGGATGACGGTGGGCTGGGCGAAGCCGGCGACGTTGTCGATCAATCGCCGCCATTCCTGGCCCGTCAGCTCCTCCTCGTCTGCCCGCCCGCCGGCCGAGCGCGGCAGTGGCGGCAGTCCAGCACGCAACGGCGGGTGAGCTCCAGGGCAATCAGCCGCAGCGGCGGGGCCATCGGGGCCGATGGGACTGACGTTCCGGTCACGGGGAAGGCTCCGGGGTGGAGATTTCCTCATCGGTCAGGTAGCAGGCCGGATCGTCTCCCCACAAATCCCCGGCCGCCTCAGCCCGCACGCGAAAGTTGCCGCCGCAGGCGTCCAGGAATCGGCACCGGCGGCAGCGGCCTTTCAAAAGCGGCCGACGGTCCCTAAGGGCTGCCAGCAACGGGTTAGAGTGATCCGTCCAGATTTGGGAGAACGGCCGATCCTGCACGTTGCCCAGCGACACGTGGCGCCAGAACTGATCGGGATGGACCGCCCCGTCCCAGCCCACGCAGCCGATGCCCACCCCCGAGGCATTGCCACCGTTGACCCTCAGCAGCGACAGCGCTTCTTGAGCCCGGCGGTTGCCTTCGCGGACCATCCGCAGGACCAGGTAGGGACCGTCGGCGTGGTTGTCCACGGTGAGGATTTCCCTGGGCATGCCGCGGCGGTGCATATCGGCTGTACGGTCGATGAGCTGGTCCAGCACCTGGCGCGTGGCCTGGGGTTTCAGGTCCTCTTCTTGAAGATCGGCCCCTCGGCCGGCGTAAACCAAGTGATAAAAACAGGCCCGGGGAATCCCCTCATGGGCCAGCAGCGAAAAGATGCCATCGATTTCAGAGACATTGCGGCGGGTGAGGGTGAATCGCAGGCCCACCCTCAGGCCCGCCCGACGGCAATGGCGGATGCCCTCCAGCGCCCAGCCGAATGCACCGGCCTGGCCGCGGAAGTGATCGTGAACCGAGCCCAGGCCGTCCAGAGACACACCGACATACCCGACCCCCGCCCGCCGCAGCCGCTCCGCCGTGGGCGCATCGATCAACGTGCCGTTGGTGGATAGCACCGCCCGCAGGCCCAGCGACGTGGCCCGGCAGACCAGTTCGCAAAGGTCCGGCCGCAGGAGGGGCTCTCCGCCTGAAAAGAGCACCACCGGCACGCCGAACGCTGCCAGGTCCTCCAGCATGGCGGTGGCTGCGGCGGTGTCCATCTGGGGTTCGCTGCCGTCGGAGGCGGCGTAGCAGTGCACACAGTCCAGGTTGCACCGCGACGTGCAGTTCCACACGACCACCGGCCTGCGATCGGAGGCTGGCTTGTCGTTGTGGCCGTAGCGCAAGGCGTCCAAGGCCCCCGGTGTACCGCAGTATAAACGCGAGATGCTGATCATCGCCGTCTCTCGTCGCCGTGGCTACAGGCAGCGACCATGGCTTGCACAAGGCCCACCATGGTATGCCTGGTTGCTTCGACGGTTTGAGCAAGACCCGCCTGGTGCAAGGCCGCGGAGGTCGTCGGGCCGATGCTGGCCAGGCGGACCGAGCGGTTGCGCAGCATCGCCGGATCGACGGCTGACAAAAGCCCGCTAACCGTCGAGGGGCTGGTCAACGTGATCCAGTCTACCTGGCCCTCCTCCAGCAACCGGCGGAGCTGCTCCGAGCCGCCCGAGTCCATCCGCGTGCGATAGGCCACCACCGCCGTGACCTCCGCCCCGCGCGCGGTCAAGCGGTCGGCCAGTTCCGGCGGGGCAATGTCTGATCGCGGCAGCAGCACCCGCGCCCCGCGAAGGTCCGCTGCGGCAGCCAAGGCCTCCGCGAGGGCAGCGGTGGTGAAATCGGTTGGCTGAAGGTCGCTGCGCAGGCCGAACCGCCCCAGCCGGGCCGCTGTGGCCGGACCGACGCAGCACAGCTTGCATCCAGCCAGCGCCCGGCCGTCGCCGCCCGAATCGAATAAGGCCGCAAGGAGGGCGTCCACCGCATGGACGGAGGCAAAGACAATCCACTGAAACGTGTGCAGCATCCCAATAGCTTGCATCAGAGGCGACGGGTCGGCGGGCGGCTCGATGGCGATGGTGGGGCATTCCATCACCGCCGCCCCCAGCTCCTCCAGCCGATCAGTCAGATCAGCGGCCTGGGCAACGGCCCGCGTCACGGCGATCCGTTGACCAAAGAGCGGCCGGCGCTGGAACCACTCCAGTTGCTCCCGCAGTGATACCACGTTGCCTATCAAGACAACGGCCGGCGGCTGAAGGTGCGCTTGATGAGCCTTTCCGGCGATGTCGGCCAAGGTGCCGGTCAGCACTTGCTGCCTGGCCGTGCCTGCCCATCGCACGATAGCGGCGGGCGTGGTTCCATCCTTGTCGGCCTGCATCAATCGGCGGCAGATCGCCTCCAGGTTGGCTGCGGCCATGTAGAACGCAAGCGTCCCCGGCCAGGCGGCCAGGGCAGTCCAATCCAGCTCGCCGCCTTCCTTGTCGAGCGACTCATGGCCGGTGACCAGCCCCAGGCAACTGGACATCCCCCGATGCGTCACGGGGATACCCGCGCAGGCCGCCGCGGCTGAGACGGCTGTGACACCGGGGACAATCTCAAAGTCCACCCCAGCCGACGCCAAGGCCAGCGCCTCCTCCCCGCCTCGTCCGAAGATCATCGGGTCGCCGCCCTTGAGCCGCACGACCGTCTTGCCGTGCGGGCCCGTTCCACCAGCAGGCGGTTGATTTGTTCTTGGTCCATGGCCGCGGCGGCGGTTCCCTTGCCGGCATAGATGAGCTCGGCGGATGCCGGGGCATGGCGGAGCAGACGAGGGTGAACCAGGCGATCATAGACAACCACGTCGGCCCGGCCCAGAAGCGTTGCGCCGCGGACGGTGATCAGGCCGGCATCACCGGGACCCGCACCCACAAGGTAAACCTTGCCTCGCTTCATGGCAGGTCCTCCGCCTGCTGGGAGGAGAGTGAGTCGAACTTTCGCAGGATGTCCTTAGCCCCGGCGTCCTTTAGACGATCCGCCAGCTTCAGGCCAAGTTCCTGCGCGGCTTGCGGGGTCGAGCAAGAACCTTTTTGTACCGTGTCCCTGAGCATGGGCGAGCCGTTCGGTGCCGCCGCCATGGCTGAGACAATCAGCGTCGCTCCGTCGTCGGCGAACCTGGCATACGCCCCCACGGGCAGACGGCACCCGCCGCCCAGGCCTGCCAGCACGGCCCGCTCGCAATCGGTGGCCAAGCGGGCACAGGGTTCGTCGATGGCCTCGACCAGACCCTGCACCCGCCGGTCGTCGGCCCGGCACTGCACGGCCAGCGCCCCCTGCCCCGCGGCTGGCAGAAAATCCTGCGGGTCCAGGCGACTGTTGATCCGGCCCTCCAGTCCCAGGCGCACGAGGCCCACTCGGGCAAGGATCATGGCCGCGGCGGAGGACGCGTCGAACTTCGCTATCCGCGTGCCGATGTTGCCGCGGACGGTCTGGATCTTCAGGTCCGGGCGGCGGGCCAGCACCTGGGCCTGTCGCCTCAACGAGCCGCACCACATCGTCGCCCCGGCGGGCAGGTCCTCCAGCGCCGGCCCGTGAGACGAGCGCCTCGGCTGGGTCCTCGCGCAGCGGCACGGCCGCCAGGACTAAGTCCTCTGGCATGGTGATGGGCAAGTCCTTGAGGCTGTGCACGGCCAGGTCGATCCGGCCTTCCAGAAGGGCCAGCTCCAGCTCCTTCGTGAACGTGCCTTTGCCCCAACCCCCCCTGGCTGACTCTGGCGGCCGATCGCCTTGGGTCGTGATGACCTTCAGCTCGATGGCCACGCCCGCCGCCGACCGTTGCAAGGCCCGGTGGACCCAATCGGCCTGCCATGTCGCCAACGGCGAACCGCGCGTGCCGAGGATCAATCGACTCATAGCGTGCCATTATAACGATTGCGACAGGACAGCGAGGGCCTACCTCACTCACCGTTCCCGCCGCATCGCATAGGGTCAATTCCAGCGGCCTTCCAATTGCAATTGACTTTCTACCGCGACGGGCGTTATCATCATGGCGGCATCAAGAGTGCGCGAGGGTCCTGGCCCGATGACCGCACGGCAACCTGCCCCCAGTTGGTCGAAGGGTAAGGTGCCGAAGCCAGCCCGACAGGGACCGATGTGGCCCGTGGTGACGTGCTCGTGGGCAACGGGATGTCTGCCGCATCCGGCAGGCGTCAGGCGGCAAGAGCTAATTCCCGCCTATCGACGTCCCCTAAGGCTCAAGCGGCGTGGTTGCCCTGCACCCTGCGCTCCGACGATCGTGGAGAGTGATTCGTGAACAATGGAAAGAATGGTTTTTTGGACAGCAGCGACAGCGTGCGGAGCGCCGCGCCGCTGAAGTACGTCCACAGCGCGATGTTTGATCAACCGTTGGAGCTGGAGCTGGGCGGTCGGTTGGATCAGACGACGGTGGTCTACGAGACGTATGGGACCTTGAATCCGGGGCGAGACAACGCCGTGCTGATCTGCCACGCCATCAGCGGCGACTCACACGTGGCCCGCCACAACGAGCAAGACGATCCGGGCTGGTGGGAACTAGCCGGGGTCATCGGACCCGGCCGGCCGATCGACACGGACAAGCTCTTCGTGATCTGCCCCAACCTCCTGGGCGGGTGCCGCGGCACGACCGGACCCGGCAGCATCAACCCGGCCACGGGCAAGTCCTACGGGGCGGACTTTCCCACCCTCACCATCGGGGACATGGTGGCGCATCAGAAACAACTGATTGATCACCTGGGCATCCGCCGTCTGCGGGCCGTGATCGGCGGTTCCATGGGTGGCCACCTGGTGCTCCTGTGGGCCCTTCGGTATCCGGAACAGGTCGCTGGCACCGTGGCTGTGGCCACGTCGGCGCGGTTGACCAGTCAGGCCTTGGCCTTCGACGTGGTGGGCCGCAACGCCATCCTGCACGATCCGGACTTCCGCGACGGCCGTTACCAGGAAGAAGGCACGCGCCCGGTGGCGGGACTCGCCATCGCGCGGATGATCGGACACATCACGTACCTGTCGCCCCAGGCCATGCAGGAAAAGTTCGACATCGACCGCCTTCAGCCGCGGGAGGTGGCTACGCTGTTCGAGAAGGAATTCGAGAAAAAGTTCTCCGTCGGTTCCTACCTGGGCTACCAAGGCAGCAAGTTCGTGGAGCGATTCGACGCCAACAGCTACCTGACGCTGTCGATGGCGATGGACTTGTTCGACCTGGGCCAAGACCGAGCGGAGATGATCGACGTCCTGGGCCGCAGCCACTGCCACTGGCTCATCCTCAGTTTCACCAGCGACTGGCTCTTTCCCCCCAGTCAATCGCAGGACCTGGTCACGGCGTTGCTGGCTACCGGCAAGTCGGTGAGCTACTGCAACGTGGAAAGCGCCTGCGGGCACGACGCCTTCTTCCTGCCCGACGACGCCGACCGCTACGGAGAGCTGATCCGCGCGTTCCTGGCCAATCTGGGAGATGAACCCGTCGGATCGGTCCCGATCGAACCGACGGGTATAAGCCCCACCAGCATCTTCCAACCTCAGCGGCTGGACTACGACCGCATCGTCGAGCTGATCCCGCCGCACACCACCGTCCTGGACTTAGGCTGCGGCGACGGCCAGCTCCTGACCATGCTTCACCGGCGCGGCCACGAACACCTGGTGGGCGTGGAGCTGGACGAGCAGGCCGTCATCGCCTGCGTGTGGCGGGGCGTGGACGTCATCCAGGCCGACCTGAACAAGGGACTGGCCGCCTTCGGTGATCGGCAGTTCGACTTCGTGGTACTCTCGCAGACCCTCCAGGCTGTGCGCGACGTGGAAGGGATCGTCCGCGAGATGCTCCGCGTCGGCCGGAGATGCATCGTCAGCTTCCCCAACTTCGCCTACCACAAGCTGCGGAAAATCCTCGCCGAGCAGGGCCGGGCGCCGGAATCCCCGGGCCAGCTCCGCTACAAATGGTACGACTCGCCCAACATCCGCTTCTGTTCCATTGCGGACTTTCAGCAGTTCTGCGCCGAGCGGAGCATCGGCGTCCATCGCATGATCGCCCTAGACACCGAGGCCGGCCAGGAGGTCCGGGACGATCCCAACTATTACGCCGATTTGGCTATCTTCGTCATCAGCCGATGACGGACGACGAAAACACCGGCCAGGGATGCCCTCACCAGGTCAGGCTTTGGCATCCAAACGGGCTGGATGTACCGTACTATTTAAATAGAAGACAGAGTTGGAGTAACTCATGGAAACCGTAGAGACTTTGGCAAAACTTGAACCTTCACTTCGCCACAAGATTCAGATTATGCAGAGCTGTCTGAAGCGGCTGGGGCGGGTGGTTGTGGCGTTTTCCGGCGGGGTCGATAGCACGTTACTGCTTGCCATTGCAGCAGATACGCTCGGAAAAACCAACGTCTTGGCGGCGATGGGCGTCTCGGCGACCCACCCGCATCGCGAGCGCCAGGCGGGGAGGGAGATCGCCAGCCAGTTAGGGGTGGAGCTGGTGGAACTGGAGACGAACGAACTGGCCGATCCGCAGTTCCTGGCCAATCCCCCCCAGCGCTGCTACATCTGCAAGCGGCACGTGATGGGGCCGATGATCGAGCTGGCCGGGCGTCGCGGCCTGCGCACCGTCATCAGCGGCACCAACGCCGACGACCTGGGCGACTATCGACCCGGGATTCGCGCGGCAGAAGAACTGGGGATCGTCAACCCGCTCATCGAAGCGAGCATGACCAAGGCCGACATCCGCGCCACCTCCAAGGCCCTGGGGCTGCCCACCTGGGACAAGCCTTCGATGGCCTGCCTGGCCTCGCGGGTGCCCTACGGCCAGCCACTGACCAAGGAAACCCTCCAGCGGGTCGAGCAGGCCGAGAACGCCCTCAGAGACCTGGGCTTTGCCACCTGCCGCGTGCGCGACCACTTCCCCGTGGCCCGGATCGAGGTCGCGGGCGATCGGCTTTCCTTGGCGATGGAGTTGCGGCAGGCGATCATCGAGCGGGTCAAGTCGGCGGGCTACACGTTCGTGGCCCTGGACCTGGAAGGCTTTCGCAGCGGATCGCTGAACCAGGCGCTTCCCCCCAGCCGCCCAAAGCCTAGCGGCTCTTGGACGAGGAAGGCAGGATCACGCCCGATCCGGTCATCGGGCCGGTTTCGACCCGATCATCCTTGCGGGTGCTGTTCTTTCGGTACCAGCGCATCCAGGGGCTTTCGTTGGTCACGACCCGGTCCTGTTCCGTGCGGCTGATGCGGGCGTTGGTCTGGCCCCGACCATCGGATGAGCCCAGCACGGTAATGACGTCCTGCTTCCGCTCGTAGGTGAGCTTCTCGCCGACGACATCCCACGGATCGTCCTTCAGCAGCACGGATCCCTTGGCCACGAACAGGTCCAGCGGACCGATGAGATTCAATCCCGCCCGCAGCTCATCTTCCGGTGCGGTACTGGGCTGTGAGGCGGCAGGAGGCGGTTTGGCGCCGGAAGGCGTCGGCGGGGCGAACTGCGCCAGCAAGCTGTTGCATCGCAGGTCGGTCAACCGGCCCGCCGGCAGCGGGTCGGGCCAGTCCTGGATGTGCCACTTTTCCTTCAGCGCGTCGCGCTCGACGATCTGGTCTCCGCCGGCGTGCCGCATCCACACGTCGCCCGTCAGTTGCACCAGGCGCGTCTCCATGCCCAGGTGCATGGCCTTGCTCCATTCAAAATACGTCTGCGAGGGACTTTCTAAGTCTCCCGCCGGCATCCGGTCCGACGCGCCGGCCTGCGCCACTGGCTTGAGGCTTTTGCTGCGTTGCCTGCGGCGGGCGGAGGTCCTGCACTAACAACCATCCGTCGTCGGCATCGGCGAGCTTGGCTACGGCGTCGTAGACCAGCGAGTTGGTGCGCAATTCCACTAAGCCCAGCATGCGTCCCTGGCGGTCGAGGCGCTGGCTCTTGAGCACCACGTCCTGGTAGGCATAGACCTTCCACAGGGAGCCACCGTAGTTGATGTTCCCCAGGTTCAGGCTGCGCGAGTCGCCTCGGGGGGCCTGCGCGGGTCCCTTTTCCGCAGCGCCGGCTGGAGCGGCAGGGCCGGCGAACGTGGCCCGCATCTCCTCGCTGGTCATTTCCTCGCTACCGCTGGTCAGATGCACCTGTCCGGAGAACGAGGCCATGGCCGGCGCCCCTTCCTGGCCTTCCCGCGGCCCCAAGGCGGATCGGCCGTAGTCAATGTAGCGCATCTCCCGTACCCAGGTGATTGTGGCGGGGCGAGGCGTCGCCAGTTGGGTGCCGCTAAGGTCCTTGTCAATCGGCATCCGGAGCGTGCCTTCTCCCGTCACCTGGGCCATGCCGGCCCCACGAATGAACGAGCCATCTACGTCCTTGAAGGCCCGGAAGTGGATCTCCTTGCCGCTCAGCGTGCTGTTACGGCTGAAAAGCTGCGCCGGTTCTCCGCTGAGCACCGCCATTCCCTCCGTCGGATCGCCCCACAGGCGGCCGGCGAAGGCCCGCCATTTTCCCTCCCCCTGACCGCCGCGGACCATGACGTTGCCCTCGGCCAGGACGGACCGGACGGACGTGCGAAGACCACCCCTGCCGCTGGCCTTGCGCCTTTCGACCCCCACGTTCAGCCTGTCGCACCGCAGACCCTCGCCGCGGTCGCTGCCGGACAGTTCCACATCGCCCCGGAAGTGGGCCTGACGAATGTACACCTGGTCCCGGACGAACTCATCGCGACCCAGCAGCACGTTCACGGAGTCCATCCAGCTAATGCACTCAACGTCCCCGGGCGCCGCCTGTCCCTGGCTGCCTCGCTCCGCGATGGCCAAGTCACCCAAAGAGCTCCCTTCGGCCGGCCTGGAGATGTATCCTTCGCCGTCCAGCCTGGCCGAGTCGCCCGTGGGTGATAGCTCGAAGCGCATCGACCGGCAGACGATCTCCTCTCCCCCGGCAAGGGCCAACAGGGCCGGGCAATCGGCGGTGCCGACGAGTCGGCCTTGGCGGCGGTCGCCGGTTGCGTCGGCCTTGCGGCGAAACTCGAACTGGTGGCACAAGGCCGTCGTGTTGCCGTCAAACAAGGTGACAGCATTGCCTTGGCCCAACACGGCCACGTTCTTCCGCGAAGGGTTTTCGGTGTAGCCCGTCGGCACGATCTCCAGCGGGCCGGTCCAGGTGATGGTGATAGGTTCCCCCATCGGCTGACTGGCCGGGGTGGTCGAGGCTTGCAGGGTGGCAGGAGTTTCCACCTTGGCAGGCGTTTTCTCCACCGGCACAATCGCCGGGACTTCGCCTCCCGATCCGGCGGGCATGACTAGTTCCCCGGGCGTGACGATAGCCGGCGGCGGCTCGGCGCGTTCCTCGTCCCGGCGAGAGCGGGCCCATTGGAACTCCAGCGCCAACGTATCGGCCCCGTGCACATACCGGTTGCCCTGTTCCACCCGGACCTGGCCGCGGAACTCCGCCGTATAGATGTTTCGCACCCGGTGGCGCGGGGGAGGCTGAGACGGCTGGCGTTCCGCTGCCTCCTGGCTGGGCGGGGGCGAGGAGGGCCCTTCGTCCAAGGCCATGGCCGCTGCCTCGTCGCTCAAATCCGGTGCCGCTGGAGCGGTTTCCGCCTCGGTGGGACCTGCCCCTTCGGTTGGAGCTTCCGCGGCGCTTCGTTTTTCTCCACCCGGCAAGGCCACCAACTCGACTTCCTCCCCCGGCACGTACCGAATCACCATGCCGTCCCCCTGCTCCAGCCGCAGCACCTGAAGCTCCTGAGGATCCTCGTTCCACCGGACCGACAGCCCCCGACCCGACATCTCAATCTGCTGCGACGTGACGCGGACGCGGTCGTTGGTATATAGCAGGAGCTTTTCGTTGTCGAAGTGGATGTTGTCGGCGGAGGCGACCAGGACGTTGGGGTCGTCGGTTCTTTGCTCCACCGGTGGCCTGTTGGGCTCGGTGGAACGGTCGAAATACACCATCACGTGGCCTTGGAGCTCTCCTTGCTTGACGGCCAAGCGGGCCGAACCTTCCACCGTGCGGCGGGACTCGCTGTAAACCGTCCCCTGGTCGGCGGAGATCTGGATCTGCTGGCCGTCGCTCTGGTAGATCACGGCCTTGGGCTCATTGAGCACGTACACGCCTTGGCCTTTGTTCTCATAGTAGGGGGCGGTGAAGAGGCGCTTCAGCCGGCCTTCCTTGTCGCGGTTCACGGCGCGGAAGTCGGTGCCTTCCTGCGGCGCCATCGCTTCCCGGGAGGTCGGCGCTCGAGACGGGGCCGCCGCTTCGGTGCCGGCGGGGCAGGTTCAGGCCGGCCGACTCCAAGACCGACGATCGACAGGCAGACCGCAAACACCAGCAGGATCGCACCCAGGCTGCCCATCAGCAGCAGCAATCGACGTTTCATGATGGCTGCTCCAGGCCGGGCCTACGGTAGCGGGCCAGGATGGCCTCCCAGGACCCGGTTTGTCTAAGGATCATCTCGACCACCTCGCGCACGGCCCCGGTTCCGCCGGCGGCCTTGGTCACATAGACCGCCGCGGCGCGGACCTCCTCCGCGGCATCCGCCACTGCCACCGGCAAGGCACAGCGGTGCATCAGTGGCAGGTCAGGCAGATCATCGCCCACGACGGCCGTCTGTGCTTCACTCAGCTTCAGTTCCTCCAGCACCGCCAGATAGGCCGGCAGCTTGCTCCGGGCGTCGAGCTTGACAACGTCCACGTCCAGCTCCTTGGCCCGATGGATCACGGCCGGCGCGGACCGCCCGCTGATCATCGCCAGCCGACCGCCCGCACGCTTCCAGTACTTCATGCCCGTGCCGTCGCGGACGTGAAACGCTTTGGTCTCCCGCCCGTCGGCGTCCAAAAGGATTTTTCCGTCGGTCAGCACGCCGTCGACGTCCAGGACCAGCAGCTTAATGTTGGCGTAATCAATCGGGGCCATCGCTCATCGTCTTGAAGCCTAGCAGGTCCTGCACGTCAAAGATGCCCACCGGCCGGCCGTCCCCGTCCACCACAGGCAGCTCGTCGATGCGGTAGCGGTTCATGATGGCCAGGGCTTCGCTGACCAGCTCCCCGGCGCGGATGCACTTGGGGGAGCGCTTCATGAACTGGGCCACGGGTTGTTCCAGCACGTCGCTGCGCCGATGCGCCAGCAGCAGCCGGCGGAGGTCGGCGTCGGTCAGGATGCCGCTGAGCTGACCCTGCTCATCCACAAATAGCATCGCCCCGCTGCGCCGGGGCACTTTCTCCGCCTCGGCCAGGGCGTCGCCCAGCAAGGCGGTCTGGGGAATCGGGCACAGATTCGTCCCCCTGCGGAACATCATCGCCTGCTCGACCGTCATCAGCCGCCTGCCCAGCGACCCGCCGGGATGGAAGGCAACAAAGTCCTCCGGGCGGAAGTGGCGCATCTCCATCACGGTCAGCGCCAGCGCGTCGCCCAGGGCCAGCATGACCGAGGTGGACACCGTCGGGGCCAATCCCAGCGGGCAGGCCTCCTCCACTTGGCCATAGGCCATGGTGATGTCGGCGTAGCGGGCCAGGGGCGAGTCGCAGCTCCCCGTCAAGGCGACCAGGGTGGCGCCGCGGGCCTTGATGTGGTCCAGCAGGCGCACGATCTCGTGCGTCTCGCCGCTGTGGGAAAGAGCCACCACCACGTCGCCCCGCTGAACCCTCCCCAGGTCGCCGTGCACGGCCTCGGCCGGGTGCAGGAAGATACTCTGCGTGCCGGTGGAGGCCAGCGTCGCGGAGATTTTTCGGGCGATGATCCCGGCCTTGCCCATGCCCGTCAGGATGACTTTGCCGGGACATTCGAAAAGGCACTGGGCGGCCCGGGCGAAGGGCTGACCCAACCGATCCGCCAGCGAGGCAATGGCCTGGCCCTCCGTCCGTAGGGTCCGGCGCGCCAGTTCCAGATCGATTTCGCAAGCATCCATCTTCATCGCGTTCGTTCCGTCAGGATGGGAGGATTGGATTATCCGACGGCTGACGGGTGGGGTCAAGCCAAACGCCCCCGCTCCCCCTCGCCGTGACCCGCAGTCGGGCAGCTACCTCGGCCGGTCGGCGCAGGTGCGGCAGGTGCGGAAGGTCACCTCCCGGCACCGCCGCCCCGCCCGGGGGCAGCGGGCTTGCAGCAGACGCACGTAGTGCGAGCGGATCGGCGGATTATCCAGAGCCAGCGCACGGCGAACCCGCTCGATCGCTTCTTGGTTAGGGCCTTCGATCTCCACAAAGCAGCCAAGCACGGGCAGCTCATCCAGCTCCACGAGGCAGCGGCCCAGGCGATAGCTGGCGCGGCGCTTCTGGAGCCTCAGCATGGGCCTCAGCCCGCAGGCCTCTAAAACCATCGTGACGGCGGAGGCGTCGTCCACGCGGCTCTGGTGCTCCGAACGCACCTTGGCCTTGGCGTATCGGCTCGCGGGACCTTTGTACGTCAGTTCGGCGCGGGTGTCGGGCGTCCGACACCCGGCCCGTAGCAGGCGCTGAGCCCGCAGCCGCAGGCCACAACCCCTCCGAAGCAGACCACGCCGCGGGGTGTCAAAGTAGCAGTCCTCCTGAAGGACGGTATAGAGCCGCCTGGCCCCCACCGCACGCAGCCGCCTCGCGACCTGGGCCAGGCTTTCGACCGCGAACTTCATCTCCGTCTCGTGCGGCATGAAGGCATCCTATCCGGGATTCTCCCCACCTACCAGGAAGCTTTCCAAGCGGCGCACTCAACCGAGCCGGATCTATCCCTGTCTAGTCCTCCTGGTCCTTCTGGTCCTCTTGGACATCGTTCCTGCCCCATCCGAACACGCGCAAGGGGTAGAACATTCGGGCGGAGACGGCGTTGGAGACGTTCGCCGTCAGGTACCGCAGCATGAGCCGCACGGGCTGGGCACCCGGGTCGGGCATGTGCACCAGCCACGCCAGCGATGCCAACCGCACGATCAGCGACACCAAGAACGAGGCTTGCCAGTGGTTCCACTCAAACGGCCCCCACCGGATCGGGTTGGTTCGCAGGAACTCCAGCGACTGCACCATTACCCCACCCAGCAGGCCTCCCAATACCCCCCCGCAACTGATCAGCACAGCCGAGGCGGCCACATACTTGCTCCGGCCCCGGCCGTCGGCAAAGTGCAACGTGATACCCGTCTGGGCCAGGCCCACCCCGCCCCAGGCGATCCCACCCAGCACGCAGGCCAACGCCCCCAGCAGGTAGGCCGACACCGGCGCCGCCGGCGAGAGCAGCGTCCCGGCGCCGCTGACGTGCGCCCAGGCCCAATTGACGGCATCCAGCAGCGGCCGGGGGTTGGGTAGATGACGCGAGGTGAAGAACCACGGCACTATCGACAGGCACGTGCCGATGGTGGCCAGGACCAGCACAGGCCGGCGTCCCCAGCGATCCTGAAGCTTGCCCCACCCTTGGATGGCCACGTTCCCCGCCAAAGGGCCGATCACCATGAACAGGCAGTTCGTCCCCAGCTTGCTGAAGCCCAGGCCTTCGGTGGAGTGGCGCCAGAAGTACCAGCCGGAGAAGGTGGCCGTGAAGGCGATCGTGGCCCCGTAGCTGACGTAATTGCGGAAGACTTTGTCCTTCAACGGTTCCACCAGCAGCTCGCGCATGGCGGAGAACGCCGAACCCGTTGGCGGCTGCGGCGGTTTGTGCGGAACAAGATCGCGGACTTTTCGGAACATCAGGATGTCCACCGCCCCCAGCACTGCCCCGACGGCGAAAATGGCACAGATGACCCCCATCAGCCGACCTTGTAAGGCCAGCGTCTCAGCGCCTTGCGATCGGTCGCGGCGTCCAGCGCCAGGCTCAGCAGGATGACCACGACGATCTGCACGCGCTGGGCCCACAGCAGCCGGCGGGCGAAGTACCGCCCCCGGATGCGCCGGGGGATCAGGTCGCTCATCCAGGTGAGCCAACCCGGCGTGGCCATCGCGCCCAGGAAGTGGCTGATCGACAGGACGCCCAGCATGACGAGGATCGCCCCCAACCCCGGCCGGAGCACCAAAGGCACGGCCGCGACAGCTAGCCAAAGCAAGCGGTGAATGGTGCCCCACAGGATGAAGGTGACCTTGCGCAGCCCCGTCCGCTCGATCACCAGGGCGGCCTGGAGCTGGCCCAGGGTGGCTAGAAACGGCAGTGCCCCCAGCACCCCGAAGGCAAAATCATTGAATCCCAGCATCCGGGCGAACGCCCGCACCTGGTCGCCGGAGGTGCAGGACATCCAGGTCACACCGAACATCCACGCCACGGTCACTCGGCGCAGCGATTGACGCAGCGCCCGCCGCCGTACGCTCAGGGCGGGCAACACTTCGTAGTCCTGACTTATCCAGCGTTTCACACAGCAGACCTTGCGACAGATCGTCTCCTACGTCGCTTAAAGCTAGACAATATATCTCTCCGGGATAGAAGAACTATAACGGTTTTTCCGCCCTCCAGACCATAACCCCCATGCCACAAGGCCTAATCGATGATCCAAAGGCCGATCCGGCTGCCGGCATAACCCGCATAAAAGGACTTTTCCGTAATCAAGTCGGTTATCCGCCGGTCCGATGAGGGTCCCCAGGTCAAGGTATAGCCAATGCATCACGGGTTTTCGCCTGCTGGTACCACGACATCAAGGGCACATTCATGACTAGGAGATCTACCATGGATGCCTTCAAGGATGTGAACCAAGGACGACTTCCGTACTCGCGCAAACCGTCGAGTTCCCCTTCAAGTCGCCTGATCTGGCCCACCACGCTATGGGCGATGCTGTTGGTCTTGGCCATGGGGTTTGGACCGGCTGGGGCTGCGAACGATCCGTTACCCGTAACGGTAGGTCTAGCGCCGCAAGCCAGCGCTACTTCCTCCCCATCAGACAAGGCTCCAACGGCACCCCCGAATAGCGCCGACGCCGGCGACTGGTTCAAGGCCTGGCAAAAGATGAAGAAGGACTTGGAGCAGACCACCGGGACAAGCTTCTCGCTGAATTTAGACGAACACATGCAATGCGTGTTGAACGGACCGGGCGAAGGGAATGAACGCGATCTGTTTTGGTGGAACCTGACCGTGACGCAGAAGCTCTGGAAGGACGCCAAGCTGATCGTGCGCGTCCGAGGCAGCTCCCACGCCCACGGTCAGCATAATCCCGCCCCGCCCCACGGCATCAGTCCGCTGGTCAACCCCAAGCTCAACCTGGACTGGATGTGGTCGGAAACCACGTGCATCTACGTCGCCAACCTCTACGTGGAGCAAAAGCTGCTGGACAACAAACTGATGATCGCCGTGGGCAAGATCAACGAGTCGGTGTACTTCGACACCAACGACTTGGGCAGTTGGGACTTCCTGTCCCACTCGATCGCCAAGAATCAGGCCTTCCCGCACAAGTACCACACCATCGGCGCCGTGGTCCGCTACGACCCGACCGACTGGCTGTACTTCCAAGCTGGGGCGATCGATGCCCAGGGCATCCGCTCGGAGATGGGCACCAACACGGCGTTTACGGGCCCGGCCTGGTTTCAATCCATGTACGAGGTCGGCTTGAAGTCTAACTTTGCGGGCAAGAAGGGCAACTACCGATTCGAGCTCTGGCATGACCCCAGTCACCTGACTCGATGGGACGGCCACGGCACCGAAAACAGCACCGTCGGGTTCGGCATCAGCTTCGATCAGATGATTACCGACAAGCTGGGGGCGTTCCTGAAGTATGGGCTGACGGATGGCGACGTCCGGACGTTCGGTAACACCTGGTGCGTGGGCGCCATATACAAAGGCCTGCTGCCTGGTCGCCCGAAGGATGTGCTGGCCTTGGGCTTCTGCCAGGGTATCCCCGATGACCCCTATCGCGTCTCCAAGCATTCCAAAGCCCAGGAGTCGCTCTTTGAGACGTATTACAAGATTCAGGTTACCGATTGGTGCACGATTTATCCGGACGTCCAGGTCTTGCTCAATCCGGGCATGAATCCGGTAAACGACGTGGGCGTCTTTGCGGGCATACGCGTCAAGTTGGATTTCTAAATCACCAGGACCCCTAAAGGGCTCCCCGGCCGCGCCTGCCATGGCGGCGGAGGCGCCTGAGCTTATCAAGAACGAAAGGAACCAAACATGTTACAGTGGAACCGATCAACCGCCGGCAAGCTGATGGCCGCTCTCGTGGCGGTCGCGCTCGTGGCCGTTGCCATCGTGGGCGTGCGTTGGAACAGCAGCACCCCCGCCACCATAACGGCGGCCCAAAAGCATCCCATCAGCGCCACTCCGGCCCCACCGGTCACTGACCGGCAGTTCAAGGTGTTACATGTCATGAGCTTTCACTCCCCCTGGGAATGGACCGAAAGCCAGCTCAACGGTTTCAAGGACAGCCTGCGCGACGTGAAGGTGGAGTACAAAGTCTATGAGATGGACGCCAAGCGTCAAAGCTCTAAAGACCATCTCCAGCAGGCCGGCCAGGAAGCCCAGAAGCTCATCGAGGAATGGAAGCCGGACCTGGTCTTTGCTGACGACGACCCCGCTCAGCAGTACATCGGGGTGAACTACGTTAACAAGGATCTCCCGATCGTCTTCTGCGGGGTCAACGCCGACCCGCAGGATTACAAATACGTCGGCGCGAAGAACGTCTCAGGCGTGCTGGAGCGCGAGCACTTCATTCAATCGGTGCGCCTGTTGAAGCAGCTCGTGCCGAACGTCCAGAAGATCGCCATCATCTCCGACACCGCCCCCATGTGGCAGCGCGTCATCCGACGCATGAAGGAGAGCCAGAGCGAACTCCAAGGTGTCAAAGTAGTCGGCTACGACGTGATCGACACGTTTGAGCAGTACAAGCAGGTCGTCAAGGCCTATGAAGGCAAGGTGGACGCCCTGGGGTTCCTTGGCATTTTTGAGTTCAAGGACGCCGACGGCAAGAACGTCCCGTACCAGGACGTCTGCCGCTGGACGGCCGAGAACATCGCCCTGCCGGACTTCTCGTTCTGGGTGGACCGCGTGGACTACGGGACGCTGTGCGCCGTGACCGTCTCGGCCATCAACCAGGGCCAGGAGGCGGGCAAGATTGCTCGGGGCATCCTGGTGGAAGGCAAGAGCCCCTCCAGCTTCCCCATGGAACCGACGACCAAGGGCGAACCGGTCATCAGCCTGGCCAGGGCGCGCCAACTGGGCCTAGTCCCCAATTCCAGCGTCCTGCTGACGGCAAGAGTCTTCACGAAATACAAATGGGATAACTGAGTGTGCTGGGTGTCCGCGGAAAAATTCTGTCGATTTCCGCCTCGGTCGTGCTCCTGGGAATGGGCGTTGCCGCTTTTCTGAACGGCAAGACGTTCGAAAAGGAGTACTCCGAGAGTCTGCGCCTGGAAGTGGTGGTGATCGCCCGCAACGTCCATGCCCAGCTCGAACGCATCCTGC
Source organism: uncultured Phycisphaerae bacterium (assembly GCA_963760365.1). Taxonomy (GTDB): domain Bacteria; phylum Planctomycetota; class Phycisphaerae; order SM23-33; family SM23-33; genus JALHTV01. The sequence continues at coordinate 114,014 of CAVXDC010000007.1, forward strand.
AGCTGGGATTGGACGTGGACGACATCAGGGGCTTCGAGTCGCAGTGCCAGGATGTGGTCCGTCAGTATCCTACCCTCAGCTATGCCATGGTCGTTCGCAGTAACGGTTATATTCTGTTCCACAACGACACGACGCTCCAAGGAAAGGTGCTGAGGTCGTTGGCGTGGCTCGGTACCGCGTCCACCAATCAGGATTCTTTCCACATATCCAGGGATGACAAGGGGGAGGAGTTCTGTGACGTGGCGGTCTTTTCTCACACCGACGCCCACGGAAACGTCTTCACTGTGGTGGGGTATCCTTCCAGCATCGTGAACGCCAAGGTCCATGAGCTGGTCGTCAAGTCCGCGTTCTTTGCCGGCATCGCGATCGTGCTGGTCATCGTTCTGCTGCTGGTCTCCCTGACCGCCTCGGTCACCAACCCCCTTTCCCAACTGGTCGGAACGATTCGCGAGATCCAGGCCAGCGGCAATCTCCGCAAGAGGGTGAACGTCAAGTCCAGGGACGAAATCGGCACTCTGGCCGCCAGCTTCAACGAGATGATCAGCTCGCTCCAGAAGGCGTACGACGAATTGGAGGACCGCGTCGCCCAGCGCACGGAGGAGCTGACGAAGGCCAACCAGGACCTGCGGCAGGAGATCGCCGAGCGCACCCGCGCGGAGCAGGCCTTGCGCGAAAGCGAGGAGCGCTACCGCCTCGTGGCCGAAAGGACGGGGCAGCTCATTTACGACTACGACGTCTCCACCGGACACATCCAATGGGCCGGGGCAATCACGGAACTCACCGGCCACAGCGCGGAGGAGTTCGCCCAGGTGGACATCCATGGATGGGAGGAGAGGATCCATCCGGAGGACCGCCAACGGGTCGCGGACTACCTAGCAGGGATGTTGCGCCATGGAAACACGTTCGACGCGCCCCACCGCTTCCGGCACAAGGACGGCCGCTACCTGCACGTCGAGCACAGCGCCGTAATCCTAAGAACCCCCCAGGGCGAAGCCAACCGGATGCTGGGTACGATGAAGGACATCACCCTGCGCAAGGCGGCGGAGGATGAGTTGAAGCAATCCCACGAACACCTGGAGCATCGCGTCCAGGAGCGCACGGCGGATCTGGTGCGGGCCAACGAGCAGATCCGCCAGGCGCAAGCCGATCTGGTCCAGGCGGAGAAGATGGGCATGTTGGGGCAGCTTGTGGCCGGTGTGGCGCACGAGATCAACACGCCGACCGGAGCGATTATGAACGTGGCCAACGACGCCGCCCTGCATCTGCGGGAGCTGGCGGCCGCGGCGGCGGAGCTGATCCAGTTGCCGGACGACCTGCGCCAGTGGCTGGCCAAGGCAGTGCCCGAAATCCTCAGCCGAGACGTCGCCTTCGCCGAGCTGACGGACCGCAAGGCCCGCCGGCAGATCGAATCGGACCTCCAACGCCACGGTATCGCAGACGTCAGGCACGTCACCGACGTTTTGATCGACTGCGGCTTGAGCACCTCCGACGAAAATGCCATCCGCTGCCTGTCTCACGAGAAGGGACTAAGATTCCTCGATCACCTCGTCGCCCTCAGGGCCGGCGTGGGGATATCCCTGGTCAGCGTGCAGAAGATCGTCAGGATTGTCCGAGCCCTGCGGTACTACAGCCGCAGCGGCGAGGGAGAGCTGTTCGACGTGAACCTCAACGAAAGCCTCGACAACACCCTGGTCATCCTCCAGAACCGCATCAAGCACACCGCCCAGGTCGAGAAATGCTACGACGAAAACATTTCCTCGGTGCAATGCGGCTCCGACATCTCACAGGTCTGGACCAACATCCTGTCCAACGCCTGCGACGCCATTGAAGGTTCCGACAGTCAAGGAGAGGGACTGATCAAGATCACCACCAGCATGAAGGACCAGCAGGTGGTGGTCCAAATCTTCAACGTCGGCCCCCCGATACCCCCGGAAACGATGCCGAAAATCTTCGACCCGTTCTTCACCACCAAGCCCATTGGCAAGGGCACCGGCCTGGGCCTGAGCATCTGCACGGGCATTTTGCGCAAATACCATGGGATGATCTCCGCCCGCAACGAGCCAACAGGAGTCACCTTCGAAGTCACCCTACCCGTAAACCAAGGCACGACGTCTGCGGCGACGAGTTCCCAAACCAAGGTTGAGGAACCGGTTGCCCAGGCCAGTGGCTAATGAATGACCATGACAGAAGGCGTTCCAAAATTTCGTATCGCGGTCGCTGGGGTGGGGCAGGTAGACCTCCATGGCTTGGACGAAGCGGCGCCTTCCAAGGGATGCACCCTTACTTACGCCGACAACATCGCCCAAGTAGTGGCCTTGGCCCAGGCCGGCCAGTGCGAGGGAATCATCGTGGCGACCGACGCCCCTTCCCAGCTTTCGCGGGAAGCCGTCCAGGACCTGTGGCGGCTGGTTCCGGACGTCATGGTCATATTTATCCTGCCCCCAGGATACAGCGGGGCCAACTGCCCGGCGTTCTTGGGCGTTACGTCCGAATTTATATGGTATACCAATGAATCGCCCCAGGCGTTGATGGCGGGCATGCGAAGGGCGGTGGAAAGCATCCGGGCTCATCGACCCGAGTACTGTGTCCTGTGCGTGGACGACGACTTGGAGTTCCTGGCCTCGCTGAGACGATTGCTGGTTTCCTCCGCAGAGCATTCCTTCTCGCAGTTCAGTCTGGACTTCCTTTTCGCCTCCAATCCCAAAGAGGCCTTGGCTCTCGTGAAGACGCTGGACAAGCCTCTGGCTGTGGTTGTCTGCGACCAGGTCATGCCTCAGATGAACGGCTTGGACTTCCTGGGCCAACTGAAAAACACCCATTCCTCCACACGACGGGTTCTCCTCACAGGTTACGCCGGAATCGAGTCGGCAATCCGGGCCGTCAACGAACGATTGCTGGACAGGTACCTCACCAAACCGGTGGAGAACCCCTCCGAGTTCACGGATGTCGTCCGGCGCCTGGTTCGTGAGTTTCATCTCCAGTCCCAGGCCACTCTGAGCCGCCACAGGACTCTGGCCCAGTTCGAGTTCATCCAAACGGTCACGAGCGCGGAAACTCTGGAGGCGGCCCTGGACACCACGACCCACTTCCTCCTGAGACAGCTTGGCGTCCCGTGGGTGGCCTTGTTTTTGCCCGAGAACGACCAGTGCGAGCTTCGCTCCACGGCGGGGCATCCACCGAAGTCCGTCACCCTGCTACACCGAGCCTTGCAGGAGCATGTCCGAGACTGTGAATTTTGCCGCAGGATTCTCCCCGAGATGTTGCCGAAATGCCCTGTCAACGATTCGGAGAAGGACGATCAGACTCCCGTGGATGTCGCCACCGTGGCCGCTTTGACCGTGCGACAACGGGTTCTGGGGGCCATCGTCGTCGGCAACGACAAGCCCGGGCAGTTGTTGACCCCGGAGAACCGGATGCTGACGACCTCCGTAGCCGATATCGCGGCCATGACGATCATCCGGTTCCAGGATCATGAGACCCTGGAGAGCATTTACGTCGGCACGATGGCCAGCCTGATGGACGTCGTCGAGGCCAAAGACCCCTACACTCGAGGCCACACCGACCGCGTGGTCAACCTGGCCGTCGCGCTGGCCAAAGCGGCGGGGGTGAGCGAGGAGGTGCTGAAGGACATCCGCTACGCCGCTGCCCTGCACGACCTGGGCAAGCTGGCCGTGCCCGAAAGCATCCTCCGCAAGCCCGGGAATCTGAGCCCAAAAGAACAGGCCATCGTGATGGAGCATCCGGGCCGCGCGGACACGATTCTCAAGCACCTGCGGTTCCTGGATGTCGCGCGTCTCATCATCCGTAGTCACCATGAACGGTTCGACGGTCAGGGTTATCCCGACCGACTGGTCGGAGAGGAAATCCCCCTGGGGGCGAGGATTCTGGCCATCGTCGATGCCTACGACGCCATGACGTCGAGCCGACCTTATCGACAAACCATGAATACCGCGCAGGCCCTGGCCCAGATCCGGGCCTGTGCGGGCACGCAGTTCGACCTGGCTTTGGCGACGTTATTTGTGGAGATGATGCAGGCCAGTAACATGAAACAACAGGCTGGATCGCGGATCGGTCCCATAGAACCGGTGGAGGTTTCGCAATCATGAACACGAACGGAAAAAGATACTTGACCATCTGCATTGACGACGACCCGGAGTTCCTGGGCTCTCTGAAGAGAACGTTACCTGACAAGGTGACGCCATTGTGCCAGGAATTTTCCGCCGAGTTCGATTTTGTCACGAGCGCCCAGGAGGTGCAAGACCTGCTCTCGGAGACCACCGAACGAGACATCCTCCCGGCCATGCTCATCTCCGACCAGATCATGCCCGGCATCAGCGGCTTGGACCTGATCGAGCAGCTCAAGAGCAAGTATCCCGATCTGGTGTGCGTGCTTCTGACAGGCCACGCCGGACTGGAACAGGCCAAGCGAGCCATCAACCGGCACTTGCTGGACCAGTACATCACCAAGCCGATCGAGGACATGCAAGAGTTCGCCGCAATGGTGTCTAACCTATTAAAGCGACACCACTTACAACTTGAGGAACGCCAGCGCACAAGCCAACTCGCCGAGACCGTGGAGCAGTTGCGCACCTCCAATGAAAAGATCCGCGCGATGCATTCGGCGGCCGAGCAGATTGCCATGCTGAGCAAGGGGCTCAAATGCGTGGACCTGGACGAGGTCGTCCGGTTGATCACCAACGAAGTGCCCAAGCTGTTTGACGCGGAGTTCGGCGTGTTGTGTCTGCGGGATGCTCAAGGCACTCCGAGCTGTTCCTCCGCCATGATTGCCAGGCACCACTGCCCCGCCACGGATCAGTTCGTGGCCGAACGACCCGAGGCGGAGGGGCTGCCAGACCAAACGTCGATCGTGTTGCGTAACGTACCCAACTCTTGCGAGGCCCTGGGCGGAAAGCCCCCCAGCGTGGTCATCCCCTTGCAGGTCAAGGAATTCGACGGGAATGGCAGCGGGCAGCAGCGGGCGTACATGTGTCTCTGCCGTGCGGCTCAATCTCCCGCGATGTCGGAGGACCTGTTCCTCTACAAGGCCAGCCTCATTCGGGAGGTTCTCAGCGCCAATCTGACCAACGCGGTGCTTTACCGGATTGCCCTGCTCCAGAGCGAGGTAGATTCGCTCACCGGCACCTGCACCCGAAGGGTGTTGGAGGAAAGGCTCCAGTCGGAGTTCGATCGGGCGTCGCGGTACGGGCGGCCTTTCTGCATCGCGGTAGTCGACATCGACGAGTTCAAGACCGTCAACGACCGGTTCGGACATGCCACAGGGGATCGTGTCCTGCGCGACTTGGCCGACCTCATGCAGCAGGAGATGCGCAGCACGGACACGCTCGCGCGATACGGTGGAGATGAATTCGTCTGGATCCTGCCGGAGACCGAGACCGCCTCCGCCGTCACAGCCATGGAGCGGCTGCGGAAAAGCGTAGCGTCGCAACAGGCTGCCGACCGACCGCCCGTGACGGTGAGCTGCGGCGTGGCTGAATGGCTAGGCTCACCCCAAGATACCGCCGCCGAGGTGCTCCGCCGCGCCGATGCAGCCATGTATCAGGCCAAGCACGCCGGCCGCAACCGCGTGGAAGTCCACCCCAAACAACCCGTCTGTTCCTGAACAGAATTTCCCGACATTGAATGAGGGCGGCGGACTCGTGAGAACGAGCCAGCCGCCCTTCTCTTTGGAAAGCCCGTCGGTGGTCTAAAACATGCCCACGACGCCGCCGTTTTCGTCCAGGTCCACGTCCATGAAGGCCGGGCGCGACGGCAGCCCCGGCATCGTCCGCATCATGCCTAGTATCGGATACAAAAATCCCGCCCCCGCCGAGGCGCGCACCTCGCGGATGGGTACGGTGAACCCCTTGGGCACCCCCTTGAGGGTCGGGTCGTGCGACAGGCTCAGGTGCGTCTTGGCCATGCAGATGGGCAGGCGGTTGAGCCCGGCCTTTTCGTACAGACCGATCTGGCGCTCCGCCAGCGGCTCGTAGGTGATCCGCTCGGCCTGATAGACCTTTTTGGCAATCGTCTCGATCTTGGCCTTGATGGGGAGGTCATCCGCGTAGAGGAACTGGAACTTGCTGGGCTTTTCGCAGGCGGCGGTCACGGCCTTGGCCAGTTCCACGGCGCCCTGGCCGCCTTTGGCCCAGTGTTCGCAGGGCACGGCGTCTTCCGCCCCGGCCGACTGGGCTGCCTTGCGGACGAACTCCGCCTCGGCGGCGGTGTCCGTGGGGAACTGGTTCACCGCCACCACCACCGGCACGCCGAACATCTTGACGATCTCGATGTGCCGCACCAGGTTGCAGACGCCTTTCTCCAGCAGGGCCATGTTCTCTTTGGTGTAGGCCGCATCCAGGGGTTTGCCCGGCACGACTTTGGGGCCGCCCCCGTGCATCTTCAGTGCGCGGATGGTCGCTATCAGCACCACGCAGTTGGGAATAAGCCCGCTGATGCGGCACTTGATGTCGAAGAACTTCTCCATGCCGATGTCGGCTCCGAAGCCGCTCTCGGTGACCACGTAGTCGGCCAGCTTCAAGGCGATCCGATCGGCGACGATGGAATTGTTGCCGTGGGCGATGTTGGCAAAGGGTCCGGCGTGCACAAAGGCGGGTTGGCCCTCCAACGTCTGCATGAGGTTAGGCTTGATGGCGTCCTTCATCAGCACGGCCATGGCCCCATGGACGCCCAGGTCCTTGGCCGTGATGAACTTTCCCCGGCGGTCCGTGCCGATGACGATCCGCCCCAGGCGCTCGCGCATGTCCTTCAGGTCGGTCGCCAGCGCCAGGATGGCCATGACCTCGCTGGAGACGGAGATGTCGAAGCCCGTCTGTCTCGGTCGGCCGTCTTCGGCGGTGCCCAGCCCCACCACGATGTTGCGCAGCGCCCGGTCGTTGACGTCCACCACCCGCCGCCAGGTGATGCTATAGGGGTCGATGTCCAGCCGCTTCAGCTTGGCCTTGTCCAGTTCCTTGTCCGACATCTGATCCTCATGCATGATGCGGGCGTCGATGGCCGCTGCCAGAAGATTGTGCGCGATGGAGACGGCGTGGATATCGCCGGTCAGGTGCAGGTTGAACTCCTCCATCGGGATGACCTGACTATACCCGCCGCCCGCCGCCCCGCCCTTGATCCCGAACGTCGGTCCCATCGAAGGCTGGCGAATGCACAGAAAGACCTTCTTACCCAGCAGTCCCATCGCCTGCGTCAGGCCCACGGAGGTGGTGGTCTTGCCCTCTCCCAGCGGCGTCGGCGTGATGGCCGTCACGTCGATGTACTTCCCGTTGGGCCGGTTGGCCAGGCGCTCCAGGATGCTCAACTTCACCTTGGCCTTGATGTCGCCGTACGGCTCCAACTCCTCCGGCAGGATGCCGGCTTGCTTGGCGATCTGGGCAATCGGCCGCGGGGTGGCGGCGTGAGAGATCTCGATGTCCGAGGGAACGGATGCGGCCATAGCCTATCTCCTTTTCCTGGCGCGGCTCGGCGCCGACGTACCTAGGGGTTCTGCCTTTCATGGGTTCTGTCAGCTAGTCCGGGCGGGCGCCCTTGGCCTTGCATCCGGGCTGCAATCTCCGAAAGGATTCCTTCCACGGCTTTGCGATGGTCCACGAGAACCTCACATGGCTCTGCCTTGCCATCGGGAGTCCTCTTGAAGATCCCCCTCGCCAAGCGATCATCCGTCGGCAGATGCCCCAGCAGCGGGATATCCTGAAGCTCGCCAACGATCTTCTCGATCTCCGCCGGCCGGTTCACCCGGTTGGCCACCGCGTACAGGCGGCGCATCCCCAGGTCTCCGGCCAGCTTCTGCACGCGCCGGGCGGTCTGCGTGCTCCAAGCGGTGGGGTCCACAACGACAATGAGCCCATCCATGGTCTGGGCGGTGGCCCGGCCGAGATGCTCTAGGCCGGCCTCCATGTCCATGACCAAAGCCTCCTCCCGGCCGAGCACCAGGTGGACCAACAAGGCCTTCAGCAACGCGGTCGCCGGGCACAGGCAGCCTTCTCCGCCTTTGGCGATACCCCCCAGCACGAGCAACCGAATGCCGCCGATCCGCCGGCAATACCGATCGGGGATGTCCTCCACGTGCGGATTCAGTTTGAAGAACGTCCCGTATCCTTCCTTGGCGCCCGTGCGCTCCTGAATGAGCTCCCGCATGGCGGCCAGGGGGGTGATCGGCTCACTGTCCGGAATCCCCAGGGCCGAGGCTAAATTGGCGTCCGGATCGGCGTCGATGGCCACAACGCTGTGCCCCTGGAGGCTCAAGGCCGCCGCCAACATGGCCGACAGCGTGGTCTTGCCCACGCCACCTTTGCCGGATATGGCCAACTTCATCGCCGTGCCAGTTCCGCCCTTTTAACCTTTTGACCTTAAAGAATTGCCGCCGTGCCCCTAGGCGTCGGCGGCCTGTGACGGACATGCAAACCATTGCCGGACTGCGCCGTCCGCACGCAGAAGCATACCCTTCCTTCCCCCCCGCCTGCAAGAGATTCCCCAGGCCAGCGCTACGACGTCGCCGCTCTTCCGACCCGTCTAGCCGACTTTCCGAAAGCTGACGGCAAAGGGTCAGCAAAAGGATCAAAACAGTGCCATTTCACAAACACCCAAACAAAAAACTTGCCTGGGGAACGGCATTTTTGCTACTTTGCATAGGTAGATTCATCGTTGAATTAGGCCGGAGGAGACGGCCGTTGTAACCGTTCCCGCCAAGGAAGGACTCGCAGGTCTAGTGTGTGTTCGGACCAGATGCCTCCCGATCTGGCGCCCATTCAGAAAGAGGTGCAGTCGTGAAAACGCCGGAGCAACGCAGCGTGGACCCCGCCACCGTCACCATGCTCACCGAAGCCGCCTCCCAAGGCCTGACCGTGGCCTGGGATCGCCAGGAGGCGATGGAACCACAATGCGGTTTCGGGCAGTTGGGGATCTGTTGTCGCATTTGCCGGATGGGTCCCTGCCGCATCGACCCCTTCGGCGACGGCACGACCGAGGGCATCTGCGGGGCGACCGCCGACATCATCGCCGCCCGAAACCTGGTACGGATGATCGCCAGCGGCGCCTCGGCCCATTCCGATCACGGCCGGGACATCGCCCATACGCTGCTTATGGCCGCCGAGAGGGCCGATTGCGACTATCGCATCAAGGACCCAATCAAACTCCGCGCCCTGGCCAAGGAGCTGGGCGTGCCCACCGAGGGCAAGGACCTGCGCGAGATCGCCCGCGGCGTGGCCACCATCGCCTTCAGCCAATTCGGCCAGCAGCACGGGGAGCTGGTCTTCACGGCCCGGGCGCCGCAGGACCAGCGCAGGAGATGGCGCGAGGCGGGTGTGACGCCCCGCGGCGTGGACCGCGAAGTCGTTGAGATCATGCACCGAACCAACATGGGCGTGGACAACGACCCCGTCAACCTCATCCTCCAGGGCATTCGGGCGGCCTTGGCGGACGGCTGGGGCGGTTCGATGATCGCCACGGAGCTGTCCGACGTGCTGTTCCGCTCGCCTACCTGGGTCCGCAGCCGGGCCAACCTGGGCATCCTGGATCCGGCGGCCGTGAACATCATCGTCCACGGGCACGAGCCGACACTCTCGGAGATGATTGTCGCGGCCGCCCAGGACAAGGATCTCCTGGCCTTGGCCAAGAGCAAGGGCGCCAGCGGCATCAATCTGGGGGGCATCTGCTGCACGGCCAACGAGATCCTCATGCGCCACGGCATCCCCCTGGCCGGGAACTTCCTCCAGCAGGAGCTGGCCGTCGCGACCGGCGTTGTCGAGGCGATGGTGGTGGACGTGCAATGCGTCTTCCCGGCCTTGGGCAAGCTGACCCAGCAGTTCCACACCAAGTTCATCTCCACCTCTCCCAAGGCCAAGTTCCCTTACGCCCAACACGTCGAGTTCGATGAATCCCGGGCCCTGGAGATCGCCAAAAAGATCGTCCGCATGGCCATCGAGAACTTCCCCAACCGCAAGACCACCCCCCACGTGCCCCCCGACAGCAACCCGCTGGTGGCCGGTTTCACGGCCGAGAACATCGCCACCATGCTGGGTGGACGGTACCGTCCCAGCTATCGGCCCCTCAACGACGCCATCATCTCCGGCCGACTTCGAGGCGTGGCCGGGGTGGTCGGGTGCAATAACCCGCGTCTTCGCCACGACTACGGCCACCTGGCCATGGCCAAGGAGCTGCTGGCCAACGACGTGCTGGTGGCCGTGACGGGCTGCTCCGCCGTCGCCGACGCCAAGGCGGGATTGCTTACCCCCGAGGCGGCGGAGCAGTATGGCGGTGCGGGCGTGCAGGAAATCTGCCGGGCCGTCGGCATCCCTCCCGTGCTGCACCTGGGGTCCTGCGTGGACATCAGCCGGATTCTGGTAGTCCTGTCCAACGTCGTGGCCGAGGGCGGATTAGGACAAAGCATCGCCGACCTGCCCGTCGCGGGGGCGGCGCCGGAATGGATGAGCGAAAAGGCCGTGTCCATCGGCTTCTACGTCATCGCCTCGGGCGTCTACACGGTGCTGGGCGAGCCGCTGCCGATCCAGGGCGCCACGCAACTGACGAATTTCCTGTGCGGCGGGATCGAGAAGATGTTCGGTGGCAAGTTCGCCTTCGAGCCGGACCCCGTCAAGGCCGCCCACCTGATGATCGACCACATCGACGCCAAGCGCGCCGCCCTGCACCTACCGGCTCCGATGTACCCCGTCCCCTACGCCCCGCGCACGGTGGACAAGGCCAAGGTCGCCGTCTAGGCGTCGCCAGGAGCTTTCGAAATCATGGCCAAGATGATCGTCATCAACGAGCAACGTTGCCTGGGATGCAAGACCTGCGTGTTGGAATGCGCCATGGCCCACACCGAGGCCAAAAGCCTGGCCGAGGCCGTCGGCAGCCCCTCGCCCCCCCAGTCGCGCGTCCACGTGGAACCCGCCGGTGCGTATGGCATCCCCCTCCAGTGCCGCCACTGCCAGGACGCCCCGTGCATGACGGTCTGTCCGACCGAGGCGATCCGCCGCCCCGTCGAGAACGGTCCGGTGCTCATGGAGGCCGATCGCTGCATAGGCTGTCGGTTCTGCCTGCTGGTGTGCCCCTTCGGCGTCATTGACATGTCGCGGGACGGCAAGGCGATGGTGAAGTGCGACCTGTGCCTTCAGCGCACCCAGGAGGGCGAGGACCCGGCCTGCGTGGCCGGCTGCCCCACGGGGGCCCTGGAGTATTGCGATGTGAATGACTGGTTGCGTCGGCGACGCCAGGAGGCCGCCGCCAAGATCGCCGCCGGTGAGGACGCCGCCCGGTTGGCTTTGGAAAACATGGAGAAAAAACGTGAGCGTTGACCTGGAGCTTATCCCCCCGCTGTGTCGCGAGCACCGCGCCGCCGGCGGCAGCTTGGTGATGCTCCTCCAGGAGACGCAGAAGCGCTACGGCTACCTGCCGCGCGAGGCCCTGCGGGCGATCAGTCGCGAGATGAACATCCCGCTGGCCCGGCTGTACGGGCTGGCGACCTTTTACCGCTCGTTCAGCCTCACCCCCCGAGGCCGGCACGAGATCACCGTGTGCACCGGCACGGCCTGCCACGTCCGCGGGGCCGCGACGATCCTGGAGCACCTCCAGCGCCGATTACAGGTCCCACCCGGAGGCACCACGGCGAACAATGAATTCACGCTGATTACGGTCAACTGCCTGGGGGCCTGCGCCCTGGGGCCCGTGGTGGTCCTGGACGGCAAGTATCACGGAAAGATGACGGTGGCCAAGACGGATGAGGTGCTGACGGCCGCGACAGCCCCGTCGGTGGAGGCGGATCGGTGATTGCCCCAGCCAAGGCCAAAATCGCGTCGGCCGCCGATCTGATCGCCTGGCGCGACCGCCTGACCTCCGCCGGCCGCCGCTACACCAAGACCGTGGCCGTGTGCGGCGGCACAGGCTGCCAGGCCTACGGCTGCCAGCAAGTGGTCGATGCCTTCGCCAACGAGCTGGCCCGCCGGGGGCTGGGCGACACGGTCCGCCTGCGCTCCACGGGGTGTCACGGGTTCTGCGAGCGCGGGCCGCTGGCCGTCCTTGGGCCTTCCGGAATCTTCTACCAGCAAATCCGCGTCGAGGACGTACCGCAGATCGTCGACAAGACACTGCTGGGCGGAGAGGTCATCGAGACACTTCTATACCGCGATCCCAATACCAAGGCCCGCGTGCAGCAGGAACACGAAGTCCCCTTCTACAAGCACCAAAGCCGCTTAGTCTTCGGTGCCAACGGCCTGATCGACCCGACCCGCATTGATGAGTACGTCGCGATCGGCGGGTACACCGCTCTGGCCAAAGTCCTGGCAAGCATCTCACCCGAGCAGGTCATCGAGCAAGTCGAGCGGAGCGGCCTTCGCGGCCGGGGCGGAGGGGGTTTCCCCACCGGCAGGAAATGGCGCATCTGCCGCTCCAAAACCGGAGATAAGAAATTCATCGTCTGCAACGCCGACGAGGGCGACCCCGGCGCCTACATGGACCGCTCCATCCTGGAAGGCAACCCCCACAGCGTGCTGGAAGGCATGCTGATCGGCGCCTACGCCATCGGCGCCCAGGAAGGCTACGTGTACGTCCGGGCCGAGTACCCCCTGGCCGTGCACAACGTGACCGTCGCCATCGAACAGACCGAGGCTTACGGCTTGCTAGGCGAGGGCATTTTAGGAAGCCCGTTGAACTTTCACGTGCACGTCAGCCGGGGGGCTGGGGCATTTGTCTGCGGGGAGGAGACGGCCCTGATGGCCAGCATCGAAGGTCGATTAGGCACGCCTTCGCCCAAGCCCCCCTACCCCGCCGAGCGGGGCCTGTGGGGCAAGCCCACCGTGATCAACAACGTCGAGACTTGGGCCAACGTGCCGCTGATCCTGAATCGCGGGGCCGATTGGTTCGCCGGCATCGGCACGGAAAAGAGCAAGGGCACGAAGGTCTTCTCGCTGGTGGGCAAGATCAACAACACCGGGCTGGTCGAGGTGCCGATGGGCATCCACCTCCGCGAGATCATCTTCGACATCGGCGGCGGCGTGCCCAAGGGGCGGAAGTTCAAGGCCGTCCAGACCGGCGGGCCCTCCGGCGGGGTGATCCCCGAATCGCTGCTAGACCTGCCCATCGACTTCGAGGCGCTGACCGAGGTCGGGGCGATGATGGGTTCGGGCGGCATGATCGTCATGGACGACCGCACCTGCATTGTGGACGTGGCCCGGTACTTCATGAACTTCCTGAGGGAGGAATCCTGCGGCAAGTGCACCCCCTGCCGCGAGGGCATCAAGAACATGCTGCACGTTTTGACGCGGATCTGCGGCGGCCAGGGCAGCGAGCAGGACCTCGCCCGTCTGGAGGCCCTGGCGGTGGGCGTTAAAACTGGCTCGCTGTGCGGTCTGGGGACGACGGCGCCCAATCCGGTCCTCAGCACGCTGAAATACTTCAAAGACGAATACCTGGCGCACGTGGTGGACAAGCGATGTCCGGCCGGGGTGTGCACGGCCTTGATCCACCTGAGCATCGACCAGGAGACGTGCAAGGCCTGCGGGCGATGCCTGAAGGTTTGTCCGACCGACGCGATCCGCGACGGGACGAACAAAGTCCCCGCCAAGATCGAGGCGGACAAGTGCATCCGCTGCCGGGCGTGTTTTGAAACCTGTCCGTTCGAGGCCGTCGTGATTAACTAGGAAGCAATCCGACATGACTGATGAGACGTTCCAACTCACCGTGGACGGTCAGAAGGTTGAAGCTCGCTCGGGCAAGACGCTCCTTGCGGTCTGCCGCCGGATGGGCAAGGACATCCCCACCCTCTGCCACCACGAGTCGTTGGAGCCCTACGCGGCCTGCCGCGTGTGCCTGGTGGAGGTGAGCTCTGCCGGCAGGAGTAGCCTGGTGCCCTCCTGCCAATATCCAGCCTCGGAGGATTTAGAGGTTCAGACGGACTCCCCAGCCGTCCGGCAGGTGCGGCGGATCGTCCTGGAGCTGCTGTTGGCGCACTGCCCGGCCAGCGATGTGGTACGGGACCTGGCGGCCAAGTACGGGGTGACGGAAACGCCCTATCCGACCGACGACCCCAACGAGACTTGCATCGTCTGCGGGCTGTGCGTCCGCGCCTGCGAGGAGGTCCTTCGCATCGCGGCCATCGGCTTCGCCGGAAGGGGCGTGGAACGCCGGGTGGGCTCCCCGTTCGACGAGGCCTCGGACGTCTGCATCGGATGCGGCGCCTGCGTGGCCGTCTGCCCCACCGGACATGTCGCCACCATCGACGATGGGCCGCTGCGTCGGATGAAGACGTGGAAGACCAACGTGGACCTGGCCCGCTGCCAGACCTGCGGGCGGCCGTTCGCCCCGCTGCGGCAACTGGAGCACATCCGCCCCCTCCTGCCCCAGCACGTGCCGCTGGAGCAAGTCTGTCCCCTCTGCCGGCGGTCGCAGACGGCCCAGCGTGTAGCCAAGGGTGAAATCGAAGCCCTCTTAAACAGCACCTCAAGCGGAGCAGCTTTAAAGCGATAGATAGGAGTCTGTGTTATGTCGAAGCAAGTCATAGCGTCGGTCATTCGGGGCTCTCACGCCTTCGTCCAGGAGGCTGAATCGGGCCTGGCCCAAGCCATCAAGGACAAAGGGGAGGATTTTAAAATTCAGTTCCCTGAGACGGCCTTTTTCCTGCCGATGACCTATTCCCTGATGGGCCTGGAGGTCCGGTCGCTGGCCGACATGAAACCCCTGATGGCACACTGCCGCGAGCTGCTGCCGCAAGAGCCATCCGAGCGCCTGTGGCTGCCGTACCTGGGCGACGGCCTGGACGCCGGGATTGCGACCCTGCTGGCCCTGGAGGCCACGTGCGCCCTCCGTTACGCCAACAAGGAATCCATCGAGGAGGGTTGCACAGGCTTCATCTCCGACACGGTGCTCCGCGAGTTGGGCATCCAGTTAGTGGACGGCCGGATGCCAGGCTTTGCCGCCATCCTGGGCCCGGCCCCCAGCAACGCCGTCGCCGTGAACACGGTCCGCGAGCTTCAGAAGCGAAGCATCCTGACCTTCCTGCTGTGCGCCCGCGATGGTAAGAGCATGAAGGACCAGCTCATCGCCGAGGGCGTGGAGCTGGGCTGGGACACATACATCGTGCCCGTCGGGAGGGACACGCACTCGGCTATCTACGTGCTGGACTGGGCCATTCGCGGGGCGCTGATGTTTGGCGGCCACAAGAAGGGCGAGTGGCGCAACTGCCTGAAATACTGCAAGGACCGCATCTTCGCCTTCGGCATCACGTTCGGGCCGATCCCCGACGACTGGTACGCCGTGGGCGCCGGGGCCATCGCGATGGGCTTCCCGGTCATCAGCGATCACGAATCCACCCCGGAAGTCCATCCCACGGGCGTCACGACCTACGAGGCCCTGGTCCGCCAGACCGATCCGGCGCAGTTGGTGCCCACGTGCGTGCAGGTGCGGGGCGTGAAGGTCAAGGTCGAGGAGGTCAACATCCCGGTGTCCTATTCCCCGGCCTTTGAGGGCGAGCGGATCCGTCGGGAAGACATGCACGCGCAGTTCGGCGGGAAGTACTCCCGCGCGGTGGAGCTGCTGGAATCCGCCCCCCTGGAGGAGATCACCGACGGCCAGATCACCGTTCGCGGCCAGGACCTGGACGCCGTCGCCGAGGGCGGGGCGGCCGACCTGGCCGTGCACGTCCGCGTGGCGGGACGGAAAATGAAAAAGGACTTCGAGGGCATCCTGGAACGCCAGATCCACCGCTACTGCAACGGCGCGATGGGCTTCATGCACACCGGTCAGCGCGACCAGATTTGGTGCCGCGTCAGCAAGGCGGCGATCAAGGCGGGGTTCCGCCTCAAACACATCGGCACGATCCTCCACGCCAAGCTGCACGATGAATACGGCGGCATCGTGGACAAGATCGCCGTCGCCCTCACGACCCACAGCGACAAGGTGGCCGCCTTGATCCAGCGCGCCAAGCCCATCTGCAATGCCCGCGACGAGCGGGTGGCGGACATGACGGATGAGTCCGTGGACACCTTCTACTCTTGCACGCTGTGCCAGTCCTTCGCCCCCAACCACGTGTGCATCATCACACCCGAGCGGCTGGGGTTGTGCGGGGCGTACAACTGGCTGGACGGCCAGGCGGCGTACGAGATCAACCCCACTGGTTGCAACCAGCCGGTGCCAAAGAGCCGATGCATCAACGAGCCGAACGGCGAGTGGGAGGGCGTCAACAAGTTCGTGCACGAACGCTCCAACGGCTCGGTGAACCAGTTCAGCGCCTACAGCCTGCTGCAATCCCCCATGACCTCCTGCGGGTGCTTCGAATGCATCATCGCGATCGTCCCCGAGGCCAACGGGGTGATGGTCGTCAACCGCGAGTACACCGGCGACACGCCGATCGGCATGCCGTTCTCGACGCTGGCCGGCAGCGTCGGCGGCGGGGCACAGACGCCGGGCTTTTTGGGCGTCGGCCGACTGTACCTGTCCAGCCGGAAGTTCATCCGGGCCGAGGGCGGACTGCCCCGGCTGGTCTGGATGCCCAAGGAACTCAAGGAATACATGCGCGAGCGGCTGGAAAAACGCGCCGCCGAGATGAAATTGACGGCCTTTGTGGACAAGATTGCCGATGAGACCGTCGCGACGACTTCAGACCAGCTCCTGGAGCACCTCCAACGCGTGGGACACCCGGCCTTGAGCATGAGCTCGCTGATGTAGTAGGAACAAGGAGTGCAGACATGGCCCTGACGGGATTGGACATCTACAAGCGCCTCCCGAAAGAGAACTGCCGCGAGTGCGGCGTGCCGACGTGCCTGGCGTTTGCGATGAAGGTCGCCTCCGGCCAGGCGGGACTGGACGCCTGCCCGCGTTTGTCGGCCGAGGCCCGCGCCGAGCTGAGCGAGGCCTCCGCCCCGCCGCAGCGGCTGGTGAAAATCGGACCGGACCCCAATCCCCTCCAGGTGGGTCAGGAGACGGTCCTGTTCCGCCACGACGACAAGTTTTACAACCCCCCCGCCGTGGCGTTGAGACTCTGCGATACCCACCCGCCCGACGTGTTGCGGCAGGCGTGCGCGGTGTTCAAGCAACTCCAGTTCCCCCGCGTCGGTGAGATTCTCCACCCGGACATGATCGCGCTGGTCAACGAGTCCGGCTCCCTCGACAAGTTCCAAGCAGCCGCGGAGATCCTCCACAAAGAGCTGGGCGTGCCTATGGTGTTGATGAGCCAACAGCTCGATAGCCTTACGGCCGTAGCGACAAGCGTGCTGGCCGGCGCCAGGCCCGTGCTCTACGCCACCGGCCAGGCATCGGTGGAAGACTTGGCGGGCTTGGCTGAAAAGACCGGCGCGCCCTGTGCGTGGCGGGCCCGTTGGAGGCCATCGCGGAGCGTGTCGAGGCGTTGGGCGCCAAGGGCGTCAAGAACGTCCTGATCTCTCCGGGCGACGCAAGGCCGTCACAGGCGTTGGCCTTTTTGACCCAGACCCGCCGGGCCGCGCTGAACAAGAAGTTCCGTCCCTTGGGGTGTCCGGTGCTGGCCATTGCCTGCGGGGATGATAAAGACGCCGCTGCCCTGGACGCCTGCGCGTACGTCTGTAAGTACGCCGCCGTCGTCATCTCCGACGCCTGGCAGCCGTACCAGCTCCTGCCGATCCTGACCACGCGACAGAACATCTACACCGATCCCCAAAAGCCGGTGCAGGTCGAAGCCAAACTCTACGAGATCGGCGACATCGCCGACACCAGCCCCCTGCTGGTGACTACGAACTTCTCGCTGAGCTACTACGCGGTGGAGTCGGAGGTGGAAGCCTCGCGCATCCCCTGCCGCATCCTGGCGGTGGACACCGAAGGCACCAGCGTGCTGACGAGCTGGGCGGCGGACAAGTTCAACCCCAAGACGATCACCGCTGCCTTGAAGGCCAGCGGCGTCAAGGAGAAGATGAACCGCCGTCGCCTTATCATTCCCGGCCTGGTGGCCGTCATGTCCGCCTCGCTGGCGGATGAATCGGGCTGGGAGGTCCTGGTCGGTCCCAAAGAGGCTTCGGGGATCGGACCGTTCCTCAAGACCGAGTGGAAAAGCACCTGACGGGGCGGCGGGTTTGATTGTCGCAGCAAAGTCAACACGCCGCTAGACCGCTGACCGGCAGTCACCGACGCTCCAAAGCTTCAGCGACGGAGCGACGACAACTCGAGCACGATGGCCAAAACTTACACAGTGGAGTTCAGGCCCGACGGGGTGACGGTGGAGGTCCCCGCCGGGTACGACGATCCTGGCCGCCGCGGCCAAGGCGGGCGTGTTCATCAACTCCTTGTGCGGCGGCGAGGGCGTCTGCGGGCGCTGCCGCGTGATCGTCCGCGCAGGGGACGGTCTCCGGCGGCTCCATCGAGTTCTTCACCCGCCAGGAGATTCAGCAGGGCTACATCCTGGCCTGCCAGGGACGCGTCGAGTCGGACCTGGTGGTGGAGATCCCCCCCGAGACCCGCCTGGCCGGCGCGCCGGAACACGTGCCGGGCGAAGTGCCCTTCCTGGCCGACCTGGCAAGTTGGCCGGCCGGGGCGTGCCGCTGTCCCCGCTGGTCCGCAAGACGCTACCTTGACTTGACGCCCCCCAGCCTGGAGGACAACGTCTCCGACCTGCAGCGGCTGGAGCAGGTGCTGGGTAAGGCCATTGGCTGCAAGGACTTCCAGATGGGGCTGAAGGTCACCCGCCTGCTGCCCGCACCTGCTGCGCAAGGCCGACTGGAAGGTGACCGCCGTGACCGGCTATCGCGGGCCGCTGACGGAGATCATCGACGTGGAGGCCGGCGACACCAGCACGGCGGAACTTCTGCATCGCCGCCGACATCGGCACCACCACCGTGGTCTGCCACCTGGTGGACCTGCGCGACGGGCAGACGCTGGGCCGGGCGGCCAAGTACAACTCCCAGGCCGCCTACGGCGCCGACGTGATCCGCCGGATCATCCACGCCTCCCAAAGCCCCGACAACGAACGGGCCCTGCGGGAGGCGATCGTCGGCGACCTCAACGAGCTGATCCGGGAGCTGACGACCCGCTACCGGCTGGGACCGGCGGACATCTCGCTGATCTCCGCGGCCGGCAACACCACGATGATGCACCTGATGCTGGGGCTG
This sequence comes from uncultured Phycisphaerae bacterium, assembly GCA_963760365.1. Taxonomy (GTDB): domain Bacteria; phylum Planctomycetota; class Phycisphaerae; order SM23-33; family SM23-33; genus JALHTV01. The sequence continues at coordinate 133,093 of CAVXDC010000007.1, forward strand.
CCGGCGGAGAACATCCGCAAGGAGCCCTACGTCGGGCGCGGCCTACCACCTGCCGCCCTTCCGCGCGGCGGAGGTCGGGCTGCAGATCAACCCGCGCGGGCTGCTGTACTGCCTGCCGTGCGTGGCCGGGTTCGTGGGGGCGGACCTGGTGGCCGGCATCTACGCCACGGGCCTGGCGCACAGCGACGAGGTGCGCATGCTGATCGACATCGGCACCAACGGGGAGATCGTCATCGGCAACCAGGACTTCCTGGTCTGCGCCAGCGCCTCGGCCGGGCCGGCCTTCGAGGGGGCCGAATGCCGCAGCGGCATGCGGGCCACCCGCGGGGCGATCGACCACATCCGCCTGGCCGACGCCGAGCACGTGCTGAACTACTCCACGGTCGGCTCGGCGCCGCCGGCGGGCATCTGCGGCACCGGCTACGTGGACCTGGTGGCGGAGATGCTGCGGGTGGGCCTGATCGACAGGACCGGGCGGCTGAACCGCGATGCCGCGGCCGGAAGGATCCGCCTCGGCCGGCACGGCGAGCTGGAGTGGCTGGTCGTTCCGGCCGCGCAGACCGGCACCACAGGCGGACATCACCATCACCCAGGGCGACATCAACAACCTCCTGCGGGCCAAGGGGGCGATCTACGCGGCCGCGACGGTCCTGCTGAACGCCCTGAACATGACCTTCGACGGACGTGGCGGAGATCATGGTGGCCGGGGCGTTCGGCAACTTCCTGAACCTCGGCAACGCCGTGTTCATCGGCCTGCTGCCGGACGTGTCCCCCGGACCGCCTGCGTTTCGTGGGCAACACCTCCATCGCCGGGGCGAAGCTGGCGGCCACTGTGCACCGAGTGCTACGAGGAGATGTTCGACATCGCCGCGCGAACGACGTACTTCGAGCTGAGCACCGATCCGACGTTCATGGACCAGTTCGTCTCGGCCTGCTTCTTCCCGCACACGAACATCGAGCTGTTCCCGCGCGTCATGGCCGAGATGGCGGCCGGGAGGCGAGCCTAGAGATGGCCGAGTACGCATCCTGGCATTCAGCGGCAAAGGCGGCTCGGGCAAGACCACGCTGGCGGCGATGGTCCTGCGGCAGCTGGTCCGCGCGGGGATCAAGCCCATCCTGGCCGTGGACGCCGACCCCAACGCGACGCTGGGCCTGACGCTGGGCGTGCCCGTGGAGGACACGATCGCCGACCTCCGCGACCGGATGGGCCAGGCCGCCGCCAAGGTCAGCGAAATCCCCAAGGAGCGGCTGATGGACCAGTGGCTGGCCGAGGTGCTCACCGAGGAGCAGCGGCTTTGACCTGCTGACGATGGGCCGGCCGGAAGGCCCCAAGTGCTACTGCTACGTCAACGGCCTGCTGCGGCGCTACCTCAAGGAGCTGCGCGGCGCCTATCCGGTCGTGGTGGTGGACTGCGAGGCGGGGATGGAGTATCTTTCGCGCCTGACGGTGGACGACGTGGACGTGCTGGTCCTGGTGGCCGAGGCCACGTCGGTCGGGCTGACCAGCGCCCGCCGCATCGCCCAACTGGCCGATCGCTCTGCCGGTCCGCGTCGGACGCCGCGTGCTGGTGCTGAACAAGGTCGGCCAGCCGGGCCTGGCCGGAGACTGCTTCCGAAGGCGAAGACCTGGACGTCCCGGGCGTCAGCGCGATCGTTCGCGTGCCGTTCGACGAGGACCTGTACCGCCGCTGCGCCCAGGGCCTGCCGCTGGACGATCAGGCCGGCCAGGCGGCGCGGCCGGCCATCGAGGCGCTGGCCCGGCTGTGCCTGCCGCAACCTGCACCCGGACGCGCCAACGCACCGGTAAAAGGAGCGCTCATGCCATCCAGCGTTCCCGACGTTTCGGAGAAGTGGACCAGCACGATCAACACCGTGGTCCTCGGGGCCACGGCCGAAGAGGGCGGCACGCGGACCAGCACGGTCACCATCGGCGGGGCCGCGGCGCTGCCGTTCCTGGCCTTCGAGGGCTCGGTCGGCCAGCGGCCCGCCATCGCCGTGGAGGTCTGGGACAGCGGCGGGGAGACCTGGCCCGAGCCGCTCCGCAAGGCCTACGGCGACGGCCCTGGCCTCGCCCGGGCAGCTGGGCCAAGAAGGCCGTCGAGTTCGGCGCCGAGCTGATCTGCCTGCGCCTGGCCGGGGCGCATCCCGATTCCGGCGACCGCTCCGCCCCAGCAGTGCGCCGAGACCGTCAAGGAGGTCCTCGCGGCCGTGGGCGTGCCGCTGATCATCTGGGGCTGCGGCGTGGACGAGAAGGACAACCAGGTCCTGCCGGCCGCCTCGGCCGCCGGCCAAGAACGAGAACTGCCTCATCGGCACGGCCCGGGAGAAGAACTACCGCACCCTGGTGGCCGTGTGCCTGGCCGACAAGCACAAGCTCATCGCCGAAAGCCCGCTGGACATCAACATCGCCAAGCAGGTCAACATCCTCTGCTCCGACGCGGGCTTCCCGCTGAAGGACATCGTGATCTTCCCCACCACCAGCGCGCTGGGCTACGGCATGGAGTACGTCTACAGCATCCAGGAGCGGGGCCGGCTGGCCGGCGCTGCGGGGCGACAAGCTGCTGGCCCAGCCGGTGATCTGCGACGTGGGGTTCGAGGCCTGGCGCGTCAAGGAGGCCAAGGCCCCGGCCTTCGCCAGCGTCACCGACGAGAACCGCCCGCGGTGGGGCGTCGATGTGGGAGGCGGCCACGGCCATGGTGCTGCTGCAGGCCGGGGCGGAACTGCTGGTCCTGCGGCATCCCGAGGCCATCCAGGAAGCCAAGAAGGCCATCGACCGCTTCACGCCCGGCGGATCGAAGACCTAGGAAAGGACGAAACCCATGTACGTCATCGGCGAACGCATCAACGGGATGTTCGAGAACGTCAAGCAGGCCATCCGCAGCAAGAACGCCAAGGTCATCCAGGACCTGGCCAAGCGGCAGCTCGCCGCCGGGGCCACGGCCCTGGACGTGAACGTCGGGCCCGGCCGTCAGCGACGCCCAGGGGGCCATGCTGTGGCTGGTGGAGACCATCCGCGCCGTGACGCGACGCGCCGCTGTCGATCGACACGGCCAAGTGGGAGGTCATGGCGGCCGTCGTCCCCCAGGTGCCGGGGGAGAAGATCCTCAACTCCAGCAAGGCCGACCCGGAGATCGCCACCCAGTACGTGGGTCTGGCCGTGGAGCACGGGGCCGGCCTGATCGGCCTGACGATCGACGCCGACGGCGTGCCCGGCAACGTGGAGAAGCGCGTCGAGCTGGGCGCCCAGATCATCACCATCGCCATGGAGGGCGGGCTGCCGATGGACAGGCTCTTCATCGACCCCATCATCCTGCCGGTCAACGTCGCCGCCAAAAACCCCGACGCACTGCATGGAGGCCATCTCCCAGATCCGAGCGTTCGCCGACCCCCCGCCGCACCTGGTGCTGGGCCTGTCCAACGTCTCCCAGCGTTGCAGCCAGCGCGGACTGATCAACCGCACGTACCTGGCCATGGCCATGGCGCACGGGCTGGACGCCGCCATCATGGACCCGCTGGACACCGAATTGATGAACACGGCCATCACGGCGGAACTGCTGCTGGGAAAGATGATCTACTGCGATTCGTTCCTCGACGCGGCCCGACACGGATAAGGCGACCCAGAACACCATGACGATGCAAATGTCCAGGCCGGATGATGCCGCGGAACCTGGACAGCGTCCTGGTGCCTTGCCCTTCCTGCGGGCGGATCGTGGAGTTCTTCACCGACGAACCCAAGCGGACCTGCCGATGCGGGCACGTGCTGCTGCGGGAAGCGCTGCCGCGGTGCGCCGATTGGTGCCCGGCCGCGGCCCAATGCCTGGGCGAGGCCGTGGACGTGCGGGAGCTGGAGCGAAGGCTCTCTCAGGTCAAGAACGACCCCCGCGCCAAGCAGTGTCTGGAGAGCATCCAGCAGCGGCTGAAGGGCAAAGGCGATGCGGATGCAAATGCACATGCAAAAAGGTCCAAATGAACCCGCCGGCCGGATCACCGTGCCTCCTCCGCAGCAAAACTACGACGAGGCGGCGGCGCAGGCCCTGATGGCTATCCGCGTGCAGCCGGCCGAGCAGCTCCAGTGGTTGGGCGCCTCCGGGACCGGTCAGGCCTGGACGATCCCCGTCCTGGACGACGTGTGGACCGTGGAGCTGGACGGCGGCGGGGTGCGCGACTCGTCCGGCCAGCCGGTCGGGCCTTGGTGGCGGGTCCTGACGTTGCATTACCTGGGCGTGTCCAGCCGGCCCGAGCCAGGCCCCCCACGATCACCTTCGCCGATCTTCCGGGAGGCCGAGGGTATGCCGGTGTCTATCAACAGCGCGTGATCGAGCGTCTCTGCCGGACGGTCGGGCGCGACGGCCAGGCGCTTCGCTGCGCGGCTGAGGCGCTGGGCGGCAGGGTGCTGAGAGACACCGTCGCAGGCTTTGCCTCACCGGCTGCCCCACCGGGCGGCGACATGGTGATCGAGTTTCAAGTCTTTCCCCGCTTGCGCGTGCGCCTGGCGTGGTACGCCGGCGACGAGGAGCTTGCCCCCTCGGCCGCCCTGCTGCTGCCGGCGAACATCGAGTCGTTCTTGGGTCTGGAAGACATCGTCGTCCTGTCGGAGCAACTGGTGGCCCGCCTGGCCAAGCAGGCGCGTGCAGTCCCAGAGGTGAGACAGACCGTGAAGCCACTCTACATCGTCGGCACGCAGCGGGACGTGGGCAAGACGACGTTCTGCATCGGGCTGATCAGCGCCCTCCAGCAGCGCGGCCTGAGGGTGGGCTACACCAAGCCGCTGGGCCAGCGGGTGAGCGTGGTCAACGGGCACCCGCTTCACGAGGACGCCCTGCTGGTGACGCGGGTCATGCACATGGACCGGGCGGAGTCGGCGTCCATGGCCGTGCCGCTGACCCGCGGGCGCGTGGAGCATGAGATCTACGACCTGCACGTGCCGGAGCTGGCGGAGAAGGTCGTCGGCCGTCTGCCGGCGCCTCGCCGCAGACAACGACGTGGTCGTCATCGAAGGGATGGGGCACGTGGCGATGGGATCGGTGCTGAAGCTCTCGGCCGCGGACGTGGCCAAGCTCATCGGCGCCCGGGCGCTGCTCATCAGCGGCGGCGGCATCGGCCGGGCCATCGACGACATCTCCCTGTGCGCGGACCTTCCTCACCGCCCGCGGCGCCGACCTGATGGGCGTCGTCGTCAACAAGGTCTGGCCGGAGAAGTACGACCGCGTCAAGGAGGCCACCACCAAGGGGCTGGAGAACCTGGGCATCCGCTCCTTCGGCACCGTGCCGTACAAGCAGACGCTGGCGTCTCCCACCGTCGGCCAGGTGGCCCAGCAGTTGGGAGGGCGGATCCTGTGCGGCACCGCGGCGCTGGGCAACCGCGTCGGCAAGGTCATCGTGGCCGGCATGGAGGCCAGCCACATGGTCTCCTACCTGAAAGACGGCACGCTGGTCATCACCCCCGGCGACCGCAACGACAACATCCTGGCCATCGTGAGCACCTACATGCTGGTCAAGACCTCCCCCCCGCCGGTGGTCGGGCTGGTGCTCACCGGCGGGTTTGTGCCCATGGGCAACGTGATGAACCTGCTGGTGGAATCGGGCCTGCCGACCATCCAGTGCAGCGAGGACACCTACACCCTGGCGGCCCGGCTGCAGGAAACGGTCTTCAAGATCACCCCCGACGACGAGCAGCGCATCCAGGAGGCCAGGGAACTGATCGGCAACTACGTGGACATCTCCGGCATCCTGGAAGGCCTGAGCGAATAGCCATCCCCCAGGGGTCGTTCCCGCTGGATCAAAGGCAACGTGACCCACCCGACGCATCGCCACCGAGGGCATCGCTCAGCCAGCGGGGCGGGCGGACGCACTTGCCGGACCTGTCGGTGATGGCGTGCAGCGTGTAGCCGCGGAGGATTTCCCTGCCGCTGGCGGCGTCGGTGACGCAGATGTCGAACCGCACCGACGCCTTGCCCGGCATGGTGGCCGTGGCCGTCGTCTGAAGCTCCTGGTCGAAGCCCGCCCGGCTGAGGTAGTCCACGTGGGCCTGGACCACCGGCAGGTGCGCCCCCTGCTGCTCCATCCAGTCATACGGCAGGCCGATGGCCCGCAGCAGCTCCACCCGCGCGGCCTCGAACCACTCCAAGGCCCGCGAGTTGTAGACCGCACCCATCCGGTCCACCTCGCTGTAGCGGACTCGGAAACGCATGACGTGCTTCGGTGTGCCCATCGTGGAATCCTGTTCCACGCGAACCGGCTGGAACCGTTGCAAGGAAGGTACCTTTACCCTTCCCCGCGAGGCACATCAAGACCATCCGGTGATGAAGCGGCTGGCCGGTTGATTGCCCGGCCGCGAAGGCTTAACATGCTTGGTCCGCTGGTCCGGCCCGGAGGGGCTGGACATGCGAAAACAACAGACACGCGAGCGAACCATGGGCATGACGATCACGGAAAAGATCCTGGCCGCCCACGCGGACAGGCCCTCGGTCGCGGTGGGCGAGAACGTCTGGTGCCGCGTGGACGTGCTGATGACCCACGACGTCTGCGGGCCGGGCACGATCGGCATCTTCGAGGAGCAGTTCGGCCGCGACGGCAAGGTCTTCGACCCGGAGAAGATCGTGATCATCCCCGACCACTACATCTTCACCGCCGACGCCAAGGCCCACCGCAACGTCGACATCCTCCGCGACTTCGCCAAGCGCCAGGGCATCCGGCATTACTACGACCCCGACTTCATGCCGCCGGGCCGAGGGCATGCCCAACCCCTACACCGATCCCGCAGCAGACCAGCTACCGGGGCGTCTGCCACGTCGCCCTGCCCCAGAGCGGCCACACGCGGCCCGGCGAGCTGCTGCTGGGCACCGACAGCCACACCTGCACCCACGGGGCGTTCGGCGAGTTCGCCACGGGCATCGGCAACACCGAGGCGGCCTTCGTCATGGGCACGGGCAAGCTGTGGCTGAAGGTCCCGCCGACGCTGAGGTTCGTCTTCCACGGCCGCATGCCGCCGTACCTGATGGCCAAGGACCTGATCCTGCACGTCATCGGCGAGATCGGCGTGGACGGGGCGACCTACTGCGCGATGGAGTTCGCCGGCGAGGCCGTCGCCGCGCTGAACATGGACGAGCGGATGACGCTGTGCAACATGGCCATCGAGGCCGGCGGCAAGAACGGCATCATCGCCGCCGACGCAGGTCACGCTGGACTACGTCCGCGCGCGGACCGACAAGCCCTTTCAGCGGTCTACCAGTCCGACCCCGACGCCACCTACGCCGAAGGTGTACGAGTTCGACGCCTCGCCGACTGGAGCCGACGGTCGCCCAGCCGCACTCGCCCGACCGCCGCGCCACCGCCCGGCAGCTGAAGGACGTGCGGATCGACCGCGTCTACATCGGCTCCTGCACCGGCGGCAAGACCACCGACTTCCTGGCCGCGGCGACGGTCCTGGCCGGCAGGACGGTCAAGGTGGACACCTTCATCGTCCCGGCCACCGTCGAGGTGGACGCCGACCTGGACCGCCTCGCAGGTCGGCGGCAAGACGCTGCGGCAGATCTTCCAGGACGCCGGCTGCCAGCATCGGCCCGGCCAGTTGCGCCGCCTGCCTGGGCGGCCCGGCGGACACCTTCGGGCGGGTCAACGAGCCGATCAAGGTCGTCTCCACCACCAACCGCAACTTCCCCGGCCGCATGGGGCACAAGCACGCGGGCATCTACCTGGCCAGCCCCCTGACCGCCGCCGCCAGCGCCGTCACCGGCCACATCACCGACCCCAGGGACGTTTAACGAACGAACCGCCCAAGCCTCGCCTGATTGTTCGCGCAAAAGACAGGCGAGCCGGCGTACGCATCGGCTCGCCCAAAACATCAATCGCAGTTAGGAAATTACGACCGGCGCCGCCTCCACAGCGCCAACCCACCCAGGGCCAACAGGGTCAACGTGGCCGGCTCGGGGATAGGGTTCATCTCCTGCTCATACTGGATACTGCCCGTGAAAGACATTTTGTAGCTGAAGCTCAGGCTGCCTCCGCTGGTCGGGACGGGCGTGCCTCCGGTGTAATCCACCACACCCATATAGCTCCAGAGACGTCCGTCCGCGTCGTAGATCGTCGAAGGCGAGCCCAAAGGCTGGGTCACGACCGACGCCCAACCGGATGGCGCGAACACCTGTGCGTTGGACAGCGTGAACTTCTTGCCCATGTACACGTTCACCACGTACTCAGTCCACGCAAACACCGTGTCGTTGTCCACGAAGGTGATCAGTGTCACGTTGGGATCCTCTTCCGTGTCGGTGGTGAAGTCTCCCAACATGTGGCCTGGGCCCCAATACTGGTTGCCCGTCATGGTTAACTCGTAGGTGTTGGAGTCCCACGAGGCCACGCAGTCAATAGCGCCATCGCTATCGGCTGCGCAACTATAGTCAGTGATGCTGGCCTGAGCCGGAAGCGATAAACCGGCGATCAAAAGAGAACCCAGAGCCAGGGGTAAAAGATAGGACCTCATCTTGCCACTCCTTCTCATACGGCAAAAAGCCTAACAAACACTTCAACACAGGGGGCAAGAGAGGTGAGCAGCCTTTCAGCCTCCCAGGATGCTCAAGCTAAGCATCCTGTAACAACACTCCTCCGACAACATGACATATTTTATGCGGTATTGTACTCATTGTCAATGACTATCAGGGACAAAATCCGAATTCTCTGATAAAACAACCTGTCTGTTTGCCAGGGCGGTAGTTCCCTGTGACACTTCATGGCATTAAAATAATATAATACCCTTATTATAAATAAGTTATGTAAACACAGCATTGCCCCCCCTAGTCCTTAGGTCAGGGGGGCATACCTTTGGGCGATGGGCATCCGTCGGCCGCTGCCGAAGGCTCGGCGGGTAACCTTCAGGACGGGGGCGGCCTGGCGGCGCTTGAACTCGGCACTATCCACCATCTGCACGATGCGCTGGACGGTTGCAGGGTCGAACCCCTCGGTGATGATCTGCTGAACCGTGTAATCGTCCTCGATGTACCGCCGCAGGATTTCATCCAAAAGATCGTAAGGGGGCAGCTTATCCTGGTCGCGCTGGTTGGGCTTCAGCTCGGCGCTGGGGGGTTTTTCAAAAACGCACCGCGGGATCATCTGCCACGTGGACTCGGCGTTGAGTTGCTCAGCCAGCTTGTACACCACGGTCTTGAGCACGTCGCCGATGGGCGACAACCCCCCGGCCATGTCGCCATACAGCGTGCAATAGCCGGTGGACAGTTCCGACTTGTTCCCCGTGGCGATGGCCAGGTGGCCGTACTTGTTGCTGTGGGCCATCACGATGTTGCCGCGGATGCGGGCCTGGATGTTTTCTTCCGTGGACTCGCAAGACCCCAGCGGCATCGTTTGGCCCAGCACCAGACCGTAGGCGGCATGGACCGGTTCGATGGGCAGGACGCGCAGCTCGATGCCCAGGTTGTCCGCCACAGCCCGGGCATCTTCCAGGCTATGGGCAGAACTGTAGCGGCTGGGCATGGCCAAGGCCAGCACGTTGGCCGGTCCCAGGGCGTCGGCGGCCAGTACGGCCACGACGGAGGAGTCGATCCCCCCCGACAGCCCCATCACTACGCTATGGAACCCACACTTGTGGACGTAGTCCGCCAGGCCGAGTTTCAACGCCGCCGACAGCCGCGCCATCTCTTGACCCACCGGCTCGACTCGGCCGCCTGACTCCAGGTCCGCCACCAACAGGTCTTCGCGGAAGCTGCCTGTCCGGGCTAGTGCCTTACCCTCAGCCCCCATCAGGCAACTGCCCCCGTCGAAGATCAGCTTGTCGTTTCCACCGACCTGGTTGACGTACACAATCGGGCAGCCGGTGCGGACGGCTTGGCGGGCCAGCAGCTCCTCGCGGAGGGCGGCCTTGGCCATCTGATACGGGCTGGCGGCCATGTTGACGATCACCTGCGCCCCGGCCGCCTTCAACTCGGCCATCGGGTCGCGCCCGTAAAGCTCCCTGCCCAGGGCGATGGCGTCCCACAGGTCCTCGCAAATGCTCAGCCCAATCTTTAGGCCGCCAAACTCCACGCACTCCCCGGCCGGGCCGGGCTGGAAGTACCGCGTCTCGTCGAAGACGTCATAGGTGGGCAGCAGGCTCTTGACGTGGACGTGTCGAACCGTCCCCCCGGCCAGCAAGGCCGCGACGTTCTGGAGCGGCCGGCCCGTCTTTGCCGGCGCGGGCCGGACGTATCCCACCAAGGCCGCGACTTTCGTGCAACGCCGGGCCAGGTCGTCCACGGCTGCGACGTTGTCGGCAACGAACTGCTCCTTCCGCAGCAGGTCTCGCGGCGGATACCCCACCACCGACAATTCCGAAAAAACCACCAGGTCCGCCCCGGCTGCCTCGGCCTTGGTGAGGCACTCGACCATCTTGGCCGCGTTCCCCGCGATGTCGCCAACAATCGGATTGATCTGCGCCAGAGCGATCTTCATGCATTCGGCCTGCGGTATCATAAATGGATTAGGGAACCACCGCCGGTCCAGGCGATAATATTAGTTGAAGGGAGCCTTGTTTTCCAAGCTTTCGCCCGGTGAAGGCCGAAGGGCTTACCGGCCGCAAGGAGACGATCAGGACCCATGAACACTGTTAACGCAATTTCCAAGGTGCGTTTCGCCTCAGCCAAGCCGCAGGTGGTCCACCTCCACAAGGGCCGATTCATCTTGGCGGACTTGCTGTGCATGGAGCCCGGCCAGAAGCTCGACGTCCCGGCCGCCGAGCGATTGTATTACGTGGTCACCGGCACGGCCAAGGTGGCGGGCAAAGGCGCCGAAACCACCGTCCCCGCCGGGCAATTGGCGGCCACGACAGGGGACGAACCCCACCGCCTGACCAATACCAGCCCGCAGCGGCTGGTTTGTGTGGTGATCCGCTGCGCGTCGGGACGATAAGGAATCTGGCATCCGGAATGGCCCATGGGAAAGATGATCACCATCTCCGTCGGACGATCTCGTCGCCCAGGCTGAGCTGAGCGATACTCCCTGCGCTTCCGCCGTCGTCCAGGCCTTGCCCATCGAAAGCACGGTCAACACCTGGGGCGATGAGGTGTACTTCGACACGCCCGTGACCTGCCCCCTGGCTAAGGACGCTCGCAGCGACATGGAGGTCGGTGAGCTGGCCTATTGGCCGCCGGGCAAGGCGGTGTGCATCTTCTTCGGTCCGACACCCGTCAGCGGCAAAAAGGGCAAACCCCGGGCGGCCAGCAAGGTCAACCCTATCGGCCGCGTGACAGGCGATGCGACCGTCTTCAAGGCGGCCCGGGATGGGGAGCGAATCGTCCTGTCGGGCAAGGCCTGAGTCCGCCTTTCGGGGAGCATCGGTATCATGCGAATAGGCCTGGCCACGACATCCGCCGGAACGGTTGAACCGGACGCCGCCTTTGCCCTGGCCCGCCAGGCGGCCGCCGAAGGCATCGAAGTCGTCTACGGCGGTGAGAAAGCCGCTGAAGCTCTGGACCAGTGGTCCGCGGAGGCCGAGCGTCTGACGACCCTCTCCCAGAAACACCACGTAGCGCTGGCGGGTCTGAATCTGGCCTTTCTGTGCCATCGACCCTCCCTGGTTACCGCAGGCCGTCGAGCTATCCGCAGTCAGCAGACCATCCGTGACGCCTTGACTGTGGCCTCGGCAGCCCAGGCGGGCGTGGTGCTCGTGCCTTTCTTCGGGCACAACGCCATTGAGACCCAGGACCACCTGAACCGCGCCGCCGCGGCCTTGGCGGACCTTGTCGAGGGGGCCGAGGAGGCCGGCGTCGTCCTGGGCATCGAGAGCACCTTGAACTTTGACCAGCAGCAGTTCCTGCTGGACTTCCTGGGCAACTCCCCATTCGCGAAAGTGTACTACGACACGGGCGACGCCCTGGCCCGGAAGCTGGACGCCCCCACAGGCATCCGCGACCTGGGCAAGGAGCGGATCGCCCAGGTGCATCTCAAGGACGTCCGCATCGCCGAAGGCCAGCCGCCGGACTTCGCCGTCGCTTTAGGAGAAGGCAACGTGGACTTCCGCGCCGTCGCCCAGGCGCTGCGGGCTGTGGGCTTTGACGGCTGGGTAATCCTGGAAACCCCACCGGGTAACGACCCGGCTGCCTCCGCGCAGAAAAACATCACCTTCACCCGTCAACTGCTAACCGGAACGTAACAGAGGCATTTCGGAATTCAGATTTACCTTTCCCGCCGTTACACGTCCCGCTCCGCCGACAGGAGGTCGTCGTAATTCTCGCGGCGGCGGATGATCCGCCAAGCATCGCCCTCTACGAGCACCTCAGCCGCCCGGGGTCGGGAGTTGTATTGGCTGGACATGACAAACCCATACGCCCCGGCTGAAAAAACAGCCATCAGGTCACCGCGGTCCAGGGGCGGCAGGACGCGGTCCTTGGCCAGAAAATCACTGTTCTCGCAAACTCCCCCGACGATGTCCACTTTCTGGCCGTTGGGGGCGGCGTAGTCGGGGCGGCGCTGCGGCGGTGGCAGGTGTGGGTCAAGACGGGCGGGGTAGATCAGGTGCTGGGCGTCGTACAAGACCGGACGGATCAGGTCCGTCATGGCCGCATCGACGACCACGAACCGTTTTTCCCCCGTTTCCTTGACGTACTGCACGGTCGTCAGCAGGATCCCGGCGTTGCAGGCGATGAAGCGACCCGGTTCCAGGATAAACTTCAGATCCGTTCCGCGGAGCAGCGGGAGGATCGGCGCGGCGTACTCCGTCGCCGCGGGCGACCGGCCGCGCTCGTAGTCGGCCGCAAACCCCCCGCCGATGATCAGCAACCGCAAGTCAAAGCCGCGATCCCGGAGAATTTCGATCAGCGGCAGTGTTTTGGTCAGGGCCTCCACGTAGGGATCGGCGGAGTAGATCGGCGAGCCGAGATGGAAGTGGATGCCCTCCAACCGCACGTGGGCATCGCGCCCGTAGCGGTTAAAGAACGCCTCAGCGGCCTCGATGTCCACGCCGAATTTCGTCTCTTTCCTGCCGGTGGCGGTGTACCGATGCGTCCGGAGATCGTAGACGTCGGGGTTGATCCGCAGAGCGGCCGTCGGCTGCTTGCCCGCCGCGGCGGCCAGGCGCGAGAGATTCTCGAACTCCTGCGATGACTCCACGTTGAAGCAGCCGATGCCAAACTCCAAGGCCTCGGCGATCTCGCGATCGGTCTTGCCCACGCCGGCAAAGACCACCTTCGAGCCGTCCGCCCCGATCTCGCGCACGCGGGCCAGTTCCCCCCCGCTGACCACGTCAAAGCCGCTTCCAACCTCGGCCAGGAGCTTCAGGATGTGAATGTTCGACAGGCTCTTGACGGAAAAGCAGACTAAAGGCTCCAGCTCCCCGAACGCCTCGGAGATGGCCCGGTAGTGATGCCGCAGTGTCGCAGCCGAGTACACGTACACCGGCGTGCCGACGGCCTGAGCAATCTGGGCCACGGGCACCTGCTCGCAGAACAGCTCACCATTGCGGTACTCGAAGTAATCCATGCGGTAACTCGTTCCCATGCAGTCATGCGGCCTTAGAGAACTCCAAGTTACCGATGCGGATATCGGCGGGCAAGTGTTTAGGAGATAGGTGTAACGCGAAATATCCAAGGCCCGGTGTCCGGTGCCTATCTTGGGGTCATCGACGAGGGGTGAATTTCTGGACCGCCTCGGCCGCGCGCCGGGTGAGCAGCTCAGGAGCGCGAACGATAGCCGTCTTGACCGAAACCTCTCCGACCACCAGGGGCCAAACGGCCGCGAAGGCCTCTAGGGGGGCATCGGGCGTGGTGGCGCCGGGGATGCAGAGCACGGGCACACCGGCCGCCGCGGCCAGCTCCGCCACACCCAGGGGCGTCTTGCCGGATCGGCTTTGCCCATCCAGCCGGCCTTCTCCGGTAAGACACAGGTCGGCACCCGCCAGGCGCTGAGGCAACTGCACGGCCTGGGCGATGATCTGGATGCCGCGTTCCAGGCTCGCACCGCAGAAGGCTACCAAACCGGCTGCCAGCCCGCCGGCCGCACCGCCGCCGGGTAGGTGCTCCACGTCCACGCCCAGTCTGCGGCGGATGCACTCGGCCAGGCGGTGCAGTCCATCGTCCAGGCGGGCGACCGTTTCGGCGGTGGCACCTTTCTGCGGGCCATAGACGGCCGCGGCACCGTTGGAACCGGTCAGTGGGTTGGTCACGTCGGTAGCTACGCGGAAACGGGTGGTGGCGATGCGCGTCTTTTCCGCGGATGTCGAGGTCGGCCAAGTCGCTCAGCGCCCCGCCGCCCATGCCGCTGATCAGCGGTTTGCCGGCGGCGTCCAGAAAGACCACGCCCATCGCCTGGGCGGCGCCGCAGCCGCCATCGACCGTGGCCGACCCGCCCGCCCCGACGATGATCTCCCGGGCGCCGGCGTTCATCGCCGCCACGATGAGCTGGCCGGTCCCGTAGGTGGTGGTCCGCAGGGGGTCGCGCTTGTCGGCCGGCACCAAGGCCAGTCCGGAGGCGGCCGCCATCTCGATCACGGCCGTGCGGTGCTCCCCGTTTAGCGGGCTGCGGGTCGCGGCGGTCTGGGCCTCGGCCCCGGCAAGGCCTAGCTCCCCGGGCAGCAGCGGAGTCTGCGAGCCGCCCAGCAGGCCAAAGTGCGCCCGAATGGACCGCCCTAGCGGGTCAAACACGTCGGCAGCGACCAACCGCCCGCCCGTCGCAGCCACCATTGCAGCCACGGTGCCCTCGCCCCCGTCGGCCATGGGACAAAGGTCCACCTGCGCGTCGGGGCAAGCTTCCAGGACGCCGCGCCCCATCGCCGCCGCGACCTCGGCCGCGGGCAGGCATTCCTTGAAGGTGCCGGGGGCGATGACGACTTTCATGCTATGCTCACTCCATCTTCGATGCGGCCGTCGGTCGCTCAGCGGGCTGCAATCTTCGCCAACACCCGTCTGCTGTCAGATGTCCAACGTCAGCAGCCGTTTTTCGGTGTACGTGCTGCCGACGTTTACGACGTTCACGTGGCCGATGGTTCTGGCGTCACCCCAGTGCGAGTGGCCGCAGTAGACGTGCGTGACCTTGGGGCAGGCCAGCAGCACCTCTCCCAGCCTTGCCGCCCCCATGAACGCCGCGGCGAAGGCAAACGACGGCGGGCGATGGGCCGGCACAAGCCCGGCAAAGGGGAGGTGGTGTACGAAGGCGGCGATCCGCTCCACGCGGGGGGCAAGGTCCGCAAGCTGCCGCTCCAATTTCTCGGCCAGCATCCGGCAAAAAACCTCATCGCTGATCGGCAGGTGGATGTGCACGCCGTCCAGCCACCGCGAACCGATGGCCAGGTGCACCGCCGTCAGCCGGCCGCGGTGGCGGTTTACCAAGTCCTGGTGCTCCTGAAGGTACGCCGCTGCCCCCGGGGCAACCTTGGCCCGGTAGAAATCCTGGGGAATCCCCAGCGACTCATCCGCGAACGAATAGTCATACCAGCCCACCGACCCGACCAGCCCCACCGGCCCGGCGATTACCGGCTGATGATCCAGCACGGCAAAGCCCACCTCGCCCGCCACAGCCGGCAGGACATGCTCATAGCGATGCAAAGAGTCCTCCCCCACTCGGCACCACAGGCAGTGGTTACCCGGAACGAGCAACCTCAGCCCCCTGAACCCCTCGAACAAATTCAGGCACTGCCGCAGGGGCTCTAAGTCCGCCCCCGCCGTGTCACCCACCAGCACCAAGGCGTCGCCGTCCGTCGCGCAGACCCGTTCTGCCAGCCGGCGGGCCGCTGGCCGCGACCGCGCGATGTCGTAATGCAGATCGGCAGTAATGAGCACTCTCATGGGATGAGTCGATTATAGTTTTTTGTCCTGCTTCCTCAAACCGCCTGCCGTGAATCTTTGACAAACCTTCGCTCTGAGTTAAGATGCCTCGGCCGGTACGCGACGGCTTGAGGTGGGCGGCCAGGACCATGGAGATCGCTCGCGAAAGGTTCAGTCCCGAAGAACTCACCCGCTGCCTGGGCCATTACGAGCTGGGACGGGTGGAGAGCCTCCAGGAGTTCACTCGCGGCTCCCAGCGCTCGCCCAAGGTCATCATCACCGCCAAGGCGGGCAAGTTCCTCTTCAAGCGCCGTGCCAAGGGGCGCGACGACCTGGCCAAGGTCACCTTCACTCACCAGATTCAACAGGCCTTGGCGGCGCGGGGCTTTCCGCTACCGGGACTGATCCCCACGCGTGAGAGCAAGACCATTTTGGTGCTGGATTCCAACGTCTACGAGATGTTCCATTACGTCATCGGCGGCGGCTACGACGGCTCGTCGCAGGCCACCTGCTCAGCCGGCCGAACGCTGGCGCTCTACCATCAATTGCTGGCGGACTTTCGCAGCGATTTCCGCCCGCCCAGCGGCAGTTACCACGACGCCGACAGCATCCACCAGGCCGTGCGGACGACGGTCTCTTCCTTGCCGCTGGCCCATCGCCCGCCGGCCGAGGTCGTCACCGCCACAGCCCAATGGTTGGCGGAATCCTACCACCTTTGCGGGCAGCAGGCTGAGGACGCGGGGTTGGACGCCTGGCCGGAGCAGATCGTCCACGGCGACTGGCACCCGGGGAACATGCTCTTTCGCGACCGGGCGGTGGTGGCCGTGGTGGACTACGACGCGGCCCGCCTTCAACGGCGGGTGATCGATTTGGCCAACGGGGCGCTTCAGTTCTCCATCATCGGCGGCGGGGACGACACCCGAGTCTGGCCGGACCAAGTGGACCTGCCGCGGTTCCACCAGTTCATGAAAGGGTACGCCGAGATCGGCCCCGTCTCGGAGAAAGAACTCCAGGCCATCCCCTTCCTCATGTGCGAGGCCATGATCGCCGAGGCCGTGCTGCCGATCGCGGCCACGGGCAGCTTCGGGCGGATCGAAGGCTTTGCCTTCCTGGCCATGATCCAGCGCAAAGTCCTTTGGATCCTCTCGCACCTGGACGAACTCCGCAAAGCGATGGAAACCGCTGCCGGTTAAAGCCGATTTGAGGCAACGGCCATCGGCGCTGCGCAGACTCAAGGGCACAACGGGGTTCAGCGCTGGTAAGTGCCGACCAGTTCCGCCTCCGCCAAGACGTGGCCTTTCATGGCCTTCAGCAGTTGCTCTTTGGTCAGCCGCGGCTGAAGCTCCAGGGCCTGATCCAGGGCGTAGAGGTGGAAGCGGTAATGATGCGTGCCGTGGCCGCGGGGCGGTGCGGGACCGCGATAGCCCATCGCCGGCCAGGTGTTCAGCCCCTGCAAGGCTCCGACCGGTGAGGAGAGCCGCTCCGAAGGCGGAATGCCTTCGGGCAGACCCGTGGTCAAGGCGGGGATCTTGTAGATGACCCAGTGGACCCAGGGCTGCGGCGTGGGCGCATCGGGGTCGTCGCAAATCAGCGCCAGTTCCACCGTCCCCGTCGGCAGAGCCGACCACTGAAGCGACGGGGAAACATCCTGCCCGTCACCGGTATGGCGGGTGGGGATGGCTGCCCCGTCGGCAAAGGCCGTGCTGGAGATCTTCATGCTCATGGGTGGGGCTCCTTGCTCCGGGGGGCCGGCGCCGGGGGTACTCGCCACCTGCCGCTTGCAGGCGGAAAGCCCCCCAGCCCCTGCCGCTAGGAGAACAGCGACTAAAACCATCCGCAACGTGATTCCTTTTCTCATAGCTGATAACTCCCCTTCGGTATTACCATGAATTCTATACGTCAAGCCCCAGGGAGAGCAAAGCCCCGTGCGAGAAACCCAGGCCGCCTCCTGGAAGGACAAGGCCCGCTGGCTGAGGACCGAGGTGCACGCCGTGTACCTGGCCTCCAGACACCCCGCCGTTCCGTGGTACGCCAAGGCCTTGATCGCCCTGGTGGTGGCCTACGCTCTCAGCCCCATCGACCTGATCCCCGACTTCATCCCGGTCCTGGGCTACCTGGACGACTTGATCCTCGTGCCGGCCGGGATTGCCTTGGCGATCAAGATGATCCCCCCTCCCGTGATGGAGGAATGCCGCCGGAAGGCCGCAGCGGCCGGGCAGGCGCCGCGGAACTGGATCGTCGCCGTCCTCATCGTTGGCCTGTGGATTGCAGCCGCGTACGGTCTGTTTCGGCTGGTCAAACATGTCCTGCCACTTTGAGACCCGCGTATTCATTGGTTTTTCTGAACTTTTCTACACTTTTTAGACTTGACGCCGCCGCAGGGAGCCGCGCAAGATACGCAAGACATTTCGGGCCGTGCGGCTCGAACGCCAGTGGGGCAGCGGATTTTCCCGCCAAGCGGCGCCGCGGCTGCCACAAAACAGAAAACGGGTTACGTGGTCCCAGTGAACTAGATTGAAGGAGCGACACACATGGCCAAGATGACGAAGTCGCAGATCATGAAGGCGCTGGCTGAGAAGACGGGCATGACCAAGAAGAACGTGGTATGCGTCGTCGAAGAGCTGGTCTGCCTAGCCTACAAGCAGGCTAAGAATAGTTTCACGATTCCCGGCCTGGGCAAACTGGTGCTGGTGAACCGCAAGGCCCGCATGGGACGCAACCCCGCCACCGGCGAGCCGATCAAGATCCCAGCCAAGAGGGTCCTGAGGTTCCGAGTCGCCAAGGCCGCCAAAGACGCCATCCTCTAAGCCGGCGACAAGCAAGACGATTTGACCAGGGACACACCCCAAGGGTGTGTCCCTGTTGCTTTGCGCTGCGGTGCCGCCGCCAGGCCTTTGGCGAACAAGGAAAGGGCCGGCCTGGAAGACCGGGCCGGCCCTCGAATGGGCGTCTCGTTGGTTCGGCAAGGATGTCAGTAGTTCCGCGTGTCCAGTTGGCGCAGGAACTCGGCATTGCTGCGGAACTTCTCCAAGGCCTTGAGGAGCTGGGGCATCTCTTCGTCTACGTTGAGGGTGGAGAGAAACCGCCGGAGCATGTGGAGCTTGGGCAGTTCCCAGGGTTCCACCAGCAGTTCTTCTTTCCGTGTGCCGGACTGGGGGATGCTGATGGCCGGCCAGATGCGCCGCTCGGCCAGCTTGCGGTCCAGCTGGAGCTCCATGTTGCCGGTGCCCTTGAATTCTTCGAAGATCAGGTCGTCCATGCGGCTACCGGTCTCGATCAGTGCGGTCGCCAGGATCGTCAGGCTGCCGCCGCCTTCGATCTTGCGGGCGGCGCCGAACTGCCGCTTGGGCGTTTCCAGGCGCGGATGTCCACGCCGCCGGTCATTGTCCGGCCGCTGCCCTCGATGTAGCGGTTGTAGGATCTCCCCAGGCGGGTCAGGCTGTCCAGCAGGATCACCACGTCCTGGCCGAACTCGGCCATGCGCTTGGCCCGCTCGATGGTGAACTCGGCCACGCGGACATGGTTGGAAACTTCCTGGTCGTTGTTGGAGGCGACCACTTCGGACTTGACGCACTTGCGCTTGAAGTCGGTCACTTCCTCCGGCCGCTCGTCCACCAGCAGGAGGATGACGAAACACTCGGGATTGTTGGTGTTGACGGCGTTGGCGATCTGCTGGAGGAGGATGGTTTTGCCTGACCGCGGCGGGGCGACGATCAAGCCGCGCTGCCCCTTGCCGATAGGACAGACCAGGTCCAGGATGCGCATCTCCATCGGGCCCCCGGTCGTCTCCAGCTTGAGATGGGGGTGGGGGTCCACCACGGTCATATCATTGAACGGGAGGATGTCGGTGTATTCGCTGGCCGGTTTGCCGTTAATGGTCAGAATTTCCTCCAGCTTCGGCCCGCCCTTGCGCTTGGCCGGCGGCAGGGCCTTGCCCTCGACCGTCAGCCCGGTCCGCAGACCGTAGTGCCGGACCAGGTCCTTGCCGACGAAGACGTCGCCCGGTGTGGCCCGATAGCTGTTCTTGGCTTGGCGGAGGAACCCGTAGCCCTTGTCGGTGATCTCAAGGACGCCGGACTGCACCGTGAGATTCGTCTGGTCGGTTGTCGCTGTCGAGACCTCGTTCATTCCTGGAGCCTTCCTTGTAAGAATGTGGCCGTCTTGTGCATCTAATGGGGCCCGCAAGATATTGCGGGTAGACTTTAAAGCTTCCCACCCCTGCTATGATTTCACTATAGACCCGGGGGCCGCCGTTTGCAACCCCCTTCTCGCTGATTTTTTCTCTCCTCCTGCCCGGCCGGCTGTCGTGGGAGCCGGCGGGGACAGACTTATTGATCCTTGAGGCGCCATTCCCTCACCAGGCGGCAGGCCTGGGCCAGGTCGATCTTGCCTTCGTAATAGGCCCGGCCGACGATCACCCCCGCGCAGCCGATTTCCCAACACCGCTCGATATCGGCCAGGCTGGCGACGCCGCCTGAGGCAATCACCGGCACGTCGGTGGTGGCAATAATCTCGGCCGTGGCAGCTAGGTTCGGGCCGACTAACATGCCGTCGCGGGCGATGTCCGTAAAGACGATCGCTCCCAGCGGCCAACCGGCCGTCCGGCCAGCCAGCTCCACCGCCAGGTCTTCCCGCTGCTGGGTCCATCCGCGGACCGCCACCTCTCCCCTCCGGGCGTCCAGGCCAAGGGCCAGTTTGCCAGCTAGGTCCAGCCCGTTGCACCAGGCGCTCGAACCAGGCCCAGTCTTCCAAGGCGGCCGAGCCGACCACGACGCGGTTGGCCCCGGCTGCGAGCATGGCGTCGATGTCGGCCTCGGTCCTGGCCCCGCCTCCGAGCTCGATCCGCACGTCCGCCGCCGCGGCGACGGCGGCCACGGCTTGGGCGTTGGCCCGCTGGCCGGTCCGGGCCGCGTCCAGGTCCACCACGTGAATCCATCGGGCTCCCGCCGCCGCCATCTCCCGGGCCACTGCGGCTGGGTCGTCGCTGTAAACCTTCTGGCGGTCGTAGTCGCCTTGGGGAAGGCGCACGACCTTCCCGCCGCGAATGTCGATGGCCGGCAGGACTTCCATGTCTGGCGATTCAGCCGATCAGTCAGCGATTCTAGAGAGCGACGAAGTTCTTGAGCAGTCTCAACCCCACGGCCTGGCTCTTTTCCGGGTGGAACTGCGTGGCGAAGATATTGTCCTTCCATACCGCCGAGACGAACTCATACCCGTAATCCGTGGTGGCCGCCACCACCTTCTTATCGACCGGGACAACGTAATAGCTATGGGCGAAGTAGACATACGCGCCGCGGTCGATGCCCGCCAGCATCGGCACGTCCCGCCCCCAGCGGATCTGGTTCCATCCCATGTGCGGGACGCTCAACCGCTGGGCCGTGACACTCGCATCCAGTGGAAAGCGAACCACCTTGCCCGCAAGCAGCCCCAGCCCCGTGTGCTGTCCGTCTTCGTAGGAGACGTCAAACAGCAGTTGCAGCCCGAGACATAATCCAAGATATGGCACGCCGTGACGAACCGCCTGCACTAGCGGTTCCACCAACCCCCGCTGGCGGAGTTGGGCCATCGCGTCCCCAAAGGCCGCCACGCCGGGCAGGACAATCTTGCCCGCCTGCTCGATCTGAGCGGGTGTGGTGACCAGTTGTGTATCGGCCCCGACGCGCTCCAGCGCCTTCTGGACGCTGCGGAGGTTGCCCATGCCGTAATCCACGATCCCAATCATGACACGCTCACGTCTATTAGACTTTGCGATGCTAAAGCGGTTCGCCGGAGGCGAACCGCAGCCAGTCTCACAGAGCAGGATAGCTAACGGCTACCGCATTGGGCAATGCGAAGGTCAATAGTCAATAAACCATCCGGCGGGCGACTAGGCCTCCTCCCCGCCGTCCGCGGCCGGCTATTTCTTCAGGACGAGATTTCCACCCGGCGATTTTTAGCCTTCCCGGCGGCGGTGTAATTGTTGGCCACGGGATGGTTCTCACCCATGGCCACCGCCTCGATGTTCTTGGCGCTGATGCCTTTGCTGATCAGGTATCGCGCCGTAACGATATCGTCCTCTTTGCCGGTGAATTCCTCGAAAATGGCATGATGTTCTGCCTCGTGCAACCGCTGCAGTATGACCTGTCTTGCCGTCTGAGCGGCGATTCGCCCAGCATTCGGGGGTGTGGATTCCATGCTTACAATATCGCCAATCTGGGCATTTCTATCGAGCTTTTGGGCGTCGGCAAGGGATATCTCACGAATCGGATCAGTGGGATTCTCAGTCGCTATCTTTCTTACGTAGACCTTGACTTCGCCAGTGTTGGAGTTGATCTTGGCAGATATGTCCTGACCAGCAGCAAAAGCATCTTTTCTGTAAGCGGAGATGAGTGCTGACTCTATTGCGGCCGCGCACCAAGCCGATTCCCTATCCCAGCCGCATCCGCGGCGGGCCGGACTGGCTGGCCTGCGTTGGCAACTGGATGACCGAGTGGGAACGCACGGGCGACACCCGCTACCGCGACAAGATCCTCGGCGGCATGGACTCGATCTCTAAGATGCCCTATGGCTTCATGTCGGGACCAAACAACCTGTTCGGCTACGATCCCAAGACCGGAATGCTCTACACCCTCGCCGACGACCCGTTTGGCGTCTACAACCTGCAAATCATTCAGGGCGGCGCGGAGCTGGTCCTCGAATTGAACGACCTGATCGATCATCCCGGTTGGCACAAGGCCTGGCTGCAATACTGCCGGTTGACCGAAGCGCCGAAGGAAGTGGTGGCCAAGGACATGACTACGGGCGCGAAAGCGCGCCGACGGTTCTTACGTCGGCCGTGGACGCCCCGCGGCTTACGCCTACATGCGGACCAGGAATCCGGCGTTTTTGCAGCGAGCCTTGGGCAGGATGTGGGCGGTGGAAGGCCGATGCCCGGAAGCGCGACGCGCAGGGTCGAAGGGCCGGAAGTGCTGAACCCGATCGACGAATCGCCAAGCGCCGGGACCAATGGCGCCGCGCAGACTTCTCTAACCCTCATCGAGGTGCTGGAGATGTGCAAGGATCGGCTGCCCGAGAGCCTCTGAGGCCTGCGCGACGTCAGGCGATGTGCGCCCCTGCGTCTCGACGTAGACGGCGTAGAGCGACTGGCTGGCGGCCATGAACAGGCGGTTGCGTTTGCTGCCGCCGAAGCAGACGTTGGCGCAGATTTCCGGCAGCAGGATCATGCCGATGCGCTCGCCGCTGGGCGCGAAGATGTGCACGCCATCGTAGCCGGCGCCCACCCAGCCCGCGCCGGCCCAGATATTGCCGTCCTTGTCGGCGCGGATGCCGTCGGCCAGACCGGCGCCCTTGCCCGGGATCTCCATGGAAGTGAACTGGCGGCCGTTCCGCAAGCTCCTGCCGTCGACCACGTCGAACACCTTGATGTCTTCGGCGCCTCGGGTAATGCGTAGTCGGTCGATGTACAGCTTCTTGTAATCGGGCGAAAAGCAGAGGCCGTTGGGCTTGAAGCTTCGTCCGTCACGAGCTCCATTTTCCCGGTCTTGCCGTCGACCCGGTAGACGGCTTCCTTGAGCTGCGCGCGGCACTTGAGCCTTCGTAGTTCCGCGAGATGCCGTAGCCCGGATCGGAAAACCAGATGCCCCCGTCCGGATGCACCACGATGTCGTTGGGCGAATTCAGCGGTTTGCCCTGCCACTTGTCGGCCAGAACCGTCACCGTGCCATCGTGCTCATAGCGGACCACGCGCCGGTTGCCGTGCTCGCAGGAGAGCAGCCGCCCTTCGCAGTCAAAGGTGTTGCCGTTGCTGTAGCCGGAGGGATTGCGGAAGACGCTGACGTGGCCGTCCTCCTCCAGCCAGCGCAACTGCCGTTGTTGGGAATGTCGCTCCAGACCAGATAGCGGCCCGGCGCCGTTCCAGGCCGGCCCTTCGGCCCACAGCATGCCGGTGTACAGCCGCTGGATGGAGGTGTTGCCGATCTTGTACTTGGCGAACCGCTTGTCGAGGACCACGATGTCCGGGTCGGGGTAACGGACGGGTTGCGGCCGCTCCAGTCGCGCGCGGGCTGGCGGCTGCCGGAGCCAGAGCCGCGCCACCAACAGCCGCGGCCAGGAAAGATCGTCTGGTGCCGTAGTACGCTTTCATGCCGGGCCTCCGTCTCGCCAGCAGCCCGTTGTGAAAGTCCTGCACAGACTGAAGTCCGTGCCACGGGCTCCTGCAACTCATTGATTCTGTACCGTGGCACAGCGCGGCAAGCCGCAACCAGACTGTCCACTTTGAACCGTGGCGCACGCACTCTTGCGTGCTGCGTCGCCACTCATGGCGACGCCTGGGGCGGTCGGCGCCGCTGCCGGGCGTCGGGATGAGTCTCGACGCTGCACGCACGAGTGCGTGCGCCACCAGTTGAAGTGAATCGTCGCGAGCCGCGACGATTCTTGGGAATCGTAGTACTTTCACCGCGGGCTCCTAAGCCACCTCGCCATCCTGATGAAGATGGTGCATCGCGCCTGGCGCACCCTTCTTGTACCACTCGATCTCGGTGCCGTGCGGCCCCTTCCTGGTGCGCGCCAGCAGGGCGTTGATTTCTTCCTGTGTCATCTTCTGAAAGGCCTTGACGGCAGCCACGTTCTCTTCGAGTTGCTCCACGGTCTCGGGGCCGGAGACCACGGCGTCGACGTCCTGGCTCAAAGTGAAGCGCAGGCACTCCTGGATTGTCGCAATCTTGTTCCTGAGGATGGACCCCATGGCGTTGCTCTTCATCGCCAGCAGACCGAGCTTCTTCTTGCGGATGTTCGGGACCACGGAATTGAGGAAGCTCAGGTAGTGCGGATCGACGACATTCAACGGGTGCTGCACCGTCTCCCAGCCGTCGCAAGAGT
>CAVXDC010000008.1:0-165064 GCA_963760365.1 uncultured Phycisphaerae bacterium
TGCGTTTCGATGGGTCTACCCCGGCGAACTGGACAACTACCCTTTCTCGACAGCTCACTTAAAAGTCCTAAGCGCCCTGCGTCGCGCCGGAGGGATAGAATGTCAGCGACCTAGCATCGTTGAAAACGATTGAGGGCGTTTCGGGAGACGGCCGCATGGACATCACGATTCGCGTCGCCGGCGAGGCCGGCCAGGGCGTCAAGACCACCGGCAGCCTGCTGGAAGGGGCGCTGGCGCGGCTGGGCATTGTGCGTGTTCACCACGCAGAGCTACATGTCGCGGATTCGCGGCGGGCTGAACTGGTTCGACATCCGCCTGGCCGACCGCGAGCTGTTCGGCGGCAAGGAGCAGGCCGAGGTGCTGGTGGCCCTGACCCGCCCGGCCCTGGACATCCTGCGAGAGACGGTTGCCAAGGGCGGGGCGAATCCTGTTCGACGGGCCGGCGGCCGAGGGCGTCATCGGCATCGAGTTCACCAAGGTGGCCAAGGAGCTGACCGGCTCGGCCATCATGGCCAACACGGTGGCGGCTGGGGCGGCGTTCGCCCTGCTGGGCTACGACGTGGAGCGGCTGTGCGACTACCTCCGCGAAGCCTTCGCCGACAAGGGCGAGCAGGTCGTCGCAGGACAACATCCGCTGCGCACGGCGAGGGGCGGAGCTGGTGGGCGGCGGCAGCGGTGTCGGTCAAGGCGCCTCCAGCCCGCCGGGGCGCCGCCGCGAGTCGTCAGCGGCGCCGAGGCCATCGCCGCTGGGGCGGCGACGGCCGGCGTGAAGTTCTACACCGCCTACCCCATGACGCCCTCCACGCCGGTGCTGCACCATCTGGCCGCGTGGAGCGGAGGAGTACGGCATGGTCGTCGAGCAGGCCGAGGACGAGATCGCCGCCATCAACATGGTCTGCGGGGCCGCCTACGCCGGCGTGCCCGCGATGACCGGCACCAGCGGCGGGGGCTTCGCCCTGATGGTCGAGGGGGTGGCGCTGGCGGGGATGCTGGAGCTGCCGGTGACGGTCTTTGTGGGCATGCGGCCCGGGCCGGCCACCGGCCTGCCCACGCGGACCGCGCAGCAGGACCTGCTGTTCGTCCTCTACGCCGGGCATGGGGAGTTCCCCCGCGCGATCTACGCCCCCGGCACGGTCCGGCAGTGCTTCGAGCTGACGCGCCGGGCGATCCAGACCGCCCAGAAGTACCAGACGCCGACGTTCATCCTGGCCGACCAGTTCCTCGCCGACGCGGCCAAGAACATCCCGCCGCTGGATGAGCTCGGCCCGGCCGGTGGACCGATGCATCGCCGCAACGCCGCCGGCCGGACTACGTCCGCTACGCCCTCGCCGAGGGCGGCGTCTCGCCGCGGGCGATCCCCGGCGGGGACGCCCTGGTCGTGGTCGACAGCGACGAGCACACGCCCGACGGCCATCTCACCGAGGACCTGGCCGCCCGCGTCGCCCAGCAGGACAAGCGCATGAGCAAGCTGGCCGGCATGACGGCGGAGGCGATCGGCCCCGGCGCTGTACGGTCCGGCCGACGCCAAGACGCTGCTGGTGCGCTGGGGCTCGACCTACGGCCCGGCCCGCGAGGCGGTGGACCTGCTGCAACGCCGCGCGGGCAGGCCGACGGCCATGCTGCACTTCACCCAGGTCTGGCCGCTGGACCCGGCCGCGGTGTCGGCGGCCATCGGGCGGAGGAACGCATGGTGTTCGTCGAGGGCAACCAGACCGGCCAGCTGCGGGCGCTCTGCGGCAACTGGGAATGGTGGGCGACGTGCGAGCTACATCGGCCGCTACGACGGCCTGCCGTTCACCGGCGGAGAGATTGCCGAGCGATTGGGAGGTTGACCATGAGCGTGCCCCACGTCGAGAAGGCCGACACGACGCCCGCCTGGTGCCCCGGGTGCGGCAACTATCCGATCCTGTCCTGCCTCGCAGGCCGCGCTGGAGCAGTCCGGCCTGGACCGCCGCCAGGTGGTGCTGGTCTCCGGCATCGGCCAGGCGGCCAAGCTGCCGCACTACGTCGCCGGCGGGGCGAACGTCTTCAACGGCCTGCACGGCCGGGCCATCCCCGCGGCCACGGGCATCAAGCTGGCCAACCACAAGCTCCAGGTCGTCATCACCAGCGGCGACGGCGACATGTACGGCGAGGGCGGCAACCACCTGCTGCACGCCATCCGGCGAAACATCTCCCTCAAGGCCTTCGTGCACAACAACCAGGTCTACGGGCTGACCAAGGGCCAGGCCTCGCCGACCTCCGACGTGGGCTTCACCACGCCCGCCCAGCCGCACGGGGTGGTGGCCTCGCCGCTCAACCCCCTGGCCGTGGCGATCGTCGAGGGATGCTCGTTCGTGGCCCGGTCGTTCTCCGGCGACAAGGAGCACCTGACGGCCATGATGCTCGAGGCCCTCCGACACGAGGGGGGCTTTGCACTGCTGGACATCCTCCAGCCGTGCGTCACCTTCAACCGCCTCAACACGTTCCAGTGGTACAAGCAGCGCGTCCGGCCCGTCGGCGCGGAGCACGACCCCTACGACCGCGCCAAGGCGATGGAGCTGGCCATGAAGTGGGGAGATGAGATTCCCATCGGCGTCCTCTACCGCTGCAACCGGCCGACGTTCGAGTCGCGCCTGGCGGTCCTGGCCGAGCGGACGCTTGTGGAGCAGTGCGCAAGGCCGAACGTAGGACCCCCCGCTTCGCCGCAACCCCCCGCCGCTATCTGGGGAGGAACTTGTAGATCTGGCTTTCCGTGGGCACCAGGCCGGTCGGCCAGGTAGTGCACCGCGCCGACCACCATCCACACCAGCACGCCCAGCAGGTCGCCGGCGATCAGGCCGGTCATCAGGGGCTTGGCCGGTTGTAGGTCTGGTGGCCACCCAGGCGCGTCACGGCTGTCTTGACCAGCCAGCCGATCAGGAAGGACTGGCTGAAGGCGTTCATCGGCGTGAGTGTCCCACACCAGGAACATCACCGGGTGCAGCGGCCACCAGGCCAGACGCAACCGCAACAAGCCCACCACCAACACCAGCAGCACCCCCGCCCCGGCGGACAGCGAGGAACTTCTTCTCCGGACGGAACGCCGCCAGGCGCTGAAGCGGGGTCATTGCGATGGACTCCTCCATTTCCCCGGCCACGCGGATGTCGGTGATCTGCCGGTTGACGACGTTGAAGGAGTCGGTCGGCACGCGGTTCTTGGTCCAATCGATCTTGAAGCCGAAGTTGTAGGTCGATCCACAGGGCCGCCACGATCCCCGCCGCGACGGCCAGGGCATAGGTTCCCCCGGCCGGCAGCGACGGTGCGCGACGGCCGGACGCCCAGGTTCTCGCAGACCCTCAAGCTATTGACGAAGTAAGGCATCAGCGCCTGGCTGGCGTCCAGGCACAGGACCATGCCCAGCAGGCCGATGATGACCATCGCCTCCGGACCCAGGGCCGCGCCGCCAAAGAAACCTACCAGGACCCCCAGCGGCTGCCAGCGGGGTTGAAGGAAAAACAACCCCGTCTCGGCATTGACGCGAGAGACGCAGACGAACATCAGCAGGATCATCAGGAACGTCAGGATGGCCAGCGGCCAGGGCAGCCCCTGGCTGACGGCCAGGCCCACCATGGCCGCCAGCGACCCCAGCAGCAACCGGCAGGCCCAGGCCGCGGAGCGCTCCACGGCGTCTCGATGACGGAACGTGATAGCGGCCTTGAGGACCACCCCGTAGTACCGCCGGCCCGTGTAGAGCATCATCAATCCCAGCGCCAGGTAGCTGCCGAACCGCTGCCAGCCCCCGATCCCGCCGCCCACGTAGTGCGTGGACATGTCCACGCCGTAATTCATCAGCACCAGCCACACCATCAGGACCACCCATTGCGACAGGCCCAGGCTCAAAGACACCTCCGAGGCCAGAAAGAAGCTGAATCCGATGACCACGGGGTACAGGCGAAGCGACAACACCCCGCTGCGCCAGGGAAAGTCGTCGATCTTGGGCCATTTGGTCCGGATGGCGTTGAGGGAAAAGCTCAGCAGCGTGTCGGTGAAGAACTTCTCGTTGTACCACTTGTTGAGTCCGTTGAGGAAGTGGATGGCCACGACCACGCCCAGGCCGATCCAGAACAGCCGGTTGCGGAAGATCGGGCCCAGCAGAGATCCGCTCGGCCGCGACAGCAGCTCCGTCGTGAAGTCGGCAATCGGGTATCGCAGCCGCTCGTGGGAAGACCACTGGCGGTGCACGACCAGCCCCAGGGAAAGGACCGCGACGGTCATCAGGACCAGCATCGGCGACCAGAAAATCAGGGGAGCGGTCCAGGAGCCCCAGGGCACTCGGTCGAGCGGCAACCACCGGCCTTTCTGCCCGGCGCCGGTGACCAGCCAATTGACGGCGTTGGGATCCACGGGCCGGCCCGTGAGGGCGGTTCCTTCCCCGGCGGCCGAAACCGGGATCGGCAGCATCATCGATGGCGGCACGTAGCCCAGCAGGTTGTTTTTCCGCCAGCCCGGATCCAGGCGGTTGTAATGCACCGGCATGGACAGCGCGGGGATCATGTTGGCCAGCAACCCGCGGCTGGGAATGCTGCACGAGACCAACAGCAGCATGGTCACCACGCCCAGCTCATCCGGCCGGAAGCTCCAGGAGCGGCGCAGCCGACCCAGCAGCGGGTTGACGGTCACCATCCCCACGATCAGCGTCCCGATCACGGCGATGGGAAGCTGATGGCCGGCAATCAGGCTGGCGAGCATAAGGGCCTGATCGTTGAGGTAGCCCAAGGTGGCGATGGCCACCGCACCGATCAGTCCCACAATCAACGCCCGCAACGTCATCGGTGCTTCTATCCTTTCCGGTCCATGCGCCGGGGCATTGTGTCATAAACGGCCTTGCGCGGCAAACGGAATGAAGGTAGGGCTCGTCCTTCCTGCCTGCCGCCCCCCTGACCATCCCGAATGTTTCCTGACTTATCCCTTGCTCTCCAATCGCAAACGACCACCCGACCCCGATAACCGTTTGCCGAGGAACCTGACTGGATTAGAATACGCATCCGAGGCACAAGGCTCGTCCGTCGCGTCAGCAGGTAGGTAAAAAACAAAAAGTCCCTGGGAGATCCCGACCGGCAATCGTTCGCGGATCGACCCGCATCCGTTCCAGGCAGAAAAACTCATGACGGTTACGTTCTGTGGTTTGGAGGAATCCGACAGGCAAGGGCTCTGGGTGGGTTCTGCAGAAAACTGCAAAGCTACCTGCAAACAAGCAAGACCAGATCGACGGATGAGTCTATGGGTCATGCTGGGGCTGCTGGCGTTCTATGCCGCCTTGCACACGGGCTGGTGGGTGCCGGGCCACGATAGCGAGTTTTATCTCGCCACCGCCCGATCGATTGCCGCCGGCAAAGGATACGTCTGGAACGGTGAACCGGTGGTGATGTTCCCACCCGGCTGGTCGCTGGTGTTGGCGGCGGCCTTGCGGGTGTCTCCGTCGTTTGCCTTTCTGAACAGCATCCCGATGGTGCTTCTGGCGGTCTCGGGAGGGTTGATGTACCTGGTGCTCAGGCGTTTTGCCTCTCCGGCCCTGGCCGCGGGGATGGTGCTGATGAGCGGCACGCTCTTTCACACCTATCGGCTCTCCTTTTTGCTTCTGACTGAAGCGGTGTTCCTGCCGTTCCTGATGGGGGCCTTGCTGCTGGCGTGCCAGGTGAACGAAGGCCGGCGGTGGGGCTGGCGGATGCCGCTGCTGGTGCTGTTGTGCTGCGCCCTGGTGGTTCTCCGATGGGCGGGCCTAATCACCGGGGTGCTGGTGGCGGGCATCCTGTTTTCCGGCAAGACCGACCAGAGACGTCTGAAGCAAAGACTCCTGGCGGTGGTCTTGATTGTCGGGCCCATGCTTTTAACCTTCGCCGCGACGCGCTACACCCTCGCCTGGCTGGCCGAACGGAGCCTTCGTACGCAAGGCATCTCTACGGCGCCGTCGGTCTCCACAGCCATCCCCCTGATGGCGAATCCCCAGCGCTACCCCAGGAATCTCTCTGTAATGGGGAGCTGGGTCTCCAGACTTCTGTGGCAGGTAACGGAGTTCGCCGTCGTCTCGCCCAACATGGAGGTCACTTTCAATCTTTTGGGCTGGCTCCTAATGGCCGTGTTTGCGTTCCAGGCCTTTTGGAGCCTTCGGCAAGGACAATGGGTCTGGCTGGCGGTCCTTTGCTACACGCTGGTCTTGGCCACGATACGGTCGCGGGTTAATGTCAGATACCTCGTGCCCGTTTCAGCCTTTTTGCTGACGGGAATCGTCCTGGGCCTCCGCACGCTGGGTGAGAAAACCCCCAAGCCCTGGCTGGGCAAGCTGCTGCGGGGCGTGTGCCTGGTGGGCCTGGGTTCCGTCGCCGTGTGCAACCTGACCCTGATGAGCGTGGATATCTGGATTGCCAGGTCCGGTGACTTCTATGGCCGATACTTCGCCGGGGTGAACAAGGAACTTATCCAGGCGGCCAAGCACCTGAACGACGCCGGCCTGGCCGACGGGGAACTGGCCGTCAGCCCCAGTTACGTGAATCTGGGCAGGACGGTGACGAACCTGTCCGCCTTACGGGCCATGGTGATGCTCACCGACAAGATCGTGGTGGGTCCGGGGCCAAAATACGGCCGGATGACGCCGGAGGAGGCGTTGCCTTCGCTGGCGGCGGCGGACCCCAACGTCAAGTATTACTTTTACCGTCCCCCGTTGAGCCCCTGGAGGGTCTGGCATCTGCAATTGGCCTGGTTGCAGGAGTGGGTGACCGGTCAGCCGGTGACCGTCCACAACCCCGGCTTTGAGTTGTACCAGTTGCGGGAAGGCCAGGCCCTCAAGGTGAACCTGAAGGAAGCGGGCGACTGGCCTCGTGCCGTCCCCGGTGTTTAAGCCATGCGCATCCTGGTCGAAGTCACTCATCCAGCCCAGGTCCACTTCTTCCAACACGCCATCGCGACGTGGCGGCAGAGGGGGCATTCCGTGCTGGCGGCCTCGAGGGACAAAGACTGCCTCCTCCCGCTCCTGGACGCCGCCGGCATCGAGCACGTGTGCCTTTCCCGCCAAGGCAAGGGCCTGGCCGGGCTGGCGGCGGAGCTGGCCGTGCGCGACGTGAGGATGCTGAGGACGGTTCGGCGCTTCCGGCCCGACGTCATCGTCGGGAGATACTGCATCAGCGGCGGACTGGCCGGCAAGCTCACCGGCTGCCCGGTGATCGTCTTCGACGACACCGAGCACGCCGAGCTCCAGCGCCGTTTGTCGCTGCCGCTGGCCGATCTGGTCTGCGTGACGACGTCGTTCACTCACCCGACGGGCCCCCGCCACCTCCGCTACGACAGTCTGGACCAGCTCGCCTACGTGCATCCGCGATACTTCCTGCCCGATCCCAAGGCCCGCGACCTGGCGGGACTGGAGCCCAAGGAGCCCTTCTCCATCGTGCGGCTGGTCGCCTGGCAGGCGTTGCACGACCGCGGGGTCGAAAGGATCGGCCGGGGCGGCCTGGATGCCCTGACCGGGACGCTCCAGCCCTATGGCAAGGTCCTCATCTCCTCCGAGACGAACCTGGAAAAACCTTGGAGCCAGATGCAGGTCAAAGCCCCGCCCGAGATAATGCTCAGTCTCCTGGCCGAGGCGAGGATCTATGTCGGCGAGGGTGCGAGCATGGCCGCGGAGGCGGCGTGTCTGGGCACACCGGCGGTGTACGTCAATCCCCTCCGGGTGGGATATCTCCAAGAACTGCAAAACCGCTACGGGCTGGTCTGCTGCACGTCATCGGTGGGCGAGGCGATCCGCGCCGCCACCGAGATGCTCAGCCAGGACCGCTCGACCATGACCCAAAGGCTCCACCGACTGCTGGAGGAAAAACAGGACGCGACGGGATTCGTGGTGGACCTTGTGGAAACGGTAGGCCGCGGTGGACACCGCGCCATCCGCCAAGAATTGAAGCGTTACCATGCGCTGGCCCATTAAGATCATGTACAGGGTGGGGGAGTCGCTTCACGGGTGGAGCGTCCTGCGCCGCCTGGAGGAGCTGGACCGGATGCAGTACTGGCCCGCCGAACGGTTGGACCAGTTCAAGTTCCAGCGCCTCCGCAGCCTGCTGGACCACGCTTACCGGAACGTTCCTTTCTACCGGCGCCTGTGGGACTCCTGCGGCTGCCGGCCGGAGGATTGTCACCGTCTGGAAAGCCTCACCGGCTTCCCGGTGGTGACCAAGTCCATGCTCAGAGAGGCCGGACGGGAGGCCCTGGACCAAAGCGCCCCAAGGAGGTCCTTGCTTCGCGGACAATCCGGCGGATCGACCGGGGAGCCCCTGGTCTACTACGTGACCCCCGAGCACCAGAGCTGGTTCATCGCCAGCGCCTTCCAGGGCTGGAGGTGGGCGGGCTGGGAACTGGGCCAGCCGTGGGTGAGATTGCAATCTCGAGGCCGACTGTCGCCAAGAGCGCGCTTGGAGGACCGTCTGGCCAACTGCCTGTACATGCCCATCGACAGGCTGGACATCTCTTTCGTCCGCCAGTTCCTGCCGAAAATCCTCCGTCACCGGCCGGCGCTGATCCGCGGCTATTCGGGGGGGACGTACATCCTGGCCAAATTCCTTCTGGAGATGGGCGAGCTACGCGTGCGCCCCGGGCCGTGGTGTGCACCGGGGACAACCTGTACCCGCACTATCGCGCCGCCATCGAGCAGGCCTTCGCGTGCGCGGTCTTCGACGATTACGGGGGCGAGGGCATGAGCGTGGCGAACGCCTGCCCGCACGGGGCCTATCACGTCCTGCCTTCGATGCACGTGGAATTGGAACCCCAAGGCCCGCCCGACGAGCAAGGCCGGCCCTGCCGGGTCATCCTCACGTGCCTGACGAACACGGCCATGCCGATGATCCGCTACGACATCGCCGACCTGGCCGTGGGTGGAATCGGCCCCTGCCCCTGCGGCAGGTCGCTGCCGTTCCTCAAGCAAATCCTGGGGCGAGAAACGGACATCGTGGTCACCCCCGCCGGCCGATACCTGGTGTGTCATCATTTCAACAACGTGCTGCGCGACGTGCCGGGGATCTGCCAGTTCCAGGTGCTCCAGGAGTCCCCCGCCGGCCTGCGACTGCTGCTCCACGTCGACAGGAACTACGACCGTGCGACGTGGGAGCCCCGGATCGCCAGGCACCTCGCCGACCTGGCCGGGGGCGGCTTCGGCGTCGTCATCCAGTACGCAGATTCCATCCCCGCACCGCCCTCCGGCAAGCGAAGGTACGTGATCTCGAACCCCTGGCAGGGTCAGGCATGAAGATCGTCATCGGCGACTGCTACCACGATTCGGACAAAGGCGGCGGGGGCATCCTGTCCGGCGCCCTGGACGCCCTCCGCGCCGCCTGCCGGGAACGGGGCGTGGAACCCCAGATCGCGTTGATGTTCCGTTTCTCCGCCGACGACCCCCGCTTCGCCACCGCCAGCCGGCACATCCAAAAAACTTTTCCGGATTTGAACGTGCTGCCGGCCCCCCTTTCCAGCCGCCGCGGGCCGGGTCTGTTCTGGCTCCTGTGGGTCCTGCGCGTGCTGGTGACTTGGCCTTTGCGACTTTTGTTTCCCGCCTGGAGCCGCCATCCGGCCGTCCGGGCCTTGCGGCAGGCAGACCTGGTGGTGTTCAAGGGCGGCCATTTCTATCGCTCCCGGAGCCGTCATGCGCTGTGGGACTTCCTGGCCATGCTCCTCGTGACGTACCCCCTGATGCTGGCCGGCCGACTCCGCAAGCCCTGGTGCGTCCTGTCGCAAACCTTCGGCCCCTTTTCTACCGCGATGTCTCGCCTGTGGATTGGCAGGGTGATGAAAGGCGCCTGCCTCATCGCCTGCCGCGAAGCGACTTCCAGGAATTATCTCATCGAGTGCCACCTCGACCCCGACCTCATGAAGGTCATCCCGGACACGGCCTTTGGAACCCATGCCGCCGACGACCGGCGAACTGGGGAGATCCTTTCCCGCCACGGCCTGGAAATCGGCCGATACCTGGCCGTGAACGCCCGACCTTGGTTTCACAAGCAGGACGACGACGGATGTCAACACTATTACCGCGCCATGGCGGCACTTTGCGATTACGCCGTCAGCCGGCACGGCTTGAAGGTCGCCCTGGTGGTGCAGAACGATGGCATGCACCATGAACATGAATCCGACGCACCGGCGCTTCGGGAAATTCACTCCAGGATGCAGCAGTCCCAGGCCGCCGTCATCCTGGAGGAGGACTTGAGCTTCGACGAGCTTGCAGCCCTCTACCAGCACGCGGCCCTCACCCTGGCCAGCCGACTGCATTCCTGCATCTTCTCGCTGGCCGGGGGCACGCCCGCAATCTGCGCCGCCTATGGCCACAAGGGCCGAGGGGTAATGAACCTGGCAGGGGCAGGCGACTTCCTGTTGGACATGGACCGCATCGACGTGGAACAGGGCAAGAACCTGATCGACCGGATCGTTGCCCAAAGGCCTGCGCTTTCGAGGGAAATCTCCTCCAGGGTCGCGGAACACCGAAAAGATGTCCTTCAGTGCGCCCGGAGCATCGTGTCGCTCGTCAGGGAGCAGCACGCGACGGAGGCCATCCCATCCGGATCAGGCAAAAGGTTGGCTGGATGGTTGGACCGCCACCGCAATCAGCTCCGATGGCTGCTGGCCGTCGCGCTGGTGGGGGCCATCGTGGTGTTCTTCCTGAAGAATCGCCAAGGCCTCCAAGTTCTCCGGCAGATTCAGCCGAATGACATCGCGCTGCTGCTGGGCCTCCAGGTGGGCACGATCGTGCTCTACGCGGCCAAGCTCCGCATCGTCCTCGTGAAGTTCCTGGCCGTGCCGCTGAAGTGGCCGAGATGGTTCATGATCTTCGCCGTCGGCAGGATGCTCAACCTGCTGACCAGCCAGAGCGGCAACGTTTACCGCGCCTTGACCCTCAAGGCCCGCTACGGACTTTCTTACACGCACTACGTCGGAAGCTTTCTCGCCTTCGCCTGGCTGGACACCCTGCTGACCTTCACCCTGGCCGCGGCGGTCCTGCTGGCCTCGGGACAAAAAGTCCTGCTCTGGGGCCTGAGGGCCGAACTCCTGATGGTCCTGGCCGCGGTGGCCGCTGCCTCGGGTCTGGGGCTGTCGTACCTGGCCGTCACGCGACTCCATCCGCCCGGAAGGTTCCTTGCCAGGGTCAAAGAGAAGCTGGTGGAGCTGCACCACTCGCTGTGGCGGATCGTCACCGACGGGCGGCTGATGCTGAAATTCGTCGGCCTGCAGGTGCTGACGGTCGGGGTGATGACGGCCATCATGTGGACGGCGTTTGCCGCCTTGGCCCAACCGGTGGACACCTATAAGCTGCTGGTCCTGTATGCGATCTACAGGCTGACGCTGCTGGTCCATCTGACCCCGGGCAACCTGGGTGTGGCGGAGGTGCTGGTCGGCGTGATTTCCAACGGGCTGGGGATCGACCCCGCCACGGCGATGCTCGTCTCGCTCATCAATCGGCTGACGCATTACGTGGCCTTGATCAGCATCAGCGGCCTGGGAATCGTCACCGGATTGATCGCAGGGGCCGGGCGCCCCGGCTGGGAGGAATTCTCGCAACGCTGACCCCGATGGTTACCCCTCGGCCGTCGGTCATCCGGCCCTTGCCCACAAACCCTTCTTGGGATAAAAGGAAATAAAAGGGATAAAAGCTCTTTGAGTTGCCCTGTGCAGAACCGATAGCCGATGAACGTGGCCTTTCGACGGACGGAGCCTTTGGTGATTGCTACGATGTCCGTGATGTATCCGCCACCGATGGCAAATTGACTGTCAAAAAAACACGCCCGTAGCTCAGTAGGATAGAGCGGCGGTTTCCTAAACCGCAGGTCGCAGGTTCGAATCCTGTCGGGCGTAGTCCGCCTTCGCTAAAGCTTCGGCGGACCGTGTTGGCTAGGAAAAACCATAGCCTAAACCCTCCGAAGCCTTGGCGAAGGAGGGTTCGAATCCTGTCGGGCGTAGTATCAACCGACGGGAGAGACCAAATGGGATTTCTGAACCGACTTCGGGAATCGGTCGTTAGTGTCCTTGATCCAGAACGTGAGGACAGGCTTTCCGAGCAGGCACGCGCGCTGCAAAGCAATATCCTTAAGAAGAGAGATGCGTTCAACCTTGACCGCGAGTTAGATGAGCTTGATGTTCTCAAACGGGATGAAAAAAGCGTCATACGACTTGCTTATAAGGGTATTCTGAGAAAGGTGTGGAAGGATGCGCAGCTTTCGGAAAGGGAAGATGCCGCTCTACGCTATGTTGCAAAAGCATTCAGGATACCGAAAGCAGAGGCGGAAGATCTAAAGGTTAAACATGGGCTAGTCCTTATCGAGCAAGCTTTGGGAAAGGTTTTTGCAGATGGGCATCTCAACGAGGCCGAAGTGCAAGAGTTGGAGAAGATCGCTCGATCCATCGGTACAGACTTGAAAGGTATTATTCACAGATACTACACAAGAGAGGGAGAGCGTTTCCTAACTGCCCTATTCGCTTCCGCTGTGGAAGATGGAACACTCGAGGAACAAGAATGGCACCAAATTATCTGCGCTATGGAGCAGCTTGGACTGCGGAAGGAGGATGTCCTCGATTCCTTGCGAGATCGTGCGGAGGCCTTTGTCGAACACGTGCTAGCAGATGCGAAGGCCGACGGAAAACTATCCAACAGAGAGGAAAGTGTACTGGCTTGGTTGCTGAATACGCTGAGACTCCCAGATGATTTCGCGCAGTATGTTCGCAAGGAGATGGTCCAGCTAAGGCTGCTGACAGATATCGGCGAGGGTCAACTCCCAATTGTGACGGGCGTTCCAATGCTCCTAAACTCCGGTGAGATTGCCAACTACTATGGGCGCGTAATATATAAATTTGAGAAGCATCTTAAGTCCGGGACCAAGGAAGTTGTTCAGCATGGGGAAGGCACGGTCACAGACAGCAGATTCATCTTCTCCTCACCGGGCGCTACGTTCAATGTAACTCACGCAAACGTGATCGAAATGAGCAGATGGGGTGGATGGCTTAATGTTAGGTGTACAGCCAAAGGGACAGGCATGTATTTTTTCCATGACAATAACGATGTAGCGATAGCGATTTACTACACAGCAGTCAGGAAGTCCAAACAAACACTTGTGGAAAAGCGGGATGAACTCCCTAATCGGAACATATCAAGAGACATCAGGCAGCGCATTTGGCAAAGGTATGGAGGACGCTGTGCGGAATGCGGTGCGAAAGACTACCTCGAGTTCGATCACATTATCCCTGTAGCCCGAGGTGGAGGAAACACCGACAATAATGTGCAATTGCTATGCCGCCGGTGTAATTTGCGAAAGTCTGATGCAATTTAGGCAGAGCGTTTCCGCGTGCAGAAATCCTGTACGAGGAACCTGCACGCACTACAGGACTGCCGAAAATGTCTTTATCCGTGGGAGGTATCTGGCACCTTTGGCGTCCGTAACCGGCGGTCGGAGGTTCGAATCCCCATCGTTTCCTTCCTCGTCACATTCCCCTTGATGTTTGCATTATGTTAGGGTATCCTTCACCCATCATCCTTCGACAAGCTCAGGACTCCAGGAAAACAGGAAAGCAGCATTAGCGTATGGATACGCAACGGAAATTGGAATTCCTCGCCGACGCCTCGCGATTCGACCTGGCCTGTGCGTGCGGCACGCTAAAGGACGAGCATCGCGTTCGCAGTCCGGAGGGGAAATGGCTGTACCCGGTCTCCCTGCCGCGAGGGGGCCAATCCATCCTGCTCAAGACGCTCCTGACGAATGCCTGCGTCAATCAGTGCCTGTATTGCCCCTTTCGCAGCAGCAGGGACGTCCCCCGTTACACCCTGTCGAGCGAGGAAATCGTCTCGGTGTTTCTGGACTACGTGCGACGCAAGGACATCCACGGGCTGTTCCTCAGTTCCGCCGTCCTGCGCGATCCTGATTACACGATGGGCCGCCTGCTCGCCGTGGCGAACCTGCTGCGCAAACGCCACCGGTACCGCGGCTACATCCACCTGAAAATCATCCCCGGCGCCTCCGACGCCGCTATCGCCGAAGCGCTTTCGCTGGCCAGCGCCGTCTCGCTCAACGTGGAGGCCCCGCACCGCGCCGCCTTTCAGCAGCTTTCGCCAAGTAAGGACTTCGACCGGGACATCGTCCGCGTCCTCCGCCGGATCCGCGAGTGGACCGCCCCGGGAGCGCGTTATGCCGGTGTCAACCGGACCACCCAGTTCGTCGTCGGGGCGGCCGACGAAAAGGACGTCGATCTCGTCCGGGCCACCTTCGGCCTGTACCGCCGGCTGAGGCTCAACCGCGTCTATTTCAGCGCCTATCAGCGGGGGCTGGGCGATCCGCAACTGCCCGGCGAACGCGCCGAACCGCCCAACGGCGGCGACTTGCTGACGCGCGAGCACCGGCTCTACCAGGCCGACTGGCTGATCCGCAAATATGGTTTCACGGACGAGGAAATCCCCTTCCAGCCGGACGGCAACCTTTCGCTCCAAACCGACCCCAAGACCCTCTGGGCACAACGAAACCCCCAGTTCTTCCCCCTAGACGTCAACAAGGCCGACCGGTACGAACTGCTCCGCGTCCCGGGCCTGGGACCGGTTACAGTCAAACGCATCCTGGCCCTGCGGTCGGAGGGTTGTCGATTTCGGTCTCTTCGAGACTTATCCAGCGTTGCCCCGCGGCTGCGAGGGGCGGAGAAATACCTCAAGCTCTCATGGTAGGGGCTAAGCATGAACCGCTATATCTGGGGCAATCGACATGACTTATTCGATGAGCCAGGTAGGGCGTGCAACTTGTTGCACGCGGGGGGGAACAATTCCGCGTGCAGAACCCCCGTACGAGGAACCTGCCCTACGGGCCTTCTTAGACAGGGGCCTATTCGATGAGCATAGCGTCGCCGTAGGAGTAGAAGCGGTACCCGGCCGCGGCGGCGTGGGCGTAGGCGGTGAGAATCTTTTCCAAGCCCTTCTGGTCCCCGGGAGAACAGAACGCCGCGACGAGCATCAGCAGCGTGCTGCGGGGCAAGTGGAAGTTGGTGATCAGGGCATCGACGAGACCGAACCGGTAAGGGGGATGGATGAACAGGTCCGTCCAGCCGCTGCGCGGGGCAAGGTTTTTCTCAATCTCACCGATGCCACTCACACCGCTGCCACCTTCACCGCCGGCTGCAATCGTCTCCAAGACCCGCAGCGACGTCGTGCCGACGGCCACGACTCGCCGGCCCTCGCGCCGGGCGGCCCGGACCGCCTTGGCCGTCGCGGCAGGGAGCTCATACCACTCCGCGTGCATGCGGTGGCGGGTGAGGTCTTCGACCTTGACCGGGGCGAACGTCCCGACGCCCACGTGCAACGTCACCGCCGCGGTGCGGATGCCCTTGGCGGCCAGTTTCCCCAAAAGCGCCGCCGTGAAGTGCATCCCCGCCGTCGGGGCGGCCACGGCGCCGGGATGAGCGGCATAGACGGTTTGATAGCGGCGGCGATCGGCCTGGTCCGCTTGGCGCCTGCGGCGGCGGATGTACGGGGGCAGCGGCGTGCGGCCGAACTGCCGCAACAAGTCCAGCGCCGGCGCCGCCGGACTGACGGCCAGCTCGTACTGCCCGCCGCCGAGATTTTTTGACAGCTCCATCACCACGTCCGACGCACCCTCCACGGAGAGCTTCTCACTCCGGCGGCATCGGCCGGCGTTGCGGAAAAGCACCTCCCAGCGGCCGACGGATGGCTCGCGGCAGAACAGGCCGTCGATCCTGCCCCCGCCGGCCCGACGGCAGGTAAATCGCGCCGGAATCACCGCCGTGTCGTTCACCACCAGCAGGTCGCCGGCCCGAAGGAGCCGGGGAAGATCGGAAAACACATGGTCGCTCATCTGCCCATCGCGCCGGCGGAGCACCAGCAGACGCGACCGATCCCGCCGCAGGCAAGGATGCTGGGCGACCAGGGTTTTATCCAAAGGATAGTCGAAATCGGACGTTCGCAAGGGCACGAAATGGCCTCATCATCGCTTGTTTCATCACCCATCGTTCAAACCGCATCCACGCTATCATACTCACAGACGATAATTAGGAAAGGCGCGACATAACCCCTTTTTGGACAGGCCTCTAGGACGCCGATACAGAGGTTCTGCACAGATTTTCCACACCGGCAGCTAAGCAATTTCCCTGCCAAAGCACTCGCTGTGAGAAAACTACTGGCAAATAAGATTGTTTTCAACAACGGGACTCTGTGCCCTAACCGGTTGCCGAAAGGATGATTAGTGCTGGCGAACTTGGAGTTCTTTGCGGCTCGTGCAAGTTGGCATTTGAGATTTGGTCCGTCGTTTGCCTGAGCCGCACGAACGGGGAGCAAGAATTCCTCAGTTCCCCCCTTGCGAAGGCTTTTTCTTGGGCTTGCCGCCGCCGATGGCGTCCTGGATGACGATGGAGATGATGGTGGGAACGGCAATCAGGAGCGGCAGCAGGTGCACGTTGTTGACCAGCGAGTCCTCCACGTCTTGGCGGAACTGCTCGTAGCGGAGCAGCAGCACCAGGACGCCCGAGACGGCCATGGCCGAGCCCTGAAGCGAGGTGAAGGTGATGATGGTCAACCGGAAGATCACGAACGCCAGCATCCCCAGCGTAATCAACCCCAGCAAGGCCCCCACCCAGTGATAGTCCACCAGTTGCACCTGACCGGCGGCCACGGCGAGGTAGCGCCACAGCAGCAGCCCCGTCGCCCCCCCCACCAGCGCCCCCATCAGGCCGACGGCGTATTTCATCAGCGGCCAGGCCAGCACGCCCAGCAGCAGCGCCCCGGCGATGCCGGTCACCAGGGGCAGGTTGTGGGGCGTCTGGCCCAGGTTGCCGATCATCTGCCCGATGGCAAAGCCCAGGAAGGCCGCGTTGGCCGTCACCAGGATCTTGAACATCTTGAACCCGCAGAGCATGTACGTCAGCCCCAGCGCCAGCAGCAGCACGGCCTGGAGCGGGTCCACGCTCAGCAGGTACTGGACGAACTCCTGTTGCGTGGGGACCCTTCCGGCCTGGAGGGATTCGATGAATCCACCGGGAG
Organism: uncultured Phycisphaerae bacterium; assembly: GCA_963760365.1. Classification (GTDB taxonomy): domain Bacteria; phylum Planctomycetota; class Phycisphaerae; order SM23-33; family SM23-33; genus JALHTV01. The sequence continues at coordinate 17,010 of CAVXDC010000008.1, forward strand.
GAACCGAACCGGAGACTTCTTGCGTTGTCTGACATGGTCGATCCGAAAGGTTATCTCTTGGCCTTGTCCTTCTGGCCCGGCGAGGCTGACTTCTTGGCGGCGGCCTTTTCTTCGGCCTCGGCCTTGGCCTTCTTTTCCTTCTCGGCCTTTTGTGCGGCCACGTCCCCGCAATACTGAAAGACCAGCGAGAAGATCAGCAGCACCCCGCATCCGCCGGCCTGGAGCACGTAGCCGGACCACGTGGCCGGCCAAGCGGAACCGTCCAGGCGGCTGACGGCCAGCATCAGCCCCCCGACGATGCCCACCGCGCCGATCAGGGCCGTCATGAAGATCTTGCCCAGCCTGGGCAGCAGGAGCAGCACCACCAGCGGCACGCCCCCGCCCAGGCAGATCGTCCACAGGACCGTCGCGGAATTGTTCGCCCACAGCGTCCCGGCGCCGTCGCTGAAAAACTGCTTGCAGGCAAGGAGCCACCCCTGGATGTCGGCGGCGGCCTTCTCGTCAAAGGCGGGCTGGCTGGTGGCGGGCAGCGACTCCAGCGTGCGGGACATCAGCACCCCAAGGGCAAGCAGGCCGAAGAACGCCCCGCCCGCCAGGGCCCAGAGGATCCTGGCGGCGACCGCCCCCAAGATGGCCAATCCCAGAATCGCCACGACGTCCGCGGCCACGACGGGCAGGCCGAACTGCCGCGCCAGCGCGCCAGCCAGCAACGTCCCCGCCGCCGCGCCCAGGGCGCTCAGGAAAGGCCTGGACAGGACGCGACCCCACAGCAGCAGCAGCGCACCCAGGATCACCAGCAGGCCGGCCAGTCCCCAGGCCGTGGTGGAGGGCAATTGCAGCGGTGGTGGCGGCGGGATGTTCAGCACGTCCGACGTCCTTATCGCACGGCCGGGGCCGGACACCCTAACGGCGCCGACGAAGCGCCTCTAAATCCGCCCGGGCCCATTGCAGCTTCCGCTCGTCCTTCAACGTTTCGATGGCTTTTTGGAGCATCTGCTCGGCCTGGTCGTACTGGTGGAGGTATCGGCCGTAGAGCAGGCCGAGCATCAGATAGATATCGGCGATGTGCTCGTAGTTGCCATAGTGTTTCAGGAACCGCTCATAGGCGTCGGCGGCGGCGGGGTGCTGCTCGACGGCCATCAAGTGATTGGCCACGTCCAGTTGCTGTTCCTGCGGCAGCACGGCCCCCTCGGCCACTTGGAGGAGCTGGAGGTATTTGGCGGCCGCCTCAGATAGGTCGTGGCGGCGCCAGGCCTCGTCGATCTGCCGGCGGAGCTGTGCCTCCAGCGCTCCGGGTGTTTCGGCCGGTGCGGGCGGAATGGCCCCGGCGTCCACTTGGCGGGTGGGCGGATGGACGGGAGGCCGAGGGGTGAAGCTGAAAGGATCATAGCCCGCCCGGACCATCCGGCGGTAGTGGGCGCGGCGGCGGGCCGCCCGAATCAGGTTCAGCAGGTCCAGCGGGTCCCGCGGCAGCAGTCGCAAGGCCAGCAGTCCGGCCGTCACGGCAATGCCGAAAACGTACCCGCTGCTGTGGGCGGCGTAGGCGACGCCCGACTCGGCCACGTGACTGAGGCTCGGGGTCAGGGACAGCCACAGGTTGAACAGGAACTGGAACAGCAGGAAGTACAGACTGGAAACCTCAAAGGTCGTTACGAGGAAATACCACATCAGCAGCATGACACGGGCCCGGGGCAGCAGCACCAGGTAGGCCCCGGTGACGGCCGAGATCGCCCCCGAGGCGCCCAGCACGGGGCTCTGCCCCCCCATCAGGATGTACCCGACCCCGGCCAGCACGCCCCCGCCCAGGTAGAACGCCAGGTACCCCACGTGGCCCAGGCGGTCGTTGACGGCGTTGCCGAAGACCCACAGAAAAATCATGTTCCCCACCAGGTGCGCGACGCCGGCGTGGAGAAAGATGGCCGTGAAGAACTGGTACAGATGGAGATCGTTGGGGTCCAGGAACAGTCGTTCGATCGGCAGGGTGGACCGGCCCATCAACCAGCGAAAGCTCATCGCAAACGCGGCGAGGTTGAGCCCGATCAGCAGGTAGTTGACCCACGGCTTGTGGGCCATGTGGTAGTCCGTACGTATCGGTATGAACATGTTCCCTCTGCCGCGGCCGCCGCGTCACCGGGGCGCAGGCTTTTAGTCCATAGTCAAAAAGTCAGCCAGGCCCCAAGGCCCATGGGCGCGACAGGGCTTGAACCTATGACCTCTTCCTTGTAAGGGAAGCGCTCTAGCCAACTGAGCTACGCGCCCAGACCGCACGTGCACTATACTTCGCTCCCGCGGCCCTGCCAAGGGAATCGCCGTCGGCAGGAGCGCCATGAGGTTTGAGGCGCTATCATTGACAAAGGCGCCCCAGGCGGCGAAAAAGGATTCTCGTACCCGGCGGCGATTGTGGGCCGCCGACCGAGGTGAAACTCAAGTTGACGTCACGAGACGAAGAACGATAACCGGAAAACCCAGGCGCCTACGCAGAAAGGAAAAAAGGTCAGCAAGCCATGGCAGAACAATTTGAGATTACCGAACTAGTCAAAATCGCCGTGGAGGACGAGATCAGCGGCGTGGCTTTCTACACCGCGCTGGCGAAAAAGACCCAGGACCAGGAGCTCCAAAAAACCTTCGCCGAGCTGGCCGAGCAGGAAAAGTACCACCAGAAACGGTTCGAGGAAATGCTCGCCGGTCTGGGGGGTCACAAGCCCGCCGAGGAGTATCCGGGCCAGTACATGGCCTACCTCCGCGTGCTGACCGACCAGCGGGCCTTCCCCGACCCCAAGGCCGCCTACAAGGCCGCCCAACAGTGCCGCGACGAGGCCGCCGCCCTGACCCTGGCCATCCGCTTCGAGCGTGACACGCTGATGCTGATGAACGAGATGCGCAAGCTCGTCCCGGCCAAGGACGCACCCATCGTCGAGCAATTGGCCGGCGAGGAGCAGTCCCACCTGGTAGTCTTGACCCAGGCCCAGCAGCGCCTGGGCCGCTGAAAGCCCAGGCCCTCAGAGAAAGGAGGCCCTGGCATTGCCCCCCGCCGAGGGCGTATAATGCCGCCCGGATCGGGCCGTGCTGTGATGTTCGCAATCAGAACGCTCGGATCGCTGACGAGCGAACCCTCAGGATAGACAGGAGCCGACCATGAAAGGAAACAAGAAGCTGTTGGACGCCCTCAACGCCCGCCTGTCGGAGGAACTGGGCGCCATCAACCAGTACATGGTGCACACCGAGATGCTGGAAAACTGGGGCTACATCCGCCTGGCCAAGAAGGTCAGGGCCCGGGCTATCGTCGAGATGAAACACGCCGAAAAGCTCATCGAGCGCCTCCTCTTCCTGGAGGGCACGCCCGTCGTCAACCAGCTCAGCCCCATCCGCATCGGCGCCGACGTGCCCAAGCAGTTCGCCAACGACCTGGCGTCCGAGAACGACGCGGTCAAGAAGTACAACGCCACCATCAAGCTGGCCGTGGAAGTCTCCGACAACGCCTCCAAGGAAATCCTCGACGCCATCCTCAACGACGAGGACGGCCACGTGAATGAACTGGAGGAACAGCTCGACCAGATCAAGCAGATGGGCCTGGAAATCTATCTCAGCGCCCAGACCAAGGAGTAGCGGCCCTCGCAGAGCAGAGCTTGGAAGACGCTTAGCAGATGCTTGGCAGATGCTTGGCAAAAAGTCTTTTAACCGACAACCGATAACTGTTAACCGTCGTGGCTGAGCGCAGGACGCCCTTGTATTCGGGTAAATGACCCCCTCATCATCGGGTTTGCTACGAAAGCGGGCTTGGGGCCTTTGACAGCATTTTCACCCACAAACCAAAAAACCTAAATCTTTCCAGAGAAAATCCAAAAAGACGGACCGTTCTATCCCTTTGTTATCCATGGTCTTAGACCAAAAGTGTCTAGTGATCTGAACGCCGAGTTGGGTTTTTGCTGGACAGAAGTGCCTAGTAAGTTATAATTGTTAATGCTTACGAGCAGCGGGATGCTCAAACATTCCACCCCGCTGTTTCAAAAATGTTGAAAAGCCATTAGGCTCCTGGCTCGGTTTGTTGCTCCCTTCCTTCCAAACCGGCCAGAAAATAGGCAGATCCGGTCTGCTCCACCGGGTCTGCCACTTTTTTTGGGGGTCCTCCCGCGTCGGCGAATTTCCAGCGAGCCGGTGCGCCTCCGCAAGACGATCCACAGCGTCAAGGTCTAGGTGCCGGGTGCCGACGGTAAGCCCGTGGCCGGGCGGATGGATTTGCCGGAGGGCTGGTGGTGCCTACCGGACCAGCAGGAGTAAGCGGCTTCACAGGTTCGTGTCATCCACACCGGCATCGCCAACGAGATCGCCAAGGCAGAGAAATAGACTGGATCGCTGGCAAACACCGCTATGAATCACTTTGTCTGCTGAGTTCCTGAAGGGCCTTTTCAATGCCTGTCAGCGACGCCAGTATCTGCCGTTGGTTAAAGGATCGCCACCTGATGTACAGAGAGACAGTGCAGACTATTGCGGCAGCCAGAACAGACACAAAGACTAGTACGCACCAGTCTATCGTGTCACGGATAGTCTTTTTGGAGAGATCCACGGTCTGCAGTTTCTGACCGACTAGTCCGGCGGTGAGGTAGCCGACTATGACCATGCCCCACAGCACAATCGTTACCACTCGAATGCGCCGTAATCGGCCGCGATCCTTCTTGACTCTGTTAATTATTGCTGTGTATTCCGCGTTGAGTTCATCGGGACCGCCATCTTGCACAGAAGCCGGAATGCGATCAGGGAAGTCATTGCTCATGGTAGCCCGTCCTTTCAAAATGTTCTCGGAGTCGCTTCTTGGCGATGTTCAGTCGAGACCTGACCGTTCCGATCGGGCAGCGAACCACCTTCGCGATGTCCGAGTAAGACATTTCCTCGAAGAACCTGAGAATCAGAACCTCTCTGTGCTCAGGCTGGAGAAGCCGCAAGGCCTCGTGAATCAGCATGGCGTCAAAACGCTCGATAGATCGGTCTTCGCCTTCATGCTCCAGAAGCTCGTCGTCCTCTGCCAGTTGAAGGTGGGACGGTCTTCGAATCGCGTGGTACACTTTGTGTCGCGCGATGGCGTACAACCAGGCGACAAAGGCCTCAGGCTGTCTGAGTGTTACGATCTTGCGGTACACAGTTATCCATACCTCCTGGAGAACATCGTCCGCTGTATCCGTCGAGCCGACCAACTGGCGAACGAAATACCGCAGGCTGCGGTGGTAGGTGCGCACCAATCGCTCAAACGCACTCTCATCGCCAAGCTGACAACGGAGAATCAATGTGCGTTCAGCCAGTCGTTTCAGGTCGTGTTGCCGCACGCTATTAGTTTAGTCCCAGCAAGCCTTAGGAAGTTCAGTCAGACTTACCCTTTTTCAAGATAGTCGTCCAACATAATGCCGCGAGATACAGGTTCAATCCGAGCAGGTCGCGCGTTCGTCGAGCTGCTCGCCAACGATAGCAAGCTCGTGCGCGGACTGAGGGCGGCGCAGACGAAGCTCAAGGCATTCGGTGCGGCTGTCACGGGAATGGGGATGAAGATGATGGAACTGGGTGCGACGACACTCACGCCACTGGCCGGGGTGGTCTTTGACCCTACGACCGACCTGGAGGCCTTCAAGAACTGCCCAGCCGGATAAGGTTACTTCTCTGTACCGGCCGACCGCGGAAGCTCCACGCGGACCTTGGTGATTCTCCGCTCGTCGGCGGCTAGGACGGTGAAGGTCGCGCCGTGGGCGTGCAGGGTCTCCCCGGTTGAGGGGATGTAGCCCAGTTCGGCGAAGAGCATCCCGGCCAGGGTATCGTAGTCCTGCCCTGGGGGGATGCGCAGGCCCATCGCCTCGTTCAGCTCGTTGATCCGCAGCCGGCCGTCCACCTCGGCGGTCCGCCGGTCGATCCGCTTCAGCAACGCCGGGGCCGCCAGATCGTACTCATCGGCAATCTCCCCTACGATCTCCTCCACCACGTCCTCGACGCTCACCAGCCCCGCCGTCCCGCCGTGCTCGTCCAGCACCACGGCGATGTGGACCTTGTTAGCCTTCAGCTCCGCCAGCAGGTCGTCGAGGCGTTTGGTCTCCGGGACAAACAGCGGTTTCCGCATGGCGGCCCGCACGCTCGTCTGGCCTGACGATTCCATCAGCCCCAGCAGGTCCTTGGCGTAGAGGAAGCCCACGATGTTGTCCAGCCCGCCCTCGTAGACGGGCACGCGGCTGTGCCCGGCCTGGACGATCCGCCGGGCGGCCTCCTGGCAGGTCAAGTCCGCCGGCAGGGCGAACACGTCCGTCCGCGGCGTCATCACCTCCCGGGTCTCCCGCTCATCCAAAGACACCACCGAGGCGATCATGTCCGCCTCCTGCGGGCCAACGGCCCCTTCCGCCCGGCCTTCGGAAGCGGCCTGGAGGATCTCCTGCTTGACCGCCTCCACCTCACCGTCCTCCGGGCCCACCACGCCGGCCAGACGCCGCACCGGCACGTCCATCGCGGCCATGACGGCCACGAACGGGGCGAACAGGTAGCGGAACACCAGCAGCACCTCCAGCGTCCCGGCCAAGACCTTCTCACCCCCGTGCCGCGCCCAGGCGCTGGGGATCCCCACCCCCACGACCGCAATGATGCCGCCGGCAATCAGCGGCGCCAGGATCGCGCGGAAGACCTCCTGCTCCGGATCAAACAGATACAGGATGGCCACGACCAGGACCAGGTTGCTCAGCGCCCGGCCGAACGAGGCCGTCAGTTGCAGCCCGCGCAGGTGCCTGTCGAACCGCTCCAGGCGACGCTTGCCGCGCGGGCCCCAGAACGCCTTCTCCAACCGGGTCCGGCTGAACGCGCGCAGCGAAAACCCCGCCAGGGCAAAGAACCCCGACAGCACCGTCGCCACCAACGCCAGGAACATCAAGGGTTGCATCGTGTCCCTTTATTCGCTGGGCCTGCGGGGCCCCTGAAGCTGTGACGCCTTTTCTCCGCCTGCTCGGCGACCCTCGGCGGGCCGCGACAGGCATCGTCAGACCCGCACGCGGGCCAGCACCGCCAGCGCCCAGCGGACCTTGGAGGCCGGAAACGTCTGCGGGGCGAACTGCTCGTGGATCGGAATCAGGTGCACCCGCTCGCCCACGCGCCGATACAGCTTGCAGATCACGCCGATCTGGCCAGTGAGTTGCACGACCGCAGGACGGCCCTCGACGGCCGGGACGGACGGGCTGAGGATCACGACGTCGCCGTGGCGGATGTCCGGGGCCATGGACTCCCCATCCACCCGCAGGGCGAAGGCATCGCCATAGCGGGCCTTGAAGGCCGGCGCGGCGACAAACTCCGCTGCCTGGAGCTTCGCCCCGGCCGGCAGGGTGATCACCTGCACCGTCGTCTCACCGACCGCCCCCTGCTCGGCCACCGCCGCCGGACGCACGGAAGAGCCGGGGGCGCGGCTGTACCGCTCGATCAGGTCCTCCAGCATCGTCACCCCGGCGGAATCATCCGTCTTCTCCCAGAAGTGCGCCACACCGGCGGCCGTCCTGCCCAAAATGGGAATCCAAGATTCTTTCACACTGCCGCTCACCTCCGCCCCATCAGGACCCACCGGACCTTTGACCCTGCTCGTGTCCGTCTTCCCTGCGACGGGTGCCTTGACGGCGGTGCTTGCCGACGGCCTATCGGCTGGTGTAACCGATTCCACCGGTGGACCCGGCTGGTCTGCCTGGGTTGAGGGGAACTTCCGGACTCCGCTGAGGATTTCCAAAAAGGCCGCCAAGGGCCCGGCTGCGTCGGGCCTGTCGGCCAGGAGCCTGGCCACACGCTGCACCAGGGGATGATCCGCGGCGACATCGACGCCCGACCTGGTCTTGCCCGTCAACAGCCAGTAAAGGTCCACGCCGGTCCGCTCAGCAATCTTTACCAAGACCTCCGCCGGTGGCACGCGGGTGGTTTCATAGTAGTCATAGGTGCTCGGCGAAAGACCTAACTGTTTTGCAAATGAGGCTTTACCTCTTTGCCCAGCCGTCTCAAGACGTAGTTGCGCAATGCGCCGACAGATTCCTGAGTCGGTGTGGCTTGCCATAAAAATCTTCGTAAATGCGTATTTTTGTCTTTACTATATACGCAAATGCGTGTATAGGCTTCTGCAATGCGTTTATCGACGGCATTTTAGCCCCCAAGCGGCCTGTGGCAAGGAAAAACGGGGTGGCAACCCCTAAGTCAATCAAACGGCAAAACCAAGGGGAACTCCGCGAGATCCTCAACGGGCTGCTCGTTCTAATGGGCTGGCAACAGGAGCTCTTGAGCAGGGGGCTGAAACTAATGCCCCAGAAGAGACCTTTCTCCAAGAGCCTCAGAAAACCACCACGCCGGAACCCTTCCTCCCAAAAATCCCAAAAACCACCCAGCGGTAGCGATGCCCGTGCATTCCTGTGACCGGGGGGTCCCGGGCGACTGGCACGGGCATCCTGGCCCTTTAGGCGGCTAACACCTTGGCCGCCTGGGGGCTGCGCCCGTGGTGGGTGGGGAAACGTATCGTATGCTTCAAGCAAGCGACTGTCTTACCCCCAGAAGGGAACTCCATGACGGTGCGCCTAGCCGAACGACGCCGAAGCATCCGCAGCATGGCCGCCTACGCCGCGCTGCTGGTTGACCCGCGAGGGAGAGTCCTGGCGCGGGGCCGGACGGCCAACATCTCCGAACACGGCCTGTTCGTCATCGTCAACACCCCCGACCCGCCGAAGGAGGGAAAGGTCGCCATCGTCGAGATCACGATTCCCTCCCTCGCTGCCGGCACGCGAACCGTGGTTTACTCCTGCCGCATCGTCCGCCGGCAGGAATTGGGGCAACTGGTCGGCCTGGGCATGGAGTTCCGCGAAAAACTCGCCTGACCCTCGGCCTTGCAGCAACGAAGCTGGCCCCCATTCCCTAATCCTGCGCCGGTCTTGCGCCGGGCGATCTTGTTTTCCGTCCCGTTCAGCAGCCGGCGGATGTTGCTGCGGTGACGGAAGACGATCAGCACCGCCACCACCGCCGCGAAGCCTAGCAGCGGCCAAAGCTCCGCCAGCACCCGCCGATTGAACACCGCCAGCAGCGGCACGAACGCCAAGGCCGAGACGATGCTGCCCAGCGACACGTACCGGGTGGTCAGCGTCACGACGATCCACAGGCCCAGCGACACCAATCCCGCGGCCGTGAAGTACGGGTAGATGCCCAACACCACGCCCATCGCCGTCGCCACGCCCTTGCCGCCGCGAAAGCCCAGGTAGAAGCTGAACACGTGCCCCAACACCGCCGCCAGCCCCACCGCCAGCCAGGCCGCCTGGGCCTGGAGCGTCGGCACCTGGCCCGCCGGCTGGCGGACCATCGCCCCCGCGACCGCCACGGGCAGCAGCCCCTTGGCCACGTCCAGGACAAAGCACAGGTAGCCCCACGGACGCCCCAAGACCCTGCCGACGTTGGTCGCGCCCACGTTGCCGCTGCCGCACCGCCGCAGGTCCACCCCGTGCAGCCGCGCCAGGATCACGCCGAACGGCGTAGCCCCGACGACGTAGGCCGCCAGCGGAAGGACAAGAAACTGGATGAGGACATTTTTAATCAAGTTTAGTCAAGAGTCATGACCGGTTTGCAATCTGCGCGTACGCCCGCAGCAGCTCATCCACGTGGCGCGACATGCTCAACCCCCCCGCCGCCTGCCGGCATGCGGCGGCGAAAACCCCCCGTCGCGCCGGATCGGCCAGGGCTTCCATGGCCGCGACGATGGCCGAGCGGCTTCGGGGCGACGGCACAACCAGGCCCGCGCCACCCCGCAGCACCTCCGCCGCGCCGTTGAAGGCGGTGGTGATGGAGGGAACGCCCCATCGCGTCGCCTCCAGCACGACGCGGCTGCATGGATCGTACCAGCTCAGCAGCAGGCACACGTCGGCGGCGGCGTACCATGGGAAGATATCCTCCGTCGGCGGGACGAAGAAGACCGCCGGCCCCACGTCGCGCAGGGCGGCGTGGCGATGGTAGCCTTCCACCAGCTCCCTGCCGACGATGACGAGCCTGCCGGCCCGGCGGCCTCGGCCGTGATACCAGCGGGTGAAATTCTCGATGGTTTCGGCGACGCCCTTGAGGGCGAAGTTCGTCGCGACGGTCAGGAAGACCACGTCCCCCTCACCGGCCCCAAGATGCGCCCGCAGCTCCTGCCGCCATTGGCGGACCCGCTCGGCCGGTGCTTCGGGCACCTGGACGGCGTTGTAGATCACCTGCACGCCGTCCGTCCGGCCATAGTAGCGGGCGAACTCCTCGGCCACCATTTGGCTGACGGCCAGGCACAGGACGCCGGCGTCGGCGGCAATCTGCCGCTCCAACCGGCCCAGCAGGCGCCGGCAGCGGTTGAACGGCCGGGCCAGGTGGACCAGGGGCCTGCCCAGGATCGTCCGTCGCCGTAGCGACGCGGCGAGCTGCGCGGGGATCGTGCCGCCCCGCGGCTGATAGACGTTCGCACCGGGCAGCGGCAGCATGGCGTGGACCACGTCGTAACCGCCGGTGCGGAGGGCCTCCTGGGCGGCGGCGATAAAGCTTTTCAGCCGCGCCGCCCGGCTCAGCCCGCCGGTCTTGAGCGGAAGGACTTTGACGCCCCGGCCGCTCCAGCCGCCCGACTGGCACAGGACAGTCACCTCGTGCCCGCGGCGGGCCAGCTCCGCGGCCATCTGGGCGGTGGAGGTCTCACGCCCGCCGCGGCGGACGTCCATCCTCTCGATGACCAGGGCGATCTTCATTCGTCGCGTTTGTCGGCTGACGCAGCCTGCTTGCGGGCGTGGCGGCGGGCGATGGCGGCCGCCTTGCGATCGATGGAGCGATTATAGCGGGGTGCGTCCTTCTCACCACGTCCGGCCAGGTAGCGCGCAGGAACTCATTCCAGCGATTGGCCACCCACTGGGGCGGCATGGAGAACTTCAACTGCGCCAGATCCTTCACGAACCAGCGGAACTTCCGCCAGCGCGGGGCGAACACCCTCGCCAAGTCGATCAGGTACAGCTCAATCCCGCTCAGGCCCTTGATGCATGAAGATGTGGCTGGTGTACAGGTCGCGGTGCACGTAACCGGCCTTGTGCAGCTTGGCCACCAGCTCGGCCAGTGCCTCGGTGAGCCGTGCCGTCGCCTGCTCTCCCCCGGCCCGGAGGAACTGCTCGGCGCAGCGGGCAAGGGCCTCGCCCGGCACGGCCGTCACGATCAGGTAGCTTCTGCCGGCGACGAGCACACCAGGCTCCTCGCCCCAGCGGACGACCTGCATCGTGGCAATCCCCATCGAGCGGACCCGTGCGATGTTGGTCGCTTCCAGGCCGGCGGGTCCGATCCAGGCGCCATACAGCAGCCAGCACCTCCGCGCCAGGGCGATCCATCCCTCCGGACCGTAGCGCTTCAGATACAGCACATGGCGGCGGCCGGTGCGGTCGGTCAGCTCGATCCGCGTGCGGCGGCGGGCGCGGGCCAGGGAAGGTTTGGCCAGCTCCTGCCCGCCGCGATAGGCGAAGGCGCCCTCGACGGTGTCCAGCCCCGCGGCGGCCAGGGCCTGCATCCAGGGGCTCGTCGCGTCCGCTCATGGCCGCCCCGCCTTTCGAGCGGCCTGGAGGTCCAGCAGCTCCTCGGCCGCCGGCAGCACCATCTCCACCGTGATGGCCTCCATGCACTGATGGTAGGCCGGACCGGGCGGTTGGAAGCACAGGGGCTTCTGGCACGGGGAGCAGGGCACGTCCACGCGGATGGTCCGCTCCAGCTCGTAGTCGATGGCCGACCAGCGCGGGTCGGTGCTGCCGAACAGCGTGACGACGGCCGAGCCGACGCGCCGCGGCGATGTGGCGGGCGCCGGTGTCGTTGGTGACCACCAGGTCGCACCGCGCCGCCAGGGCCTTGACCAGGCCGATGGAGTTGCGGCAGCGGGCCAGGTTCAGGTCCACCGGGCGGCGCATGGCGGCGGCGACCCGCTCGGCCACCGCGCGCTCGGCGGGCGCGGCGTTGAGGATGATGCCCGCCCCGCGCCGCTCGATGAGCGCGTCGGCCAGGGCGGCGAATCGCTGCGGGGCCCAGACCTTGCTGACGCCGAACGAGGCGCCCGGATTCAGCATCACCAGCGGCCGGCGGTGGGTCAAGATGCGCCTCCTCCAGCAGCGTCGCCGCGGCCTGGGCGTCGCTTGGCGGCACGGCCAGGGTCATTTTGCCGCGAGTCGCACCGCGCCCCCAGGTGCCGGCCAGCGCGAGGTAGTAGTCCACGGCCGAGACGGGCAGCCAGCCGGCCACGCTCGTCCCGCGGGGGGTCAAGGCGGACGTTCAGCAGCCAGCCCCGGCCGTCGCGGGCGTACCCGGCCAGTGCATCCACCCCGCCCAGCCGGGCCGCCAAGGCCGAGCGAAAACTGTTGGGCAGCAGCACGCCCAGCTCGTACTCGCCGCGGCGAATCTGCCCGGCCAGGCGCCACAGGCCGCGCAGGCTTGCGCCGTCGGGTGAGCAGTCCACCACCTGCTCGTCGGCCAGCTCCAGGCCCTCCAGCGTCTCCAGCGGCCCGGGGCGGCCCAGGTGGGCGATGCGGGCTCGGCGAAATGCTCCCGCAGCGCGCGGAGGGCGGGGGTGGCCATCACCGCGTCGCCGATCCAGTTGGGCAGGAAGACAAGGATTCGCTGGGGCTGGGACATGGGGGCATTGTATCGGCCGACGGCAGCGATGAGTAGGCGGTGTCGTCGGTGGCGGGCGTGGCTGGCACGGCATGCAGGCCGATCCTACTTGGCCATCGGGCGGACGCGCAGCGGGGCGGGCGGTCGGCCTGGTAGGCGCCGCCCTCGGCGTCGCTCGGTCGGCGCTGGGCGCGTACTGGGCGATGAAGTCCTCGAGCATCTGGCGGGCCTGGGCGTCGGTGTACTGGACGGGCGGGTGCTTCATCGTGTAGGCGCAGACGGCGTTCAGCGGGCCGGCCAGGCGTGCGGTCGCGGGCGAGCTTGCAGCAGCGGATGGCGTCGATGGTCTCCCCGGCGGAGTTGGGCGAGTCCTCCACGCTCAGCCGCAGCTCCAGGTTCAGCGGCACGCCGCCGAAGCCCCGGCCCTCGATCCGCAGGAAGCAGACCTTGTTGTCCTTCTGCCAGGGCACGTAGTCGGCCGGGCCGATGTGGACCTGGTCGGGCGGCAGCGGGACGTCCAGTTGCGACTGCACGGCCTCGGTCTTGGAGATGCGCTTGGAGCGTCAGGCGGGCGCGGTTGAGCATGTTGAGGAAGTCGGTGTTGCCGCCGGTGTTGAGCTGGTAGGTGGCGTCGATCTTGGCGCCGCGGTCCTGCATCAGCCGCGCCAGCACGCGGTGGACGATGGTCGCGCCGACCTGGGCCTTGACGTCGTCGCCGACGCAGGGGATGCCCGCCTGGCGGAACCGCCTGGCCCAGGCGGGGTTGGAGACGATGAACACCGGGATGCAGTTGATCAGGCTCACGCCGGTGGCCAGGCAGCACTCGGCGTAGAACTCCGTGGCCTTCTGCGAGCCGACGGGCAGGTAGTTCATCAGGATTTCCGCCCCGCTGTCGCGCAGCAGCGCCTCGATGTCGGCCCGGCTGGCTGAGGGGCGGTCGGCCACGACGAACCGCTGGTGCTCGGGATAGTCGGCCATGTGCTCGCTGACACCGTCCAGCACGTTGCCCATGGCCACGTTGACGTCGTCGTAGCGGAAATCGCTGTAGAAGACCTTGGTGTTGTTGGGGGGGGCGAAGATGGCCTCGTGCAGCGGCCGGCCGACCTTGCGGCGGTCGATGTCGATGGCGGCCACGATCTGGATGTCGCCGGGCCGGTACCCGCCCAGGACCGGATGCATCAGGCCGACGGTGGCGTCCCGGCCACCGCGTCGCCATCGTCCGGGCGTAGTAGTGAATCCCCTGGATCAGGGCGGAGGCACAGTTGCCGACACCGGCGATGGCGACTCGGATTTCACTCATACCTGGCTTCCCATCCCAGTGAGTCTTGAACGCCAAGTACCTCCCGGGCGGACCGGTAGTCCCTTCGCATCACCGGCCGGCTATTCTAGTGACACCCAACACTTTGCCGTCAACAAGCGTGGAGGGCGATTCTTCGCAGGCCGGAGCCTTCCAAAAGCAACAGGAACTCCGCATTGCCCCCCTTGCCGAGTCAGGACCGATTGCATCACGGCCGTCGGCGGACAGCCCCGCTCCACGAGGCGCTGGCAGACCTCCAGGCACACCTGCCGCGCCTGGGGGTGCGCTCAAGGCCGATTTCGGCTTGCGGCGACGCCGAGCTTGGCCAGCTCGTAGTGCGGCTTCAGCAGCGAGATGATCCTGCCCCCTGGACCGCCGGCCGGCAGAAGTGTCGCCCCTCAGCCACCGCATGGCGGCTGGGACGATCAGTTGCTGGACCGTCCAGCCCACGTCGATGGTCACCAGGTCCACCGGCTCGGGCGGGGGGGCGTAGAGGGCGTTGGTCCGCTCCAGGACGACCACGCGGCCGTCGCGCCGAAGCGTCCAGGCCAAGGCGCCGTAGCCGGTGTCCACGGCGTAGACCTTCCCCGCGCCGTGTTGCAGGAGGCAGTCGGTGAACCCCCCGACGTTGCACCCGAAGTCCGCACACACCGCCCCCCGGACGTCCAGACCGAAGGCTTCCATCGCGGCCTGGAGCTTTTCTCCGGCCCGGCTGACGTAGGTTCTCCCACGGTTGCGGCTACCGGCGGACATGACTTGACCGTTTTTGACAAAGGCAACGACAATCGGCATCCCCCTCCCGAACGCCTCACCGCGGAGGCGCCTACTTGGCCAGCTTGTTCAGCCGCTTGGCCAGGCGCGACTTCTTGCGGGAGGCGGTATTTTTGTGGATGGTGCCCTTGGCGGCGACCTGGTCGAGCTTTTTGTAAAGCAGCCGCAACTGTTGGGCCGCCAGATCGGGGTTGTTGGCCTGCCAGGCGACGTCGAACTGCTTGATGGCCTGTTTGACCTGGGCTTTGTGCCGGCGGTTCCGCGCCCGCCTTTTTATGTTCTGACGTATGCGCTTCTGGGCTGAAAGCGAGTGTGCCACACTTTTTCTCCTAGACTCCTGGGCCGCTTGCCACCGGCCGATATCGCAAATCAGAGCGAGGAATTATACCGCCGCTGCACCATCTTACAAGCCCATTCGCCCGAAGGGAATCGGCCGGCGGGGGAATTCCTTTGGTGCCTGGACCGACGCCCTTATAATGGCGCTCACGTCAGGAAGCTAGAAAGCACCTTCGATGACCATGAACGTGTTGTGCATCGGTGATGTCGTGGGGCGGCCGGGGAGAAAGGTCCTAGCCAGTTGCCTTCCTGATCTGCTCCGAGATCGGGCGGTGGATTTCGTCGTTTGCAACGCCGAGAACGCCGCCGGCGGCAGCGGGCTGACGCCGGCGATCTTCCAGAAGCTGCTGGCCTGCGGCGTGAACGCGGTAACCCTGGGCGACCATGCCTACCGCAAGAAAGAGATCGTCTCGCTGCTCCAAGGCAGTGAGCGGATCGTCCGCCCGGCCAACCTATCGCCCCTGGCGGCCGGGAGACGGTGGACGGTCTTGCCGGCCAAGTCCTCCTCCTGCCGCGTGGCCGTGGCCTGCCTGCTGGGACAGATGTACATGGGACAGAACGACTCGCCCTGGACGGCCATCGACCAGGTGCTCTCGGAGCTGCCGGCCGACGTCAAGGTGCGAATCGTGGACTTCCACGCCGAGGCCTCCAGCGAAAAGGTTGCCATCGGCTACCACCTGGACGGGCGGGCGAGCATCGTCTTCGGCACGCACACGCACATTCCCACGGCCGACGCGAGGATCCTGCCCGGCGGCACGGCCTGCATCTCCGACGTGGGCATGACCGGTCCCTACGACAGCATCCTGGGCCGGCGCAAGGACCGCGTGCTCGGCGCCTGGTTACGTCCATGCCGTCGCACTTCGAGATCGCCCTGGGCGACGTGCGGCTCTGCGGGGTGCTGGTGGCCGTGGACCCTTCCACCGGCAAGGCGACGTCCATCGAACGGATCGAAATCCCCGGCCCGGCCATCGAGGGCGGCCCCTACGACAGCGATGACGGCCTGCCCCAACGCGGGGGGAACGTCCCGTAAGGCGAACGGATTGTTCGAAGTTCGGAGTGCGGAGGTCGCAGGGGTAAACACCCGGAGGGGGGATTCTCACCGTAAGCAACAGGCTCACTTCGCCGAAGCGAAACGCTTGCTTCCTTGCACACAAAAACACGCCGAGACCTTTCACGTCCCGGCGTACTCGTCGGTACAGTCAAACTACTGGTGTTCGCGAATCAAATGTCTTGCGCTCAGGAGCGCCTGCGGCGCAGGAGGCCCAAGGCACCCAGACCCAGGACCGTCAACGTCGCCGGCTCGGGCACGAACTGGATGACCAGCGTCGGCTGGTCTGCTTCGTCGGGGGCTTCCCTGCTCTGGAAATACATCGTGTATTGGGAACAGAGCAACAGCGAAATGGATTGATCCGTGTCCAGGGCAATAACGTCCAGGAAGTTCTTTGTGTTGGGATCCGGTGACCATCCGCCAGCGGTATAGACGTAGTTGGTGGAGCCCAGACCGGTGTTGGGGGTCGCGTTCAGCAGGTTCCACGTGACACTCCTGGCCGTGTCGAAGTGATTCGCATCAACCCAGGAACCCCTGATGACTGGCATCCCAGGCCAGCCGTTGGCATCGGGATCGTAAGGATAGTTGGGGTCGATGTCGTTCCAGTCCTTGATGAAGTATTCACTGTTGGCCACGTTGCTGGAGCAGTTGCCGTAATATTCCAACGCGCTCCGGTAGGTGATGTTGTTTTCGCCCCACGTGTCGTAATATTCCGACAACGCCCACACCCGCAGCTCCCTGCCGGCGAAGTTATGGTAGGAACTGTTGGCGTCCGCCTGGGCCGTCAGCTTCAGCGAGTACGCCACGGCGTTGGCGGCGACCATATCCATATTGTTGGGCAGGTCAAAGCGGAGATACGACTTCTTGGCAAACACCTCCGCGTCTAAGTTGAGCGGTCTCGTCTCGATCCGGTTCACGTCGCCGTAGTTGGTGTTCATGTCGGCCAGATCCACCAATGCGTCCGCACTCGCAATGGCCGTCCAGGTGTACGTACCCCCGTTCAACGTCAACATACCGCCAGCGCTGGCGACCGTTCCCATCACCAGCATAAGACCGCACACCACAATCAATTTTGTCTCCATTTTATTACCCTTCCTTTTGTGAAAAGAAACAGACGACCTTTGCCATGAGAAGAAAAGACGTGAAGCACAGCGACAACCCCATGCCCACATTCCTTCCTTCTTGGCGTAAGGCAGGCCGCAACCTCCCCACCGGGGATTTCCTAGGAACCAGGCCCCGTTGGTCCCAATCAACCCATCCATCTGCTCCATAGTTTTGACGGGTTGCCTACTTCGTCATTGTCCTCCATTCCCTTCAATTTTCAAGTCGGTAAAGGCGAACCACGGAGGAAAAACTCAAAAAGCTTTCTGCGGAGACCGATCCCGACAATCCAATAGAAAAAAACACGCCGGGACCTTTCACGTCCCGGCGTACTCGTCGGTACAGTCAAACTACTCTTGTTCGCGAATCAAATGTCTTGCGCTCAGGAGCGCCTGCGGCGCAGAAGGCCCAAAGCACCCAGGCTCAGGACCGTCAACGTCGCCGGCTCGGGCACGAACTGGATGACCAGCGTCGGCTTGTCGCCCGCGCTAGCCGCTTCCCTGCTCTGGTAATACGTCATGTGATTGGCGCCGAGCATGAGGGAGATGGAATCATTCGTGTCCAGGCCAACGAGGTCCAGGAAGTTGGCGATGCTGTCATTACCGTCCCACTCGTCCCCGGCCGTGATCACCGCGTTGGTGTAGGCGCCGTTGGCGTCGGCGGAGTTCGTGTGAAGCAGATCCCACGTGACACTTCGCACCGTGTTCATTTTGGCCTCATTGACCCAGTAACCCTGCATGATCTCCATCGTGGGATAACCCTTCTTGGGACCATTGGGATCATTGGGATCAATAGGCTCGTTCACGGGATAAGGATAGTTTGGGTCGAGGTCCGCCGAGGTGTAGATGAAATACTTCGCTTTGTCGCTGGGGGCGTGCCCGGAAACGCTGCCGTAAGACTGGAGTCCTTTCTTATAGGTGATGGTGTCTTCGGCCCACGTGTCGTAGTACTCCCTCAACGCCCACAGCCGAATCTGCTTGGTGTTCATGTCGTGGTAGCCGGTGTTGGCGTCCGCCTCGGCCGTCAGCTTCAGCGAGGCCGCCACAACGTTCGCGGCCGTCAGAAACGAGCTGCTGGGCAGGTCAAAGCGGATGTACGACTTCTGGCCATGTTCATCCGGGTTGGCATCAGCCAGGCGGCTCGGTGGGACCGTCTCCAGCCGGTTCTCGGTCCCATAGTTGGTATCCGTGGCCGTCTGATCCACCCGCGCATCCGCCGTCGGCGTGGCCGTCCAGGTGTACGTGCCGCCGCTGAGGACCAGCGAGCCGGCGTTGGCCACCATCCCGAGTGCTCCTAAGGCAAATACGACAATGACGAATCGTTTCTCCATAGTCCCTTCCTTTCAACCTTCCTTTCAAAAGACCAGATATCGTTGGTTCAACTGCGCAGAGGGAAAAATGTGAAGCATGGTTAGAACCCCATTCTCACATTCCTTCCTTCTTCGCGAAATGCGGCAACAACCTTTCCCGCCGCTGCTCCTAAGCGACGAGGCTCCGTTGGCTCCAAGCGTCCCGGATATCTGCTCTATTTTCTATCCGGGTGAATCGTCTCTGTCATTATCTCTCATTCGTCTTGTTTGTCAAGTCAGCAAGGGCAAGCGACGAGAAAAAAACACAAGATCGTCTTCTGCGGAGACTGTTCCAGTCATCCAAAGTAGAAAGAAGCACGCCGAGACCTTCTCTGTCCCGGCGTGCTCGTCGGTATAGTCAAACTACGAGTGTTTGCGTATCAAATTACTAGCGCTTAGGAGCGTCTGCGGCGAAGCAGGCCCAAAGCACCCAGACCCAGGATCGTCAACGTCGCCGGCTCGGGCACGAACTGGATGACCAACGTCGGCCGGTCGCCTGCGGTGCCAGCTTCCAGGCTCTGATAATACGTCATGTGATTGGCGCCGAGCATGAACGTGAAGGAATCATCCGTGTCCGTGGCAATGATGTCCTTCATCTGGACCTGACTGGTATTGGGGTCCCAGCCGCCACCTGAAGTGTTGGCCCAGGTGGTTTGGGCGCCATTGCCGTCGGCGGAGGTCGTCTGCAGCAGGTTCCACGTCACGCTCCGCACCGCGTTCATGTGGGCCTCATCCACCCACTTGCCTCGGATGACTTCCGTCCCGGGGTAACCGTTGACGTTGGGGTCATAAGGGAAGTTGGGGTCGATGTCGGTTGCGGACTTGATGAAGTACTTGGCGTTGTCGCTCGCCGCGTGCCCTGAAACACTGCCGTAATACTGAAGCGAGTTGTAATAGGTGATGGTGTCTTCATCCCAGGTGTCGTAATACTCCTTCAGCGCCCACAGCCGCAGCTCCTTGCTGTTCATGTCATGGTAGCCAGTGTTGGCGTCCGCCTGGGCCGTCAGCTTCAGCGAGGCCGCCACGACGTTGGCAGCCGTCAGGAACGAACTGGTCGGCAGGTCAAAGCGGATGTACGACTTCTGGCCATGATCATCCGGGTTGGCGTCGGCAAGGCGGCTTGGCGGGACCGTCTCCAGACGGTTCTCCGTCCCATAGTTGGTATTCGTGGCCGTCTGATCCACCCGCATCCGCCGTTGACGTGGCTGTCCATATCCACGTGCCGCCGTCGGGGCTGAGGGTCAGCTCGCCGGCATTGGCCACCATGCCAAGCGCTCCTAAGACAAACACTGCAATTACGAATCGTTTCACCATATTCCCTTCCTTTCAAGAAGACAAAATACAGATGCTCCGACAAACCGAGGGAGAGAGATGAAGCGCACCTACAGCTTCATCAAACTCCTTCCTTCTTTGTGTAAGGCAGGCTTTTACAACCCATCCCGCCGCAACATCCTTGGCGACGGGGCTCCGTTAGCTCCAAACGCCCCGGTCCTTCGCTCCATACCTTGGACCGGGTCCATTACTCCCTTATTCTACCTCCTTCTGTCCTTCTGTCAAGGGAACAAAGGCAATTGCAGCGAAAAACAACAAATAAAATGGGGCTTTCCGCCCCGCGGTTGGGGGTTCCCCAGGGGGGGTGGATGGGGCTTGTATGCCCCCTTTTCCTAAGGCTTGCGAAAGACCTTGGTCGTATGGTGGGCGTTTGGTGGGATGGAATCCAAAGCAATTCCCGCCCTCCCCTCCCAAGATCGCCGGCGGCAACCCTGTAAGAAAAACCAAGCACGCCAGACCTCAACCGGTCCGGCGTGCTTGCCGGTATAGTCAAAGCAACTAACTGCTTGCGAATAAACTTAGTTGTGCTCAGCTACGCTTGCGTCGGATCAAGCCCAAAGCACCCAGGGCAAGCACCGTCAGCGTCGCCGGCTCGGGGACGAACGTGATGGTCAGCGTCGGCTTGGAGGCCTCATCGGGGGCGCCTTCCTTGCTGTAGAGGGGCTGCCACGTATTGTTCGGGCCGAGCATGATCGTAATGGAGCTGTCCGTGTCGTAGTCAATGATATCCAGGAAGTTGTTGCGGCTGGAATCACCATTGCCATCCGAGGTCTGGACGGCGCTGGCACCATAATGGTACCCATTCGAATCTCCGGACGCGGTGTTCGTCACCAGACCGAACGTGTCCGAATCATACCAGGGTTGGACGTTCTGCCACGTGGTCTCCGCCAGATACGTCGCCGGGATCCCGTTGGTGATGTAATAGTTGTACCACGAGTCGTTGGGGTCCAGACAGGCGGCTGCGTTGTTCTTGTTAAAGTACTTCGCGTCGCCTAGACCGGCCTTGACGTTTCCAAAACTCCCCAACGAGTTGGTCCAGTTGATGGTGTTTTCCGCCCAGGCGTCGTATTGCTCATTCAACGCATACATCCGGATCTTCTTGCCCTTCTGGAGGGTGGTGGACCAATTGTTTGCATCCGTATCGACGGTGACCGTGACCAAGGCCTGGACGACGTTCGAAACAGGCATATTGGTAAAATCGTAACCATCCTCGGCGGTCGGCAGATCGAAGCGGATGTACGACTTCCTGAACGGTGAGGCGCCGGGGTCCACGTACAAGAAGTTTGCGTCCCCGTAGTTGTCGCCCTGATTCGAATCCAGGTCGCTCACCGTGGCATCTGCCCTTGACGTGACCGTCCAGGTGTACGTGCCGCCGGACAAAGTCAATACGCCGTTAGGGTCAGCACTGGCGATCGCTCCCATCGCAAGCACAAGTCCACATATAAGAACTACTCTCTTATCCATCGTGATCCTTCCTTTCGTGAAAAGACAAGGGCACTTCAACGACTTGAGGGAAAGAGGTGAATCAAGAATGCAACCCTATACTCACGCTCCTTCCTTTTGTAAGGCAGGCACGCAACCCGTCCCGCCGCTAAGTGATTGACGGCGGGGCTCCGTTAGCTTCCAAACGCCTCGGTCATTCGCTCCATACTACTGACCAAGACGCTCACACATACTATTGTACCTTGACTGTCCCGGATGTCAAGAGAACAAAGGCGATTGCGGCCAAAAAACGGGGCGTTCCGACCCAGCGGTCAGGGGAATCCCCACAGGAGGGGGAAGGAGGCTTCCCGACCCTTTTCCCCCAAGATTCCCCTAAGATTCTCCTAAGATTTGCGATAACCCTTGCTCATGGGGTGGGATGGAGTCCAAAGCGATCCCCGTTGCCCCCTCTCAAAATCGCTTGAGGAAACCTTGTCAGTAAATCAAGCACGCCGAACCTTAACCGGTCCGGCGTGCTTGCCGGTATAGTCAAAGCAACTAACTGCTTGCGAAAACTGCTTGTTACGTTCAGCTACGCCTGCGACGGATGAGAGCCAGACCGCCCAGGCACAACATCGTCAGCGTTGCCGGTTCGGGGACGAACGTAATCGTCAGCGTCGGCTTGCTGGAGGCGGCCACATTAGCATCTGAGCTGTACAAAGCTTCCCAACCGTTGTTGGGGCCGACCATGAGCGTCAGGGAATTGTCCGTGTCGTCATAGATCAGCTCCCGGAAGTTGATGGTGGTATCTCCACCCCCATGGCTAGAACCCGCACCATCGGTTTGTTGGGGAGTGGTCACCCCGTATCCGCTACCCGAGGTGGTAGCCGTGATCAAACCGAACGAGCACGTGTACGGCCATGGATTCGTGTTCTGCCAATAATCCTCTGCAACATACGTAGCCGGGACACCATTGGTGATGTAATAGTTGTAATACGTGTCAGTGGCGTTGCCATCCAGACAGGCGGTTCCGTTGCTCTTGTTAAAGTACTTCTGGTCTCCCAGGCCGGCCTTGACGTTTGCAAAAGTCCCTAACGCTTCGTTCCAGGTGATGGTGTTTTCCGCCCAGGTGTCGTAGACCTCGTACAAGCCGTAGATCCGGGTCCTCTTGTTCGTCATTTTGGTATTGCTGTTCACCACGTTGCTGTCGACGGTGAGGGTCAGCAGGGCCTGGACTAGGTTCGTACTGGTGAACTGGGCATTATCCGGCAGGTCGAACCTCATGTAGAACTTCTTGAACGGGGCGCTGGTCTGGTCGATCTTCATGAGGGTGTCGCTTCCGTAGTTCGTACCGGTGTTAGCCCCATCCACGAGGGCGTCATCAACCGCGGTGGCCGTCCAGGTGTACGTCCCGCCGCTCAACACCAACGAGCCAGCCGCTAGCAACCGTTCCCATCGCAAGCACAAGGCCACATACAATAACTACTCTCCTATCCATCATGACCCTTCCTTTCAAAAAGACTACAGACAACTACTACAGATGCTCCAAGGGCCAGAGGGAAAGACGTGAGACGCAACAACAAGTTCGTCTCGTTCCTTCCTTCTTTGTGTAAGGCAGGCAGTTCAACCCATCCCGCCGCTACATCCTTGGCGACGGGGCTCCGTTAGCTCCAAAACGCCCCGGCCATTCGCTCCGTACTACTGGCCGCGACGTTCACACATAACATTGTACCTTAACCATCCCGGCTGTCAAGGATTGAAAGACGGCGGAGGACAAATTAAGAAAAACCAAATTTGGGTTATCCGAGCCGAGCGGGCAACAAGGCCTCTTTCATTCTGCCCGAATTATCGTAAGATTATCAATAAAATGCACTTGCTGAATTCGGCCGGAGCCACATCACACCAAAGGAACCCGAAGGCCTAGAGGTGAAGTGGCTGCCAATTCATTTCCTGAGGGCAACTTGTGAAAATCGTCCCCTTTCCCCCTTTGCTTTTTTGGTAGCTCATCCTGCCGGCTGGGTTGCGTGGGGGGTTAGCGTCCCAGAAGGCCCAGGCGGTGCATCTTCTTATAGAGCGTAGTGCGGTTGATGCCCAGTTGGCGAGCGGTGGCCTTGCGGCTGCCTCCGTTGGCGGCCAGGGCGGCCTGGATGATCTGCTTTTCGGGCTCATCCAGGGCCTGGTAGAGGGTTTTCCCAGCCGCGGAGGCCACCAGCTCGGCTGCGGCGGGTTGGCCCTGGGTCAGGGCGGGCGGCAGGTCGTCCACGTCGACCAGCGACTTGCGGCACAAGACCACCGCCCGCTCCACGGCGTTCTCCAATTCACGGATGTTGCCCGGCCAGAGATAGCGCTGCATCCGCTCCAGCGCCTCGCGGGTCACGCCCTCGATGGGCTTGGAGGTTTTTTCCACGTACTTGAGCAGGAAGTAATCGACCAGGAGGGGGAGGTCCCCGATCCGCTCCCGCAGCGGCGGCAGCTCGATGGTCACGACGTGGATGCGGTAGAACAGGTCTTTGCGGAACCGCCCGGCCTCCACCTCGGCCGCCAGGTCGCGGTGGGTGGCCAGGATCACCCGCACGTCCACGCGGCGGGTGTCGTTGCTGCCGACCGGCTCGAACGAGCGCTCCTGGAGCACGCGGAGGAGCTTGACCTGGAGCTGCGGGCTGGCGGTGGCGACCTCGTCCAGGAAGATCGTCCCGCCATCGGCGGCGGCGAACTTGCCCTGCTTGTCGGACACCGCGCCGTGAAGGCCCCCCGGACGTGCCCGAACAGCTCGCTCTCCAGCAGCGTGTCGGGCAGGGCCCCGCAGGCGACCTCCACGAAGGGTTTGTCGCGGCGGCCGGAGCGGGCGTGGATCTCGCGGGCGATCAGGCTCTTGCCGGTGCCGCTCTCCCCGGTGATCAGCACGGTGGTGGGGGTGTCGGCCACGGTGTCGATCAGCTCGAAGACCTTGGCCATGCGGTAGTGCTGCCCGATGATCTCACCGGAGCCCAAGCGGCTCGACATCGCCGCCCGCAGGCGGCGGTTCTCGTCCAGGAGCTGCTGCTGCTGGAGCGCCCGCCGGACGGCCAGGCGGACGTCGTCGTCGATGATCGGCTTGGTCAGGTAGTCGTAGGCCCCCAGCTTGATGGCCTCCACGGCCGACTCGATCGTCCCGTAGCCGGTAATCATGATGACGGCCGCGTCGGGGGCGTGCCCCTTGGCCTGCCGCAGCAGCTCAAAGCCGTCGCGGTCCGGCATGGAGACGTCGGTGATGACCAGGTCGTATCGGCCGGCCTGGAGGCAATCGACGGCCTGGGCGACCGTCGCGACGGCGGTGACGTCGAAACCGTCCTGGCGGAGAAAGCTGCCCAGGCTGTCCAGGATGATCTGATCGTCATCCACCAGGAGGATGCGCGTCTTGGCCAGAGGGGCCAGAGGGGTCTGCGGGATGGCACTTTCGCTCTCGCCGGCCATGGCCTATCCTCCCGCGCCCCTGGCCTGGGCGACGGCCAAGCGGACCGGCACCGCGATCGTCACGATCGCCCCGCCTTCTGGGTTCGGCTCGGCTGAGATCGTCCCGCCCAGGGCGGTGACGATCTCGCGACAGATGGTCAGTCCCAGCCCCACCCCCTGGCCGGCGGGCTTGGTGGTATAGAACGGTTCAAAGGCCCTCCGAGCCTGCTCCTCCGTCAGCCCGCAACCGGTGTCGGTGAACATCAGGACGCACCGGCCATCGCCCAGGTGAGTGCGGATCGTCAGCGTCCCCCCCTCCGGCATGGCGTCCAGGGCGTTCTTGATGACGTTGCAGAAGACCTGGAACATCCGGACGTCCGTGGCCACGCCGCCGTCCTCCCCCAGGTCATAGACGACGGCCACGCCCAAGGCCGACGCCCGCGGGGCAAAGGCAGTCACGGCCTCTTGCAACAACCTCTCCAACGATTCTCTTGCCCCCCCGCCGGATGGGCCGTGGTCCAGCATGTCGCGGATGATCGCCGCCATCCGCAGCAGACCGTCGCGGGCGGCGGCCAGGTGCTCTTGGGCCTGGCCTTCCACCAACCGCTGGGCCAGCCCAAGATAACGCAGCACACCGTCCAGCGGATTGTTCAACTCATGGGCCATCCGGGCCGCGGCCTTGGCCTGGGCCGCCAGACGCTCGCTGACGGCCAAGCGACGTTCCGCCGACGCCCGAAGCGAGACGTCCTCCACCACCACCAGCACGGCCTGGGTGCCGGCTTCCGGCGGCTGGATGGACTCCACCGGGCAGGGCAGGCGGCGCATGGAGACGTCCACCAGCAGCCGTCTGCTGCCGGCCTCGGCCAGCGACACGTTGCGGTGAACCAGACCCGCCGGCTCCTCCCAAAGTGCCGCCACGTCGGAGTCCCAGTTCAACCCCGTTCCTACCACGTCGCACAGCACTGCGGCCACGTGGTCGCCCGGGGGCAGGATTTTCTCCGCCTCCTGGTTGCGGTAGAGGATCGAGCCGCTCCGGCGGGCGATTAGCACCGCCTGCGGCAGCAGGTCCAACGCCAGCCACGCCATCTCCCCGTCGTCGTTCTTTTCGTTCATGAGATGTGGACTGCCAATCTACCGGCCAATGTTGCCAATAGTCAACATGTTTATTTCGGTAAACATTCGACTGGACTTGAGCCAAAACCAACCTCCAGGCCGACCGATTACCCACGCCCCTTCCAACCCGCTGCGTTTTTGAAAAGAGTTGACCGCCAAGCACGGCGGTGATAGCATGGCTTATGACAAAAGCTATGACGTTGACGAAAGCCATTTTGTTTCAGTATTCCCGCCACCACCGGGCCTAGCCCGGGACCTCGCCTTTATCTCAATCCATCCTCTTTATCCGTTCCGGTTTCCATACTTCCTGGGCCGGGTGCGTTTGCGTTGCAAAGCCCCCACCAGGCCATTACAGTGAGGTCCAAGCCATGAGCATTCGAATCATCAGCCACAAAGATAGCGATTACCAAGTGCAGGTAGAGCAGTTGCGCACTAAACTCCAAGGGCTAGACTTGCTTGCCGGTGGAGTGCATGGAAAGAACGAGGTAGCAAACAGTGTCAAGAAAACTATCTACGCCGTGCGTAATCGGGGGGACCAAGCCGTGGCCGAGTATACCAAGAGGATACATAGTGCCTCACTGACCCCGGCAGAGTTTAAAGTGCCTGAAAAGGAGATCGAGCAAACGTATTTAAAATGGAACCAAAAGAACCCTCGTTTCATACAGGTGATCCAGCACGCCATCGCCAACATACAGCGTTACCAAAAAAGCATTCTGCTTACAGACCCTGAGCCAGTGATTGTGGAGGGCCGAGAACTCTCCCTGCACTACAGTCCCATAGACAGAGTAGCGGTCTATGTTCCTGGAGGGCAAGCGGCCTATCCCTCATCTCTCTTGATGACAGTTGTCCCCGCACAAGTAGCTGGCGTAAGGGAGATCGTGGCCGTTTCCCCCCCTAATGAAGAGGGTAAAGTCAAGGAAGACGTATTGGTGGCTGCGTGGATACTCAACGTGCATACCATCTACCGCGTTGCCGGTCCTGCCGGATTGGCGGCAGTTGCCTACGGTACAAAGAAAATCAGTAAGGTGGACAAGATCGTTGGCCCTGGAAGTGCCTTCATCGTCGAGGCAAAACGGCAATTGTTCGTCAAAGTAGGCATCGACGGAATCACCGGGCCCAGCGAGGTGCTGATCATCGCCGATGACACCGCCAAACCGGATTGGCTGGCCGCCGACATGATCGCCCAGGCCGAGCACAACCCCGGCTCGGGCATGTTGGTCACACCGTCGGAGAAGCTGGCGGGCGCCGTGGCCAGCACGATCGACGAGCAGCTGGCCGACCCGGCTTATACCCGCTCGGCAGAGGCAAAGGAGTGCATCGAAGCCTTCGGAGCGATTGTGGTGGTCAAGGACCTCCCGGCCGCCTGCGAGGTGGCCAACGACTTCGCCCCCGAGCACCTCCAGATCATCACCGCCGACGACGAGGCCGTGCTGGCCAAGATCCGTAACGCCGGCGCCATCTTCGTCGGCCCCTGGACGCCTGTGCCTCTGGGCGATTACGTCGCCGGGCCCAGTCACGTGCTGCCGACGGGCGGGACGGCCCGATTCTCTGGGCCGCTGAGCTGCAACGATTTTCTGAAGGCTTCCAGCGTGATCCGCTACGATGCGGCCAGCCTGGCCGCCGACGCGGCCGACGTGATCGACTTCGCCACCCGCGAGGGCCTGACCGCACACGCTAAAGCTGTGAAAATCCGAATTCCGAAATCCTCTTTCGCGGGCAAACCCGCTTCGGAGGACAAGTCCGAAATCCGAAATCCTCCTTCGCCCCTAGCAAAGCCGAGGCTACGGAGGACAAGCCCAAAACCTAAATCCCCAAAGCGCAAATGAGCTTTTTCAAGGACAACATCGAGGCGATGGACGCCTACGTGCCCGGCGAGCAGCCGGTGGACATGGACGGCATCGTCAAGCTCAACCAGAACGAGAACCCCTATCCGCCGTCGCCGCGGGCGCTGGCGGTGCTGCGGGAGTTTGACGGCTCGTTGCTGCGCCTGTATCCCGACCCGATGGTGGCCCGTTTTCGCAAGGCCGCCGCGGAGCTTCTGGGCGTGGCGGAGGACTGGATCCTGCCCGGGGACGGCAGCGATGACTTGATTATCATGATTGCCCGCGCCGCCGCCGGGCCGGGCCGGCCGGTGGCCTATCCGCATCCGACCTTCCCCTTCTTCCTCACGCAGGGGCAGGTCGAGAACGCCCCGTGCATCGAGGTGCCGTGCCCCCAGGACTTTTCGCTGCCCCTGGAGGGATTGGCCAAGGCCAATGCGGCCGTGACGTTCCTGGCCAGCCCCAACAGCCCCACCGGTGCGACGGCCACACCGGAGGAGCTGGACTGGCTGGCGGGGAAACTCGACGGGCTGCTGGTCATCGATGAGGCCTACGTGGACTTCGCCGACCGCGACGCCGCGCGCCTGGCCGTCCAGCGCCGCAACGTCGTCGTGCTGCGGACGCTGTCCAAAGGCTACTCGCTGGCCGGCCTGCGCCTGGGATTCGGCCTGGCCAATCCGCTGCTGATGGACGGGCTTTTGAAGACCAAGGCTATCTACAACGTCGGTCCGCTGCCGGCGGCTGTGGGGGCCGCGGCCCTGGCCGACCGGGAGTATCACGACCGCTGCGTGGCGCTGATCCGCGCCGAGCGCGACCGATTGAAGAAGGAACTGACCGCCCGCGGATTTTTTGTCTATCCCAGCGGTGGGAATTTCCTGATGGTGACTGTGCCCGGCGGCGACGGGCTGGCGGTCTTTGAAGCCCTCAAGGCCCGGAACGTGCTAGTCCGATACTTCAACGAGACAATCCTCCGCGACAAGCTGCGGATTACCGTCGGCACCGAGCAGGAGAACGACGCGTTGCTGGCGGCTTTGGATGATTGGAGGGGACAGCGATGAGCACACGATCCGCCAACATCACCCGCAAGACCAAGGAAACGCAGATCGAGGTCGCGCTGGACCTGGATGGCACCGGAAAAGTCAAGGCCCGAACCGGCGTGGGGTTCCTTGACCACATGCTGGACCACCTGGGCACGCACAGCGGCTGCGATTTGACCATCACGGCCAAGGGCGACGTGCGCGTGGACGACCACCACACCACCGAGGACGTGGCCTTGTGCCTGGGCGAGGCGCTGGCTAGGGCGATGGGCGACAAGGCGGGCATCCGCCGCTTCGGCTGGGCGTCGGTACCGATGGACGAGGCCTTGGCCAACGTCTCGGTGGACCTGTCGGGCCGGGCGGCGGTCGTGTTCAACGTCCGCTTCGCCGGGGACAAGATCGGTGAGTTCGACACGCAACTGGTCGAGGAGTTCTGCCGACGCCTGGCCGCCAAGGCCGGACTGAACCTGCACGTCAACGTCCCCTACGGCGGCAACGACCACCACGTGGCCGAGGCGATCTTCAAGGCCTTGGCCCAGGCCCTGCGGATGGCCAAGGAGATCGACCCGCTCCGGGCCGGGCAGGTCCCCTCCACCAAGGGCATGCTGTAAGGCATCTGGTGGGCAGCGGGTGGTCAAAAACCTCGCTGCGCGAATGCGCCGCACCGTCCGCACCACCGCCCGCAGCAGTGTAGGAAACTTCCTCATGGCCAAGCTGACCGTCCTGGGCATCGGCAATATCCTGATGCAGGACGACGGGGTGGGCGTCCGCCTGCTGGAGGCGGTGCGGCAGGCCAAAGTCTGGCCGGAGGAGGTGGAGTTCGTCGACGGCGGGGTGGGGGGCTTGAACCTGATGGGCGTTCTCGAATCGGCCCGGCGATTGATCGTCTTCGACGCCGCCGACATGCAGCTGCCGGTTGGCCAATACCGCATCGTCACCGCCTCGCAGCTTGCCGACCAGACCATCGGCCGAATCAGCCTTCACGAGATGCCCTTGGTCCAGACCCTTGCGCTGTGCCGCCAGTTCTCCACCGCCCCGGAGGACGTGACTATCCTGGCCATCCAGCCGGCGCAGGTGGACTACGGAAAAGGTTTGAGCGCCGCCCTCGAGCGGGAATTTGATAGACTCATCCAGGCCGCCGTGGCGCTGGTGGAGGAAAAACTCTCCCAGCCGCCGTAGCAAATCCGCACGGCTGCATACAGCGCAGCCGTGGCACCCCGCAAAGTCTAATCATCATGCACGAGCACGGACTGGCTAAAGACCTCTTTCCGCAATTGAAGCAGATCGCCGACGCGCGGGGGCTGACGCGCGTGAAGCGGCTGGAGATGATCGTCGGACTGCTGCACGGCGCCTCGGCCGAGACGCTGGTCCACAGCTTCACCCACGCCTTCCAGGGCACAAACTTCGAAGGGGCCCAGGTGATCGTCACCATCGTCGAGCCGGGCCAGGAGTACATGCCGCCCTACGCTTCGCAACCTACTACCGCCCACGGATGGGAGCTCCTGATCGTGCGGATGGAGGAGGGGGAAGAATAAGTGCGAAGGTCGAAGTGCGAAGTGCGTCGTGCGAAACGGGGCACTCATGCGGCCTAAAACACGGCTGTGAGGGGGAACTTCAGGCGGTGGTGGTTTGGGCGTCGTCGGAGAGGTGGCTGAAGGCGATGATGGGCGTGTCGGGACGCTCTTTGGCCACGTAGAGCGCACGGTCGGCCATGGACAGCAGCGCGTCGGCATTGGCGGGCTGATCGGCCTCCAGCGAGGCCACGCCCGCCGACAAGGTGACGCTCCGCCCCAGTCCGTCCTTTCGTCCGCTTTCCAAGGCCAGTTGCTGGCGGATTCGCTCCCCCACCGCCAGGCCCCGCTCCACGGAGGTGTGCGGCAGCAGCAGCACAAACTCATCCCCGCCGTAACGGGCGGCCACATCGCTGCTGCGGAGCGAGGAGCGGATGATGTCGGCGGCGATGACCAGCACCTCGTCGCCCACCTGGTGGCCCAAGGTATCGTTGATCTGCTTGTAGTCGTCCAGGTCGGTCATGCAGCAGGTCAGGTCGAACCCGTAGCGGCAGGCCTCGGAGAAGTGCCGCTCCAGCAGCTCGGCGAAGTGCCGCCGGTTGGCCAGGCCCGTGAGGTGGTCGGTGATGGCCATCGTCTTGACCTGCGCGAGCATCTCCTCCAACTGCGTGTTCTTGACCCGCAGCTCCCCCAGCATGGCCTGGTGCTCCCGCTGGAGCCGCTCGTTCTCCTTCTTGATGTGGTGCAGGCGGAGGTTCTTGTCCACCAGCACCGGGATGCCGAACAGGTAGTCCCCCAGCTTCACCACGTAGTCCATCGCGCCGCGCTGGATCGCCTCGGCCGCGGCGGCGCAACTGTTCTCGCCCGTCACGAAGATGACCGGCAGGTCGACCCGCGCGAGGATCTTCTCCAGCAGCGCCAGCCCCGGCATGTCCCGCAGGCGGAAGTCCAGCAGGACGACGTCGAAGGACTCCAGCTTCGCGGCCATGCACTCGCTGGCCGATCCGACGGCCACGATGTGGCGGAACTGCGGATCGTCGTAATAAACGCTCAGGGCCTCGCACAACAGCTGCCGCTGATCGTTGTCGTCTTCGACGATCAGGATTCGTGGCTTGCGGGGGTTTTCAGTCGCTTCGGCGTTCATGGGTTTTTGCCAGGGTTCAGTCGCCTGCGGGGGCCTGGCGGCTTTCGCCTTCGGTGCAGGTTATGTTGCGCTCTGGTTCTTCCGGCGTGCGGAACGTCCCGCTGGCTGGGGCCGCGGCGCCGAGTAGATAAGTCGTCCTCGGCCGGCGGGGCAGTCTGCTGGAGGGACAACGTTAAGCAGAAGCTTGAGCCCCGTCCTTCCTGCGACTCCACCCACACCCTGCCGCCGTAGGCGGAGGCAATCGCGCTGACCACCGCCAGGCCGATGCCCTTGCCGGGAACCTTGGCCGCCTGGGCCGTGGGGGTCCGTCGGAAGGGGAAAAAAATCTCCCGCTGCTGGTCGGCCGGGACGCCCGGCCCATTGTCCGTGACGCGGAACTCGTGGTACGGGCCGTCAATCCGGTGGCGGACGACAATCCTCCCGCCGGCGGGCTTGTCCATGTACTTGATGGCATTGTCGATGAGGTTCTGGAAGGCCTGGGCGATGCGGGTCTTCTCGGCGTGCAGGTGGGGCATCGTGCCGGCGACGTCCAGGCGGATGCCGCGGTCTTGAAGCTCAAACTCAAAGTGGCGGGCCTGCTCGGCGAGCACCTCCGCGACGTCCACCCTCCGGCACCGCGCCGGTCCGGAGCGGATGCGCGACAGCTCCAGCAGCTCGGCGATCATGGCCGCTTGGGCGTCGGCGTTGGCGCGGATGCGCTCCAGGCGATGGCGGACGTCTTGGGGCAGGTCCTGGCCGTTCTTCAGCAACAGCATCGTGGCCATGCCGGCGATGTTCCGCAGCGGCGCGCCCAGGTCGTGGCTGACGGCCCGCAGGAATTCCTCTTTGTCGGCCAGCTCCGCCGTCATGCGACGGTTGGCCTCGGTCAGTTCCGCCGTGCGCCGGGCCACTCTGGGCTTCAAGAGCATCCACCACACCAGCAGGGACCCCAAAGGAATCGCACAGGCGACAAGGCCCACGGCCATCACGAGCACCCGCTCCGGCGGCGACGGCGCGGCGGCAAAGTAAAACCACCACCCGCCGCCCACCACGAAGAAGACCACCGCTGCAAGGAGCAGCATGGCCCTAGGCCCAGGCCTTGGGAGCTTGATGCGCAAATGAAGATGTCGCCTCTGGTCGGGCATGGGCATATCCGCTGGCCAAAGAGAGTGCCGCAAATGCATTTATCGGCAAGACCGGTCAGCGACTTCGGTTACGACAATAAGCAGGTTAAGGCCCAAGCGGCAGGCAAAAGAGGACGGATCGGCACCGGCCCTTCTGAGCGTTTTTTGTCAAAAAAGCCTAGAAAGCTCAGGAAGCCAGGAAAGATTTATGGCGAACAGGTCGAACGTTTGGGTTTTTGGGCTTGCATGATACACACCCGTAAGCTATACTGGTGTACCGTAGAGGCGCTTATCTCCACGGAGGTACCTCTTTAGTTTCGCACGGAGGCTTGCTTTATCAGTATCCATTTCGCAGGCATGGTCGGATGAAGGAAGTAGGAGGAGACACACATCCGTGCCTTGCTAGTCGCTCACTGCAAGGCGATTTCGCAGTCGGTGCGGTACTGGTCGGAGCCAGTGTTCCCTTCCGGAACGTTCTGAGGCTCGCTGACGCGGTGGCCGCCAACGACTGCGTGGTGCTGCTGGAAGGAGAGTCCGGCACCGGCAAAGAACTCCTGGCCAGGCGGATCCACGCCTATTCCAAGCGGGCCGGCGGACCGTTCATTCCCATCAGTTGCCCCTCCGTAACCTCAAGTCTTTTTGAGAGCCAGTTTTACGGCCACGTGCGCGGGGCGTTCACCGGCGCTTCCACCAACACGCTGGGCATCGTCCGGGCCGCCGAGGGCGGCACGCTGCTGCTGGATGAGATCGGGGAGCTGCCGCTGCACCTTCAGCCCAAGCTGCTGAGGCTGATCCAGCAGCGCGAGGTGACCCCCGTGGGGGCGTCCAAGCCCATCGCGGTGGACGTCCGCTTCATCGCGGCCACCAACTGCAACCTCGCCCGCCGGGCCGCCGAAGGTAAGTTCCGATCGGACCTGTACCACCGCCTGAACGTCGTCCGCATCGTCATCCCGCCGCTGCGGGACCGGCGGGAAGACATCGCGCTGCTGCTGGACTTCTACCTGGACTACTACGCCCAGCTCTACGAGATGCCCCCCCGCCAGCTCGTTCCGAACCTGCGGGAAGCGCTGCTGAAGTACCCCTGGCCGGGGAACGTCCGCGAGTTGTGCGGGTACCTGGAGCGGCAGTACGCGGCCAAGATGCCGCTAGTCATGCCCGATGCCATCGATTGGGACGATGGCAGCCTCCTAAGGGCAACCGAGGCGGAAGAGGATGCGGATGAGAATGAGGATGAGAAAAAGGTTTCGTCGGAACCCACCCGGCCCGGCAACCGCCGCAGGAAGTCGGACCGCCCCGAGCCGCTCACGCTGGCCCAGGCCGAGGCGGACATGATCCGCCGGGCGCTGGAGCTGACCCAGTACAACCGCTCCGCCGCCGCCAAGCTGCTCCAAATCCACCGCTCGACCCTCCAGCGCAAGATCCGCCTGCTGGGCCTGGACCGCTGACTCTTCCCGCCCTAGGCGCCCCAATCCGGCTAGGCCAAGGTAGTCCTCGCCCCCCTTCCGCCTCCTTCGTCAGTGCACCAACCGTCCCTGTCCCAGCCATCGCGGCAGCGCCCCAGATTGAAGCAATGTGTAGCATACGGCGGCGGGCGCTGTCGCATCTCGCGACAACGGCCTGGGCAGCGAGCGAAGGGGGCAGAATAAGTTTTGCATTTTTATCTCGTTGTCTTCACACGAGTTTCAAGTTTCTCATCTGAAATAATTCTGCCCGGCATCGTCCTTGCTTAGGTATGGAGTGGAGCGAGGTGGAAGGAAGGGAGATGTGTCGAGACGTTGGAGGCCGGTCTTCGGCGATGAGGCCGGGCCGATCTGAGAAGTGTATCGTCATGGCCTGCGACGACTGTGACGAGGCCGATCAGATTGACCAGGAAATCTCAAAAGTCAATAACGGTCGTCTTCGGACGTACTACGGTTTATTTGACTTGATGGAGAACCCTCCGCAGGAGCGCATCGTGGCGGCCATTTTGGCCACCCGTGCCGATCCGGAGACGATAGGACAAACCTTACAGTGGATGCGACACCGTTGGCCCCGTTGTCCCATGACGGTGGTGGGCGACGTGGGGGGCCAGGAGCATGAACTCGCCGCCCGAGAGAATGGAGCGAACTTCCTGACCAGGCCGGTGACGTCCTCCCAATGGAGAGCGATTGTGGATCACGCGACCGGCCAAGCGCAGTTTGTGGAAGAGTTTGTGGAAGGAGGGAGCAGCCCAGCACGGGCCGGGTCACCAAACAGTGGCCTGAAAGGCGGCAGGTCACCAGCGAGTCTGGAGCCTGCGACGGCTCGATCTAGACTAAGGCCGTCTGCAAACGTGAGGTTGTCTAAACTTGAGGAACCTCTGGAGCGACGACCCAGCAAGCGGAGATAAGCGCCCTCTTGCAGTTGCCTTCCTCCTCCTCCTGAGGCAACTTGGTCGTTAGAGGTTTCTCATGGTGGAAGTCCGTAGTCGAGCGAGCAGTGGAGATGAGCGCCCGCTGGAAAAACCTCGGTCTCTCCTCCTCCGAGGTATTCGCACGACAATGTCTCACTTGAGACGACGGATTCCTACCAAGGCGAAGGGCGATGGAGTGCCTCAAAAGAGGCACGAAGTCGCCCCCTTTTTGCACTCAGGGTGGTGTTCGCCTTCTGTTTGCCTCTTTCGCACCGGTCCGGCGGTCGGCATTTTGTTGGCGTCGTTGGGGGACAGGCGTAGAATAGCCAAAACAAAAAGGAAAGACGCCGGAGCGTTCCTTATGGCCGGACTGGGAGTCAACATCGACCACGTGGCCACGCTCCGCCAGGCCCGGCGGACGGTGGAGCCCGACCCGGTCTGGGCGGCCGTGGAGGCCGAGCTGGGCGGGGCCGACGGCATCACCTTCCACCTGCGCACCGACCGCCGCCACATCAGCGACCGCGACGCCCGCCTGCTGCGGCAGACCGTCCGGTGCAAGCTGAACATGGAGATGTCGCTGGAGGAGGAGATCGTCGCGCATCGCGCTGGAGCTGAAGCCCGACCAGGCCACGCTGGTCCCGGAGAACCGCCAGGAGATCACCACCGAGGGCGGGCTGGACGTGGTCGGCCCAGCGCCGCCCGCGTGGCGGAGGTGACGCGGGCGCTTGCAGTCGGCCGGGATCGTCGTCAGCGCGTTCATCGATCCGCTGCCGCGAAGCAGGTGCAGGCCGCCCGCGACGCCGGCTGCGACGCCATCGAGATCCACACCGGCACCTACGCCAACGCCACCGGCCCGGCCGTCGCCGAGGCGCTGGAGGCCATCCGCACCGCCCTGGAGGCCGGCCTGGCGGCCGGCCTGATCGTCCACGGCGGGCACGGGCTGACCTACAACAACATCCGCCCCGTCGCGGCCATGGCGGGCTTCGCCGAGTTCAACATCGGCCACTCCATCGTGTCCCGCGCGGTCTTCGTCGGCCTGCGCCAGGCCGTGGCCGAGATGAAACGCCTGCTGGACAAGGCGTCCAGGTAGAACCGTTTCGTCACGTCACCGGTGCGGTTCGGGAGATTGGGAGAGGACCCATGAAGACACTGGTGGTCTACTACTCTCGAACGGGCGTGACGGGCACGGTCGCCCAGGCCCTGGCGGGGCAGCTCCGGGCGGACATCGAGGAGCTTCGCGACCGCAAGTCCCGCCGCGGCCCGCTGGGCTGGCTGGCCGCGGGCAAGGACGCCACCCTCAAGCGGCTGACCGACATCGACCCGCCGCAGCCAAGGACCCCGCCGCCTACGACCTGGTGCTGGTGGGCACGCCGGTGTGGGCCTTCACGATGGCCCCGGCCGTCCGGACGTACCTGACGCAGCACGCGGCCGGCGATGAAGAAGGCGGCCTTTTTCTGCACGATGGGCGGCAGCGGCGACCAGAAGACCTTCCGCCACATGGCCGAGCTGCTCGGCAAGGAGCCGGCAGGCACGCTGGCGCTGCTGGAGAAGGACGTCCGCAGCGGCGCCTTCGCCACCGCCGTCAAGGAATTCGCCGCCGGGCTCGCGGCAGGTGGTTGAGGTCGCCGGCGCGGGGATATAATCCCTCTTCCCTGGCATCGCCGCGGGCAGGACCCAGGGTGCAGCCCTGGGAGAGCGCACTATGTCAGAACGACCGACATTGGAAGGTTCGATGGTGGCCATGGTCACGCCGTTCGCCGGCGGCAAGGTGGACTACGACGCCCTGGGCCGGCTGATCGACTTCCAGATCGCCGGCGGCACGCAGGGCCTGGTCCCCTGCGGCACGACGGGCGAAAGCCCCACGCTGGACTACGACGAGCACGACAAGGTCATCGAGTTCATCGTCCAGCGGACCGCCGGCAGCGTGCCCGTCATCGCCGGCACCGGCAGCAACTCCACGGCCGAGGCGCTGGACCTGACGCGCCACGCCAAGAGCTGCGGCGCCGACGCCTGCCTGATCGTCAACCCCTACTACAACAAGCCCACCCAGCACGGGCATGTCGAGCACGTCGCGCGGATCGCCGAGATCGGCCTGCCGATCGTGCTGTACAACATCCCGTCCCGCTGCGGCGTGGCCATGACGGTCGGAGACCATCGTCCGGATGTACGAACGAGATCGAGCGGGTCGTCGCGGTCAAGGAGGCCACCGGCAGGCTGGACGTCGCCAGCCAGATCGCCGCCCGTTGCGACATCACGATCCTGTCCGGCGACGATTCGCTGACGCTGCCGATCTGCGCGGTGGGCGGCCGCGGCGTCATCAGCGTGCTGGCCAACATCCTGCCGGCAGAGGTCCGCAAGCTGTGCGACGACATCGCCGCCGGCGACATGGCCGAGGCCTGCACGCAGCACCTGAAGCTCTTCCCGCTGTTCCGCGGGATGTTCGTGGAGACCAACCCCATCCCCATCAAGGCCGCCCTGGCCATGGCGGGGATGATCCGCGAGGAGCTGCGCCTGCCGCTGACGCCGCTGAGTCCACCGCACCGTCCGGCGCTGGCGGCAATGCTCAAGGAGTTTGGAGTGCCGGTGAAGGCGTAGGTATCGCCGCGACCTGCCGGTAAATCCGCGTCACGGCCGCCACCGCCCCGGCGGGGCTGTGGTCGCGCCGCAGGTGCGCGAGCGCCTTTGCCGCCAGGGCCGACGCCCGGGGGTGGTCGTCCAGCAGCACCGTGCAACTTGGCCGTCAGGTCGGCGGCGCTGCCGGGTGTGAAGAGCAGCGCCGTCTGCCCGTCGATCAGGAAGTCGCTCGCCCCCTGCCCGGCCGCCAGGACCGGCACGCCCGCCGCCATGGCCAGCAGGCACGGCATGTCGATGGCGCGGTCGGGGATGGGCGCGACGTACAGGTCGGCCGCCTTGAAAATCTCCGGCAGCAGCCGCGGCGGCTGGCGGTCCACGAACGTCAGATCCGCCCGCACGCCCAGCATCTCCGCCAGGCGCGGAGGCGCTTCTCGGCCCGGCCGTTGCCCATCAGGAAAAACACGGCGTCGCGCCCGCCGCGCCGCAATTCCGCAAAGCAGCGGACCACCGCCTCGAAGGAGGCAAAATCGTCCATCGGCCCGCCGGCCACGATGGAAACGCACAGCCGCGGATCGAGAAAACAGGTGGGCTTGCGGACTTGATAGACCCCCGGGTGAACCCGCTCGATCCGCGATGCGTCCGTCACCCGGCGATTCAACAGCGCCTGGCGGACACACTCCGAGGCCGCCAGGACGTTTCCCACCGAATCGCCCAGGCGGCCTAAGGTCTTCCAGTCGTCCAGGTGGTAGCTGCTGACAAGACAGTTCAGGCCCGCCAGGTCCCCCAGCCGCGACGCCAGTGGCCAAGCGTCGGCGTCCAGGGCGTGCAGAAGCCGAACCTTGCGGTGGCGAAGCTCCCCGGCCAGCGCCTCGAGCGCGGCGGTGTTGGGGAACAAGCCCCACCGGTGAGTCCGGACACAGGAAACCGTCTCCACCGGCGGGCTGGGCAGCTCCTGGACGTCGGCCCCCTCGGGGCACAAGGCCAGGATTTCCACCAGCTCGTCCATCAGCCCGATGGCCAGCGGCTGCAAGGCCCTTCCGAACCGCTCGGTCGTCGTGCGTCCCACCACCCAGCCGACGCGGAGGCGCTGCGCCGGCGCCTGCAACGGGGCGGGCGTAAGCAGAGGCTGCTCCTCTTTCCCGGGTGGCGGGGCAGGAGCGACGTCGGTGTGTTCGTCCATCCGGCTCACGAGAGTCCTTGCGGCACTGGGCGGCCCTGGATTATCTACCCGCAGACATGCTGAAATGAAAGACCGACTCTCCGCCTCCGTCGCCTCCAGGGGAACCCCAACTCCTTACGCGCGGGCCGCGTCGTCGTCCTCGGCGGCGGAGTCCTGCCGGTCGGCGGCGAAGGAGGCCTTCATCTCCTGCCAGTCCTCCAGCGTGACCAGGCACTCGCGGGCCTGGCTGCCCTTGTAGTCGCCCAGCAACCCCGCCTCGGCCATCTGGTCGATGATGCGGCTGGCGCGGCTGTAGCCGATCTGCAACCGCCGCTGGAGCAGCGAGACGCTGCCCCGCTGGGTCGCCAGGACGATCTCGACGGCCTGGTCGAACAGCTCGTCCCTTTCCCCGTCAGCCCCGTCCAGCGACGCGGCGCTGAGGCGCGTCAGCTCGGTGCTGTAGTGCGGCTCGCCGCCCTTGTGCAAGGCGGAGACGACGGTGCGGATCTCCGCCTCGTCCACGTACGTGCCCTGGGCGCGGATCAGGCTGCTGGTGCCCGGCTGGAGGAACAGCATGTCGCCCTGGCCCAGCAGCACCTCGGCGCCGTTCTGGTCCAGGACGATGCGGCTTTCCAGCCGGCTGGCCACGCGGAAGCTGATGCGGCAGGGCATGTTAGCCTTGATCAGGCCGGTGACGACGTTGGCGCTGGGCCGCTGGGTGGCCAGGAGCAGGTGGATGCCCACCGCGCGGGCCTTCTGGGCGATGCGGATGATGTACGTCTCGACCTCCTTGGTGGAGGTCATGATCAGGTCGGCCAGCTCGTCGATGACGATCACGATGTACGGCAGGTGCACGGGGATCTGGGCGCCTTCTCCTCCTCGCTGGCCGCGCCGAGACGCTGATAGATTTCCTCGCGGCCCAGGCGGTTGTAGCCGGTGACGTTCTTGACGCCCGCCTCCTTGAACAGCTCGTACCGTTCGTCCATCTTGATCGTGGCCCATTCCAGGATGTCCTCGGCCCGCCGCATGTCGTTGACGATCGGGCATAGCAGGTGCGGCACGTTCTCGAAGGCAGCCATCTCGACCATCTTGGGGTCGATCAGGATCAGCCGGACCTGCTCGGGCGTCCGCGTCATCAGCAGCTCCACGAGAATGGCGTTGATGCACACGCTCTTGCCCGAGCCGGTGGTGCCGGCGATCAGCATGTGCGGCATGGAGGCCAGGTCGGCGACGATGGCCGAGCCGCTGGCGTCCTTGCCCAGGTACAGCGGCAGGTGCATCGTCTTTTCGGCATCGGGGGCGGCCTTCATCAGCTCGCGGATGCGGACGATCTCCTTCTGAAGGTTGGGCACCTCGATGCCGATGGTGTCCTTGCCCGGCAGGGGCGAGACCACGCGCACGCCCGGCACGGCCAGCGCCCGGGCGATGTCGTTGGCCAGGTTGCTGACCTGGGTGACCTTCACGCCCGGGGCCAGCGTCAGCTCGAACATCGTGATCACCGGGCCGGTCATGTGCCCCACCACCTCGGCCCCGACGGTAAAGTCGCCCAGGGTCTGCTGGAGCACGGTCCGCTTCTCGGCGGCCTGGGACTCCTGCATCTCAAGATAGTTCGTCGTCGGCTCGGCCAGGAGGTCCGGGGAAGGCAGCACGTATTCCTTGCCGTCCTGGCCACGGGCGATCTTGCCGGGCGTGGGCCTGGCCGGTGTGACCGGCGGCTTGGACGCGGGCCTGACGGCCGGTGCAAAGGGCACAGGCGCAGGCCTTACGGGCGCGACCGCTTTGAGGGGCGGGACGGGGGGCCTATCCTTGGCGGACGGGGCTTGGGCCTTGACTTCAGGCAGGTGAGTCCGGATGGCCTCCACCACCGCCGGTAGCCGGTTGCGCTCGAGCCAAACCTTTCGGCCCAGGCGCGGAATCTGGAGGACCAGGTTCTCTGCCGCCAGCAGCAGCCCGACGCACAGGGAAATGATGACGATGACCCACGCCCCGGCCTGGGCAAACCGCGACAGCAGGTAATTCCCCACGGCCGTGCCGAGAATCCCCGCCGGCCCGACGGCCGCCCCATCGGCGGGCAAGGGCTTGATCAGGAAAACGGCGGCGCTGGCGGCGGCCATCAGGATGGCCACGCCGATGATGCGCCAGGGCATGGCGGTGATCCGGCCCCCCAGCACCAGGATAAAGGCCGCCACGGAGGCGAACGTCAACCCCATGTACACGCCCCCGCCCAGCCAATAGCGCAGCAAGTGGGCGAGGTAGGCCCCAACGATCCCGGCGGCGTTGGTGGGCTTTTGCGGCGGGTACACCGCCGGGGAGGGTGGGTCCTGCGGCGAATACGTCAGCAGGCTCAGCCAGCTCAGAACCACCAACCCCGTCAGCAGCAGCACGCCGCAGTACCGCACGGCCCTCCAACCGCCGTGGCCTTGCGGACCGGACTTGTCCTGCTGCTTGCCTGACATACCTGCGATGGTCCTATCCGCCATCCCGGTGCGTCTGACGCGCGGAGATAGCGTCGCCGCCTTGCCGAGCGCGCGGACAATTTTCTCACCTCACCCCTGCCCTCCCAGGCGAGGGTGGGTTGCGTCCCTGCGCCACGGTTCGCAAGCGCAGACTTCCTTATCTACTTATCGGACGGTCCGCCATCCGGTCTGCAAGGTATATCCCCGTTCATCCCCTGATTACCGTAACGACTGTATTCCGCATCAAAAAAGTCGCCCTAAGGGGAACACTTCTTGCCAGCAGACAGGACCGGCCCTAGGAAACCGCCGTCCCCTGGGAGGCGCTGCGGGTCAAATCCGCTTGGTATTGCCGGCTTTCGAAAGGCTGACCCTGCTCGGCCGCGACGCCCGCTTCGACTAGCGCCTGCCAGTGCTTGTCGTTGAAGAGGCAGCCTGGGTCGCCGGCGTGGAGCTGGCCGTAGTAGGCGTCGGCCCGGGCGCGGCACCCGCCGCAATAGTTGCGAAACGCGCAGACCTCGCAGTGGTGCAGGCGGCGCGAGCGGTCGTTGAGAATCTCGGCGAAGGCGTTGCGGCGGAAGATGTCCAGCAGCCTGGCGGAGCGGACGTTGCCCATCACACGGTGGGGCAGGTACACGCAGGGGGTCACGTCGCCGGACGGTTCCAGGCACAGG
Organism: uncultured Phycisphaerae bacterium; assembly: GCA_963760365.1. GTDB lineage: Bacteria > Planctomycetota > Phycisphaerae > SM23-33 > SM23-33 > JALHTV01. Next base: position 58,674 of record CAVXDC010000008.1, read on the forward strand.
TAGGTTCGCCCGGCCCCGCAGCCGCCCAGGTACTTGGCCACCACGCGGGCCTTCACGCCGCTGCCCGAACCGGCGTGCGAGCAGGTCACCCGCCCGCCGACCCCTGCTGACCCGGCCAGGCACACGCGGCCAAGCTGCGGGGCGGTGGAGATCACGCCCATCCCGCCGGCCTGCATCTTTTCGTTCAACAGCGCCAGCAACCGCTCGCGCTGGGCGGGACTGATGTCGCCGCGGACCATCTTCAGCCCCCGGCCCACGGGGATGAAGTTGAAGTGCGCGAAACAGCTCGCCCCCAGGTCCTGGGCCAAAGCGATCATGTCGGCCACCTCGTGGAAATTGTCCTGATGGACGCACATGGCGATGCCCAGGCGCAGCCCCGGCGTCGCGGTCACGGCCTTGGCCCCGGCGACTGCGCGGCGCCACATGCCCTCCTGGCCGCGGAAGGCGTCGTGACGAGCCTCGTCCACGCTGTCTAAGGAAATCTCCACGTAGCGCAAGCCCGCTTCGGCCAATCGGGCTGCCAATTCGGCCGTCATCGTCGTGCCGTTGGTGGCGATGGTCGTGTGCATGCCGTACCGCTTGCGCGCTCGAGCACGGGAATCAGGTGCGGGCTGACGGTCGGCTCCCCGCCGGAGATGGCCAGCATCGGCACGTAACCCCGGCCCATCTGGTCCACGACGGAAAGCTTCTCCTCCAGGCTCAGCTCCCCATCCAGAGCCGCCCGGGAGCTATCCTGGTAGCAGTGGCGGCAGGTCAAATTACAGCGGTTGGTGAAGTTCCACACAATAAACAATGGGGCGACGAACCGCTGCGGCACCTGCAAGCCGAACTCGGCCAGCGAGCGGGCCACGATGACCAGGCCGCGGAGTGTCGGGGCGTGCTCGGCCAGGCGGCGGCGGAAGGTGGCCGCGTCCACCCCGCCGCGCATGCGGTCGATGAAACGGTGCACCGGCCAATACTTCGCCCGCAAGGACGCCGGGGCCTTGGGATTGCGATAGCTGGCGATGATCCGCTCCAAGGCCGTCACCCCGTCGCGGCCGGGGGCTGACAGTCGCCGCAGAACCCACCGGCCCAGGCGATTGCCCAACCAGCGTTCCAGCGGATGATGAAAATCGAGCTGGAGCGCCCGCGGCGTCAGGCGGTCGGAAAGACCGCCGGCCTGCACGTAGGCGCCGCTGCTGATCTGGCCGTCGTCGGTCCGCTCGGTGCGCTTGTCGGGATTGGCCGAGGGGGCAAAGTCGTCGGCGTACCGCTTGCCGATGGCCGCGGCCGTGGTGTGGTCGGCGGCGGCGGTGTAGGAGCGGACGGACTCCCCGCACCGGCTGTGCGTCAGGCCCATCACGTCCTACCCCCTGTCGCCGCGCTCCCGGCGGCGGCGTAGCATCGCTCCACCACCGGGCGGTACTCCGGCCCGCAGTTGTACGTGCAGAACGGGAACACCCCGGCCGGCGTAGAGTAAAGGATCACGCAGTGCCGGGCCCGCTGGATGTCGAAATTGTAGCGGTCCATGAAGTGCATGCCCGCGCACAGCAGGGTCCTGTAGGTGACTTGCTCGCTCTCCCCGCGCCCCTGGTGCTTGTCCACCAGGCCCTGGAGCGAGCGGATGAACCGGTCCACGGTCAACCCCGGCGGCGCGGCGGCGGCGTTGAAGTGCCGTTTGAACATGCGGACCGTCCGCCAGCGGTCCAGCCAGGTTGCCCGGCCCCGGCGGCGGACGGCGACGGCGATGCGGTTCATGTCGCTGAACATCCCCTCCACGTCGATCACCTGCGGGAAGGGATACGCCTTGCCCTCGGGCGAGACCAGAAAGTAAGTGCCGAACGCACAGTCCGGATGGCAGCTTGGCCGGACTTTGGGCTGGCCCGTCAGGGCCTCCAGGATCTGCGACAGCGGCACGACGATGGTCAGGGGAAACATGTCCCGCAGCGCGCTGGCGCCGGAGGCGGCGGCGATGGCGTGGGCCAGGTCGCCCAGCGTGTAGCGGATGGCGTGGCGCTGCTGGGCGTCGATCCGCCCGGAGATCGAGACCGGCTGGAAGCTGATGGCGCTGACCACGTCGATGTGGGCGACGGCGAAGCGGAAGATCTCCCCCACCTGCTCGTCGTTGACGCCTCGCAGGATCGTCGGCACCAGGCAGACCTTCATGCCGGTGGCGCGGCAGTTGGCCAGCACGGCCAGCTTCTTATCCCATAGGCCCGGGAAGTTCCGCGTGCGGCGGTAGGCCTCCTCGCCCACGCCGTCGAACTGCAAGTAAAGCGTGTGCAGTCCGGCCCGGGCGGCCTGCTCGGCGAAGCGAGGGTCGGCCAGGCGGAGGCCGTTGGTGGCAATCTGGATGTGCGAAAAGCCCATGTCTCGGGCGGCAGACAGGATTTTTAAAAAATCCGGATGCAGCGTGGGCTCCCCGCCGGTGAACTGGATGGCGGTGCAGGGGGTGGGCCGCAGATTGCGAAGCACGCGGAGCTGGCGGTGGATTTCCTCGTAGGGCGGCTGATAGACGGCCCCGGCGGCGTTGGCATTGGCGAAGCAGACCGGGCATCGCATGTCGCAGCGGTTGGTCAGATCAATCTGCGCCAGGCACGCACACGACAGGTGCCGGCCGCACAGGCCGCAATCGGATGGACAGGGACCGGCGGCGGAGACGTGGGGATTTTTCAGCCCCGCAAGTTCCTCGAAGGTCCACCAGGCGGCCTTGGAGTACAGCAGCACGTCGCTGCTGACGCAGTCGCGGAAGTAGCCGTGGGCGGGGCAGGTTTTTTCGAGGAACACCGCCCCGTCCTGGACGAAGGAGCGCCCCAGCACCGTCGCGCCGCAGTCGGGGCAGAGGGTCTCCACGGTCCGCGGCAGGCGGCGGAGCACCGGCTGGATGCGGTGGCCGCTGGCGGTTTGTTCGGCGCTGCCGGGAAAATCGCTGGCCAGGTCGGTCCAGATCGCGTCCTGGTGCACCTGGCGCAGGGGCGGGCAGGTGCGGCAGCGAAAGCTCAGCACGACCTGCCGGCCGATCCGCTCGAACCGGGCTGGGACCACCTGGCGGCAGGCGGGGCAGGTGGCCTGGGTCTCGACGGGCAAGGCAGCGTAGGTGTGGGCGAAGTAGCCCATGCCCCGCCGCAGCTCGGCAAGCTCCCTCCAGGGACCGGCCTGGCCGAGGACATGCTCCGCGGCTCGGCGGCGGAGGGCAGCTTCGGCATCGACGTTACGCGTCATACGCAATGATCCGCGGCCTGGCCTGTCCCACCGGCCCCTACCATTAAAAAGGTCCAGGCACTTATCAATTTTTTACTAAAAAGTTTTAGTCCCGAAAGAACGCCGGCCAGCGGCGGACCTTCTTCTTGCGCTTGCGGTAGTTGACGGCCAGTTCCATGAAGATGTCCAGGTCGCGGTCCATGTTGGAGCTGGTGGCGTCGAAGTAGAAGTTGCGGATCGGGATGTCGTCGTGTTCGGCGGCCAGGGCGTGATAGATGGCCTCGGAGATGATGCCGTTCATGCAGGAGAACGGGCTGATGTCGATGATGCCGTCGGTGCCCTTGCCGTACAGGTACACGCTCTTGCCGATCGACAGCGCCATCTCGCCCAGCGCCCCGTCGGCGGGCAGATAGGGCCAGCCGGGCTTGAGCACCTCCTCGTACAGGTCGTGCGGCTCTTCGTAGCCGACGAAGTCCTCATCGAAGATCGCCAGGAGCTTCTTTTCGTCGCGGCGCTGCACGGCGTTCTTGACCATCGCCCCCAGCATGTCCAGGGAGATCGTCTTGCCGTCCCGCCGGAGCAGGTACTTCTGCGACCAGTTGGTGTACCACACCCACTCGCTCACGTCGCTCAGCCAGGCCTCGCCGCCGTGGGCCTCGATCTTGCGGACGGCATCGGAGTTGCTGAAGGTGTTGAGGCGGCAGAAGATCTCCCCCACCACGCCGATCAGGGGTTTGTCCCTGGTGTAGCGGGCGGGGACGGCGTGGAACAGGCCCCGCGCGGCCTTCAGCGCCTCGGTAATCAATTCCAGGCGGTCGCGGGCGGTCAGGTCAGATCGCTCGACGACGGCCTCCACCAGGTCCAGGCTCTTTTGGTAGGCCGCGTCGGCGGTGCCGGGGGCCGTCTCGTAGGGGCGGGTCTTCAGTAGCATCTTGCGGAGGATGTCGGAGGAGACCAGCCCCCACCACAAATGACGGATCATGGTGGTGGAATGGTTGGCCAGGCCGTCGTAGCTGTTCTTGCTGGTGGGAGAAAGGATGGGGATATCCTGCAATCCCAGCTCCTGGAGGACCAGCTTCAGGTAGGGCCCGTACTGGCCGAAGCGGCAAGGACCCTCGGCCGTGGGCATGAAGAAGGCCGTGCGGGCGGGATCAAACTCCTTGGAATGGATGATCCGCAGGAAGTCGCCCAGGGTCACCTTCTGGGGGTAGCATTCCTCACCGCTGCTGTACAGGCCGCCGAGTTCCAGCGTGCGGTCGTCGCTGGGGGGTGTGACGGCGGCATCGATGCCGATGGAGCGGAACGCGGCCGCCATCATCTTGGCACCCGCGTACGTCATGCGAGGGACCCACAGCGTCCTGCCCCGCAGCCGCTCTGTCGCCGTCGAACTGGCCATGCCCAATCCTATTAGCCTATTAACCCTTTAACCTATTAACCTAAAGCCCATACCATATCGTCAAGCTCGCAGCGTTTCACGACCTTTGTCGCGTCCGACAGGCACCAGGGAACAGGCACGCAGAGCCGACGACGGCCGTCCCCATGGAAGGACACGGTAAGTGAGGAACGCCCCCAGTCCGCCGTCTGCTTGACGCGCTCTCGGCCAGGAGTAGGATGGGGACGAGGATCGGAGGTAGATCCTCGAAATGGTAGTCCGGGAAGGAGCCCTGGGGAGGCACGGCATGTCGGGAATCCGCTTCAGCATGGCCGGCAGCGGCAACTGGCGACGGTGGTTCCCCGATGACGCGGCCTGTGCGCTGTACGAGCGCATCTACCCACGTGGCGCGCGCCTGGACGAACTCCCGGCCGACGAGCGGCGCCGGGTTGAAGGATGGCAAGCACCGGGCTTCATCGCCGTTCGGGATGGGGTGGCGGTTCCACTTGTGCCGGTGTTTACAGACTCAGACCGCGCCGAGCTGGCTACCTGGTTCACCGTGGCGACCGAGCAGGCCGTGGCAGTTCTCCGGGACCGCATCGGGGACTATCGCCGCCTGGCCGACGCCCTGTCTGTCGGCGGACGTGTCCCGCGCGACCCTCTGCTGACCCTCCTCCTGTGCGCGCACACGCTGGATATGGGCACGCTGGAGGAACTGGAGAAGGGCGCCCTGGGCCGCCCTCCCTCCCGCGCCGACAGTGGGGAGTACTTCCTGTGGGGTACGAGCGTTCAAGGCGATCCGACTTGCGCCTTCGGGGTCAATAGCATGCATATCGGGGATGGGTGGCTGGTCTCGGCGATCCACTCGGGAAGCGTGCGGCGGGCCGCGCCCCGTGCGGGAGTCCTGGCGATCCCCGTCCTGGACGCCGCGGCGATGCAGCGCGTCAATGACCTGTGCGTGCCCACGTCGCGACGCCTCGCGGAGGTCTTCCTGGCGAACGTCGAGCGGCTCGAGGGGCAGGTCGAGCGGTGCAGCTTCGCGGCATGCTCGCGACCCGACTGCCTGTGCATGTTGTTCCACCTGGGGTACCCCCGTGTGGCGGGCGCCCTGGTGGAAGCGGGCTTGCTTCCTGCGTTTCCCGCCCGGGTGGATGACTCGTGGGGACTCTGGATCAGCGCCCCGCTGCCGGAGTGAGCTTGTCTTGAAAGCCAGCGGAGGGAATCGAACCCTCCTTCGCCAAGGCTTCGGAGGGTTTGGGCCGGAGTCTCTTCAAGCCAAACCGATCCGCCGAAGCTTTAGCGAAGGCGGAAGCCAGCGGAGGGAATCGAACCCACAACCCCCGCTTTACAAAAGCGGTGCTCTACCGTTGAGCTACGCTGGCCTTTCCTGCGGACTTTTCTTATACGTCGGAGGACGAAGGTTGAAAAGTTCCAAAAAAATGGCGGCTCGAGGACACCCTCAGGCGGCTACTTGGCCGCCGGGGCGGGAAGCTGCTGCTCTTTGGGGCGATACTCGTAGAAGGCCTCGTAGCTCTTCTTGAGGTACCCGCCCGGCGTGGCCATGACGCCGTTGAGCACCATGCCCAGGACGTGGGCCCCGACCCGCAGGAGCATGTCGCGCGTGCGATGGACGATGCCGTGGGTGTTGACCCCGGCCCGGACGACCATGACCACCCCGTCGACCATCGTGCTCAGGCCGATGGCGTCGGTAACAACCAGGCAGGGGGCGGTGTCCAGCAGGACCTGGTCGTACTCCCCGGCCATCTCGGCAATCAGGGCCCGCATCTGGTCGCTGGACAGCAGCTCCGCGGGGTTGGGCGGCAGCGGACCGGCCGGCAGGACAAAGAAGTTGCTTTCCATCTCGGCGACCATGTCGCGCCAGTGGGCCTGACCGACCAAGGCGCTGCTGAGCCCTCCCGGGTCGGCGTGGGCGAACAACTGGCCGATCGTCGGCTGGCGGAAATTGGTGTTGACCAACAGCACCCGGCGTCCCGTCCTGGCGGCCGCGGCAGCCAGGTTCATGGCGACGGTCGTCCGCCCGTCCAGCGGGCTGGCACTGACGATCAGGACCGTGCGGTGCTGGTTGGCCGGACCGCTGAACAGCAGGCAGGTGTGAATCTGCCGGAAGGCCTCGCCGAACAAAGACCCCGGGTGGGTTTGGAAGGCCAGGCGAAGATCGTCGATCTCATCGTCCATGTCCTCCGCGTGGGGCACCATGCCCAACAGGGGCAAGTCCATGCGGCGGGAGACGTCCGAGGGACTCTTGATGGAGGTGTCCATGAGTTCCAGCAGAAAGGCCAGACCTACGCCGACTAACAGACCCAGGAAGATGCCCGAGGCGATGATGACCTTCAGCTTCGGGAAGGCCATCTCTTTGGGGATGGTCGCCGAGGCGGCAATCCAGACCGCCCGCTCTCCGCCCCTGGACAGCAAACTGAGGTCCAGCAGGCGGCGGTCGATCTGCTTGATATTCTCGGTCAGCGCATCCTCCTTGCCGGCCAAGGCCTGCACGGTCGTCAGGTTGGCCTGGAGGTCGCGCAGGGTGCTGAGGGCCTCGTTGTATTTCCCGCGGACATCCATCACCTGGTTGGTGATGTTCTCCAGGCCGGCCATGGCCCCGCTCTTGAGGCCCAGGACGGCCGTGCGGATCAGTTCGTTCTTCTTGGTTTCCAGTTCCTTGCCGACGATCTCGATGGAGGCGTCGACGTCCATCACCTGCTTGTGCTGGGGGCCGAACTTTTCCGCCAAGCGGTTCTTTTGCGTCGTCAGTTGGGAGACGGTGAACTCCAACTGGCGGATGTTGCCGTCCATTTCCAGCGCCCGTTGCACGTCGCGGGTGGTGGAGAGGGTTCCGGCCCTTTCCTGGGCCTCGATGACGGCCAGGTCGGCCCGGGCCTGGGCCTGGAGCAGTTCCAGGTTCATCAGTTGGCGAGTCAGGTCCTGGAGCCGGATGTCTTGAATGTTGTAATGGCTCTGAAGGGTGGGAAATTCGCGTTTGGCGACGGCGGACTGGGTGCGCGTATCGTTCAGCTCGGCCTCCATCCTGCGCTTTTCCGCCTCCAGGCGGGTGGCGTCCTGGCTGTGGCCGCTCTGCATGTTCTGGATGTTGTACTCCACATAGGCATCGGCCACCGCGTTGACGATCTCGGGCAGGTCGTTTTTGTCCGGTCCGGTCATCGCCAGACGGATGAAATTGGTCTCCGGCACGGGACCGACGCTCATTTCCTGGGCCAGATCCGCCACGGGATCCTTCTGCCGTCCGAACCAAGCCGTGCGCCTCACGGCGGGGGTGTTGACGGCCCCTTGGAGCACCGGGTTGATCAGCACCAGCTTGGCGTGGGAACTCTTCTCGCGGTCCATCACGTCCTTGGGCACCTGCTGGGGGGCGGCCGCCAGGGCCACGGCCTTGGGGATCTCCACGCCCAACAGGGCCCAGGCGGTGTAGCGAGGCCAAAACATCTGCCACACCTGTGACACCGACACCACGACGACCAGGCCAATGACGGTCGAGATGAGAATCATCCACTTCCGCTTGCGGAGGATCTTCAGGATATCGGCGGGCGTCAGCCCTATCCCGGTCGGTGGACCCATGGGCATCGGCATCGGCCTGCCCATCGGTCCCCCGCCCGGAGCAATCTGAGGCATCCGGTCTCGCGTGGATATGACACTCATAGGCCTATGTCCATTTTACGGCGCATTGGAAGGCTTTTGCTCAACGCGTTGCAGGGCCTCGGTCACGGCCTTCTGGAGAGGATCGTTGGGGTCGGTCAGGTTCTCGCGCACCTGCCGGTAGTGCCTGGCGGCATCTTCCGGACGTTTGGTCTGCTCACAGACCCACCCCAGATGGTAGCGGGCCACGGCGGCGGAGGACGGGGCGGCGCTCAATTGCACAGCACGGGTCAGTTGCTTCTCGGCCTCGGCGTAGGCTCCGGTCTTGGCCAAGGCCCAGCCGTACGTGTCCAGGACATCGCCGTTGTTGGGGGCTTTTTGGGCCGCCTTGGCTGCGATCGGAACCGCCCTGTCGGGCTGGTCCATGTCGTTGATGTACATAAAGGCCAGGTTGTTCATGGTGATGGGGTTGTCGCCCCCTGCCTGGAGGGAGGCCAGGTAGGCTTTTTCAGCCTCGGGGAACTTGCGCATTTGATAGTAGGCCAATCCCAGATCACGTTCCACCGCGGCTTTGTCGGACGGCCTGGTCGACAGGGTGCTGGCCTTGGTGAGGTTCTCGACGACCTTGGGAAGGTCCCGCATCTCGCCGTAAATCCCGCTGAGCAGGATGTAATACAGGGGGTCTTCCTGGCGCGTCTTGCCCCACTCCATCATCTTGGACAGGGTGACTTTCTGCCCGTAGGCCTGTTTGATCTGCTCCACCACCATGACCAGTTCCGAGGACGATGCGGTCCGGATCGCCTCAAGGAACAAGGGGTCGGCCTGTTCGGGCCGATTCAGCTTGACCAGCGCCCGCGCGGACAGACATCTCCGGCATCCCGCAGCTCGGCTTGTCCTTATAGCTATCGGTCACGGCCAAGACTTTGTTGTAATCTCCGGCCTCCACTAACGTCAGGAGGTATTCCCTCAGAACCTCGCGGGACTCCGGGGCCAGCTTCAAGGCCGCTTCCAGGGAGGCGATGGCCTTGGCGGAGTTGCCGTTGAAGTGATACATGCGACCCTCAATGAGCAGGAAGTACGGGTCGGTGGGAAACTTGGTTTTCGCTTCGGCCAGAAGCTCGGCGACTTTCGTCCAGCGTTGCTGCCGCTCGTAGATCCGCACCATTTCCCTCATGGCGGGGGCATAGTCGGCGGTCTCGGGTCGGTTGAGCACCTCGCGGAGGACCATCACAGCCATCTCGGTGTCGCCCAACTGCGTGTGCAGTTTTTCCAAGGCCATCGCAAGCTCAGGATCATTGGAAATATCCTTGGCCTTAATCATCGCCATCTTGGCCTCGCTGGTCCTGCCCAGGGTGAGGAGGGCGTGGGCCTGGCCCAGGAGAGCCCCGACGTGATTGGGGGCGATCTGGACCGCCCGTTCGAAGAGCTCTAAGCCCTGGTCTACTTTCCCCTGTTTGATGGCCAGGTTGCCCTTCATGGTCAGCAGGTCGGGATCGGAAGGACTGGCCGCCAGCAGGGTGTTGAGCTGCTGCTCCGCCTGGGGCAATTGATCGGCTTCCAGGCGGCAGCGGATGAGTTCTTTCGCGGCCGAGGCGTTGTCCGGCTGAAGCTCCAGGTACTTGGCCAGGGCGTCGGCGGCACCGGCCCAGTCTTCGCGGCGAGACAGCAGCGAGGCCAGCGCCCGATATCCGCGAGGATCCTGGGGGGCGATTTCGATGGCCTTGGCCACAGCGGCCCGCGCCTGGTTCGGATTGACCTCCACCAGGTAATCGGCATACACCAGATACGCAACGACTTTGTCCGGCGAGCTTTGAAGCAGCTCATTCATGACCTTCTCTGCCTCATCGAGCCGGTGGTTGCGGGAAAGGAAACCGGCCAGGACGCGCCCGGCGGCCAGTTTGTCCGAACTATCGGCATACAGGCCGCGGTACACCTCCTCGGCCTTGGCTTCCTGATGCGTCTTCTCATACAGCCTGCCTAGCTGGTAACGGTTGTACATGTCTGAGGGATTCTGCTTCTGTAATCGCTCCCGCTGGGTGATGAGCTCCTCGCTGCTGGCCTTGCCCTCCAGAATCATCAGATACCTCTGCTGGACATAGGGGTTGTTGGGGGCCAGCCGATAGGCCCGCTCAATCCACCCGGCGTGCTCCGCCGTTTTACCCTCACGCTCGGTGACCATGGCCATGGCCACCAGGGCCGGAATGTAGCCTGGATCAACCTTGACCAACGTCAGGAAGGTCTTCTCGGCCTTCTCGAAATCGCCAATTTGGTTGTAGCAATCCCCCAGCATGAGCCAGGGCAGCTTGGCATCGGGTTCTTTCGTGACCACTTGGGTGAGATCATCGATGGCCTTGAAGAATTCTCCCTTGGCTATCGCCAAGCGCGAGGCGAAGATTTTTCCCTCGAACCGGTCCAGGTTTGACTTCGTCGCTGCCTGGAGGCATTCCTCGGCCAGATTCCAGTCTTGCCGGAGGATGGCGTAGTTCATCAGACGGTCGACGACGACGGGATTGTCGGGCTTGAGCTGGTAGGCTTCCCGAAGATAGTTGCCCTGGCCTTCGACGTCCCCATACCGGGCGCAAAACGCGGCCTTTTCTACCGCCCGGCGCACCGGGTCGGGGATCTGATCGGCCAACTGCATGGCCAACTGCTGGCGCTTGTCGCGATCCTTCTCCTCAATAAACTTTTCCTGAAGCTCCAGCGTGGGCGTTCTCTCGGGATGGGCGGTCTTGATCTCGGCCAGGATGGTCTTGGCCTTGGGCAGATCCTCCACGCCGACATAACAGACCAGCAGGTTCTGCCGGATCGCTTCGTTGTCGGGAAACTTGGCGTGCAGACGTTCCAGAATCCCGATGGACTCGGCGCGTTCGTCGTTGAACCACAGGGACTGGCGCGATCAATCAACGCCGCCAGGACTCCGGGGGGGATTTCCTTGGCCGCCAGGACGTCTTCGACCGGCACCTCGCCCTGCATCACCACCACCAACTGGCGAAGGTTCCTGGCCTCCGGATCGTTGGGATCGGCTCGAAGGACTTGGTCCAGGAGCGCCTGGGCCTCGGTGAAGTTACGGTACTGCATCTCCAGTTGCGCCTTGGCCAACAAAATCCGCCGATCGTTGGCAAAGGCAGGATAGTGCCGCATGACATCCAGGATCTGCTCGGCTTTGCCGGGCAGATTCTTTCGGACGTAGATCTTGATCAGGGCGTCGGCTATCGGGGGATCGGGACCCAAGATTTCATAGGCATGCTCCAGCAGCGGTTGGGCCTTAGCGAGGTCACCCTCCATGAAGGCCAGTCGGCCCGCGAGCTTCTCGCGCTGGCCTGCGATGTTCACGTCCGCCTCCATCTGGTTCAGAACCTCCTTGACCTGTCCGAGGAGACGGGTTTTCTCCGGGTCTTCGGCGCGGCGGGCCTCGTCCAGCAAGGTGTCGCCCAGCAGGGCCAGCAACTGGACTCGGTTGGTCGTCAGAAGCGATCGCATCGGGGAGGAGACGGGAGAGGTCGTCGAGGTTTCCGCCAACCTCTTGTCAATGATCGCCAACCCGTCCCGCAAGGCCGATAGAGATTTGTCGATCTGCTTCTGCGAACGATAGGCAACGGACAACATATTGTAGATGCGATAATCGCTGTCGTCGATCTGCTTGGCCTTCTCCAAGGCGGCCAGAGCTCCGTCGATCTTGCCCTCCCTCACCAACCGATCCGCCAACGCCAGGTTGCCGATGGGGTTGTTGGGGTCGCGGACGATGGCCTCCTGGATTTGCGCCTTGGCTTCCTCGATCCGGTCCTTACCCGCCAGGAGCGTGGCGTACTGAACGCGCAGGTTGCCGTCATTGGGAAGCGTGCGGATGGCGTCTTCGTAGGCGGCGACGGCTTCGTCCAGGCGTCCCTCCTGTTGCAGAAAGCGCGTGTACTCCTGGCGATAGCCGGTCTCATCGCTCTTGAGTTCGATCGCCCGCCGAAAGTCGCGGATGGCGTTCTCGCTGTTGATCCCGGGCACTCCCCGGGCCAGGGCGGCCCAGGCCAGCGCCCTCAGGAACGTGGTTTTATGGTCATTGGGGTCCAGCTTCAGCAGGGCGTCGGCCTCCTTGATGAAGATCAGCCACTCTCCCCGTTGGGCGGTGCCCCACATCAGGTCGGTGAGCAGGCGCTGGGCCTCCAGATGCGTGTTGTCCTGAACGAGGGCCTGATTCAAGGCCGACCGGGCCTGGGTGTAATGCATGGCCCGCTGCGAATCGGTGAGCTCGTCGTGGCGCTTGGTCAGCCAATCCAGTTGCAGTTTGGCAAACTGAAAATAATAGTCCGCCTTGGCGGTGGGGTTGGGGGCGGCACTGATGGCCCGCAGCATCTGCCGTTCGGCGACCGGGTAATCGCCTTTCTCCTGGGCGACCTCGGCCCGGCGGGCGGCCTCGACGGGATCGATCCGGATAATCTTGCGGTGCCAGCCTCGTTTGTATCCGGCGTAGCCGCCCAAGATCCCTAACACCACGACGGCCACCAACAGGATGAGAATCAGACGCAGGTTCAGCTTCTTCCGCTTGGCCATGAATCCATACTCCCTCTCTAAGGAGCCTTCAAAATGTTGACGGGGACGAAGCGTCCAGTTTACCAACATCCGACGGCAAAGGCCACAGGGCCACCACCGCCGGCAGGAACATATTAACGAATTCCACCGTCGCCCGGTCCGCCTGGGCAAGATCGGTGATCGGACCGGTCGGGGCCAGTTGGACCTTCGCAAAATAACAGTAGCGCACCCACGGCTTGGTCAGCTCCAGGCGCACCTTTTCCCACGACCCTTCCGGCCGACCGTTGAGGCTAAAGACGTAATACTGGACGTACCGCTTGACGTCCAGCCCGAGGCGGTCGGTCATCTCATAGCCGACGCGGTTGAAGGTCAGGCGATCCCACGGGGGGCTGACTCCGCGCAGGGTGACCGCCAGGCGCTCCGCGGCGGTGGGAATCATCGTCGCCCCCCCGGCCACCAGACAGCGGTCCGGCACGTGCGGGACTTTGTCCAGCCCGCCGGTGTAGTAGTACACCTCCAGCCGCCAGTAGCGGAAGGGATCAACCGGCGACGTCACGCGCGTGTCGCGATAGACGCGGGTCAGGTACCAGTTGCTGCGTCGGGAGCTCAAGCGCCGCTGGTCCAAGACGGTGTTGATCTTCAGCGCCTCCAGCACGTCGTCCTGGAGGATGAGGTCTCCGTCGGCCCGGCCATCGGTGGTTTTATCAAACTCTCCGTCGCCGACCAGGACGTAGGGTCCCAACCGCTGGGGAAAAGAAAAGACCCGGCACTTGCCGTTGACCTGGACGGCCGAGGTCCAGGGGACCGCCTCCTTGCGCGTCGCCCAGCGGAGTTGGGCGATCGCCCAGTCCCAGCCGATCCACACCGCCGCCAGGATCACGGCCGCCAGGAGGAAATGGCGCTCGCCCCACACCCAGCTCCGCCGGGAGCTCCCGCGGCCAGTTTCCGTTGGCTTGTCCGATTTGTCCAAAAGGTTCACGACGCCGTCGTCTCCCCGCCGGCGGCCTGGGGGGGCGTTCCCTCCTCCACCTCCACCACCAGGCGGTGCAGCAGCCAGCTCAAGAGCCAAAATAATCCCAAGGCCGGGACCAGCATGACCATCCCTGCCACTTCGTGCATAAAATCCTGTCCCAGTTCCGGACGATCGATCACGTACATCACGCAGGTGATGGCCACGCGGGCCACATTCAACACGATCGCGATCGGCACCGCCGCGAGCACCAGCACCCCCCGCTGCCAGATCGGCCGATATTCCAAATACGCCCAGGCGACGCCCAGGGCCACGTAGGCGATCAGCGAACGGATCCCGCTGCACGCCTCCGCCACCGTCAGCCCGTGCTCCACGCCGCTGCGGCTGAGGACGCTCAGCCGGCTGGCCGTCACACTGATTTCTACGCCGAAAAGCTGAAGAAGGGTCGTCGCTCCCTGGGCGGCAAAGTTCTGCAACGGCAGGGCAATCCGGACATAGAGCATTTCCGGAATCGGCATGGCCAGCATCAGGTACACAATCGGCAGCCAGGCCACGCGGAAGACCTGCGGCCCGACCAGGTAGAGCACCAACCCCAGCAGCACGATAGGCATGCTGAGCTGACTGATCCAATACGTGCCGATGGGGTAAAACCCCGCGACCGTCAGGGCGATCCCCCCCATCAGGACCGGCAGGCCCCAAAGACACGTCCTTCGCGGGGCTGAAAGCAGCTCCGTCCGGCGGGCGTACAACAGGTAAAGGCTGAATAGCGGAATCAGAAACCCGTGCGACCAGTTGGGATCCACGATCCAGGAATCCACCAGCGGGGTGAACTGCCAGCGGTTCAGGAGGGCAAACAGCACCCCCAGGACCCCGATCTTCACCAGCGCCCACCGCGACAGACCCGGAATCTTTTCCGGCGGCTCGACGGCCACGACCATGTCCGCCAGCGAACGCAACGGCGTCTTGGGGCCAAGGTCGGGTTGACCAGGAGTCTGTGTCATCGGGCCACAACCATGGACGCGGTCACCAGCGGGTGAACCGGTTGCTCTTGGGTGTGACGAACAGCGGGTCGGCGAAGTTGCGGTCGTAGATGAAGCCGAACCCGTACGTCATGCGGAAGGCATTGCGCAGCACCGCAAAGAAGGGAGCCCGCACGTCGGTGCCCACGGCGAGGATGTCGTTGGGCTTCAGAAACAGGTCCGGCTCCAGGCCCTTGAAGATGGACTCGATGTTGATGGGGATCATCTGTTCCTGGCTGGCGCCGATCCGGCGGATGAGCACGGAGTTCTCCGGCCAGGACAGCGGGCTGACGTTCCCCGCTGCCGACAGCGCCTGCTTGATGGTGACCGGCGTGCTCGGGAGGGCATATACGCCCGGCCGCATCACCTCCCCGGTCACGTAGAACTCCCCCACCGGCAGGTAGGGAATGTGGATGATGTCGTTGTCGCGGATCACGATGTTCTGCCGGGGGTCGCCGTCGTTGAGTTTCGGGAGGTTGATGGCGATGATCCTGGCCATGTCCGACTTGCTGGCCTTGCGCCAACCGAAGGGGTCCTCGCCCTTGAGCGGCTGGGCGATGCCCTCCAGCGGCCTGAGCGGCTGGGTGGCCGGTGCGGTGGCCGGGCCCGGCCAAGGGGCTTCCACCCCCGGTGGAGTCGGGGCTGGCGCCACAGGCTGAGGCGGAACTTCCTTCGGCGCGGAACCCACTGGCCGTTCCGATAGGCCCACCGAACCTGCTCGGAAGCAAGGGAACCGACCGGCGCCCCCGTTCCGCTGACCAGCTCGGTCATGTGGGGCAGCACGGAAGGAGAGGGCCTGTTCCCATTGCCCTCCTTGGGCTGAGGTGGGGGGGCGGTTGTTCCAGACGGCACGGACCGGCCCAGTTCGCGCAAAGCCGCCTCGATGTCGTTGGACTGCACCGCCTCCGTGGCCCGCTGGATGGCCTGGGACGAAGGCGGCTGGAATGGTGGGGTGAGCCGCGGCTGAATGGGTTGTTCGGCGGGAGCGGCAGGAGCGCCGGGCGCGGCAGGAGCCATGCGAGACGTTGGGACCGCCGGGGATGGGGCCGAAGAAGGCTTGGGGGCGCTTCCTTTTCTTCCGGCAGCACCTCCGGCAGCGCCGGGCAGCGCCTCCGGCGTGAGACCGGGCTTGAGGCCCACCTCGGCCTCGGCGAGTTTGCGAATGGCCGGGGCGGGACGGATCACGTAGAGGTACTGAATATTGTTCTGCACCACACCCCCCGCGATGGCGACGGCCTCCAGCAACCGCATGTCGCGCCGGCCGATCATGTACTGCGACGGGTGGGCAATGGCGCCCAGGATGTAATAGGTGCTCTGGCGGCGGGCGGCGATGGAGACCGAGACGGTGGGGTTGCGGATGATGTTGCGGGCTGTAGGCCTGGATGATGGCTGGCGGCAAGTTCTTCCTTGGTCAGCCCCTCGGCCTTGATGCGATCCGTCAGCAGCGGCAGGTCGATGAACCCGCTGTCGGACACCTCGCGGCGCAGCAGCGTCTCCAGACCCTCCTGGAACAAATCCATGATGGAGATGTCCACTACGTCCGTCGGGCCGATGACGTAGTCCTTCTCCACGTATTCCCAGTCCCCTTCGACGGGGAAGGTCGCGTTGGGCACGAGTTCCTGGGTCTGGTCCACCAGGCTGATGCTGTTGAGGATCGGGTTGATCGGCGTGCGTTCCGGCGGCTCGACGAGCTGGTCGGGAGACAACAGGCGATGCGGGTCGGTCTTGGTCCAGTTGGCCACCGCGTTGCAACCACCCACCCCTGCCGTGGCTGCCGCCGCACCGATCACCACGCCCGCCAAGCGGGAAAACCATTTTCCCATGAGACTCATCCTGCCAGCGGTCCTTTGGCGTCCCATCCTGAAACGCCCCACCGATGCCGACACTCAGCCGTACCGCGCTTGCGGGAAGACCACCTTTTGTTATCGGCCATCCGTTGTCCCATCTTGATGGAACATAAGGGGTTCACGCCTTCAAGGCCGTCCGTGCCGCCCTCCTCCCCTGCCATCCTGGCGGAGTCTGATAACGAATATTACGGGAAAAATAAGGGAAAGGTCGCCGAGGACGAAAAAAACTTCGCGGGCTTCCCTGCGTCGGGTGGGCTTCCGTCAGGCCCCGAGGCAGCGGTACCTTCTCCCCGTAAACCGGGGGGTTGACGGCCTGGGGGTTCGTCAGACGGGTGGGCTCTCCGGCGGTGGCGTTGCGGCGCGGGCGTCGGGATGATCGGTCGCGGCGGGGACGAGGCCGCAACGACCCTTGATACCATGGCCTTCTTGAAGCCCATCAGCAAGCGGCGCGGCCACCGCGATCGACGAGTAGGTCCCGAACGACATGCCCACCAGCAGCACGAAGTTGAACGCGTGGATGCCCGGCCCGCCCCAGACGTACATGATGACCACGCACGAACAGCGTCGTCGATGCCGGTCAGCAGCGTCCGGCTGAGGGTCTGGTTGATGGAGTCGTTGATGACGTGCCAGGTCACGACGGTCAGCTTGCCGCGGTTCTCGCGGATGCGGTCGAAGACCACGATCGTGTCGTTGACCGAGTAGCCGATGATCGTCAGCAGCGCCGCCACCATCGTCAGGTCGATCTTGAACGACTCGATGCCCAGCAGCCTGCCCGACGACGTGTCGCGCTCAGCCAGCCGGAGGCGGCCACCAGGCCCACGGCGATCGTCACGTCGTGGACCAGGCAGATCACGGCCGCCAGACCCCACCGGGCCGAGCCGAACCGCACCCACAGGTACACGATGATCGCCAGCCCAGCTCAGCACCAGCGCCACGATCGCCCGCTGGGCCGTCTCGCCGGCGATGGCCGGGTCGAAGTTCGTGGCCACCATGGCCTCTTCGCGCTGCATGGCCGCGTCCAGCAGCGTCAGCTCCTTGTCGGCAAAGGTCTGCCCAGGTAGCCGGGTCTTGGCCACGGCGCTGGCTCGGCCGGGCTGACCAGCACCGCGAGCGCCGAGTACCCCTCCCCGGCGGGCTGTCAGGCCGATGACCTCGGTGCGGTTGAACTGCTGGGCGCCGAAGTCCGGCTGGAAGCGCATCTGCCGGATGCGCTGCAGCAGGTCCTGCCGCGTGATGGCCGGGCGTGACGTCGGTCCAGGACGAACAGCGACGCCGCCCTCGTTGTCGGCCAGCTCGTCGCGGACGCTGGGGTTGGCGGCGCGGACCAGCTGGGTCGTCGATGGGCGTCTTGCCGTCCTCGGCGACGGCGACGTGCAGCGCCGGCACCTCCTGGCCGCCCTTGACCAGGTGGAACGCGTGCGGCAGGTTCTGCTGCAGCGCCGCCCCGAAGGCCTCGGCCGCCACCTGCCGGATGACCTTGACGTTCGTCTCGGTGGTGGCCACCTGGTAGGCGTCTCGGGCAGGCGGCTCTGGATCTCCTGGCGCGTCAGGCGCGCCGTCCTTGTTGGCGTCGATCTTGTCAAAGAACTCCTGATTCGCCGCCGGTCGCCTGCCACTCGGCCTGGCGACGCTGCCGTCGTGGTCGGTGTCGTAGGCCTTCAGGAAGTCCTCGACGCGGTTGGGGTTGATGACCGTCTCCACGCGGGCGGTGTCCATCAGCTTCGTCTGTCCGTCCGTGCGGGCCTGAGTGATGAACTTCTCGCGGACCAGCCCGTCGTTGGGCAGTTGCCCGTCCGATCAGCGCGTCTTCCTTGAACGTGAGGATCGCCTGCGTGCCGGCGGAGAACTCGATGCCCCAGATGTTCGTCCCCTGCCAGACCAGCGAGGCGATGCCCATGGCCGGCGGTGGCCAGCGAGAAGGTCCAGAAGATGTACCGCATGCCCATCCAGTTGATCTTCGGCACGCCGATGAGCTTCAGCATCCGCACCCGGCCCCTCAGCAGCCTGCCGTCCAGCATGGCCTGGAAGACCCAGCGCGTGACGCAGCACGGCCGTGAAGAGGTTGAACACCACGCCCAGCCCCAGCGTGATGGCGAAGCCGCGGACCTCCTCGGTGCCCACCCAGCCCAGGATCACGCCGGTGATCAGCGTGGTGACGTTGGAGTCGAAGATCGCGCTGAAGGCCCGCTCGTAGGCGTTCTTCAGGGCCATCCGGATCGACAGGCCCTTGGCCTGTTCCTCGCGCAGGCGCTCGTAGATCAGCACGTTGGCGTCCACGGCCATGCCGATGACCAGGATCACGCCCGCGATGCCGGGCAGCGTGAACACCGCGTTCACCAGGCTCATGGCGCCCAGGACCAGCAGGACGTTGAGCACCATGGCCACGTTGGCGACCATCCCGGCCAGCAGGTAGTAGATCGGCCATGAAGGCCACGACGACGATCAGGCTGTAGTAGCCCGCTCGCAGGGCCTGCCTGAGGTTCTCCGCGCCGATGCCCGGCCCGAAGGTGTTCTCCGCCACCGGATCGGGGTTGAGCCGGGCCGGCAGCGACCCGGCCCGCAGCGTGCGGACCAGGTCGTGCACCTCCTCGATCTTGAAGTTGCCCCGGATGATGCCCCGCTCGGAGATGGTCTCATCGATCCTCGGCGTGGAGTACACCTCGTCGTCCAGCAGGACCGTCAGGATCTCGCCGATATGATTGGCCGTCAGGTCGCTGAACCGCTTGGCGCCCCGGGGGTCAAAGAGGAACCCCACGGATGGACGGTTGTTCCTGTCCACGTCGGGAAAGGCGTCCTTCAGGCTCCAGCCGCCCGGACCGGTCTCGTGAAGCTGCACGTCGCCGGGCTGGTTGCTCAGCAGGATGTAGCTCTTGCCGGCATAGTCGGCCACGATGACCCCGCCGGTCTTCTCCCGCGCTTCACGCAGGGGGAACCACAGGTACGGCTCGTTCCGCCGGCGCGGCGTCCGGACCTTCCTTGGCGAGCATCTCCACGTAGCGGTCGCGCTCCGCCTTGGCCATGGCCAGGCGGTGCGCCTCGCCCGGGGCATAGGGGGCGATGCGGAACTCCAGCACGCCGGCCTTGGCGATCAGGCGTTTCAGGTCCGCCGGATCGTCCAGCCTGGCCCGGCCTTGGGCCCAGGCCTTGTACTTCTCGACGACCGCGTTGATCTCACCCGCCCGGGACGGGTGTTGCGCCAACAGGGCCTTGAGCTCCGTCTCGTGCTGCTGCATCCGGGTGGCGACCTCGGCCTTGTTGCCAATGGCCTCGGCCTCGGAGGGCGACGCGTAGTAGCCCAGCACCGTCTGGAGCTGATGGGGGTTGACGTTCGTCTCCTCCAGCCCCCGCAACTTGGTCTCGTAGTCGATGATGGCGGCGTCCAACGTCTCGTTGGCCTTGGCGCGGTCGGCCTCCTTGGCCGACCCGGCAGCCGCCTGGGCCTGCTGCATGGCATCGTAAGCGGCCGCCAGATCGTCCAGCAGGCGCCCCAGTCCCTCATCCCCTCGCGCCAACGCCTTCAGCTCCGCCGTTCGCGCGTCGCCCGAGGATTGAAACGCCCGTCTGAGCTCAGGACGGGAGATGTTGTTCTGCTCCAGTTGTTCCAGGGCGGCGATGTAGGCGTTCTTGGCCTGCTGGGTCTCGGAGCCGCCGGCCGGCATGCGGACCTCGAAGCGGTTGTTGCCCAGCGGACGCCACTCCAGCGACCGCAACCCCTGGGGGTCCACGCGCTCCTTGAGGATCGAGATCACCTGCTCGGACAGGCCGCGCGGATCGGCCCCGGAGGCCTTGGCGCGGCTCAGATCGCGCTGGATGCGCCCCAACTGGTCCTGGAGCGGCTTTTTCTGTTCCTCGGTCGTGGCCTGGGCGAGCTTGGTCTCCAGATTCTTTTGGTCGGCCTCGAGGCGCTTGACCTCGGCCTCGCTGGTGCGAATCTCAAAGATCAGGCTGTGGCCGCCGCGAAGATCGATGCCCAGCCGCAGCTTGTTGCCCATGAAGATCGACCACAGGCACACGGCCACCAGCACGGCCAGGAAGGCGAACTTCAGCGGAAGGTTCTTGGCATTCATGTTCGGTCCACATGCCGGCCAACCGAGGCAGCCGGGCTTCGTTCCTTGGCGACAAGGCCGCCCCCCTGCCCGCCGCTGGGTGGGGACTTCACGGGAAGTTCCCTCCCGGAGAACTTCCGCGGCATTTATCGGGCCCTAAACAAAAAAGGCCGATGCTCTTTCCTAAAATGTCAAAAAATGTCAACGAATAAAGAATGTCAAAGAGGGGCATTCTCCGCAGCCCACCCGCCGCGGTCAAGCAAAACCTCACTCACCCCTTCCCCCGGCCGCTACCCGACCCCCCGATCGACCCGGCGACGACGGAGAAGACCCGTCCACAGGCAAGGAGGGTAATCTTTCTGGTACGGCGTGCCGATGGACGATAAGATAATAGAAACAGGACAACATCCGTTCGTAAGGCCTCGTATGAATAACCGGATGCCGGAAAAACCCAAAGGGCCTGCCCCGCAGTTTCCCCGCCCCTTCAACCGGTCCCTGATCGGCTGGGTCTTGATCGTCAGTCTGGGCCTGGCCTTGATGACGTACCTGGGAGGGCTGCGCGAGAAGCGGCGGGAGATCCCCAGCAACCAGTTCTGGACCTATCTGGAAAGCGGACAGGTCGTCGGCGACCTGGTCGTCAGTGACGACCGCATCGAGGGCCAACTGGCCGAGAACACCGACGCGATGAGCAAGGGCGAGTCGCGCAAGTTCTACGTGGTCTATTCCTACAAGGCCGACCGGGACTTCCACCAGCGGGTGTACGCCGCCCTGGCCAAGTATCCCGGCAAGGCCCAGCTCTACATCCGGACGGCCACGTGGTGGGAGGGGCTGCCGGTGCAGTTGCTGATCACCATCGTGTTCGTCCTGCTGCTGTACTTCCTGCTGTTCCGCCGGCTGGGGGCGGCCGTGGGCGGCGGGAGCGGCTTTCTGGGCAGCTTCGGGCGGTCGCGGCACCGCGTGACCACCAAGGAGCAGTCCCACGTGACCTTCAACGACGTGGCCGGCATCGACGAGGCCAAGGAGGAGGTCCACGAGATCATCGAGTTCCTCAAGAACCCCCGACGCTTCCAGCGCCTGGGCGGACGCATCCCCCGCGGCGTGCTGCTGGTGGGTGAGCCCGGCTGCGGCAAGACCCTGCTGGCCAAGGCCATCGCCGGTGAGGCCGACGTGCCGTTCTTCTCCATCTCCGGCAGCGACTTCGTGGAGATGTTCGTCGGCGTGGGCGCCAGCCGCGTGCGGGACCTGTTCAAGCAGGCCAAGGACTCGGCCCCCTGCATCATCTTCCTGGACGAGATCGACGCCGTCGGGCGCCGCCGCGGCATGGGCTTCAACGGCGGGGGGCACGACGAACGCGAGCAGACCCTCAACGCCATCCTGGTGGAGATGGACGGGTTCGACACCTCCGACCAGGTCATCGTCATCGCGGCCACCAACCGCATGGACGTACTGGACCCGGCCTTGACGCGCCCGGGGCGATTCGACCGCCAGATCAATGTCCCCCTGCCCGACCTCAACGGGCGGGTGCAGATCCTCAAGATTTACGCCGGCAAGGTGACCTACGGCCCGGACGTGGACTTAGAGAGGCTGGCCCGCGGCACGCCCATGTTCAGCGGGGCCGACCTGGCGGCGTTAGTCAACGAGGCGGCCATCGCGGCCACCATGGCCGGCAAGGACCAGATCGACCAGAGCGACTTCGAGGAGGCCCGCGACAAGGTGCGCTGGGGCCGGGCCCGCAAGAGCCGCGTGATCGACGAGCGCGAGAAGGAGATGACCGCCTACCACGAGGCCGGCCACGCCCTGGTGCAACTGCTCACCCCCGGGGCCGACCCGCTCCACAAGGTCTCCATCATTCCCCGCGGCCAGATGGGCGGGGCAACCTTCTCCCTACCGGAAAAAGACCGCTATATGTACACCCGCCACTACTGCCTGGCCCTCATCCGCATCTCCGTGGCCGGGCGGATCGCCGAGCAGATGTTCTGTGGCGACGTGGACAGCGGGGCGGCCAGCGACATCGCCATCGCGACCGAACTGGCGCGGCGGATGGTGATGGACTGGGGCATGAGCGAGCGGTTGGGCTTCGTCCGCTACGGCCCGGACTTGGGCCGCACGACCCTGATGGACCTGGTGGGCAAGGAATACTCCGACAAGACCGCCGAGGTGATCGACGAGGAGATCAAAGCCATCATGACCTCGGCCGAGGGCAACACCAAGGCGCTGCTGGAGTCGCGCCGCCAGGCGGTGGACGCCATCGCCAAGGCGCTGTTGAAGTACGAGACGCTCAGCGGGGAGGAAGTCCGCCAGATCGTTGAGGGCAAGGTGCTGGACAAGCCCACCGTCGGCGATTTGCTGGACCGCGAACGGGCCCGCAGCGCCAAGCCCTCCGAGGCCGCCAAGACCGTTCCGCCCGTCCCGGCCTCCGGCGACGAATCGGAACCGATTCCCCAGCCCACGTAATGTCGCGGTCTGTCGGGATTGGGTCCGGGTCCGGGTCCGGGTCCTAGATAAAAAACCCTTGGCCCCATACGGCCCCAGGTCGGGGCGACCAAACGCATGTCGGCCACGCTTGAGGACATCCTGCATTCCCATCGCACCGGCCGGGCCATCGTCATGGGCATCCTGAACGTGACGCCCGACAGCTTCTCCGACGGCGGAGCGTTTTTGCACCCGCCGTCGGCCGTCGCCCGCGCGAAGGCCATGCTCCAGGAGGGGGCCGACGTCATCGACGTGGGCAGCGAGTCCACCCACCCCGGCAGCGACCGCGTCGGGCCGGCCGAGCAGATCGCCCGCCTTCGCGACGTGCTGCCGGCGGTCGCAGCCACGGGGGCGGTCGTCAGCATTGACACGACGAGTTCCCAGGTGGCGGCCTTTGCCCTGGACTGTGGTACTACGCTCATCAACGACATCTCCGCCGGCAGGGACGATGGCCGCATGTTCGCCCTGGCGGCCCGGCGCGGATCGGCTGTGGTGTTAATGCACATGAAGGGAGAGCCCAAGACGATGCAGGACGACCCGCACTACGATGATGTGGTGGCTCAGGTGCGGGCCTTTTTGGCTGAAAGGCTTCAGGCGGCTGAGGCGGCCGGCGTGCCCGCCGAACGGCTGATCGTGGACCCCGGCATCGGGTTCGGCAAGCGTCCGGAGCACAACCTGGCCTTGCTGGCGGGTCTGGCGGAACTGGCGAGCCTGGGCCGGCCGGTAATGGTGGGCGCCTCGCGGAAGCGGTTCATCGACCAGGTGAGCGGCGCGACCGATCCCGCCCAGCGCCTGGGCGGCAGCCTGGCGGCCTGCCTGGCCGCCCGACGGAGAGGCGCGACGGTCTTCCGCGTGCACGACGTAGCCGCGACGGTGCAGGCGCTCCACGTGGCGGCGGCCATCGACCATGCGGTTAAATAACGAAATGTCCCGCATTGGCCTACAGCGGTTCGGGCCGTGCGGACGATGAGTAAGACAGGAACCGCGATGATTTTCTTGTGCGCTGAGCGGCTGACATGAGAGCGATCTTCGAGGCCATCTGGTCGTACCTCCAGCGGGTGCGGACCTACGACCCGGTCGTGGTGGTCGTGGAGCTCCTGCTGATCGGCATCGTGGTGGGGTGGGTGATGCGGTTCCTCCACGGCACCCGCGGCGCCCGGATGATCAAGGGGGTGGCGCTGCTGCTGGCCTGCGTGTACGTGGTGATCCTCATGCTGCCGGAGCGGCTGGGGTGGCAGCGGATCCAGTTCCTGTACGGCAACTTCCTGCTGTTCGCCTTCGCGGCGGTGGTGGTGGCGTTTCAGCCGGAGCTGCGCCAGGCGTTCATCCAGATCGGCCAGGCCCGATTCTTCCGCAGCGGGCGCGGGCCGATCGAGCACGTCGTGGACACGCTGATTGACAGCGCCGCCTACCTGTCGCGCAACCGGATCGGCGCGATCATCGCCGTCGAGCGGTCGGTAGGGTTGGGCACGTTCATCCAGGCCGGCACCGTGCTGGACGCCCACCTCAGCGCCGCCCTGCTGAACACGATCTTCTATCCCGGCAGCGCCCTGCACGACATGGGCGTGGTCATCCGCGAGGGGCGCATCGCCGCCGCCGGCTGCCAGTTCCCCCTGGCCGAGAGCGAGGAGGTCGACCCCTCGCTGGGCAGCCGCCACCGCGCGGCCTTGGGACTGGCCAAGGAAGGCGACGCCGTGGTCCTAGTCGTCAGCGAGGAAACGGGGAGAATCTCCCTGGCCTACGAAGGCCAGTTGTACCTGGGACTGGAAATCGACAACCTCCGCGAGATGCTTCGGACGCTGCTGGCGGGCCCGAGGTTCGCCCGCCGCAGGACCGAGGCGACCCCGCAAACGTCCCCATGATCGGAAACGGAAAAAGCCTGTACCGGTCGGACTCGGTTCGGTTCTCCCGCGCCTGGTGGCTGGAGGGCGCCAGGAACCTGGTGTGGGTGGCCGTCGTGACGATCCTCATCTGGGTCTACGCGGACATGCGCTTCACCGACCACCGGACGTTGATGGCCACGATCCGCCTGACGGCGCCCGTCTCCAGCCACATGGCGTTGATCTCCCGCGGGGAGGTGGCGGTGGAGGCCTTGGAAAAGCGCGTCCAGTTCAAGATCGAAGGCGGGCGGGAGACGCTGGACCGCTTCGAGCGGGAGTTCCACGACCCGGTGGTCTGGGACGTCACGCGCGACCACACGCCGGCCGAACAGATCGCCCTGGACCCCCGCGAGATTCTCAACGCCGATCCCCAGATCGCCAGCCGGGGCCTGCGCGTCACCGCCGTCGAGCCGTCCAGCCTCACCGTCCGCCTGGCTCGCCTGGTGCACGAAACCGTGCCCGTGGAGCTGGTCGTCTCCGGCGCTGAATTGGTCGCGCCCCCCAAAGCGCCGCCGGTGGGCATCTCGCTGCCCGAGGAGCAGTGGGAAAAAATCCTCAACCAACTCCCCGCCCCCGTCCTGAGGACCAAGGAGGCCGACTTGAGCAACCAGCCCGCCGGAAAGACGGTCGAGGTGGAGTTCGAGATTTTCCCCGAGATTGCCGGGCTTCCCGTGCGGCTGGACCAGACCACCGTCAAGGTGCCCCTGGAGATCAAGCAGCGAACGGCCAAAAAGAGCTTCATGGTCACGGTGCGGGTGCTGACACCGACCGACTGGGACGACCTGCGGAAGTACGAGCTAGTCCGTAAAGACCCGCTGGAGTGGCGGCCCGAAATCACCGTCACCGGCTCCAAGATGGACTTGGACAAGCTCGACCCCAAGGACGTCGAGGCCTACGTCCAGCTCCGGGAAGACGACAAAAAACCCCTGGAAACCTGGACGTCCCGAGCGGTCACGATCCGCTTTCCTCCCGACCTCCAGGTTCGACTGGACCGCGAGCCGCCTCAGGTGAACTTCCGGCTCGACAAGCGCCCCGCCGAACCGCCTTCCCCGTGAACCCACCCTTTCGCCCGCCGGGCCCTTCGGCCTGGCCCGGTGACTCCCCTGGCTGCTGATGGGTCAAAGGGGTTATAATCGTCGCCGATGACGAATTCGGAGACACCGATGGACCCCGCTGAAGCTAAAAAATATGTCGAGACGCTGGCCTCGGCCGCCCGGGCGGCGGCGGGTGTGTTGGCCCGGACGCCCGGAGGCGCCCGCGAGGCGGCCTTGCGGAATGGGGCCCGCGCTGCGCGACGCCAAGGCGGCCTTGCTGGCCGCCAACGCCGAGGACCTGGCCGCCGCCGGCGATCTGGGCCAGGCGATGGTGGACCGCCTGCGCCTGACCGATGCGCGGATTGACGCCATGGCCGACGCCTGGGAGCAGATTGCCGCCCAGGTCGATCCGGTGGGCGCGACGATCTCGGCCGTCAATCGGCCTGACGGCCTGCGGGTGGAGAAGCGCCGCGTGCCGATCGGCGTCATCGGCATCATCTACGAGGCGCGTCCCAACGTGACCGCCGACGCGGCCGGATTGTGCCTCAAGAGCGGCAACGCCTGCATCCTCCGCGGCGGCAAGGAGGCCCTGCGCTCCAACCTGGCCATCGCCAAGGTCCTGCGCCAGGCCCTGAGCGAAGAAAAGCTCCCCCCCGCCGCCGTCACGGTCGTAGATAACATCGACCGCGCCATCGTGCCGGCCCTGTGCCGGGCCGAGGGATTGATCGACCTGATCATCCCCCGCGGCGGCGAGCAGCTCATCCGCGCCGTGGTCGAGGCGGCTACCATCCCCGTCATCAAGCATTTTACGGGCAATTGCCACGTGGTCGTCCACGCCGCCGCCGACCTGGACATGGCCGAGCGGATCGTCGTCAACGCCAAATGCCAGCGCCCGGGGATCTGCAACGCCGCCGAGACGCTGCTGGTGGACGCCGCCGTGGCCGAGACTTTTTTGCCCCGCATCGCCAAGAGCCTGACCGCCCGGGGTGTGGAGCTTCGCGGCTGCGATCGCAGTAGGCGAATCGTCCCCTCGATGAAACCGGCCACCCAGGACGACTGGCGGAAAGAGTACCTGGAGCTGATCCTGGCCGTCAAAGTGGTGGACGGGCTGGAAGAGGCCATCGAGCACATCAACACCTACGGCAGCCACCACACCGACGCGATCGTGACCGAGTCGATCGCCGCGGCCGAGACGTTCGTCGCGGCGGTGGACTCCTCCAGCGTGATGGTCAACGCCTCCACGCGCCTCAGCGACGGCGGCGTGTACGGCCTGGGCGCCGAGGTGGGCATCAGCACCGACAAGCTGCACGCCCGCGGGCCGATGGGCGCCGAGGACCTGACGACCACCAAGTGGATCGTCACCGGCCGAGGTCACGTCCGAACGTAGCGCGAGCCTCCTTTCCCGGGAAGATCGACGATGGCTGCCGACGACGAAGCGGCGCTGCTGTGCCATCGCTGCGGGCGGGAGCTGTTTCCCGGCCGGGGCGACTTCTACGTCGTGCGGATCGAGGCCTTCGCCGACCCCACCCCGCCGGAGCTGGCCGAGTGGATCAATCCCGAGGAACTGGAGGCGAAGATCGACGAGCTGATCGAGCAGATGCGTGGCATGACCGAGCAGGAGTTGATGGACCAGGTGTACCGCCGGCTCACCCTGCACCTGTGCGGGGATTGCTACCGCGTCTGGATCGAAGACCCCGCCCGCTAGCCCGCCGCGCTACTTCGCCCTGGCCGCGATGACGCGGTGCGTCTCGGCCACGGCGGCCTGGACTTGCTCGGGCGTCAGCAGCTCCACCGTCCCGCCCAGTCGCAGCACCGAGCACTTGCCTTCGTGGGCGGGAGCCGTCTCATAGACCAGCACGTTGCTGGGCGGCATCGACCGGTCTTGGCCGGTGATGTACTTGTAGGGCGGCCCGTCGCGGGAGGGGCAGTGGAACGAACTGGGGGAATACAGCTCCGAAATCGAGGCGGGGAACTTGCCGTCGGCGGCCATGGCGGCCGTGTCCAGGCTCCTGAAAATGTTCGTCAACTGGAGCGTGCAGCCGACGTCGCTGGCCCGTTCGCGGGCGCCGACCAGGGCGTGGCCGTACTGCTCACCGGTCTGGGCCATCATCTTGATGACGAAATACGCCCCGGTCATCAGCCCCGCAAAGAGCCCCACGATCGCCGCGATGGTGATCCATTTGCCCTTGTCGAATCCGCCGCTGGTGGCCCGGTAGCTGGGCCGGCGGCACCGCGGGCAGGATTGGCCCCGCGGATAACGGGTGCCGCAGACGGCACAGACGCTTTCCTCCTCGGCGGAGGTGGTCGAGGGACGTTCCGGGCGCTGGGGAGGTCGCTCCTCCTCGGCCAGGTCGTAGATGTCGGCCGCCTGGGGGACGGTCAGCACCTGGCCGCAGGCCGAGCATCGCACGCGCCGGCCGGCGGCGGTGTCGGGGCGCGGATCGTCTTTCTGCATTCGGGATTCGGGCAGGTGAAGCGAATGCTCATGGCCGCGTCCTCGACAAAACCATTTTAGGCGACTGGGAGGAGCTTACTTGCGCGGTGGGGATGAATCAAGGAAGCCCGCCGGCCGTCCGCCGCTCACGACAACGCGTACGTCAGCACGGCGGCCACGGCCAGGCACGCGACGACGACGCCCCAGGTCACGGCCGGTGGGCAGCCGACGGGGAGTGAGTCCGTCACGGCCGGGCGAAACCGCACCAGCAGACCGATACACCGGGCCAGACCGCAGACCAACGGAAAGAATAACACCCCTCCCAACAATGCCCCGAAAAAGTCAATCACGACTCGCATCGCCAGGCCTTCGGGCTTGCTCAGCATCTCCGCCACGGAACCCGCCAGCCCACAGGCCAGCCTGCTGACCGCCCACCACCCCACCACGACCACGGCAATCCCCACGAGCAAAAACAACCACAAAATCGCGAACCCCTCCCCGTATCGAAAGGCCGAGCGGAGCTGCCAGCGGAGGTTAAACGCCCTGCCATCGCCGGTCAGGCTCAGCGTCAGCAAGGCCAGGGGAAGCAAAGGCAGCGTGACCACCGGCAGGACGTAAATCATCGCCACCGACACCCCCAGCACGCCCGTGCGGAGAACCCCGCCTGAGGTAGGCCTCTGCCACGTCTCCCGCCTGCCGCCCCCCACGGCTGCCGCCGAGATCAAGGTCAAGCACACGGACAGGCAGTACCCGCCCAGAACCACCGCCAGCACGACCACCACCGCAATCAGCAGCCCGCGGGGAATACCCATTTCCGCCGGCAGCATCGGTTCGGGACCCAGCAGGCAGCAGCGGTAGGTCTCCAGGACGGCCAGGAAAAAGGAGGCCACCAGCACGCTGCCGGCGTCCGCGCCGCTGTGCCGCATGGCCTGGAGGCAGTGCCGCGCGTAGCTGCCAGTCAGGGGCACCGGCCGTCTCCACAGGGACGGCGTCCAGCCCGCCTTGGGGGCCAAAGGCACGGCGGCGGGCGCGGGGGCGTACGCGTGCGAAACACCCTCGGCGCCGGGCAGTTGCGACAGGTCGTCCATGCCGTCGGCGGCTGCGCCGGAAGGCGGTTTGGGCGGAGCGGTCGGAGTGGACTCGGCCTGCTCGGGCGGCGGTTGGTGTTCCTTCAAGCCTCTCAGGAACTGCTGGTAGGCCTCCAGGGTCGCTCGATCGGTTTTGGTCTGACCCTCCTGGGCGGCGCCGGGGACGATCACGGTCCATCGGCACGTCGGGCAGGTGATCTGCTGACCCACCTTGTCGTCGCCCACCTGGATCAGCTTGCCGCACTTGGGGTTGGGACAGATGAACTGCACCACCCACCGCACTTTCCGCAGGTCCCGCGATTGAAAGAAGCGTGCTGAGGAATTGGGACCAGAAATATCGCGGCCTGGCCTTTAGAGCAAGCAAAATCGCGCTGCGCGTCCCTTTTGCCTCTTTTGCCCTTTTGCGATGTGGTTGAAACCGCAGAGAGATACGGTACACTGTCGCCTTCGCCCGCCGGGTGGACGGCGTTCCGGCGGGCCCAAAGGCAAAAAAGGCAAACGGGACTTTATGGCATCGGCATCGCCCGGCGATGAGGTTCTCCAGCGGACGCACCGGTGCGGCCAGTTGAGGACCGGGGACGTGGGAAAGCACGTCCACCTGTGCGGCTGGGTTCGCAGCTACCGCGACCACGGCGGGGTGGTCTTCATCGACCTGCGCGACCGCGACGGGATCACCCAGGTGGTCTTCGACCTGCCGGAAGACCCTGGCCACAAGGCCGAGGCGGACCTGTACGCCTTGGCCCGGGCGCTCCGCAACGAGTGGGTCATCGCCGTCGGCGGGACCGTCCGGCCGCGAGGGGCTGACCGCGAGAACCCCAAGCTGCCCACCGGCCAGATCGAAGTCCTGGGCGACAGCCTGACCGTCCTGAACCGCTCCGACACGGTGCCGTTTGAGCCCGATGAGTTCACCGACGTGTCGGAAGAGACGCGCCTGCGTTACCGCTACATCGACCTCCGCCGTCCGGAGATGATGAAGGCGCTCGTGCTCCGCCACCGCATCAGCCGGGCCATGCGCGACGTGCTGGACGGCCTGGGGTTCATCGAGGTGGAGACGCCCTTCTTGACCAAGTCCACCCCCGAGGGCGCCCGCGACTTCCTGGTGCCCTCGCGGCTTCAGCAGGCGGCCTTCTACGCCCTGCCGCAAAGCCCCCAGCTGTTCAAGCAGATCCTGATGGTCGCCGGGCTGGACCGCTACTACCAGATCGTCCGCTGCTTCCGCGACGAGGACCTGCGGGCCGACCGCCAACCGGAATTTACCCAACTGGACCTGGAGATGAGCTTCTGCACCGAGGCCGACGTGATGGCCGTGACCAACCAGGTCCTGTCGGCCGTGTGCACGCTGGCCGGCAAACCTTTCCCCGCTCAGGTGCCGGTGATCCCCTACGCCGAGGCGATGGCCTCCTACGGCTGCGACAGGCCCGACACGCGGTTTGAGCTGCACCTGCACGACGTCAGCGACCTGGTGCGCCCGAGCGACTTCAACGTTTTTTCCGACGCCCTGAAGGCCGGGGGGATCGTCAAGGCCATCTGCCCACCGAGTGGTGCAAAGTTCACGCGCAAAGAAATCGACGCCTACACCGCCTACGTTACCGAGCTTGGAGGCAAAGGGCTGGCCTGGTGCAAGGTGGAAGGCGACACCCTGACCGGCGGCGTGGCCAAGTTCCTTCCTCCCGACGTGCAAGGCAAGCTCCGCCAGGCCACCGGCGCCAAAGACGGGGACCTGCTGATGCTCATGGCCGGCCCGGCGGCGATGGTCCACAAGTGCCTCTCGGCCTTGCGGATCCGCTTGGGCAAGGACCTGGGTTTGGTTCAGGCCGAGCAGTTCGCCTGGTGCTGGGTGACGGACTTTCCCCTGCTGGAATGGAGCGCCGAGGAGAAGCGCTGGACGGCCATGCACCACCCGTTCACCTCCCCGCATCCGGCGGACCTGGACAAGCTGGCGACCGATCCCGGCGCGGTGCGGGCGCGGGCCTACGACATCGTCTGCAACGGCGTGGAGCTGGGCGGCGGGTCGATCCGCATCCACTCCCCCGACGTCCAGAAGCGCCTCTTCGGGGTCCTGGGCATCGGCGAGCAGGAGGCAAGGGAGCGGTTCGGCTTCCTCCTGGACGCCTTGCGGTTCGGCGCCCCGCCGCACGGGGGATTGGCGCTGGGGCTGGACCGCGTGGTGATGCTCATGACCGGGGGCCAATCGCTGCGGGACGTGATCGCCTTCCCCAAGACCCAGCGGGGCATCTGCCCGCTGACCGGCGCCCCCTCGACGGTGGACGACCGTCAATTGGCCGAACTGGACCTGAAGGTCATCGCCCCCCCGAAGCAAGAGCCAAGGTAGGGCGTGCAACTCGTTGCACGCGGGTTACCCTGCGTGTTCAGCTTTTGAATGGGAGAAAAAGAGTGGTTCATATGTATGATAGAGATTCACTGGATAAGAGAACGCAGTGGATCCCCTGGACCATAACGTTTCTGTCTGTGGTGTGCACCGTGTTCTTAGCATATTTGACATGGAAAAACAGCAGGCATCTAGAGCTCGGGGTTCGTCCCCAGGTTTGCTTTGAACAGGTTGTCCTCCATCGTTACCCAACGAAGAATGAAGTTGAGATTACTGGTCTTAGGAACGTGGGGGCAGGTGATGCTCAGAAATGCCGAGTTACGATCTTTATTCGAGAGAACTGGTGGCGTGGAATGCTCTATTGGTTTGAAATTCCAAAACTAATGAGGGGAAAAGAGTATGGGTCCATTTTTATTGACTTGGATGAAAAGGTAAGAGGACCCGAAGGCGAGATCCTCCCTAACGATTATTTCAAAAAGAACGGAATTGCAATCTCGATAAAATACGAGAATATGTGGACAAGAGAAGAATACTCGGAGGATTGGGAAGTCTCACACTGGACGATCGAAGATCATAAGAACGACAAGAAGTAGATATAGGGGACCGCACTAAGCCGGTGGTTATTCCGCAAATATAAATGTTTTGCACACAGTTACGCCGCCTCCCTACCAGGGCTGCTCCATCTGCTCCACGACCTGGCTGGCCAGGCGGTTGATAACGTTCTCGCTGCCCTGGAAAAAATCTTCGGTGATGGGGTCCTCGCGGGTGTAGCGGCCGGAGACGTCCATTTTTTTCTTTTCCACCAGCGTCTTGCCGCTGCGCAAATCTTTCCAGACGAACGAGACGGTGAACGTGATCTCCGTTTCGCGGGGCAGGCCCGTGTCGGTGCTGAAGCTCAACGTGCGCTGTTCGACGTTGTCGATCGAGCCGGTTAGGAGCGTGTCGGCCCGCGACTTGACGGTGACCTTGTAGGGCGTGTCCTGCTCGATCCGCTTGACCACCGCCTCGGTGACGCGCATCTCGATGTCGCGGCGGTAAACGTCCTTGCCCCTTCCCCAGACGTCCACGGCCACGGTCTGGATGCCCGGGCGGTATTGGCTGGCCATCGTGTAGCCGCCCCGGCCGTCGGAGGAACAGCCGGCAATCGACACCGCCATCGGCACGACCAAGGCCGCCAAGATGACAAGGGATCGGGCTGAATTTTTAGTCATGGTCATTGTCCTTGGCCCTTGGGGCTGGGAGCGGTGGTGGCGGGGAACCGTTCCAGGTCGATGATCTCCGTCTCTTCAGCCCGTTCCGGCTGGGTGGTGGCGGCCGGGGCCGTGGCGGGGGGCGTCTGCTTCGGCGGCGCAGGAGCGGCGGAGGTCGGAGCGGGGACTTCCTCCTGGCGCGGGGGCAGCTTGGGGGCCAGGCGCTCCAGAGCGGACCGGGCCTGCTCGGCCGCGTCGGTCTGCGGGTAGGTGCCGATCACCAGCCGGTAGGAGAACGCCGCCGCCTGCGGCTTGCCGACGCGTTCGTAGAATCGACCCTCTTCCAGGAGCTTATCCGCCCGCGTGGCGCGGATCTGTTCCAGCCGGGCATCCACGCCGGCCTCGGCGGCCGAGACGGGGAATTGCTGGACGAGCTGGCGGTACCTCTGCTCGGCCTCGATCAGCGGCGTGTCGTCGTGCGCGACGCCCGCGAACGACCGGAGCGTCGCCTCGGCGGCCTTGAGCATCGCCTCGCCGGCCTTGCCGCCCTTGGGGAAGGCGGCCAGATAGCGGTCAAAGGCGTCGGTCGAGTCGAGCCACTCGTCGCGAGCGAAGCGGTCGTGGGCGATCCGCATCAGCGCCCGCTCGGCCTGGGGTGAATGGGGGGCGTGCTCGGCGATCCGCGAGAGGATCTCCAGCCCCTCGTCGCGGGCCGGCAGGCGCAAGAAGCCCAGCACGATCCGCTTCTTGCCGACCAGGAACGCCTCAGCCACGTCAAACTCGCGCTCCTGGGCCTGGGCGGCATAGCGCCCGTCGGGAAACTCCTCCAGAAGCTTCTGGAACCACTCGTAACCCTGGTACCACCGGCCACGCTTGAGCTCGGCCTGGCCGGCCAGCATCATCACTTCCTCGCGTCCGGCCGGGTCGTTGTAGAGCTTCAGGTATCGCTGGGCGGCCACGACGGCCGAGCGGTACCGCCCGCGATCCACGTGCTGGCGGACCAGCGCCAGCTCCCCCTCGGCCGTGCCCTTGGCGGGGGCTGCAAGCTTGATCCACTGGCCTTGCTTGAACTCGTATTCCTGCTGGGCCATCGCGGGAACGGCCAGCAGCACCAACCCAGCCGCAACGACCGGCAACCAACGGTGACATGTGGTCATGTGATGGGCGTCCCAATCCGGGGCCAAAGGCTGGGCGTCATTATACGGCCGCGGCGGACCAGAACAAGTCCGCCCACGACAATCCCCCAACGCACCGCTGACCCCTATTTAGCTGCCTGTCGCACAAACAGACCGAAGTCCTTCCCGGCGCCTGCACAGGACCGCCGTCGTCGGCCTTGTCGTCGCCGAGGCTATAGACCAAAAAGCCCTCCCCCTGGACCTTGTAGATTAAATCTTTGCCCGTGAACGAATCGGTCGGGAGATCTGTACCCACGAACTCCCGAAGCTGCGTCAACGATTCCGGCAGCTTTCCTTTGGCTAGGCGGTACCGCTCGATCATCACCGCGACCCGCGCGGACCGGGTGCCCCCCAGGGCTCTGCCGACCAGGACGAAGGCCGCGTGGAAGGTTGGCCCCTCGATCTCGCTGAACAGGCCGAAGACACCATAACGACTGCGCACGACGGCCTGCATGGCCTTCAGAGCCCCAGGCCAATCCAGTCGGGAGGCCTCGGCATACCGGGCACAGGTTCGCAGCGCGTTCGACTACCATGAGGCGGAGCATCGGGCTGGCGAGAAGGTTGGGCTGTGCTGCCTCCGGGAGTCGCGTCCCCTCTTGCGGGATCAGCTCTCGCGGCGGACGAATCAGATTCCGGAACAGCTCGAGATCGTAGACTTGCTCGGCCACCCATACCTGGTCCAGACCTTTAGCGGGGTCCGCCTCGGTGAGGGCCGAGTCGAGCGCCGCGAGCTGATCGTCCGACAAGCGGCCGGCCTCCAGGACCGTGGCTACCGCCTCCACGTCCAGAGCCAGGCAGGCAATCTTGACGAGGTAACTGATCAGCACCGGCTGACGGTCAAACATCCGTAGCGTTCGCAGTGACGACACCAGCGAATCAGCGGCCTGGCCGGGTTTCCCCTGCCGAGCGAGCCACATCGTCCTCAGGTACAGCAGCCTGCATAACGACCGCGCGGAGGACAACTGCGGCAGCACGGCGCCAACCCCATTGGCCAGCCCGAAGTCATACGCGCACTGAGGCAGCGCCGACCCGCGGTCCGCCATCTCCAAGGCCAGTGCATTCTCCGCGAGTACCTGCTCAAACTCGGCGGCTGACGGACCGCTGGCCACAAGCTGGGCGGTGTCGGCCTTGACCCACTCTATCAGCTCGTACAGCCGGTCGTCGGCGGATCGGCGGCGCAGGGCCAGGGCCGCCCTGTAAAAGGGTGCAGCGTCGTCGGCCTCGGAGACCTTCGGGAGGGACTTCTCCCACTCGGCGAAGGTCAGCGGCTGACCGGCCGCCCGCAGCTTGGCGATCTCGGCCTCCAAGGCCCTGGAGCTGACATAGCTGAAGATGCCCCAGGCGACCGCCAGAAGCACAATCAGCGCCACGGCTGCGCGGATCGTCCACTTCAGGATCCGCCGCCACAGGGGCTTGCGGGGCTTGGGGGCTTCGCTGGATTCGGTGAGTTCGGCGTTCACGGGGAGCTCCTATCTATCGCGACGGAATGTGGCCGTCGTCACCCGGGACTGCGGTGACCTGCGGCTGCAAGGGCCCCGCCCGCAGAACCATCGCTAGGTAGCGGCGACCTGCCCCCTGGCCGTCCAGAAGCTCGGCGGCTTCCTCGGCCTGCGGTGTCCAGACGACCGGCCCGGCGCCGACCCGCGCGGCGATCCGCTGGGAGATCCGCTCGGCCGAGAGGTTCAACCCCACCGCCACCAAAAACCCCGCCGCCACCGCCGCCCGCCACAACCACAAGGCCCATCGGCCCCGGTGGCGCTCCTGCCCGGCCAAAGAGGCAAGGCCCAACACCCGCTGCCGCAGCTCCGGCGGCGGTCCGACCGGGCGGAAGCGCCCCAGCAGGCGCTCCGCGGGCGTCGGGGAGTCAAGGTCCATCGGCTCGTCGCGTTCGTTCATAGTTCGTCCCTCGCGCTTGGCCCCAGCAGCTCCCGCAGGTGGCCCAGGGCGTAGCGGTACCGGCTGGCGGCGGTGTT
Source organism: uncultured Phycisphaerae bacterium (assembly GCA_963760365.1). Taxonomy (GTDB): domain Bacteria; phylum Planctomycetota; class Phycisphaerae; order SM23-33; family SM23-33; genus JALHTV01. The sequence continues at coordinate 94,813 of CAVXDC010000008.1, forward strand.
GGCCGGCACGCCGGTGGCGTCGGCAATCTGCTGAAAGGTCATCTTCTCAAAAACCTTCATGTGGACGACCTCGCGCTGCTGGGGCGTCAGGGCCTTCAGCGCCCGCTCCATCTCGCCCCGCAACTCGTCGCACCGTTGCGGCGGGTCGGGGGCGGGAAGCGCCTCCAACCAGGCCCGTCCACCCGTCGCTTGCCGATGCCGCTGCCGGCGTTTCAACATACTGAAGCATTCGTTCCGCACGGCCTGGCGGAGATAGACCGCCGCGGACCGGACGTCTTCCAGCCGGCCCCGGCGGGCCAGTTTGACAAAGACCTGCTGCACGGCGTCTTCCGCCGCGGCGGGGTCGGCCAGCACCATCGCCGCATAGCCGAACATCCGGGCCGCGCAGGTGTCGTAGACCGTCGCCAGATATCGGCGAAAGTCCTCGCGCCGGGCGGAGGGGGTGCCTTTACCATTCCTCGCCGATCCGCTGTCCATACGTCCACCCACAAGACCCACCCAGCGGTGATTTTTGTCTAGGTTTTTTGAAGAATCCGCCACCCCTACCCGCGATGGGCGGTCACTGGAGGACGTGGCGGGCCATCTTCAGGGGCCTGCCGAGCTGCTGGGTGGCATGATAGTCCAGCAGGTGGTTGACGGCGGCGGCCTGCTTGGCCGGCAGGATCACTTTTAGCCCCGCCTCCGCCGCGGCCAGGGCTGCCAGACCCGCCAAGGCAGCGCCCTCCAGGCGATACTTCTCCGCTGCGGTCGCTTCGCACCCGCCGCACAGCAACCCGCCTTGGAGCGAGGAGAAGTAAAGGTCCTTTCGGACCGCCCGGCCGACCAGTCCGCGCCCGCAAGAGACGCAGGACTTCATCTCCCCCAGCAGCCCCACGTGCCGCAACAGCCGCCACTGGAAGTACGCCAGCACCGCGCCCACCCGAACGCCGCGCCGCCCCAGGCGGTCCAAGGCGCCGTGAAGCAGGTCGAAGACCTGCGGGTGCGGGTCGGCCTCGGCCAGCAGCTCGCCCGTCAACTCGATCATGTACAGGGCGACGTTGAGGCGGCGGGCGTCCCGCCGCAAGGAGGCGTGGGAGGCGGTCTCGGAAAACTCCACCCACGTCCCCAACCCTTCGCGCGACGCGGGGATGTACACCAGCTCCCCCTCGGCCAAGAGGTCGATGGGCCCGCCGGTGCGGCTCTTGGCGCGCTTGGCCCCCTTGGCCAGCAGATGCACCTTCCCCATCCCGCGGGTCAGGACGTGTACGATCTGGCTGGTCTCGCTGTAGTCGCCGACCCACAGGCAGATGGCCACGTCTTTCTGCTGCATAACCCAAGGCTAACGAGTTCGCTTCAGCGTGGCAACGGCGGGGAAAAGGGAAAGGAAACGAGAAAAAAATAGGGCGAGGGACAAAACAGCGCCGCACCGTCGCCCGGACAGTGCGGCCTGTCCCTCGCTCATTTTGCAGCCCGCGGCGGCCCGACCGCTTGTCCCAGGCCGGGCTCGCGACTCCGCTGCACGTCTGACTCCGCGGCACCCTTTCGGGTACATCCTTGCCGGAGGCCTCCCGGCGGAGGAGCTCACAGGCCTGGGCGGTCAAGCCGCCGACGTAGGCTGCCTCACTCCTATCAATAAACTCTAGGAGCGTCTGTCTCACTTCATCAAGGGGGTCTTGGACGCCCAGCCCACAATATATTGGCGATGCGCGAGATAGCCTTGCAGATTTTTTTCGACTTTCGCAGGGGTTAAACGTCGTGCGCAACAGCACTTTTGCCTCTGGGGTTGCGGGGGATTACTCGACGATGGACCCTTCGATAACTTCTTTACTTTGCAGAGGTTACCTTCACTCTTTCGTCTCGCCAAAGCCCTTCGCCGCCCCCGAGGAGCGGAAGGTGAATGTCTTGCCTTCGGCGTCGATGACGACGTGTTCGCCCTCGCGAATCTGGCCCCGCAGCAACCTGCCGGCCAGGGCGTTCTCGATCTTCTGCTGGATCAGCCGCTTCAGCGGACGGGCGCCGAAACTGGGATCGTAACCCAGCTCGCCCAGCAAACTCTTGGCGCGGTCGGTCAACTCGATGGAGATTCTCCGCTCCAGGAGCCGCTGGGACAGATGGCGCATCTGGATGTCCACGATCGCAGCCAGGTCCTTTTGGGTCAGGGAGTGAAAGATGACGGTCTCGTCGATGCGGTTGAGGAACTCCGGGCGGAAGTGTTTTCGCAGCGCCTCGGTGAGCCGGGCCTCGATCTCCCACGGTTCGGCGTTTTTTTCCGCCATGGCCTGGACCTGCGGGGAGGCGATGTTGCTGGTCATGGCGATGAGGGTGTTTTTGAAGTCCACGGTCCGGCCCTGGCCGTCGGTCAGCCGCCCGTCGTCCAGCACCTGGAGCAGGACGTTGAACACGTCGCGGTGGGCCTTTTCGATCTCGTCGAACAGGATCACGCAATACGGCCGGCGGCGCACGGCCTCGGTGAGCCGCCCGCCCTCCTCGTAGCCCACGTAGCCCGGCGGGGCGCCGATGAGCCGCGCGACGGCGTGCAGCTCCATGAACTCGCTCATGTCGACGCGGACCAGAGCATCCTCGGTGTCGAACAGCAGCTCCGCCAGCGCCTTGCACAGCTCGGTCTTGCCCACGCCCGTGGGGCCCAGGAACAGGAAGCTGCCGATGGGCCGCCGCGGGTCGCTCAAGCCGGCCCGGCTGCGCCGCACCGCGTCGCTCACCACGCGCAGGGCCTCGTCCTGGCCCACCACGCGCTGGCGCAGGCGGTCCTCCATGCCCAGCAGCTTGCCGCGCTCGGACTCCATCAACCGGGCCACCGGGATGTGCGTCCACTTGGCCACCACCTCGGCGATGTGCTCGGCGGTGACTTCCTCGCTGACCATGCCGCCGGCGGCCGTCAGACGCTTCAGCTCCTCCTCCTGACGCGACAGCTCCGCTGCCAGGTCGCGCAACTGGCCGTACTGGAGCCTCGCGGCCGTCTCCAGGTCGCCTGCGCGCCGCGCCTGGTCCAGTTGGGTGGTCAGCGACTCACTCTGCTCTTTGAGCGCGCGGATGCGCTTCAGCACCGCCTGCTCGTTGCCCCAGCGGACGTGCAGCTCGTCGAATCGCCCCTGCTGGGCGGCGATCTGGCCCTCCAGCGCCGCCAGGCGCTCCTGGGAGGCCTGGTCGCTCTCCTTGCGCAGGGCCTCGCGCTCGATCTGGAGCTGCATAAGGCGTCGCTTCAGCTCGTCCAGCTCCGCCGGCATGGAGTCGTTCTCGATCCGCAGGCGGCTGGCGGCCTCGTCCACCAGGTCAATGGCCTTGTCGGGCAGATACCGGTCGGTGATGTACCGCCGGCCCATCACCGCGGCGGCCACCAGCGCCGCGTCCTGAATCCGCACGCCGTGGTGCGCGTCGTAGCGGGGCTTCAGGCCCCGGAGGATGGCGATGGTCTCCTCCACGCTGGGCTCGGTGACCATCAGCGGTTGGAACCGCCGCTCCAGGGCGGCGTCCTTCTCCACGTGCTTGCGGTACTCATCCAGGGTCGTCGCGCCGATGCATCGCAGCTCGCCGCGTGCCAGGGCCGGCTTGATGAGGTTACCGGCCGAGATCGCCCCCTCGGCGGCCCCGGCGCCCACGACCGTGTGCAGCTCGTCGATGAACAGGATGAACCGGCCGTCGCTGCCGGTCACTTCCTTCAGCACGGCCTTGAGGCGGTCCTCGAACTCCCCGCGGTACTTCGAGCCGGCCAGCAGCGACCCCATGTCCAGCGCCACGACGGTCTTTCCCGCCAGACCCGCCGGCACGTCGCCGTTGACGATCCGCTGGGCCAGGCCCTCCACGATGGCCGTCTTGCCTACCCCCGGCAGGCCGATGAGCACCGGGTTGTTCTTGGTCCGCCGCGAGAGGATCTGCATGCAGCGGCGGATCTCCTCGTCCCGCCCGATCACCGGATCCAGCTTGCCCCGCCGGGCCATCTCGCACAGGTCCCGCCCGTAGCGCTCCAAGGCCTGGTACTTGTCCTCGGGATTGGGGTCGGTGACCCGCTGGCTGCCGCGGATATCCTTCATGGCCGCGACCAGGCCGTCTTTGTCCACGCCAAGAGTGGACAGGACCTCCTTGGCCGGCGAGGGCTCCTCCGCCAAGGCGATCAGCAGGTGCTCGACGGAGACGTAGTCGTCCTTCAGGTCGCGGGCTTCCTGGTCGGCACGGTTCAGCACGCTATGGAGGGCGGGGTCCATCGACACACCGGCCTGGGCGCTCTGGCTGGGCAGGCGGGACAGCTCCGAATGGACTACCGAGGCCACGCGCGAAGCGGGAACGCCGACCCGCTCCAGCAACGAACCCGCCAGCCCCCCCTCCTGCCGTAGCAACGCATCCAACAGGTGCAGCGGGCCGACGGAAGAATGGCCTAGCTGCGAGGCAATCGACTGGGCGGCGGCGATGGCCTCCTGAGATTTGACCGTCAATTTGTCCAGACGCATCGGCTCACCTCGCGCCGACAGGTTTTTTGACATACGAATGACACACGGATCATATAGCGCCGGCGGCGCCTAGAAAATGAGCAAAAGGCGTGCCTGGGACCTAATCGATTGAAATAAAAAGAGTTATCTAAATAGAGGCCGCCAATTATCCCCTGGAGATAGCCTGGGGTTGCCATTCCGGCAGTCCCAATTCATCCTGAACAATCAAGGGGCGGCTTGACCCATCCCCGTTTCTGCTGTACGATGACAATAGAAGAAGGAAGATGCCTTTAGGCGGATGGGTGGGGGGCAGTCTTTGTCCGCCCCAAGGCATGAGGACGCGGAGGGTAGTGAGGTTCTTTGTGAGGGTTCGGACGGCCAGGATCACAAGCGCGCTGGCGGGGGCGATCTTGTGCCTGCATCTGGCGGCAGGGTTGGCCTGGGGCATTGTCGTCAGCGACGATCCCAACCTCCACCTCGTTACTCCGCCATCCGCCTACGACCGGGTTGCCTTTCTCAGCACCGGTGACGGCAGCAGCGCGGTCCTGATCAACCCCTGGTACATCCTGACCGCCAACCACACAGGCTTTGTCAACGGCACGGCCTCGTTTTACCTGTCGGGCGGAACCCAGACGTATACCATGATGGAGAAATTCTCTTGTCCCAACGCGGACCTCGCGGTGCTCCGCCTGAACCGCAGCACGGGTCTGACGGGGTATTCGTTCTACGATCCAAACGTCTACGGCAGTGAGATCGGCCAGGGGGGCACCCTGCTGGGCTACGGGATGAGCGGCACGCCCGCGACGGTCCAGGCCGGGGGTGATCCCAACTACCCGCGCGGCACGCTGCGAATCGGCTATAACAAGATCGACGCCATCGACCCCAATTACTCGAATCACGGCCAATGCCTCCAGATGGACTTTGACTCCCCCTCCACGCACGGTCCCAACGGCAGCCTGGGGGCCGACAAGGAGGCCATGGTGGCGCTGGGGGACAGCGGCGGGGCGGTCTTCATCAACGCCGGCGGATCCCTTCGCCTGGCCGGCATTCACGTGGCCGTGGCGCCTTATGACCTCAACCATTGGCCCAAGTACGGCGACTTCAGCTACCACGTCCGCACGGCCGCCTACACCCCTTGGATCGGCAGCAAGGTCCAGACGATCCCCGGGCCGCAGTCCGGCGACTTCAACAACGACACGCTGGTCACCTACAGAGACATCGACGACCTGTCCAGCCACTACGGCAGCATCGACATGTGGTTCGACGTCACCGGTGACAGCCTCATCAGCCGGGCCGACAGCGACTATCTCATCCACACGATCATCGGCACCGAGTACGGCGACATCGACCTCGACCACATGGTGGACCTGACCGATTACGGCATCCTGGCGTACTACTTCGGCAGCACCGGCTCGGCCAGTTGGAGCATGGGCGACTTCAATGGGGACAAGAACGTGAACTTCGCCGATTACCAGATCCTCGAGGCCAGCTTCGGGTTCGGCACCGGCGGCGGCCTTGCCTGCCCGCCGGTTCCTGTCCCCGAACCGGCCACGATTGGGCTGCTTGCCTGTGGGGCTGGGTGGCTGATGGCCCGTCGCTCGTCCCGCCGTGAGGCTTGAGCCAAGCCGGCACGACCCCCGGTTCCTCTCCACTCCTGGACTGTTCAACCGCCCCGCGGCCGACGCTTCTTGGGGCGACCCGCGCGGTGCAGGGATCGCAGGACTTGCGGCGGCACCAAGGCTGAGATATTCCCTCCCCTCTGCGCGATCTGCTTGATGAGGCTGGAGGAGGTGAAGGCGAACTCCGGGCGGGTCATGATGAAGACCGTCTCCACGCCCGCCACCACGCGGTTGGTCAACGCCACTTGGAACTCAAACTGGAGGTCAGCGGTGTTGCGGATGCCCCGCAGGATCGCGGCGGCGCCGAGCCGGCGGGCGAAGTCCACCGTCAGCCCCTCAAACGGTTCCACGCGGACATGGTCCATGCCGGCGACGACCTGGCGGATGGTCCGCACGCGCTGGGCCCGCGGCAGCAGCGAGGCTTTTTCGGGATTCTCGCCCACCGCCACCACCAGTTCGTCGAACAGCTTCGCCCCACGGCGGATGACGTCCAGGTGCCCGTACGTCATCGGGTCGAAGGTCCCGGGAAAAATCGCCAGTCGCTTTTTACGGTTGCTCATGGTCGCCGTCCCCATCCTCTCTGGGCTGATGTCCATGGATTCATTCCACGCAGCTGTCGGCGGGATTGTACGCGCCGGTCGAGCCCGGTAGAAAGTCCAATTCCCCTTCCCCTAGGGTGACGGCCGAGACGGGCCTTCCCATTCCCCCTCGTCGGAGTCCTTGGCGGGCTGATCGTCCTCGTCGGGAACCTTCCACTTCTCCGCCTCGTTGATGTCGTCCAGCTCGCGCTCCATCACCTTGAACATCTTTTCCTGCATGGGGGCGAGCTTGCGGTAATACTCCAGCGTGGCCTGGTAGCTGGCGACCATCTGGTTGATCTTGATGAGCTGCCATTTGACCAGGCACTGCTCTTCCTTGATGTTGCAGAAGGGGTCGCAGGCGAAGGTGACCTCGCCGCTGGCGGCCCGTTGGAAGAACTCGCAATCTTTGCATTGGATCATCGGCCCGGCTCCTTTGTCCGTGGAGTCCTTGCCACGCTTGATGACTCCATCTTAACTCCTCCCGCGGGAAAATCCAACGGCCAGGGCGCCTCCCAGCCGGAGGCGGCGGGGAAATGGCATTGCGATGCGCCCGTCTGTGCGCATAATCACTGTGTTTGGCTGAACCTCGAGGACCGACCCCCTGCATCAAGGAACCCAGCCGAGAGGCTCTTAAAAACGATAGGACCCCCGACGTTTTCCTAAGGTTGATAAGGTTTATAAGGAAAGGTTTCCATGGCAAGACGCATGGTGATGATGGACGGCAACGAGGCCGTCGCGCACGTAGCCCACAAGGTCAACGAGGTCATCGCGATCTACCCGATCACGCCCTCCAGCACGATGGGCGAGCACGCCGACGACAAGTCGGCCGCCGGGCGAGAAGAACATCTGGGGCACCGTGCCCACTGGTGGTGGAGATGCAGTCGGAGGGCGGCGCCGCCGCGGCCGTGCACGGGGCACTCCAGACCGGCTCGCTGACGACGACCTTCACGGCCAGCCAGGGCCTGCTGCTGATGATCCCCACGATGTACAAGATCGCCGGGGAGCTGACCGGCACGGTGCTTCCACGTCTCGGCCCGGTCGCTGGCCTGCCAGGCGCTGTCGCATCTTCGGCGACCACAGCGACGTGATGGCCGTGCGGCAGACCGGCTTCGCGCCTGCTCGCGAGCAACTCGCGTGCAGGAGGCGATGGACATGGCGCTGATCGGCTCGGCGGCCACGCTGGAGAGCCGCGTGCCGTTCCTGCACTTCTTCGACGGCTTCCGCACCAGCCACGAGGTGGCCAAGGTCGAGGAGCTGACCGACCGACGACATGCGGGCGATGATCGACCGACGAGCTGGTGCTGGCCCACCGCCGCCGGGCGATGAGCCCCGACCGCCCCGTCCTCCGCGGCACCAGCCAGAACCCCGACGTCTACTTCCAGGGCCGCGAGACGGTCAACAAGTACTACCTCGCCTGCCCCGACATCGTCCAGAAGCAGATGGACAAGTTCGCCAAGCTCACCGGCCGGCAGTACCACCTGTTCGACTACGTCGGCGCCGCCGACGCCGAGCGGGTGATCGTCCTGATGGGCAGCGGGGCCGAGGCCGTCCACGAGACCGTCGAGCACCTCATCGCCGACGGCGAGAAGGTCGGCGTGCTGAAGGTCCGCCTGTACCGGCCGTTCAGCGTCAAGCACTTCGTCGCCGCCCTGCCGGCAAGCCGTCAAGGCCATCGCCGTGCTGGACCGCACCAAGGAGCCCGGCGCCGCCGGCGAGCCGCTGTACCTGGACGTGCGTCAACGCCCTGGCCGAGGCCGGCCGAGCCATCAAGGTCATCGGCGGGCGCTACGGCCTGTGCAGCAAGGAGTTCACCCCCGCGATGGTCAAGGCCGTCTTCGACGAGCTGGCCAAGCCGCAATCCGCAAGAACCACTTCACCGTCGGCATCCACGACGACGTGACCGGCACGAGCCTGGACGTACGATCCGTCCTTCAGCACCGAAGGCGACGACGTCGTGCGGGCGATGTTCTACGGCCTGGGCAGCGACGGCACGGTCGGCGCCAACAAGAACTCCATCAAGATCATCGGCGAGGAGACGGCCAACTACGCCCAGGGCTACTTCGTCTACGACTCCAAGAAGGCCGGCGCGATCACCGTCAGCCACCTGCGCTTCGGCCCGCGGCCCATCCGCTCGCACCTACCTGATCAGCCAGGCCAACTTCGTCGCCTGCCACCAGTTCACCTTCCTGGAGCGGTACGACATGCTGCGAGCCGGCCGTGCCGGGCGCGACGTTCCTGCTGAACGCCCCCTACCCCACCGAGGAGGTCTGGGACAAGCCTGCCGCGCGAGGTCCAGCAGCAGATCATCGACAAGAAGCTGAAGTTCTACGTCATCAACGCCTACGAGGTGGCCAAGAGCCACCGGCATGGGCGGGCGGATCAACACGATCATGCAGACGTGCTTCTTCTACCTCTCCGGCATCCTGCCGCAGGACGAGGCCATCGCGGCCATCAAGGACGCCATCCAGAAGACCTACGGCCGCAAGGGCGAGGAGGTGGTCAAGAAGAACTTCGACGCCGTGGACCAGGCCATGGCCAACCTGCACGAGATCAAGGTGCCCGCCAAGGCCACCAGCAAGATCGAGAAGCCGCCGGTCGTGCCGGCCGAGGCGCCGCCGTTCGTCCAGAAGGTCACCGCCGACGATCATGGCCGGGCGGGGCGACGAGCTGCCCGTCAGCGCCATGCCCGCCGACGGCACCTGGCCGACGGCCACCACGCAGTGGGAGAAGCGCAACATCGCCCTGGAGATTCCCGATCTGGGACCCGGCCGTCTGCATCCAGTGCGGCAAGTGCTCGATCGTCTGCCCGCACGCCACGCATCCGCACGAAGGTCTACGACCCGGCCCTGCTCGCCAAGGCCCCGGAGGGCTTCCGCAGCGCCGACGCCAAGGGCAAGGAGTTCGAGGGCATGAAGTGGACCGTCCAGGTCGCCCCGGAGGACTGCACCGGCTGCGGCGTGTGCGTGCAGGTCTGCCCGGCCAAGAACAAGACCGAGCCCACCCGCAAGGCCATCAACATGACCTTCCAGCCGCCGCTGCGCGAGGCGCGAGCGGACGAACTACGAGTTCTTCCTGTCGATCCCCGACATGCGACCGCTCGAAGCTCAAGGTCAACACCGTCAAGGGCAGCCAGCTCTGCCGGCCGCTGTTTGAGTACTCCGGCGCCTGCGCCGGCTGCGGCGAGACGCCCTACGTCAAGCTGCTGACGCAGCTGTTCGGCGACCGGGCGATCATCGGCAACGCCACCGGCTGCTCGAGCATCTACGGCGGCAACCTGCCGACCACGCCCTACTGCGTCAACGCCGACGGGCGCGGGCCGGCCTGGAACAACTCGCTGTTCGAGGACTGCGCCGAGTTCAGCTTCGGCTTCCGCCTGACGCTGGACAAGCAGCAGCGAGTTCGCCCGCGAGCTGGTGGCCGAGCTGAAGGACCAGATCGGCGGCGGAGCTGGCCGAGGCGCTGCTGTCGGCCGACCAGTCCACCGAGGCCGGCATCGCCGCGCAGCGCCAGCGCGTGGCAGCAGCTGAAGAAGAAGCTCGCCGGCGCTCAAGACGCCGCAGGCCATGCAGCTGGCCAGCCTGGCCGACGCGCTGGTCCGCAAGAGCGTCTGGGCCATCGGCGGCGACGGCTGGGCCTACGACATCGGCTACGGCGGGCTGGACCACGTGCTGGCCAGCGGCCGGAACATCAACGTCCTGGTGCTGGACACGCAGGTGTACTCCAACACCGGCGGGCAGTGCTCCAAGGCCACGCCGCGGGCGGCCGTCGCCAAGTTCGCCGCCGCCGGCAAGCCCACGCCCAAGAAGGACCTGGGCCTGATCGCCATGAGCTACGGCACGGTCTACGTCGCCCAGGTGGCCATGGGCGCCACCGACGCCCAGACGGTCCGGGCCTTCGTCGAGGCCGAGAGCTACGACGGCCCCAGCCTGATCATCGCCTACAGCCACTGCATCGCCCACGGCATCAACATGCGGACGGGCTTCGACCAGCAGAAGGCCGCCGTCGCCTGCGGCGCCTGGCCGCTGTACCGCTACGACCCGCGCCTGGCCGAGCAGGGCAAGAACCCGCTGCAACTGGACTCCAAGGCCCCGACGATCCCCTTCGCGCGACTACGCCTACAACGAGATCCGCTACAAGATGCTCACCAAGTCCGACCCCCAGGCCGCCAAGCGCCTGATCGAACTGGCCCAGAAGGACGCCACCACCCGCTGGCACCTCTACCAGCAGCTCGCCGCCATGCCGCCCCCCGGTGCCAAGTCCCAGTAAGGGTTATCAAAGAAACTACTGGTTGGTGGTTAGCTTGGAAGGTCCAGTTTCCTGGTCCCATGAATCCTCTTCAGCCAGGCTTTGTAAAAAAACTGGTTTCATACCCACGTATCTAAGCAGTTTGCGGTCCTTCAGGATACCCTCGAAAGCGCTCTTTTAGGTTCCTCTCGGCGAGCTCACGAGCGTGTGATATAACTTTATCATGATCTGGAGCATGGGGTTCATATGCCGCATTGAACCTTTTGACGCTAGCACATGCATCAAACAGGAGTTTAGTTGTTTGCACAGACATAGGCGTGTGCGCCAGCGCCCATCCTGACGATGAATATGCTGTGTCCAGAAATGGGGTCCGGCTCACGAAGGTTGTAATCCACTTGTTAGCCGTAACTTCAAGAATGAGCAAAGATATAGCTTTCTTTCTGTCCCTTCTCGACTGTCCCAGTAAGTGAAAAAATAAAAATACGTTAACTACAGCTATCACAAGTGTTCCTAGAGCCATTAATCCCTCAGAATTGTTTTTCGCTGTTTGCCAGATGATCTGAACCATTATTTCTCCCCTCCCTCATTTGGGTTTGCCCCGCTGCTGATGGAAGCCTTAGTAGTTGACCATGACGGCCGCGGCCACTTCGGGCGTGATGGCGCCTTCGGCCAGGAGCGACTGGACCGACTGGTCCATGGTCATCATGCCGTACTTGGCGCCGGTGGTGATGATGTTGCGGAGGTGGAACGTGCCGCGGTTGCGGATGACGTTTTTAGCCGCATCGGTGGCGATCAGCACCTCCACGGCCACCCGCTTGCCGCCGTCGATGGCCGGTAAGAGCTCCTGGTGGATGATGCCCTGGAGCGCCCCAGCCAGCAGGTAGCGGAGGTGGCCCTCGTCTTCCACGGGTGCGTAGCTCAGCAATCGCTCGATCACCTTGTCCAGGGAGATCACGTGGAGGGTGCTCATGACCAGCACGCCGGTCTCGGCCGCGGTCAGGGCGATGCGGATGGTCTCGTAGTCGCGCATCTCGCCGATGGCGACGACGTCGGGGTCCTGCCGCAGCGCCGCCCGCAGTCCGGAGGCGAACGTGACCGTGTCCCTGCCGACCTCGCGTTGGCGGACGATGCTCTGGCGATTGGTATGGACGGTCTCGATGGGGTCCTCGATGGTCACGATGTGCTTGCGCTGGTAGGTGTTGATCTCGTGGATCATGGCCGACATCGTCGTGGTCTTGCCCTGGCTGGTGCTGCCGGTGATGAGCACCAGGCCCTTGGTCTGGGCGGTGAGGTAATTCACCACCGGCGGCATGCGGATCTGCTCCAGGCTCTTGGGCTCCGGGGGCAGCAAGCGGACGACGGCACCGATGGCCCCGTCGTTGTAGGAAATGTTGACGCGGCAGCGCCCGGTCTCCTCGGCGACCATCAGGTCGAAATCCAGCCGCTGGCGGAAGACCTCCTGCTGACTGGGGCTGAGGAGCTGAAAGGACAGCTCGCGGGCCTGATCGCTCGTCAGGCGAGATTCGGTCTGCGGGATCAGGTCCTTGCCGATGCGGAACAGCAGCGGGGCGCCCGCGATGATGTGCACGTCGGTGGCCTTTTTGGACCGGGCCAGCGCGATGATCTTGACGATCTGATCAAATTCCATGGCCGCCATTTTCTCCTTCTCAACGACCCGGTTCAACGGGCGGGGTCCTGGAGCCACACCTCGCACATCTGCGCCCGGGCGTCGCGCGACTTTTTGAAATTTTTGAGGTAGTACAGAATTTCGTTGTCGCTCAGCGACCAGAGCCTGTGGCGGTTGGCCGGATCGTCGATGTCGTAGGCGATCTCCTGGACATGGCGAACCGGGGCCGTCTGCTGAAGGCGTTCGACGTCCGCGAGGGTCTCCACGATGACCGGTTCGGCCCGGCCTTCCAGGTAGACCTTCGCCATGCCCCGCCTGTTCCAACCGAGCATGTCGTAGGCGAAGGCCCCCACCCCCTGAACGACGACCGACCAGGCCACCAGGACCAGGAACAATCCCAGCATCGCCTTGCGCCGCCAGACCCAGTCCATCACGGGGATCAGCATCAGGGCGAAGAACGGCATGGTATCGACGATGGGCGCGGGCCGTAACACCATCCGCCCCACCAGTCGAACCACTTGAAGGCCACGACCAGCAGCGCCAGCATCGCCGCCGCCACCGGCCACAGCGGGGCGTATCGCCGCTGCGTCCACAGCGCCCCCAGCCCCGCCAGCGCAAAGACCATGAAGGGGCTGAACACCAGCAGCCCGCGCGAGGGGCTGACCATCAGACCGGCCGCCCCCACCGCCAGCGGCGTCTGCCACAAGTCCGTGCTGCCCGTCTTGTCCATCGCCACCTTGTGCCCGGTCCTGCTCTGGCCGAACTCCCAGGGGCTGCCCAGGTAGTACGTGTTATAGGCCGCCAAGGCCGTGGCAATCGGCAGGGCCGCCAGGACGTAAGGCAGCAGCGCCTTCCGCCGGGCCATGAACCACCGCACCAGCAGGTAAACCCCCGCCGCCCCCGCCACAATCACGCTGGTGGGCCGGCACGCCACCGCGGCTGAGTATGCCAGGCCGCACCAGGCCGCGGACGTCCAGCCCCTCTCCGCCCGCACCAGAAAATACGTGCCCATGGCCAGGAAGAACTCGTTCGGCCCGTGCTGCCAGAGCGCCTGGGAGCTCATGGACCACACGCCCGTGCCCAGCCCGTAGGCCAGCGTGATCAAGGCTGACCGGGCGACGGTCGTGAATGCACACGCCGTCAGAAACACCCAGACGGCCGAACCCGCCACCAGCAGCGAGGCCGCAACCTTGCCCCCGTACCACAGCGCCGCCGGATGAGATTGAAGGTCGCCGCCCGTGGCCAGGTGCAGCAAGGCATAGAGCGGCAGGGCCGTCAACCCCGCGCCCGGGCCGAAGGTGTTCACGAAGATAGGTTCCCCCTCAGCCGTCCGGCGAACGGACGGAACCAGGTAATACTTCGACTGGACCAGGGTCAACAATCCCGTCTCAAAAAACTGACGGGCGGTGTACGGCTGATCGACCATCCGGTCCTTCCAGGAGTTGAACTGCACCAGAACCGGACCTTCTTTGGTCCTGTAGCCCCACAAGAACATGAAGGGATGCTGAGTGGGCGTAAAGGAAAGCCGCCCCTGACTCAGCAGGGTCGGCGCCAGATAGACATTGGGCTTGGCGTCGTTGCCGTACAGGAAGCCGCCGTTGAGGTGATAGGCCGCCAGAAGGATCAGGAAGATGGCGCCACCCACCACCGCTTTCCGCCCCAGCAGCTTCCCCCACCGCCCGCGGCCGCTCGCGGCGGATGAGTCCGCCTGCCCGCTGCGAGAGACATCGGCGGCTGGACCCCTTTGCCTGTCTCTGTCTCTTGCTCTCCCTCGACGATTTTCCTTGCCCATAGCCGCCTGAGTATCGACGGAAAACCGCCCCGCCCGCAAGCGCTTTCCACGCTCCGATGCCATGGCAAGGGAGCATTCAGCCTCCACAACCGAGGCCGCTTCGGCGAAGGTGGCTCGGCGAACCCGCCGGGAGGTTCCTACATCTGCTCGATCGTCTGGATGCCCAGCAGGTCCAGGCCCGTGTGGATGGTCCAGGCCGTCAGCTCGCACAAGGCCAACCGGCTGGCCCGAAGTTCCGGCTCGGCCTGGAGGACCGGGCAGTTTTCATAAAAGCCCATGAACGCCCCGGCCAGGTCGTACAGGTAGGCGCACAAGACGTTCGGCAGGCACTCGGCGGCCACGAATGCGACGGTCTCTGGAAACTGCACCAGCCTCATCGCCAGGACTCTCTCGGCCGGGTCGATAACTTCTATTGTCCCGGCCTTTGCTGCGCCATCCCCACGAGAAAAACCTTGGCGGAAGATGCTGCAAATGCGCGTGTAGACGTACTGCATGTACGGGGCCGTGTTGCCCTCCAGGCTGAGAAGCTTGTCCCAGGAGAACACATAATCGCTGGTGCGGTTCTGCGACAGGTCGGCGTACTTGACCGCGCCGATGCCCACGACGCGGGCAATCTCGTGGCGGTGAGTCTCATCCAGTTCGGAGTTCTTTTCACTGACCAGCGCGAATGCTCGCCGCTCGGCCTCATCCAGCAAGTTCATCAGCTTCACCGTGCCGCCTTCGCGCGTCCGAAAAGGCTTGCCGTCGGCCCCGAGCATCATGCCGAAGGCCACGTGCTCTAGCGAAACATTCGGCGGAGCGAACTTCGCCGCCCGCGCGACGGCAAACACATGCCGGAAGTGCAACGCCTGCCGCGAGTCAGTCACGTACAGGATCCGGTCGGCCTTGAGCTCATTGACCCGATAACGGATCGCGGCTAGGTCGGTCGTGGCGTAAAGGTAGCCTTCATCGGTCTTCTGCACGATCAAAGGAAGGATTTCTCCATCCTTGTCCTTGAACTCCTCCAGGAACACGCACTGCGCCCCGCGACTTTCCTTCAACAAACCAACCCCGCGAAGTTCGTCAACAACTTCGGGCAAGTATTTCTCGTAGAAACTTTCTCCTCGCAAATGTTCGGTTGCAAGGTTGACATCAAGTCGCTTATAGATTGCTGCTGCATGTCCCAATGACTGGTCACGCACGTAGTCCCACAGGGCACGGACTCGCCTATTACCGGACTGAAGTTTCACTACATACTCGCGAGACCTGTCTGCAAAGGCCGGTTCCGTGTCGAATCGTTTCTTGGCCTCTCGATAGAATTCCTCCATATCCTCGATTGTGGTTGAGGTAACAACGACAGCCTCCCCAAATTCACTTCTCTTGTGTGTTACACGTGCTCCAATCTCGTCTAGGTATGCCGTGAGCATTCCGAACTGGGTTCCCCAGTCGCCGACGTGGTTTTGGCGGATGACGTGGTGGCCCAGGAAGTCCAGCGTGCGGGCCAGGGCGTCGCCGATGATGGTGCTGCGGAGGTGGCCGACATGCATCTCCTTGGCCAGGTTCGGCCCGGAGTAATCCACCACGACGGTCTGCGGCGACGCCGGCCGCTCGACGCCCAGGGATTCATCGAGCTGGATTTGGCCGAGTTGGCGGGCGAGCCAATCGGCGCGGAGGCGGAGGTTGATGAAGCCCGGTCCGGCGACCGTGGGCGGGTCGGTGAGGTCCGACAGGTCGCCCGCCCCGCCGGGACCGAGCTGGGCAATCACCCTTTCAGCGAGTTGGCGGGGATTGGCACCAAGGGCCTTGGCGGCGGGCATGACGCCGTTGGCCTGGTAGTCACCGAACTCTGCTCTAGCGGCCTGGCCGACGATGGCGGGGGAACCGGACGGCGCCCCGGCAGCGGCCAGGGCCGCGGTCACGCGCCGCTCCAATTCGGCCTTGAGGTTCATGTCCGCCTGCGCTCGGCGCGGTAGGGCTCCCGTCCCACCGCATAAGACGCTGCTTCAAAAGGTTTCAAAGGTAGCGGGGCGGGAGTCCCGCCAACCCAAAAGTCGGTTATGCCGGTGGTCTTACCTGGGTCTGGCCCGCCGGCGGCGCACGGCTTCTCGCCAACGGACGTGAGGCGCCTCGCCCCAGATCAGCTCCAGGTCGTAATACCGCCGGTGGACTTCATCAAAAATATGGACCACGACGTCCACGAAGTCCATCACGATCCAGTCGGCCGACCGTTCACCGGCCACGTGCCAGACGGGCTGACCGATCTTCCGCCCGTGCTCGGCAATCGCGTCGGCCACGGTTCGCATCTGCCGGTCGGACGTGCCCGTGGCGATCACGAAGTACTGCGTCACGGGGCTGATGCCCCGCAAGTCCAGCACCACGATGTCGGTGGCGTTGTTGTCGGTGGGCCACCCTGGCCGCCGCGACGGCGAGCCGGCGGGCAGGATCAGTCTTGCGGGTCCGCTCCTCGACACGATCGGAACGGCCTGAGCTAGTCGAAGGCCGCCTGGCCACGCGGGTCCTCAGTTAATGCCCAGCAGGGCACCGACCTGCGGGGCGTACTTCACGGTCAGCCCAGCAAAGACCACCGCGATCATGCTCATCAGCTTGATCAGGATGTTCAGGCAGGGGCCGGCGGTGTCCTTGAACGGATCGCCCACGGTGTCGCCCACGACGGCCGCCTTGTGGTTGGGGGAGCCCTTGCCGCCGTACTGGCCGCTCTCGATGTATTTCTTGGCGTTGTCCCACGCCCCGCCGGCGTTGGCCATGTACACGGCCACGGCAAAGCCGCAGGCCATCCCGCCGGCGAGCAACCCCAGCACGCCGGACACGTCGAACACCAACCCCACCGCCACCGGCGCGATCAGCGCCAGCACCGACGGCAGCACCATCTCCCGCTGCGCCCCGGCGGTGGAAATCTCCACGCAGCGGGCGTAGTCCGGCCGACCGGTGCCCTGCATCAAGCCGGGAATTTCCTTGAACTGTCGGCGGACCTCCTTGACCATTAAGAAGGCGGTCCTTCCGACGGCCTTTATCGCCGCCGAGCTGAACACGAAGACCATCAGCACCCCCAGGATGATCCCGCACAGGACTCGCGGATTGAGCAGCGTGACGTTATAGAACTCCATGTAATGGGCCATGGTGGCATCGACGGATGAGACCATGTGCAGCACATGCTCCTTGCCGGTGGCGTCCACCAACACCGCCGGGCGGACTTTGTCCTCGCCGACAGGACCCACGAACAGGTCGGACACCAACCCCGGCTTGAGCTCTTTCCGGAGGCTGCCAGGCATGTTCAGGGCCATCAGGAGGTGGTAATTCTCGTCTTTCGTGCCGGCGGTCAACTTGGCGGCGAACTTGCCGTGGCCCAGGTAATCCACCTGGCCGACGCCGGCGGCGGCGGCGGTGGCTGCCTGCGGGACGGACTGCACGATGGCGGCCACGGCCTGGCGATTCTGGCCGATGCGAACCTCATCCACGTACGCGGCCAGCAGCGCCAAGGCCGTCAGGGCCGCCGAGCCGATGGCAAAGCCCTTGCCCGTGGCGGCGGTGGTGTTGCCCAGAGAATCCAGCGCGTCGGTCCTCTTGCGGACCTCCGGCGGCTGGTGGGTCATCTCGGCGTTGCCGCCGGCGTTGTCGGCGATGGGACCATAGGCGTCGGTCGCCAGGGTGATGCCCAGCGTCGCGAGCATGCCCACCGAGGCGATGGAGATGCCGTACAGGCCCAGTTGCACCTCCTGGAGCCCGCCGGCGAACGTGTAGGCCAGGATGATGCCAACCACCACCGTCACGACGGCCAACCAGATGCTCTGCATGCCCTCCGCCAGGCCGCTGATGATGACGGTGGCCGGTCCGGTCTCGCTCTGGCGGGCGATCTCCCGCGTGGGCCCGTAATCGTAGCTGGTGAAGTATTCGGTGCCCTTGCCGATGACCACGCCGGCCACCAACCCCACGACGATCGCGCCCCACACGCCCAGCCAGCTCACGCCCGCGACCACGTGGCCGTCGCCCGGACCGATCAGGAAGTAGCACACGCCCAGCGCGGCCAGGACGATCAGGGCGGTGGAGCTGTTGATGCCGCGGTTCAGCGCCCCCATGAGCTGCTTCATGCTCGCCCCCTCGTGGGTGCGGACCAGCAGGATGCCGATGACGCTGAGCACGATCCCGATGCCGGCCAGCACCATCGGGGCGGCCACCAGGCGGACCTGATCGGCCACGCCCAGCCCCAACGCCGAGGCGGCCGAGACGCCCAAGACCGCCGTGGACAGCACCGAACCGCAGTAGCTCTCGTACAGGTCGGCGCCCATGCCTGCCACGTCGCCCACGTTGTCGCCCACGTTGTCGGCGATGACGGCCGGGTTGCGCGGGTCGTCCTCGGGGATGCCGGCCTCGACTTTGCCCACCAGGTCGGCCCCCACGTCGGCGGCCTTGGTGAAGATGCCCCCGCCCAGGCGTGCAAACAGGGCCTGGGAACTGGCGCCCATCCCGAAGGTCAGCATGATGACGGTCACTTCCGTCAGGCTCATGGGATAGCCCACCCGCGGGGCAAGCTGGGTGAGGATCAGGAACCACATCGAGATGTCCAGCAACCCGAAGCCCACGACGACCAACCCCATCACCGATCCGGCCCGAAAGGCCACCGTCAGCCCCCGGTTGAGGCTCTCCTTGGCGCCCTGGGCGGTGCGGCTGGAGGCCATCGTGGCCGTCTTCATGCCGAAAAAGCCGCACAGGCCGGAGAAAAACCCCCCCGTCAGGAACGCCACGAAGACGATCCGAGACTGCACGTGGAAGACCCAGCCCATCATGAACAGCAGCGCCGAGGCCACCACGAAGAACATGGCCACGACCTTGTATTGGCGGCGCAGGTAGGCGTAGGCGCCCTCGCGCACGGCCGCGGCGATCTCGCGCATCTTCTCGTCGCCGTCGGCGGCATTGCGGACCTGCCTGTAGAACACGTAGGCAAACAGCAGCGCCAGGATCGAGCTGATCGGGGCAATCCACCACACGACGGGGATCCCCACCGTGGCGACCTGTTCCACCGTCTCTTGGGCCACGGCCGGCGCCGTCTGGCCCGCCGCCAGGCCTCCACCCAGCAGGACGACTAGCACGGCCAAACCTGCCGACAACCATCTCACACTACGGGATGGTTTCACGTCCACGTTTGCGCTCCTTCTTGCTGCGATCCTTGCCGTTCGCTGCGGCTCGGTGATTCTGAGGCGTCCTTGCGGTTTTGTCCGGATATTTTTGGAAAGGAGGGGGTCAACACACACACCAGGAAACCGACCAGGCTTCTCCGCCGTCATGGGCGATCTTCTCCCAGATCGCCCCGGCCGGAGACTCGCCGCCTCGGGAGGCACTCAACGCTCCGGCATCAGGGCACGCCTAACGCTCTTGCGGGCGCGGCGGCGGCGGCGCTCCGAAGGCTTTTCGTAGTAGCCTTTGCGCTTGATGTCCTTGACCAGGCCTTCTTTCTCGCACATCTTCTTGAAGCGCCGGATCATTTGCTGGACCGACTCGTTGCCTCTGGCCTTGACCTTGATCATTCCTGGATCACTATTCCTTTCCGCCCCCGCTCGTCCCCAAGGGCCTGCAAAGGAGGCTGATATGATAGTCATCCCCCCCATGACTTCAAGCCTTTTTAACCCCGGTTTAGCCCTTGTTTAGCCCCGGCCGCCATGGCAAACCCGCGAAAACCCGCAACACCAGAAACGGAACAAAACTCCCCCCTTGCCGTCTATACGAAAGACTATGGCGCGTTCAACGGTAAGCCCTTTTGGCTCAAGGGAAAGGATGAAATGTGAACCTGCGAAGCGTGGCATTGGTCATGGTGCTAGCGGGGGTGCTGGGAGGAGCTTTTTGCGGCCCGAAGGAAACGAACAGCGCCAGACCCCCCGTACCGAAAGGGATGCCCCAGTGGCAGGAGCGGCAAATCATGGCTGCGGCGCGGGAACATATTCTAGCACACGGATGGCCGTACCCAGCGGATCTGCCCTACGTCATCACTGAGCACAAGACCTCCTGGCATGTGACCTTCGAGCTGCCGGAATCCATGGTGGGGGGCGTCCCAGAGGTTGAGTTGGACAAGAAAACGTTGAAGGTCATCTGGTCTTATCATACTCAATAGGCTCAGGTCGGACGTTTGGAGCGGGGGCAACGCCGGCCGAAGGAGCCACCGCCATGCCGCCGCAAGAATGCCGCCTGGACATCCGCGTCCGCTACGCCGAGGTGGACCGGATGGGCGCCGTGCACCACAGCCGCTACTGGGTGTACTTCGAGATGGGGCGGACCGAGCTGCTGCGGGCGGCGGGCGTGTGCTACGGCGACCTGGAGGCCGCGGGGGTGTTCTTCGTCGTCGCCCGATGCTGGGCCAAGTATCACAGCCCCGCCCGGTACGACGAGGTCGTCCACCTGACCACGCGCGTCACCGGGATGGGCCAGGCCAAGATCGACCACGAATACGAGCTTCGAGCCGCCGACGGCCGGCTGCTGGCCACGGCGGGGACGACGCTGGCCTGCGTGGACCGATCCGGGCAGGTCATCCCCATCCCTGACGCCGTCCGCCAAGGCGGGCCAACTTCCTCCTAGAGCGGCGCGATGACGGCCACGAAGCGCCCCGCCTGCTCCCCCTCCATGCGGTGGCTGGGGAACAGGTCGTTGCGGCAGAGGGTGCAGAGGTTGGCGGAGCAGATGTTCTCCCGCTCCACCCCGGCCTGCATCAGTTCATCGATGTTGGCCGCCCACAAGTCGAAGTACACCTTGCCCTCCCGTTTTTGGAGGAACTGCGGAGCCCGCAGTCCCAGACCCGCCGAGGCAAGCTGGACGACGTCGGATCCGATCTCGTAGCAGCACGGTCCGGCGGAGGGGCAGATGCAGGCCACGAGGTCCACCGGCTTGCTCCCGAATCGGCTGACGAAGTGGGCCACCAACTCCGCGGTGATCCGCATGGCCGTCCCCCGCCAGGAGGCATGGGCCAGACCCACGGCGCCGCTGACCGGATCGACCGCCAGGACCAGCGGGCAGTCGGCGGCCAGGCCCATCAGGCCTATCGAGCCACCGGCGATCACCATGCCGTCCCCGCTGCCGGCCAGACCCGCCCGCCGGGGCACGAGGATTTTTCGGCTGTGCACCTGGTTGCAGAAGGCCACGCCGGACAGGTTCATCGCCTGCTGCACGGCCTGGGCGGCGACCTTGGGATCCTTCTTCGCGCCGGTCACGTCGAAACCCCGCCGGGTGGTCACGAGGTGGGCGACCCCCAGCTCGTCCAAGGCCGCGAACCTGCCCACCGTCCAACCATTGGGCAGCTCGGTGAAATAGAACGGTTCTCTTGTCGAAAGCTCATCGGACATCGATCAGCACCTTGATATTCTGGGGATCCGCTGCGGCCTGGAGGGCCTGCTCGGCCTGGTCCAGTCCGAAGCGCCGGCTGATCAAGGCCGAGACGTCCACCTCCCCCGCCGCCAGGGCCGCCAAGGCCCTTTCCAGCGGCCCGCACCGCGACCCGATGAGCGTCACCTCGTCCACCACCAGCGGGGAGAGGTTGATCTCCTGTATTTCCTTGTTTTCCTTTGACTGTCGTCCAACGGCGAACGTGCTCTTGAGCACGATCACTCCCCGCGGCCGGACCGTCCGCATGGCCAGCTCCAACCCGGTGGGGGAACCCGTGGCCTCCACCACGACATCGGCCAGGGCCTTCGGGATGAAGTCGTCCACCAGGATCGCCTCGATGCCCTGCTTCTCGGCCACCTCCAGCTTGGAGGCGTGCTTGCCCACCAGCAGCAGTTTGCGGACCGCTGACTTCAGGACGCGCGCAACGAGCTGGCCCAGCCGCCCGTCGCCCAGGACGACCACGGCGTCGGAAGGCTGGAACGTCACCTGCCGCGTCACCTGGTACGCCGCCGCCAGCGGTTCGGCGAACACCGCCTGCTCGTCGCGGACGGCCTGGGGCACCTCGTGCAGGTTGGCCGCCGGCAGGGCCACCTGCTCGGCAAACACCCCGTCGCGCCCGGCGAGGCCGACGACCGTGCGGTTGCGGCAATGGTTCGACAGGCCCGAACGGCACAGGTCGCACCGCGTGCACACGCAGTTGATCTCCGCCACGACGCGCTTGCCCCGCCAGGTGGCCGGGCCTTCCAGGACCACCCCGACGAACTCGTGCCCCATCACGCCGGTAAAGTCCATATAGCCTCGCATCACCTCCAGGTCCGTGCTGCACACCCCCGCCAGACGGACGGCCACCAACGCCTCCCCGCGCCGGCCGGGGGGCGGGATAATCCCTCCTCAAGACCGCCTTGCCGTCGAACACCAGCGCCCGCATTCAGGAATCTCCCTACCCGCGCCGCGGCCCTGCGGCCGCGACGGCTACCGTTTGGCGGCCGGCCGGGTCGGCGGATTCTGCTCCAGGTACGCCGACCAGTCTTCGGCCTTCTCGCCCATGTTCACGTCCGTCATGTCCACCAGGGTCGCGCGGGCCTGCCGACGGACATTCAGGTCCGCATCCCCCAAGCCGCCCAGCAGCGTCCGGACGACCTCGGTCGTCGGATAATGCCCCAGCGCGGAGGCAGGCGGCGCGGACGTCGGCGGATTCATCCTGCATCGCCCGCCGCCGCAGCGGCTCGATGGCCGATTCGCCCCGGACGCGGTCCAATGCCCCCGCCACGTCGCACCGCACGATCGGGGAAGGGTCTTCCAGTCCCGCCAGCAGCGGCGGCAGGTAGGCCGCGTCGGCGGTCTTGCCCAGCGCCCGGGCGGCTGCGGCGCGGACGAGGGCGTCCTCGTCGCCGATCAGCACCAGCGCGTAAAACTTGGTGTAGGGAGGCCTCAGGCACCGCGGCTTGGAAGATAAAGCCACAATCGCCTCGCGCCGCTTGTCCGCATCGACATCGTCCACCCAGGCCAGCTTGTCGGACGGTCCGGCCAGGGTCTTTTTCACAAGGGCATCGAGGCTTCCGCCTTCCCCATCGCATCCGGCGGCCGGCAAAACCACCAGGACCCCCAGCACCGCGCCGGTAGCTTGGAGAAGTCTCATGGCCGTCACCCACGCGCCGACTCCGCGGCGGTTTTTATCCGTCCCGGCTTTCTCCATGCGACGGGTTATTCCCGCCGGGCCTTGGATTACCGAGGCGATTCGTCTTCGGCGAATCGCTTGGGCAATGAAAAATCTCGCAGCTCGTCCGTGCCGACCAGCTCGACGTCGCGGACTTGCCGCCCGCCGAACCGCTCGCTGAGCTGCTCGAACCGCTGGGGGTTGTCGGTGGTGAAGCATCGCAACGTCCCGCCGGCCGGCCGGCGGTTCTCCAGCCCACCCGCGCGGAGGCGGCGCTGCACCTCCCTGGCCACCGACTCTCCCGAGTCCACCAGCGGGACCTGGGGGCCCATGAGCTTGCCGATCGCCGCCGCCAGCAGCGGATAGTGCGTGCAGCCCAGGATCAGCGCCCCGGCCGGAGGCGCTGAAGCTCACGGAGGTAATCGCTCAGCACGTGCAGGACGATGGGGTCGGCCGGGTCGCGGCCTTCCTCCACAATCGGCACCAGCAGCGGGCAGGCCTTGGCGATCACGGGGCGGTTGGGGTCCAGGGCGTGGATGGCCCGCTCGTAGGCGCCCGAGGCCACGGTCGCCTCGGTGCCGATGACGCCGATCGCCCCGTCGGTGCGTTGCAATGCGGCTGCGGCGCTGGGGCGGATCACGTCCACCACGTCCATCGGGCAGAACGCCTCCAGGGCCTCCATCGCCGCCGCCGAGGCCGTGTTGCAGGCCACGACGATCAGCTTGGGGTTGAATCGCAGCAGAAACGCTGCGTCCTCCAACGCGTACTGCCGCACGGTCGCCAGCGAACGGATGCCGTAGGGCACGCGGGCCGTGTCGCCCAGGTACACGATGGTCTCCCCCGGCATCACGGCCATCAACTGCCGCACGACCGTCAAGCCCCCCAACCCCGAATCGAACACGCCGATCGGGGCTTGACTGATCTCGCCACTCCCTTGGCCGCGGGTCATGCCGCAAGACTAATCCTCCTGGCCATCGGAAGCAAGCGGTTGACGGTCTCGTTGGAGGATCGCGAAATCTCTTTTCTTTCATTTTCCCAGCAAGGGCAGCTCAAACTCTTGCCTTCCGGCAGGGGTTGCCTAAGATGGTCAGACCCTGGAACCTTTTCGACAGTAAAAACACCATGATCCGGCGGGCGACGGACAACAGCGAGCGGCGGCTCAAGGCGTTGGTGCGACGGCACGGCACGCCGCTGGTGGCCATCAGCCGCTGCGGGCTGCTGCGGCAACTGGAGCGCTTCCGCAAGGCCCTGCCGCGCGTGGTGCCTTTCTACGCCATCAAGGCCAACCCGCACGCGGAGGTCCTCAAGACGCTGGTCTCGGCGGGGGCGAACTTCGACGTGGCCTCCGCCGCCGAGATGCGAGGCGGTGCTGGCGGCCGGGGCCAAGCCCGGCCGCTCATCTTCGCCAACACCATCAAGCCCGTCGAAGCGATCGTCGAGGCACGGAGGCTGGGCGTGGACTTGATGACCTTCGACAGCGAGTACGAGCTGGACAAGATCGCCGAGCACGCCCCCGGCAGCCGGGTGATCGTGCGGATCAAGGTGCCCAACGTCGGCTCGATCGTGGAGCTGAGCCTGAAGTTCGGCGCCGAGCCGGCCGACGCCATGGGGCTGCTGATCAAGGCCCACAAGCTGGGCCTGAAGCCCGTGGGCGTGAGCTTCCACGTCGGCAGCCAGTGCACGCGGGTGGAGAACTACATCCAGGC
Organism: uncultured Phycisphaerae bacterium; assembly: GCA_963760365.1. GTDB lineage: Bacteria > Planctomycetota > Phycisphaerae > SM23-33 > SM23-33 > JALHTV01. The sequence continues at coordinate 119,823 of CAVXDC010000008.1, forward strand.
GCTGGAGATGGCCGCCATCATCGTCCGCGACGCGCGGCTGAAGCAGCTGCCGCTGGAGATCGTGGACATCGGCGGAGGGTTTCCCATCCGCCACTTCGACGGCGAGGAGGACGCGCTTCGACGCCGCGGCTGCGATGATCGCCCAGGAGATCGACCGCCTGTTCGACGCCGAACGTCCAGCTCATCGCCGAGCCGGGGCGGTTCCTGGTGGGCCCGGCGGCCACGCTGATCATGCGGGTCATCGGCAAGGCCATCCGCGAGAACAAGCACTGGTACTACCTGGACGACGGCGTGTACGGGGCGCTGAGCGGGCAGATCTTCGACCACGCCAAGTACCAGTTCAAGGTCACCCGCAAGGGCCGGCGGCAGCTCTCCACGCTGGCCGGCCCCACCTGCGACAGCCTGGACATCATCGCCCGCGGCGAGGACCTGCCGGAGCTGGAGCTCGGCGACATGGTGTACGTCGAGAACATCGGGGCCTACAGCGTCGCCACGCGCCACGCACTTCAACGGCCTGCCGCCGGCCAAGGTCGTGATGGTCCCGTGAACATCCCCGCGGTACAGAGGAAGGGTATCTCATGAAACGGCAAGGCAGACTGCGGACCGATCTGACGGAGACGCCCGACTGGCTGCGGAAGAAGAAGTGCCCGCACAAGGACAAGTATCTTTCGGGCCGGCGGATCCTCCCGAAGGGCATCACGGGCAAGGAGAAGCTCACCGACCTGATGGACGAGACGTTCCTGGCCTACAACGCCGCCCGGCTGCGCGAGGGCTGCGAGCTGTTCACGCAGAAGATGCTCGAGCCCGACGTGACGGTGGGCATGAGCCTGGCCGGGGCGCTGACGCCCGCGGGGCTGGGCTGCTCGTGCATCGTCCCGCTGATCAAGGCGGGGTTCGTGGACTGGATCGTCGCCACCGGCGCGAACCTGTACCACGACCTGCACTTCGCCTTCAACTTCCCCCTGCACGTCGGCAGCCACCTGGTGGACGACGCCGACCTGCGCCGCAACGACGTGGTCCGCATCTACGACGTGCTGCTGGGCTACACCGACTGCCTGATGGCCACCGACGAGATCCTGCGGGGCATCCTGGTGCAGCCGGAGTTCCAGAAGGAGATGGGCACGGCCGAGCTGCACTACCTGCTGGGCAAGTACGCCGACCGAGTGCGAGCGCAAGAGCGGGCCGCAAGGACGTCTCGGTGCTGGCGGCGGCCTACCGCTGCGGCGTGCCGGTGTACACCTCCAGCCCCGGCGACTCGACCATCGGCATGAACGTCGCCGGCGTGGAGCTGCGCGGCAACAAGCTGCGGATCAACCCCTCCATCGACGTCAACGAGACCACCAGCTTCGTCCTGGCCGCCAAGCGCAGCGGCGGCAAGAGCGCCGTCGTGCTCATGGGCGGCGGCAGCCCCAAGAACTTCATGCTCCAGACCGAGCCGCAGATCCAGGAAGTGCTGCGGATCAAGGAGGTCGGCCAGGACTACTTCTTCCAGGTGACCGACGCCCGCCCGGACACCGGCGGCCTGTCCGGCGCCACGCCGCACGAGGCGGTCAGCTGGGGCAAGGTCGATCCCAACCGCCTGCCCGACGCCGTCGTCTGCTACACCGACACCACCATCGCCCTGCCGATCCTGACGCACTACGCCCTGGCCACGCACCGGCGGCGCCGACTTCGCCGCCTTTACTCCAAGCGTGCGGAACTCATGGAGGCGCTGGTCCGCGAATACTTCGCCCACAATAAGTAGTCCGCGCCCGTCACAACCCCGCAGGGCTGCTGGCGGGAGCGGACTCAAAGGCAGGGGCAGAAGCCGAGGTCGCGGCCGGGCCCGACGTCGCTGTGCCCTTTGAGGTTGCGGCGGCTTTGCCGGGCACGTGGGCGACCAGGAATAGCCTGTTTGTGGGAAACGGCCACAGCGGTCGCCGCTCGGCGAGAATCTCCAACTTCAAGTCACCGTGGGCCGCACGCAGGGCATCCAGCCGGTCCTGACCCGAGATTAAAAACCAGACCGACTCCCGCCAGGAGAGCTGATAGGCAATTTTCCAAAGCTCATCTGCCGACCCGCCCCGGAACCTCGGAGCCTGGTCGAAACCCGCGTAATACATCAGGGAGTAATACCGGCTGGGATAGAAACACAGCTCGGCGGGTCTGCCGCGGCGGTCCTCGCCCTCCCTGGCCAGCGACCTGGTGGACATGCGATCGTACCCGGCCGGTGCGACCCAGCCGATCATCGCAAGGAAGTTGACGACGACGGCCAGAGCGCCCAGAGAAATGGTCCATCCCTTGCGATGGCCCCGGCAGGCCCATCGCATCCCCCCTACCGCTGCGACGGTCAAGACCACCGGCAACACCAGCCACCACCCCACCACACCCAGCACAATCGCCAGACCCAAGGCCAGCACCGGCAGCATCACAATCACGACCCGCAAGGCCGTCACACCGCTCTCCATCAACTTGTCCCGGCCTGGAGTGGCAATCCACTGAACGATCAAGGCCCCCGTCAGCACCGCCAGCGGTGGATAGCACGGCAGAACGTAGTCAATCAGCTTCGTCCGCCCCATCGAGAAGAATACCAGCGGCACCAGCGCCACCAGCAGCATCAGGAGCACCGCCGGCCGATCGGTCCTCTGGCGCCAGCGACGAGGGAAAAAGCGGATGAACACCCCCGGCAGATAGACCGTCCACGGCAGGAACCCCACCAGAAGGAAAACCAGATAGATCACCGCCGGCAGGTTGTGGCCGAATCGGGTGCCGGTATAGCGCTCGATGTTCTGGCCGACGAAGAACTCATGGGCGTAGTGGGGATCGTAAAGGCTCACGATGACGTACCAGGGCGCCGCGATCAGAAGATACAGACCCAACCCCCGAAAACTCAGCAGTTCCAGCACGCGTCTCGGCCTGCCGGACAGGAGCAAATACGCAGCCACGATCAGCACGGGCAAGACCAACCCGGCCGGGCCTTTCATCAACGTCGCGACGGCGCAGAAGGCATAGAAGCCAAGGTAGGTCCTCCGCACGTCCTGGCTGGACGGCTCGCCGCAGCACCGCCAGAAGCACCATAGGGCCGCCCACATCGCGGCGACGAAGGGCATGTCCATGCGATACCAGCGGGCCAGAAAGAGGAACTCCCCGCTGGTCGCCAGGATCACTCCCGCCAGCAGTCCCGCCGTTGGGCCGAACATCCGCCGTCCCATCAGGTAAGTCAACCCCACCGCGGCCAGGCCCGCCAAGGCCGCCACGCCCCGGCCGCCCAGCTCTCCGCTGCCGGTTGCGACCTGTCCTGCGGCCGCCAGCCAGAAGAAAGGAGCCGGCTTGTCGTAGTAGGGTTCCCCATCCAGCTGCGGGAGGATCCAATGCCCGCCGACTAACATGCTCCGCGTGATCAGGGCGTAGCGGGCCTCCTCCGGGTCGGTCAGGACCAACGAACCGGAGCGGAACAAAAACAGCGCCGCGCCGAGGGCTGCCAGGATCAGCAGGTGCAGCGCCGCCAGCGCCTTGCCGCCCTTGGGCCGGCTTGGACCGCCGACGGCGGCGTCGCCTGCGGACCGTCCGACGGCGCCTTCGGATTCCGTGTTCTCGTTATGACTCACGCATCCATTCCTTGGCAAAGGGCAGGCGGCCACCACCCATGCGCATTAGAAAGCAACATCATATGCCTGACCGATGCTTCAGTCACCGCTATTCCCAGCCCTCGGCCCAGGCCGTGCTAATCCCTTGGCAAGCCCCGCGACCGCCGGTACTATACCGACCGTGGCGCAGAGCCCAACCACGATCGCGGTGTTGATCCCCTGCCACAACGAAGAGGCCACCGTCGGCAAGGTGATCGACGACTTCCGCGCCAACTGCCCCAGGCGGTCCTGTACGTCTTCGACAACAACTCCACCGACCGCACCGCCGAGATCGCCCGCACCCGCGGGGCGACGGTGATCCGCGAGCCGCGCCAGGGCAAGGGGTTCGTCGTCGAGTCCATGCTCGAGAAGGTCCAGGCCGACTTCTACGTCATGGCCGACGGGGACGACACCTACCCGGCCGAGGAGGTCGGTCGTCTGCTGGAGCCGGTGACCGGCGGCTCGGCCGACATGGCCGTGGGCGCCCGACAGGCCCCAGCAACCCAGGAGGCCTTCCGCCCGCTGCACGTGATGGGCAACCGCCTGGTCTGCCGGTTGATCAACCGCGTGTTCCACGCCCACTTGACCGACATCCTGTCGGGCTACCGCGCCTTCAATCGCCACTTCGCCCGCACGGTGCCCGTGGTGTCGTCGGGGTTTGAAATCGAGACGGAGCTGACCGTCCAGGCGCTGTACCATCGTCTGAGCGTCGTGGAGGTGCCCGTGTCGTACCGCTCCCGCCCGGCCGGCAGCCGGAGCAAGCTGCGGACCTTCCACGATGGCGCGCGGGTGCTGTGGAAGCTCTTCAGCCTGTTCCGGGCCTTGAAACCCTTGACGTTCTTCGGCGGGATCGCCCTGGTCCTGCTGGCGGCGGGCATCCTGGCCGGCATCCCGCCGGTGACGGATTACTTCACCGCGCCGGGCCACTACGTCCGCCACGTGCCGCTGGCCATCCTGGCCACGGGGCTGGTGCTGCTATCGGCCTCCTTCGGCCTGCTGGGCCTGATGCTGCACGCCGTCAACTGGCGCTTCAAGGAACTCCACAGCGTCCTGACGCGCGGGAAGGACTAAACCGGCCCCGGGCGTCGGGATAGAATGGTTGGCGCCGCCAGGAAGGCCCCAAAGGCGAATCCATGACCGCAACCGCCGCCCAAGTCCTGCCCGTCGTGGGCCTGGAGATTCACGTGGAGCTGGCCACGGCGACCAAGATGTTCTGCCGCTGCCGCAACCGCTTCGGCGATCCGCCCAACACGAACGTCTGCCCCGTGTGCATCGGCATGCCCGGCGTGCTGCCGGTGATGAACCGCCGGGCCGTGGAACTGGCGATGAAGGTGGGACTGGCCCTCAACTGCACGGTGAGCGAGTTCACCAAGTGGGACCGCAAGGGCTACTACTACCCCGACCTGCCCAAGAACTACCAGATCAGCCAGTACGACCTTCCGCTGAGCGTCAACGGATACCTGGAAGTGCCGCTGGCGGATGGGTCGGTTAAGAAGGTCCGCATCCTCCGGGCCCACCTGGAGGAGGACGCCGGCAAGAACATCCACGACCACCCGCGCCACACCGGCGTGGACCTCAACCGCGCGGGCGTGCCGCTGCTGGAGATCGTCTCGGAGCCGGACATGAACTCGGTGGAGGAGGTCATGGCCTACGCCCGGGCCATGCAGCGGCTGGTCCGCTGGCTGGGCGCCAGCGAAGCCAACATGCAGATGGGGCACATGCGCTTCGAGCCCAACATCAACCTGCACATCACCACCGACGGCCGGACGGTCAAGACGCCCATCGTGGAGGTTAAAAACCTCAACAGCTTCCGCGCCCTGGAGCGGACGGTGGCCTACGAGATCCAGCGCCAACTGGCCGCCTGGCGACAGGACCCCGACGGCTTCACGATGGAGAAGCTGGGCAAGCAGAACCGCGGCTACGACGACGAGCGCGAGGCGACCGTCTTTCAGCGCGAGAAGGAGGAGGCCCACGATTACCGCTACTTCCCCGAGCCGGACCTCGTGCCGCTAAAAGTAGACGACGCTTGGCGGCAAGCGACGGCTTCGACGATTGGCGAGCTGCCGTTGGCTCGGCGGGCCCGCTACATGAGCGCGTACGGCCTGACGTTCAAGGAGGCCGACGCCCTCACCCAGGACCCGGAGACGGGGGATTTCTTTGACGCTGCTGTTAAGTTCAGTAAGGCGCGAAAACGATGTGCTAATCTACTCCTAGGACAGTGGTCGGCAATCGCCAACAAACAGAATTGCAGCATCGCTGAAGCATTGACAGATGCACGTGTGGGTCCAGAACAGTTAGGCAGTCTGGCCAAGATGATGGAAATGGGATCGTTAACCTCAACGGCTGTGTCTGCCATTAGTATCCATATGGCTACATCCAAGACAGGAGAAGATCCCAGTAGCCTCGCGGACGTGATGGAACTTATTGCTGTAACAGATGAGTCGAAGATCGAGCAATGGATCGACTCGGCCATCGCCGCCAACCCCCAAGCCGTCGCCGACGTCAAGGAAGGCGGCAAGAAGCAACAAAAGGCCTTCGGCTTCCTGACAGGCCAGGTGATGCAGCTTTCCCGCGGCGCCGCCGCCCCGGCCGAGGTCCAACGCCTCCTCCGGCAAAAACTGGGCGGGTGAATCGCGCCGCTGAAGTCGGTCCAAAACAAAGCCCCCGCCGGTTTCTTGCCAGAGGGGGTTTTATTCAACGGCAACTGGGGAACTAGGATTCGAACCTAGACTAACTGATCCAGAGTCAGTTGTGCTACCGTTACACTATTCCCCAGGGCCAGGCGAATCTGGCGTCCCGCATCGGGACGTTGCACAACCGCTCGAAAATTAGTCTAGGGACCGGCAGGAAGAAGTCAAGGTAGAGACTGTCCGCGGTGGAAACACGAGGGGTTGGTAGAAAAGGGTCGCGAGGCCGAGCGGTCGGCCAGAGGGGGGCCTGAAGGCTCGGGGCCGCTCCGTCAGGCGGCCAGGGCGACGGGGGCGGGTACGGCGCACCAGGCGGTTGCGGGCGTGCGGTCGAATTCCAGTCCGACGTGATAGGCCTCGTCGTCCAGGCGCGAGCGCACCACCGAGGCGTAGATGTTTCTCCGCCCGTTCCCCTCGCTCTGCGGCAGGCACAGGACGATGCGCTGTCCGGGATAGAAAGGCCGCTGGCAGATCGCGCCCATGCCGCTGCGGGAGATGTCGACCATGTGGAGGGTGTCCTCCACATCGCCGCCGTCGGGATCCAGACGGACGCATCGCAGCGACATTCGGAGCGCCGTCCGCGGATGCCGCCTTCGCTCTGCAGAAATGGTTGAGGGCTGGTTCATATCCGTGCTCCTACACACGTGCGTGTCCGAGGGGCACATCGGCCTGGATCGACGGTACCTTAAATAAGGAATATTTCCTTTTTGCGGCCCCCACCGACCTCTCCGGATACCGGGATTTGTCCGCCTCAGCTTGTGACGGAAGCGGCGGATGAGCACTGACCCCTCTGTGCGAAGGGGCTTCTGGTTGCGGCGCCTTGAACCTGTTACCATCTCCGTCGTGTCAGGAGCCCGCGATGGCTGACCGACAGGTCCGCGTGACATTTCAGCCCAGCGGCCGGGTGGTCTGCGTGCTGGTCGGCACGAAGGTTACCGAGGCCGCCGGCCAGGCCGGGCTGACCCTCCAGACCCCTTGCGGCGGAGGCGGCGTCTGCGGCAAGTGCCGCATCCAGGTCCTCGAGGGCGCCGGCCCGCCCGGACCGGCCGAGCAAGAGATGTTCAAGCCCGAGCAGATCCAGGAAGGGTGGCGCCTGGCCTGCCAGACGGCCCTGAGCGGCCAGGCCGTCATCGCCATCCCACACACGTCGCTGTTCGCCGACGGCCAGCAGATCCTCACCGAATCGAGGGCCGCCACGGAGGTTTTTCCGGCCGTCCGCAAGGTCTTCGTCCACCTGCCCGCCCCCAGTCTGGCCGACAGCGACGCCGACCTGGTTCGCCTGGAGAAACAGCTCGGGCCGCTGAAGGTGGACAAGCCCATGCTGGCGGAGCTGCCCTCCCGGCTCCGCGCCAGCGGCTTTGCCGGCACGGCGGTGCTGACCGACCACCGTCTGATCGACTTTGAGGCCGGGGACACGACCGCGCACTGTTACGGCGTGGCGGTAGATTTGGGCACGACCACGCTGGCGTCGGCCTTGCTGGACCTGCGGAGCGGAGAGGAACTGGCCATCGCCTCGGCCGTCAATCCCCAGACCACCTACGGCGACGACGTGCTGGCCCGCATCAAGCACGCCGCCAGCCCCGGCGGACTGGAGCGCCTCCGCCAGGCCGTCGCGGGCGCGGTCGATGCGATGATCGAGCAGATGAGCGTCGAGGCCGCCGCCGCGCGAAGGTACATCTACGAGGTCGCCCTAGCCGGCAACACCACGATGCAGCACCTGCTGTGCGGCGTGGACCCGGGGGGCCTGGGGCAGATCCCGTTTGCCCCGGCCTTTGGGTGCGGGCTGATGCTGTCGGGACGCGAGCTGGGCCTGACGATCCACCCGCGCGGTTCGGCGTACGTGTTTCCCTCCATCGGCGGCTTCGTCGGAGGCGACACGGTCGCGGGCATCCTCTCCACCCGCCTGGCGGAACACCCCGGCCCGGTGCTGATGGTGGACATCGGCACCAACGGGGAGATCGTGCTCGCGCACGACGGGCGGATCGAGGCCGCCTCCACCGCCGCCGGCCCGGCCTTTGAGGGCGCCAGGATCTCCTGCGGCATGAGGGCGACCAACGGGGCGATCGAAAAGATTGTCTTCAACGGCGACGTGCACTGCGGGGCCATCGGCGACTCCCCAGCCGCGGGCCTGTGCGGCAGCGGCTTGATCGACCTGCTGGCCGAACTGCTGACCGCGGGCATCGTCACGCCGGCGGGCCGGCTGCTGCCCCCGGCCGAGCGCCCCACGGCCTGCCGACGACGCTCACCGAACGCCTCCGCCGCGAGGGCGACGGGGGGGTGACTTTCCTCCTGGCCTCGGCGCGGAGCACCGGCGGCTGCCCGCCGATTGCCTTGACGGAGGGGGACGTCCGACAGCTCCAGTTGGCCACGGCCGCCATCCGCGCGGGGGTCTCCATCCTGCTCGACCGGGCGGGCGTGAAGGTCGGTGACCTTCAGGCCGTCTTCGTGGCCGGGGGGTTCGGCAGCTTCATTCGCCGCTCCAGCGCCCAGCGGATTGGGTTGCTGCCCAGCGGCCTGGACCACCGCCGCATCCACTACGTCGGCAACGCCTCGCTGGCCGGGGCCAAGTGGGCCCTGCTGTCCACACGATTGCGCCAACAGGCCGAAGACCTGGGCCATCGCGTGCAGCACGTGGAGCTCAGCACGGACGAAAAGTTCCAGGACCGATTCGCCGCGTCGATGACCTTCCCCTCTCCCCCCGCCTTAAGGCACTCTTCGTTTCGGGTGAGTCCGATCCATCACTCCGCCGTTCGGACGGTCATGTTGTTTCGGTGGATGACCTCATCGTAGGGCTTTTCGCCCAATTCCTCGGCGATGGCGGAGGTCTTCAGGCCTTTGATTTTGTCGATTTCCTCGGCGGAGTAGTTGGTCAAGCCGCGGGCGATCTCTTTACCCGCTGAATCCAGGACCGCGACCGTATCGCCGCGCTCGAACTGGCCCGCCACGGCCGTGATGCCCGAGGGCAGCAGGCTCTTGCCCCCCGCCAGCAGCGCCCGGGCGGCGCCGGCGTCCACGACGATTTTGCCGGCGGGCCTGGCCGCCTGGCCGATCCACCGCCGGCGGCTGCTGAGCCGGCGCTTGGCCGGGACGAAGACCGTGCCCAGCTTCTCCCCGGCCAGCAACCGCTCCAGCACGGCCGGCGTGGCGGCGTTGGCGATGACGGCCACCTCCCCGGCCCGCGTCACCATGGCCGCGGCGGTGAGCTTGCTGCCCATGCCGCCTGAGCCCAGGGTGCTGCGATCGCCGCGAACCAGCGCCATGGTCTGGTCGTCCACGTCGGCGATCACGTCCAGGATCGCGCCCTCCTTCATCACGCCGTCCACGGTGGTCAGAAACACTAAAAGCTCCGCCCCCAGCATGGTCGTGACCAGCGCCGCCAGCACGTCGTTCTCCCCGAAGCGGATCTCCTCCACCGCGACGGTGTCGTTCTCGTTGATGATGGGCAAGGCGCCGAACTCCTCCAGCGCCGCCAGCGTGTTGCGGATGTTCAGGTAGCGGCTGCGGTCCTCGAAGTCGTCCCGCGTGAGCAGCACCTGGGCCACCTTCACGCCGTAGCGGGCGAACACGTCGTGGAAGGCCTGCATCAGCCGGCCTTGACCCACGGCGGCGGCGGCCTGGAGCTGCGGCATCGTCTTGGGGCGGGACGCCAGGCTCAGCTCGCCCATCCCCGAGCCGATGGCCCCGCTGGACACCAGCGATACCTTCCGGCCGGACTTCATCAGGGCGGCGATCTGCGAGGCCAGGCGGTCCACGGACGATAGGTCCAGCCGGCCGCCGTCGTCGCACAGGACGTTCGTACCGACCTTCACCACGATCCGCCGGCAGCGGGCGATGACCTCTTTTCTCAACGCACTTGCGGGCATTTCACCCTCATTTCCTCACCGTGCCGCACGCGGCGGCAGGGCGTTACGTCTGACGTTGCCGGACCGGTTCGCCTTCGATGGCGTCGGTGGCGATGTCGCCGGTCCGGACCGCCGGCACGCGGTTCAGGACGCGGCAGATCATCTCCACGTTGCGGGCCGTCGCGCCCTGCTGGCTGCGGACGTAGGCCTGCGCCTCCTGCCCGGCCGATTGGGCGGTGGCGGGATTCGACAGCCACGCTTCCAGCACGCTTGCCAGCTCGGAAGCGTCAGCCACCCGCCGACAGCCGTGGCGGGCCAGGTCGTCGGCCTGGGGGAAGTTGAACGTGTGCGGGCCAAAGGCCGTGGGCTTGCCCAAGGCGGCCGCCTCGATCATGTCCGAGCCGCCCATCGGGACAAGGCTTCGCCCGACGAACACCGCCGCGGCCAGGGCGTAGAACTTCCGCAGCTCGCCCATCGTGTCGCCCAGGATCACAGCCCCAGGCTGCGTCGGCCCGACTGTCCCGTCCGGGCGGCGGCTGCGGCGGACCAGCGGCAGGCCCGCGGCCTCGATGAGCCTGGCCACCTCGTCAAACCGCTCTGGCTTGCGCGGCACGATGGCCAAGCAAGCCTCCGGACAGCGGGGCTTCAGGCGAGCGTAGAGGTCCAGCAAAACCTGCTCCTCGCCCGGCCCCGTGCCTCCGGCCACGATGAGCTTGTCGGCGGAACCCACACCCACCGCCGCGGCCAGCGCCTCTTGGCCGGGCAGGCGGTCAGCGACCTCCACCGTGTCGAACTTCATCATGCCCGTCACGTGGACCTTGGCCGGATCGGCGCCCAGCGAGATAAACCTCTCGGCATACACCTCATCCTGCACGCCGATGGCCGTCAGGCGGTTGAACAATCGGCCGGCCAGCGGCCCCAGCAGCCGGTAGCGCGCGTAGCCCTTGTCGGGGCTGAGCCGGCCGTTGACCACCACCACCGGAACGGATCGGCGATTGCAGGCGGCTAGGAAGTTGGGCCAAATCTCCCCCTCCATCAGCACCACCATCGCCGGGCGCAGCCGGTTCATCGCCCTGGTCACGGACAGGGAGAAGTCCATCGGCCAGCGGAAGACCACGTGGTCGGGGGCGAACAGCCGCCGGGCGGCGGCCATGCCGGTGTCGGTCGTCGAGCTGACGGCCACGCGGAAATCAGGGAGCTGGCTGTGCAACTGGGCCACCAGCATCCGGGCGGCGTTGACCTCCCCCAGGCTCACCCCGTGCACCCAGATCACCGGCTGAAGACCGTAGCGGACCGGCGCCGCCCCCAACCGCTGACCGACGTCCGTGCGGTACCGGCCGTGGCGGACCATCCGGTACAGCCACAGCGGACTGCTGGCCACCAGCGCCAGCGCGTAGCCTATATCCAGCAGGATTCCCATCGTCCCGGCTAGTATGGTTCCCCCCTCCAGCAGTGTCAATCACGGCAGGAAACCCCAACCGCCCACCCCCGGACAGATCGGCACATAAAAACGCCGCCTTTTCAGGCGGCGTTTGTTTTCCGGTTTCGTGGTAGGCATCAGACCTTACGGACATTGACGGCCTTGGCGCCCTTGGGGCCTTGGGTTACTTCAAACTCCACGCTGTCGCCTTCGGCCAGCGTCTTGAAGCCATCTCCGTGGATGTCGCTATAGTGGACGAAGGCGTCCGTCCCATCCTCGGATGTGATAAACCCATAACCCTTGGCATCATTGAACCACTTCACCTTACCGGTAGCCATGCTGCGGCTCCTTCTTTGAAATCGGCCCCATGGGATTAGCGAGCGATACGAGCCAGGCCAACGGCCCCTCTTGAGACTCCCACGATGATCGCGCAGCTCTCAGAGATGAAACCTGGTGTATCCTGCAACGGAGCCCCTAGCCGACGGGGCTCCGCCGACGGGCTGGAAACGCTTCCACAAATACCCGTCGGCCCTGCAAACAATACTATCCTGACATCGGCCTAAAAAGATGTCAACATAATTCCTGATATTTTCAATTGTTGAAAACACTTCGCAGTGCGACACCCCCCCGTTCACCGGCCGCCCAGCAACCCGGCCAAGGACCGCTCGACGGTCCGGGGCGAGATATCCTCTACCTCCCCGGCCTCGACGGCCTCCACCCGCCGGCCCAGGGGGGTAAAATGCCTCACCGACACCGACGAGGTTATCACGACCGTCGCGGTCCCCACCGCCGAGGCCAGGTGGGCCGGGCCGGAGTCGTTGCCCACGAACCCCCCCGCGCCCCCCAGCACCCCGGTCAGGGTCGGTAAGTCCATCGGCGGCAACAGTACGGACGCCCCGGCCAAGGCTTTGACCTGCTCGGCTTTCCACCGCTCCTGCTCCGCCGGCCCGAGGATGGAGACCACAGTCAGTCCATTTTTGCCTCCAAGCAAACCGGCAAGGTCGATGAAACGCTCCACCGGCCAGCACTTCGCCTCAGCCCCGGCACCTGGATGGAGCACCACATACTGCTCGGACGGATTAACACCCGCCTCCGTAAGCACCCGGGCGGCGGCCCGTCGCCACTCCGGCGGCACCGGCCAAGGCGGCGCCTTCCGCATCAGGACGGGCAATCCCATGAGTTCCACCCAAAGGTCCACCAGGTGTCCGGGGAAGTTGTTCGGCGGACGGACGGGTAGAAAATAGGCCGACTGCGCCCCGCACATCTCCGTCAGGGCAGCCTCGGCCTGGGCGTTGCCGGCGGCAAAGCAACTGACCAGCCGCCCGTGCCGCCCCAGCAGGCCGGGCAATAGATACTGCTCCATCGGCCGGGGGGGAATGACAAAAACCTCGTGCATGGGCAGGGCATCAAAATCCAGCGCCCGGCGGGCAATCCCAAGGCCGGCGAGCAGCCGCGCCTTTTCGCCTCCGGCCACCAGCATGACGTCGGCGTCCACGGCCTGGAGCAGGTGCCCAAAGAGGATCACGTCCCCCAATGCCCCCGGATGGACGGCCAGGACCGACCCGCCGCCTCTCAGCACCGGGCCAGCACCTTGTGCGCCAAAAGCCTGCGACGCCGGTCCGTCTCGCCGTCCCGACCGGGGCGCTTGAGGTAGCGCTCCAGGACCGGTGCGGCGTACAGCAGCTCGTGGAAGGCGTCGCGGACGTCCATCTCGCTCAGGGCCAGCAACGTGTAGTAGAAGGGAAATCCCTGCCACTTTCCGTTTCCGTCGCGACGGGCCTTGAGGGTCTTTGTCGCGGCCTGGAGCTGCTCGGTCTGGTCGGCCAGGCCGCCGACGGTCAGGTGGCGCCAGTAGGCGCACGAGCATTTGGCGCAGCAGTACCGGCCATCCACCCGCCGCGAGAGCGGACCCAGGCGTTTCAGCATGCCGGCCGTGGCCTTGGCCAAGGCGTCCTTGGCCTTGGGTGTGGGGCAGCCCAGCAGGATCAGCGCCCGGCAGGATTCCTCGCCGAGGATGTGGGAGGAGCCGGCCCGCGTGGCGATCCGCTCGCCGGTGAACAGCGTCAGGCCCTGGGCAAAGTCCCGCTCGGTGGGAGCGAACATGCCGGCGTAGCTGCCCTTCAGGCCTTGGCGGTCGGCGATCCAGTCGGCCGCCTGGCGACGTTCCCCCGCAGAAAGCTGCCGCCCGAAGAAGAACGCCTCGTTCACGGCGTCAACGGTGGCGGCCAGACTGCCGGTATGGACAAGACTCACGGTCAACCTCCTTTCCGGTTGCGTGGAAACGGTTATTTTACTCTGATTTTTCTGCCGCCAAAGTCTAAATCCGGCAGGGAAGCTTCAATCCACCCGCCGCCCAGCAGCACGTCGCCGTCGTACACCACCGCCGCCTGGCCCGGTGTGACGGCGGAGACGGGCTGGTCAAAGTCCACCTCAAAGCCGTCAGGGCCGGTGCACCGCACGGTCGCCCCGGCGCCGCGGTGGTTGTAGCGGATCTGGACGGTCGCGTGGAAACTTTTGCTCACTTCCACCGGCTGCTGCCAGTAGACTCCCGAGGCCGACAGGCGGCGGCAAAGCAGTTCCTCCCGCGGGCCGAGGACGACGCGGGCCGAATCCGGCTGGATGGCGGTCACGTACAGGGGCACCCCCCCGGCCACACCCAGGCCGCGGCGCTGGCCGATGGTGAAGCGGCCGAACCCCTCGTGGCGGCCCAGCACCCCTCCGGTGGCGTTGACAATCTCACCCGGTCGAAGGGCCTGGGGGGCGCGGGCGGCCAGGATCGCCGTGTAGTCGTCGCCGTCGGCGAAGCAGATCTCCTGGCTGTCGGGCTTGTCATGGACCACCAGGCCCAAATCTCGGGCCACGCGGCGGACGGCTGCTTTGTCGTCCACCTCGCCGATGGGCAGGAGGAGCCTGTCCAGCCAGTCGGCTGGGAGGGCAAAGAGGGCGTAGGACTGGTCCTTGCCCGCCGCCCTCCCCGCGCGAGGGCGGGCAGGCCGGCCAGGGCGATCCTCCGGGCGTGGTGGCCCGTGGCGACGTACCGGGCGCCCAGCGCGTCGGCTAGTTTTATCAGCCGGGCGAGCTTGACCTCGACGTTGCAGCGGATGCAGGGATTGGGCGTCCGCCCGCGGGCGTACTCGGCGGCGAACGCCTCGATAATCCGCTCGAATGGCTCACCGGCCTGAAGCACGTGCAGGTCGATGCCCAGCACCTGGGCCACCCGCCGGGCGTCGGCGGCGTCGGTGGGCGAGCAGCACCCGCTGGACTCAAGCTGGCCCCCACCGGCCCGGCCCAGGCACAGGAACACGCCGATCACCTCCGCCCCCCGCTGCTTCAGCATCGCCGCGGCCACGGAGGAGTCCACCCCGCCGCTCATGGCCGCGATGACCTTTTGGCCTTTTAAGTCCATCAAGTCCATTAAGTCCATGGCCGCCATTGTAACCCTCCTCCGGTCCGAAATTGACAAATCGCTTCCCTTCGCTTCTACTTCACCGACTTCTCAAGGAGACAAGTCATCACTACCGGTGAGTCCACCGAGAAAATCCGTTGCCCGCGATGCCGCCTGTCCCTTCTCCCCGACACGGAGTTCTGCCAGCACTGCGGCGCCAAGGTCGGTGAGCATCGCCGCGTGCCCTGGTGGCACCTGCATCGGCGGCTGTACGACTGGACGCTGGCCTGGGCGTATCGCCCCTCGGCCGCGGTGGCGCTGGCTGCGGTGGCTTTTGCCGAGAGCAGTTTCTTTCCCGTCCCTCCCGACCTGCTGCTAATCCCCATGGCCCTGAGCAACCGCCGCAGGTGGTTCCACTACGCCCTGCTGTGCTCGATCGCCAGTGTGATAGGCGGAATGTTCGGCTACCTTATCGGCTATACAATCTGGTCCCACATTGATCAGACCATCTTCCGGTGGTTCGGTTGGTTAGGTTTCACCCCGACGAACTTCGAGTTGGTCCAAAAGAAGTACGACGAGAATGCCTTTCTTGCAGTGTTCGGGGCAGCGTTTACCCCCATCCCCTACAAGGTTTTCACTGTCTTCGGAGGAGTGTTCAAGATCAGCTTCCTAACCCTTGTGATTGCTTCGGCCATGGGACGATCCATGCGATTCTTCCTGGTGGCTGGGCTATGCGCCAAGCTGGGCTACAAGGTGCTTCCGTTCATCGAGAAATACTTCGGACTACTGACGCTGGCCTTCCTAGCGATGCTGATTGGGGGATTTCTGGTGATCAAATATCTCCTGTAGCTTTGGGCCGCGGGGGGCGGCGCGTTAGAATCCCCCTTCAAGGTTCGACATGCCTATTTCTCCCGAACATCGCGCGCGGTTAGTGTCTTTGGCCCGGGCCGCCGTGGCCGCGACGGTCAAGGGCCAACCGCTGCCCAAGGTAGAGAAAGCTGAAGGCGTACTCACCGAACTTCGCGGCTGCTTCGTCACGCTGACCAACCGCGGAAGGCTTCGGGGGTGCATCGGCACGTTTCATCCCGACCTCCCCCTGGCGGAGATGATCGTGCAGATGGGCACCGCGGCCGCCCAGGACGGGCGATTCGTGTTCAACCCTGTCACGCCGGCGGAGCTAGAGAAGCTGACGGTGGAGGTCTCGGTCCTCTCGCCGCTCCAAGAGACGACCGAACCGGAGAAACTCCAGATCGGCCACCACGGCATCTTCGTCGTCCGCGGGCGGCGGTCCGGCTGCTTCCTGCCCGAAGTGGCTATGGACCAAGGCTGGGACGCGGCGGAGTTCCTCAGCCAGTGCTGCGCGGGCAAGGCCGGCCTGGAGGCCGATGCCTGGCGCCTGCCCGGCACGAAGGTTTTTCTGTTCACCTCCGAGAAGTTCGATCACTGACGGGCGCGGCGCCGGATGCGTTTTATCTCTTAGTCTCTGAATTTCACCGGCCCGCTGTCGGTAGGGATTTCGAGGGGCTGGGACTCAGCAACCCTTTCGCTGGCCGGGGCTGAGGAAGACACCGGCTGCGACGTGGGCGCGGAGCGCCGGAAGAGCATGCAAACCAGGTTTTTCTCCAGCTTACCGTAGGACTGAAGCACCGGCAGATACCCCAGCGGTTTAAGGATTCGCTCATCCACGTCGTAGCCGAATACCCAGGGGGCGCGGTTGGGGTCTTCGGCCAGCCAGGCGGCCGCGGCGTTATCGAAAGCAATCGAGTCTTGCAGACCGCCCCTTTGGAAGGGCCACTGGACGGCGGGGATATACCGGCCGAAGTAAAAGACCGTCTTAGCCTGCGGGTCGCCCCAGTGGTACGCGGGCGCGTCGAGCGGGACGGTCCTGGCGGCTAGGGTGGCAAACCGGGCCAGCGGACGGTTCATATCCCACAGCTCCACCCGGTGGTAGAAGGCGACATAGACCAGGGTGATCGAGGCCAAGAGCACGGCCAGGCCCGCGTGAAACCGCTGCCGCCACATCAGCCAACCCCCCAGGACCACCGGCAACGACACGGCCGCTGCGACAAGGCCTATATAAATCCAACGACGTTCGTGCCCCCCGACCAAGTAGCCCACCCCAGCCACCGCCACGCCGATCAGGCCCATCGGAGCGTAACCCGCGCCGATCCAGCGAGCCATCACTGGACTGATCCAGGCGTGCTGGAAGAACGCATCCTCGGCCACAAATCCCATCAGCAGACAGAACGCCGGGAGCATCGGCAGCAGGTAGTGTTCCCGCTTGCCGGCCAACGCCATGAAGAGGGCCACGAACCCCACGCACCAGGCCAGCAGATACACCAGACCACTGCGATGCTGCTGGAACCGCCGCATCAGCCCCACGGCGCACGCCCCCGGCAGCAGGGCCAACCAAGGCAGCAAATAGACCGCCAACCCCACCGCATACTTGCTCGGACTGGCCACAACCCACCCGCCTACACCCGCGCCGCGGTCGGTCACCTCGTGAGCAAAAACCTCGTCCGCCAGTTGAGGAAACAGACGACGCACGTAGAGCATCCACCAGGCAAACATCGCCACGGCCAGCACCAGCCCCGGCACGGCCGTCGGGCAGCAGGGACAGAATCTGCCGCCACGGCCGGCTGACCAGCAGGTACCCCAATAGCGGCAGACCAAACGCCGCTGCCATCGTGAGGTAGGAGCCCATCCCATCGTCCATCCCCATCGGCCGCCACCAGTGCAGCATCGGAACAAAGGAAATGCTTACGTGCACGGCCAGACCGACGGCGGTGGCAACCAGAAAGATCCGAAGCCATCTCAGGGAAATCGCATCGCCGCGGTCCAGGAAGGACTGCCGCCAGAACAGATAGGCGGCCATCGGCCAGGGGACCAGGAACGGCACGAACTGCTTGGCCAGGTTGGCCAGGCCCAGGAGCACCCAGAAGGCGGCCATCCAGGCCAGGTGGCTCCGGCGGCTGCTCGCCTCGATGCCGCAGTAGAACGCCGCCATCGCGGCGGTGACCAGCAGGCACAGCATCATCTCCGGGCGGGCGTCGCGCCCCCACTTCTGGAAACCGACGCACGTCACCATCAGCATGGCCCCCAGCAGCGCCGCACGCTGGCCGAACATCCGCCTGCCCAAGGCCAGCACGATCAGCCCACAAAGCACCGCCGAAATCGCCGAGGGCAGGCGGACGGTCGTGTTGTTCACCGCCGGACCCCCGTACCCCGCCGCCCGCTGCGCCCAGGCGCAACGCCCGCGGCGGCCCAGTACGGAAGCGGGGTCTTGTTCAGACGGGGCCGGCCGTTCTCCACCGGCACCAGCCAGCGGTTGACCGACGTGGCGGGCGGGATGGTGTAGATCTCGTCGCTGTCCGTCAACCAAAGCGGCGGCTGGGTCATCGTCCGCACGACCAGCGCGAGTTTGCTCTCATGGTCATCCAGCGTAACCGCCCCCAGCCGCCAGAAGACAATCGCTCCTCCCACCAGGGCCACCAGCACGTAATCCATCCAGGCCCTCGAAGACCGCACCGTCGGGGTTGAACGTTCCATGTTACAGATCTTTGCCTATGAACAGCCCGATCCCAGGGTGAATCGGGTGGATCATACCTTCCGCCGGTCCGCGGGGGTAGAACCTATCGGCCGGGCCGCTCGTCATGTCTTGCCCAGGTCGCGCTGACGGCGGAAGAACTCACTCAGCATCCGCCCGCATTCCTGGGCCCGGCAGCCGGCAATGACTTCCAGGCGATGGTTGAGGCGCTCGTCCTCGCACAGCCGGTAGAGCGCTGCGGACCGCCCCGGCCTTGGGATCGTCGGCCCCGTATACCAACCGGTCCAGCCGGGCCAGGACGATCGCCCCGGCGCACATGGCGCAGGGCTCCAGCGTCACCACCATCGTGCAGCCGGTCAGCCGCCAGTCTCCCACGGCCGCGGCGGCGGCGCGGATGGCCAGCATCTCGGCGTGGGCGGTGGGGTCGGCGTCGAGATACCGGCGGTTGTGGGCAGCGGCGATCATCCGCCCGTCGCGAACGATCACCGCCCCGATGGGCACGTCCCCGGCCGCGGCGGCTGCGGCGGCCTGCTCCAAGGCGGACGCCCATGAACGCCTCATATTCGGCCGCCATCTTGTCCTGAGGAGTCGTCATGGGGGGCTAAACTCCACGCGGCGGAGAATCTCCTCGGCCACCGCCTCCGGCGTCATCGTCAGCGGCGAGGTCGAACCATTGCACGTCGGGCCAGCGCCGCTGCCACGTCCGCTGCTTCTTGGCCAGGCGGCGGGTGTTGATCTTGATCCGCTCGACGGCCTGCTCGCGCGTCATGGTCCCGCGGAGGCAGGCGATCATCTCGGCGTAGCCCACCGCCGCGGCGGCCTGGATGGACAGGCCCGCCGGCTCGGCCAGCAGCGCGGCCACCTCACGCTCCAGCCCGGCCTCGACCATGCGTTTCACGCGGGCGTTGATCCGCCGGTTCAGGTCCTCCTTGTCCCGCCGCAGGCCGAGGAACACGCAGTCGTACCGCCGCGAGCCTGAGTCCCACTGCTTCTGAAGGCGCTGATGGCTGATGCCGGTGGTCTTGTGCACCTCCAGCGCCCGGAGGATCCGCCGCTGGTCGTGGGGATGGATTCGCGCGGCCGCCTCGGCGTCCACGGCCGCCAGCTCCGCGTGCAGGGCGGCCAGGCCCTCGGCGCCCGCCCGGCGCTTCAGCTCGCTCCGTACGGCCGGATCGGCCGAAGGGCCCTCAAACAGCCCCTCGCTGAGGGCCTTGATGTACAGGCTCGTGCCGCCCACGGCCAGGGGGACCGCTCCGGTGGCGGCGATGGCCGCGACGGCGGCGTCGGCGGCGGCGACGTACTGGGCGACGGAAAAGCCCTCGCTGGGCTCGACCAGGTCGATGCAGTGGTGGGGGATTTCGGCGCGGACCTCCGGTGGCGGCTTGGCCGTGCCGATGTCCATCCGCCGATAGACCTTCATCGAATCGACGCTGACGATCTGCCCGCCGACGCGCCGCGCCAATTCCCGGGCGACGGCGCCTTTGCCGACGGCGGTGCAGCCGAGGATGAAAAAAACCTTCGTCACGCCCTGATTGTCGCGGGCGATTGGCGGGTGTTCAAGGGCGGCGGTTCAGACGGGTTGGGGTTCTGAGGAAGCGGATCCCTCCTGCGCCTGGGTCAGCCCGCCCAGGCCCAGCTTGGCGGCGAGGCGGTAAAGCGAGACGTACAGCGTCGGCACGACCACCAGCGTCAGCAGCGTGGCGAAGGACAGGCCGAAGATCACGGCCACGGCCATCGGCCGCCACCACTCGCTGGACTCGCTTCGCATCGCCCAATGGAAGGTGTGGAAGTCGAAGCTCACGCCCACGGCCATGGGCACCAGCCCGATGACCGTCGTGACGGCCGTCAGGAACACCGGGCGCAGGCGCGTGGCGCCGGCCTCCACGGAGGCCTCGATCAGGTCCAACCCGCGGCGCTGGAGCTTGCGCGTGTAGTCCAGCAGCACGATGGCGTTGTTCACCACCACGCCCGCCAGGCTGATGACGCCGATGCCGGTCATGATGATCCCGAACGGCATGTGGCAGACGAGCAGGCCCGCGAACACGCCGATCAGCGACAGGACCACCGTGGTCATGATGATCAGCGGCACGGTGAGCGTGTTGAACTGGGTCACCAGGATCAGCACGATCAGGAAGCAGCCGATGAGGAAAGCCTTGGAGAGGAACGCCGAGGCCTTGTCCTGTTCCTCCCTCTTTCCGGCGTAGCGGATCTCGTAGCCCGTGGGCAGGTTCAGCTTGGCCAACCGGTCCTGGACGTCCTGGAGCACGGCGTTGGGCAGCCGGCCCTCGGCCGCCGCCGGTGATCGTGACCGCGCGCTTCTGGTTGATGCGGTAGATCTGGCCGAAGCCGCCCGTGTAGTCGAAGTCCCCCAGCAGGCTCAGCGGGACGGCTTGGCCGGCGTTGTTGGGCACGCGGAGGCGGAAGAGGTCCTCGATGCTCGTCCGCTGCGACAGCGGCAGGCGGACGGTGATGTCGTACTCGTCGTTGAACTGGCGGTAGGTGCCCGACCTTGCTGCCGAACACGGCAGGTCTTCAGGAAGTTGCCCACGATGGCGGTGTTGACGCCCAGCAGCATGGCCCTGCGCCGGTCGACGCGGAAGGCCAGCTCCGGCCGCGTGGCCTCCAGGTCGCTGCGGAGGTTGACCAGCCCCGGCGTGCCGGCGATGGTCGATTGGATCCTGTCGCTGAGCTCCTCCAGCACGCGGAAGTCCTCCCCGATGACGCGGATGGTCACGTCCCCGCCGGTGGGCGGGCCATGCTCCTCTTTCTCGACGCTGATCTCCGCCCCGGGGATGTCCGTCAGGTCCTCGCGGATGTCGGCGATGATCTCGGCCGAGGGACGCGGGCGGACCTCGTAGTCGGGGAACAGCAGCGTCACGTTGGCCAGGTGCGGGCCGGTGGCGCTGCCCGACAGCGACAATCCCCCCGCCGAACCCACGTTGGCCACGACGTTGTCAATCTCCTCGACGCCGCTGGGCCCGTAGCGATACGATTCGGCGCGCTGCTCGATCATGCTGGGTCAGCCGGTCGGTCTGGCGGATGTTCGTGCCCTGCGGGCAGCGGATGTTGATGACGGCGCGCTCGGGGTCGGACTGGGGAAGAACTCCACCCCGGGGTCCACCAGCCTGTAGGCCAAGGCCACGGCCACCAGCAGCAGCAAGCCCAGGGCAAGGACGGTCCGGCGGTGGTTCAGCGCGAGCCTCAGGAACCGCCGGTAGCCGGCCAGGAACCAATGCTTCTTGTCGGCCTTGCCGACCCTGGCCGGGGAGACCATCGCGCAGATCGTCGGGCTGATCACCATGCGCCACGAACAGCGAGCAGATCAGCGTGACGATGACCGTGATCGGCAGGTACTTCATGAAGTCGCCGATGATGCCCGGCCAGAACAGCATCGGCACGAACGCCGCCACCGTCGTCAGCGTGGAGGTGATGACCGGCCAGGCGACCTCGGCGGTGCCCTTCATGGCCGCCTCGATCCGCCCGTAGCCCAGCTGCATGTGCCGGTAGATGTTCTCGACGATGACGATGGCGTTGTCCACCAGCATGCCCACGGCCAGGATCAGGCTGAACAGCACGATCATGTTCAGCGTGTAGCCCATCGCCTGGAGGATGGCGAAGCCATCAGCATGCTCAGGGGCATGGCCAGGGCGACGATCAGCGCTGACCCGCAGGCCCATGAAGACCATCAGCACGACCAGCACGAGGATCAGCGCCGGTGATGATGTTGTTCTCCAGGTCGGCCACCATGCGGGCGATGTCCTCGGCTGGTCCAGCGTCAGGTCGAACTTCACGCCTTGCGGCATCATCGTGCGGGCCTCGTCCAGGATGGCCTTGACGCCGCGGGCGATGTCCATGATGTTCGCGCCCACGCGCTTCTGGACGCTGAGCGTGATGCTGCTCTGCCCGTCCAGCCGCGAGAAGCTCAGGCGGTCCTTGAAGGTGTCGCGGACCGTGGCCACGTCGGTCAGGTAGATGGGCTTGCCGTCGCGGACGGTCAGCAGCAGGTGGTCCACCTCCTCCGGCTGGGCGAACTCCGCCGGCACGCGGACGTTGAACTTCGTGCCGGGCGTCTCCAGCCCGCCGGCGGAGATGTTGACGTTCTCGGAGGGGATCAGCTTCATCAGCTCCGGGATCGTCAGCCCGTAGGCGGCCACGCGGTCCTGGTCGATCTCCAGGCGGATCTCCCGCTCCAGCGCCGCCCAGCACGTCGCACTTCAGCACGCCGGGCACCACCTCGATGGCGTCCTGCAGGTCGTCGGCGATGGCCTTGAGGCGCACCGGCGAGATAGGTCCCGGAGATGTTGACGAACATGATCGGGAACTCGGCGATGTTGATCTCGCGGATCACCGGGTCCTCGGCGTCGGTGGGCAGGTCGGCCTTGGCCTGGTCCACCTTGTCGCGGACGTACTGGAGGGCGTCCTCGATCCGCACGTCGGGGAAGAACTCAATGACGAGCAGCGACTCGCCCTCCATGCTGGTGGAGCGGATCTCCTTGACGCCCTTGATGCCGGCGAGCTTCTTCTCGATCTTCATCGTCACCGACGACTCGATGTCCTCCGGGGAGACGCCCTCGTAGGTCGTGGTCACCAGGATGTAGGGGATCGGCACGTCCGGGGCGGCCTCGCGGGGCAGCGTGAGGTAGCTGTACAGTCCGCCGATGACGATCAGCACCGACAGCACGCCCACCGTGGTGCGATTCTTGATGGCGGTGTCGGAGAGGATCACGGGCTCGCCTCGCTTCCGGCCTGGCTGGTCGCAGCGCTTGGCGAACCTGACTGACGACGCGGACCGCCTGCCCGGGCCCCACGTAGCGCTGGCCGCCGCCGACGATGAGCTGGTCGCCGGCCGCCAGACCCTCGGTCACCTGGACGCTGCTGCCTCTCATGATCCCCAGCGCCACGGTGCGGCGGACGGCCTTGCCGTCCTGGACGACGTACACCTCCTTGCCGTCCTCCAGCGGGATCACCGCCTCCAGCGGGATCAGGATGGCGTCGGTCAGCTCCGCCGCTTCAGTCGCACCAGGACGATCTGCCCGCTGCGGAGGACCCGTCCGCGGTTGTCCACCGTGATCTCCACGCGCGATGGTCCGCGTGGCCGCGGCGGCCACCTCGCTGATGTAGGTAATCCTGCCGCCCTGCGGCTGGCCCTGCGGATCGAGGAGGACGTTTTCCTCCGCACCGACCTTCAGGTACGCCACGTCGCGCGAGGGGACGTCCACGACGACCAGGACCGTGTCGATCTCCACCAGTTCCGCCACCTCCGTGCCCTTCTGAACGTACTCGCCGACCTCGACCGGGATGCGGTTGATGATGCCGTCGATGGGCGCGACGATGGTGGCGCGGTCCAGCTCGGCCTTGGCCTGCTCCATGGCCGCCCGGCTGGCGTCGGCCCGGGCGAGGGCCTGGTCCAGCTCGCTGGAGGCCGCCACGTCGCGGCTGTGGAGCTCACGGACGCGCTCCAGCTCCTCGCGCGTCGAACTCCGCGGTCGCCTTGACCTGATGGTACGCCGCGGCCAACAGGTCCGTGTTGAGAGCAATGATGACCTGGCCCTGTTTGCAGGGCTGGCCTTCCGCCCCCTCGATCCGCTCCACGCGGCTGGCGATCTCGGCCGAGACGCGGACCACCCGGTTGGGCTCCACGACGCCCGGCAGGTCAAAGGTCTCCTCCAGGCTCGCGATCGGCGAGATCGTCAACACCTCCACGGGCACCGGCGGGGCGGCCGTCGGGGGCGGCGGCTGGGACCTGCCCAGGATCACGCCGACCAGCAGGATCAGCACGACCAACGCCAACGGGCCTAGCAACAGCGCAGGTGCCCAGGGCCGCAACCGGGCCCGCAGGCCCTTGGTCCCCTCACGCTCTGGGTCCATGGAAGTCATGGATACTTACCTCGTTAGCACCGACCACCGCCCCTGACCGACAGGGCCGCCAAAATGGCTCGCTTCAACGCGGCCAGGAATTCCTCGTCCACGCGGATGCCGACGTCGAGAATCGTCTGCACCTCGATGCCGTCCAGGATCGCCATGATCAGCGACGCGGCCACGGAGGTCTGAAGCTCCGGGCGAAACTCCCCCGCCTCGATCCCCTGGGCCAGGATGCCCGCCAGCCGCTCCCGCCACTGGGCATAGGTCTTGGCGAAGGTCAGGGCCAGTTGTCCCTGCTGCTCCCGAGCGGCCGTCGCCCAGAACTCCAGCACCAGACGACCGATCCGCTTGTGAAAGCTCAAACGGCTGAACCAGTAGTCCAGCAACTTTTCCAGCGTGGCCGTGACCGAGATCGGCTTGGACATGAGGTTCATCGACTCAGCCTGTGCGGAGGTCATGGCGTCGGTGAATATCTGTTGAAATAACTCGTGCTTGCTTGGGAAGTAATTGTAAATACTGCCTTTAGAAACACCTGCCTCCTCGGCCACAGCGTCCATGGTCGTGGCGGCATAACCGCTGGCCTCAAAGACTCTCATCGCGGCCTCGAGAATCTCTTTGCGGCGAGTTGTCCCGTTATCATGAGCCATTTTCAGTACCCTGGACCTGTCGAACGTCGTCTAACTGGTTACGAACTGCAATACCCTATTATTTCACGGCTTACGTTCATTCTATTCCCTGTAACCTGGCTTGATTCTGACATCGCCTTCGCACACAAAGGTCTGATGACTGACCGGTCAGTCATTTATAAGTATAGGTTACGGTCAATACCTGTTCAAGCCAAATCGAAGGAAAAACCGTCCATTTTCGTTCGGACCGTTTCCGTCATCAGCTCCCAAGGTCCGGGCGATTGCCATTCTTGCTATCGGCTGGTATGAAACAGGCATGGGATTGCCCGTGGTAGCCATCGTGGGCCGGCCTAACGTCGGCAAGAGCAGCCTGCTGAACTGTCTGGTGGGTAGGCGGATTTCCATCGTGGACCCCACCGCCGGGGTGACGCGGGACAGGGTCTCTGCGCCCCTGCCGGTGGGCGACGGCTACGTGGAGCTGGTGGACACCGGAGGCATCGGCATCGTCGACACCGACCACTTGGCCGAGCAGGTGGAGCACCAGATCGACTATGCCCTGGCCTCGGCGGCGCTGATCCTGTTCGTGGTCGACGCCCGCGAGGGTCGCACGGCGCTGGACGCCGCCGCCGCCCGCCGCTTGCGGAAGCAGGATAAACCCGTGCTCCTGGTGGCCAACAAGGTGGACCAGGCGGCGATGGAACCGGCGATCGAGGAATTCCAGACCCTGGGGTTCGGGCGGGCGCTGGCGGTCTCGGCCAAGCATTCCCGGGGTCTGCGCGATCTGCTGGAGGCCGTGGCCGCGGGGCTGGGGCCGGCGCTGACGAAAGCCCCCCCGCCCCAGGCGGTGATGAAACTGGCCGTCGTCGGCAAGCGCAACGCCGGCAAGAGCACGTTTGTCAACACCGTGGCCGGGCAGCCCCGCGTGATCGTCGCCAAGACCCCCGGCACCACCCGCGACAGCATCGACGTGACGGTCGAGCTGGACGGGCGGTGCTTCGTCCTCATCGACACCGCCGGCCTCCGCAAGCGCAAAAGCCTTTCCGGCGACATCGAGTTCTACAGCCTGCACCGCGCGATGCGCTCCATCCGCCGGGCGGACGTGGTGGCGCTGATGATCGACGCGTCGGAAAAAATCTCCCAAGTCGATAAGGACCTGGCCGGGGACATCGCCGGACAGTTCAAGCCCGTCGTGCTGGTGGTCAACAAGTGGGACCTGGCCTCCGGCCGGGCCGAGGCCCAGGACTACCAGGACTACCTGACCAAGGTGTTCCCCGAATTGTCGTTCGCCCCCATCAGCCTGGTCTCGTCCACACAAAACCTCAACGTCCGCCAGACGGTCCGCCTGGCCGAGGAGCTGTTTGGCCAGTCCCGCACGCGCGTGCCGACGGGGAGGCTCAACAAGACCATCGAGGAGATCGTCGCGCTCCGCGGTCCCAGCCACAAGGCCGGGACCAAACCGCCGCGGATCCTGTACGCCTCGCAGATCGCCGTCGCCCCTCCGACGATCCTCTGCTTCGTCAACGACGTCCGCAGCTTCGACGCCGGCTACCAGCGCTTCATGGTCAATCAGCTCCACCAGCGCCTGGACATCACCGAGGTTCCCATCCGTTTGCTGTTCCGCCAGCGCCGAAGCAAAAGGTCATCTCCCCCGCGCGGATGAGCCGCTTTGGCCTTCCCCTGCGCAAAAAAGGACCCCGACTCCTGGAGAGTTCGGGGCCCGGTGCATCTTTAGCCCAATGCAGGTAACTCTAGCCGCCCGTTCCCGGCAGGGTCAGGAAGCGGTCGGGCGGGACGATCCAGATTTCCACGCGGCGGTTGACGGCGTTGCCCTTCTTGCCCGCGGCGTTGGGCGCGATCGGATGGTACTCCCCGAAGCCCATCGCGCCGATCCGCTCAGGGGCCATGCCGCCGGCGGTCATCTCCTTCTCCACGGCCACCGCGCGGTGCACCGACAGATACCAATTGTCCGGGTGCATGCGGCGGGTCTCGGGCTTGAGGATCGGGATGTCGTCGGTGTGGCCGGCCACGTAGACGTTATAGGTGGCGGCGGTCGCCCCGTTCATGATCTGGACGAACTTGGCCAAGGCGTCTTTGGCGTTGGCGGCCACCTGGTCGCTGCCCTTGGCAAACGTCAGGTCGCTCTTGAGCTTCACCATGCCGTACCTGGGCAGGTATTCCATGATGTCCGGGTTGGCGGCGGCCAGGTCGCGGAGCTGCTTGTCCAGCTCGGCCGGCAGGACGATCTCGGGCAGCGGCGTGGGGGGGCGGCCGGCGAGTTTCTGGTATTCGGCCATCAGGTCGTCGAACTTCTTCTGGAGGTCGTCCTTGGCCGCCTGGAGCAGGGCCACCTCGTTATTCTTGGCATCCAGGGCCTTGCGGGCCGCGTCCAGCTCCTCGGTGAGTCGCTGGTTCTCCGCCCGCAGTTCCTGGGCGGCGGCGATGGCCTGGTTCTTCTCGGCCACGGCGGCGCGGTTCATGGCCATCAGCTTGTCGTACTCCGCCTTGGACACGCATCCACCGGTGGTGAGCAGTCCGGCGAGCAGACACCCGGCCAAGGCAATCGCCAGATAGGTCTTCATAGGGGCAATCCTTTCCTTGCGAACTCGTCCTTTACGTGTTTGTCACCGGCCACCGTCACCGCGGCGGCCTGTCGTTTCGATCGTTACGTCCCGACGCCCTTGGCGGAGGCGGGCTTGAAGATCACCTGGCCGACCACGCCTCCCACGGCGATGATCAGGCCGAACCCCGCCAGCACCAGCACCTTGTAGTCGCCGAACAGCGCCAGGTAATTAGGCACCACCCGGTACATGGCCGCCAGACCTACGGCCGCCAGCACCAGCCCCGCTATCGCACAACCGACGATCAGACCGTTGAACAGCCCGGCCTGCGGGTCGGGGATCTCCACAATCATCGGTCCGGCGGCCTCCACCGCCACCGCGGCGGGCGCCTCCTCGATGACGGGCGGGGCGCCGCTTTCCATCTCGATCTTGTCCAGCACTTCGCCCAGCGAGGTGTCGTCGCTCTCGCGGGTCAGGTCGAGCAAACCGCTGCCGCTGCCGCTGCTATCGGCGGCGACCTGTTCCTCCATCGGCATCGTGATTTGCGTCTTAGCCAGGGGGTCGGCCATCTCCGTCCCGCCCTCTTCACCGTTGAAGATGCTGATGCCCTCGGCCGTGATGACCGTGTCTTCTTTGCCTGGGGGAGCAACCGTGCCGGTGGAGTCGGCCAGGCTAATGGTCCCCGGGCCGGAGGTGTCGGCGGGGGTCAGCTCGATCTCCTCCTCGACCGGGACGCCCTGGGCGGCCATCGCGTCGATCTCGTCGACCCGGAACATATTTCGGGCCCCGTCCTTGAACACGCGAAGCTTCTGATCCCGGATAAGATTGCTCAACGTCGCCGCATCCACGCCCAGCTTGGTGGTGGCTTCCTCTTCGGTGTAGTACATCTTCTTAGCCATGACTGCACTTCCTCAACCGGCGCCGGGAGTGGTTCCCATCGTCGTCGGTTCGCTCGTGGCCGTGGTACCCTGCTGTTCGACCAGGTCTTTCACCTCGCGGGGTGAAGGCAGGGTGTTGTAGTCTCCCAACCCCAGGTCATAGGTGATGTCCCTGCTGGCCATCAGGTGCAGTTTTCCGCTGGTTGGCTGGTATTGGTACACACACATTTTGCCTTTGTCAACGTCGATCAGATAGACGCCGTAGCCGTCGCGGGAGATCTGACTGGGGACGACCAGCATCCCTCGACCGGCCTTGTCCGGCTCGTCCACGGCCTGGCCAATCGCCCAGGTTGCGCGGCCCAACTCCACCAGCAGTCCGCCGGCCACCATGGCCAGAAACACGGCCACCAGCCACCGGGCCGAACCGCCCGGAGAAGGCGAGCACGATTGCTTGGGTTCCTGGACCATGAATCCAGCCGGCCCTTGCCGCCCCTGAGGCGGCCAAGGGCGATTATAGACCCCCGCCCCCACCATGCAAGCGCTTTCCACCCGCTTCACAAAGCGGTCAAACTATCCTATCAAATCCGCCGCCGTGCGGTATAATCCAGGTCGCTCACCGCTGCTGCTGCTTTCAGGCGGGTGCGGTGGTTTCAGACATGCCCTCCCCCGGAGGAGTCTTGAGCCCCGGTGACGGACCGGGGAATAGAACGTATCTCGGCCGCGGGCCGCCGCGGCAGCTTCTGTATTGGAGTCCTGGGCATGTCGGACACCACACCGCCACGCGATGAGGCCGGCGTGTCTGCGCAGAGGCCCGCCGACCCGCCCCCCCTCCCGCCGGGTCCGGAGGAACCGGTCTCCTCGATTCCCGACAATACCGCCCCCTCGGAGTCACCGACCGACGTTCAGGCCGTCGCGGCTCCGTTGGACCTGCCCCCAGGCCGGGCCGTCGTCGCACGCTACGGCGTGCTGCGATCCGTGGGCCTGTTCCAACACGACCTGGAGGGAAATGTCCGACCGGGCACCCAGGTGGTCGTGCGGAGCGAGAGGGGCCTGGAATTGGCCGAGGTCCTGGCCAACGTGGCCGAGCCCCCCGAACCGGGCGCGCTGGGCCATCCGCAGATGCTCGAGTTCCTCCGCATCGCCGGGCCGGAGTATCCCTTCTTCCGCAACGGGAAAGTCCTCCGCCTGGCCAACACCCAGGACCTGATCGACCAGCGCCACCTGACCGCCTCAGCCCGCGAGGAGGCCCTGTACTGCCGCAAGGAAATCCGCGAGCTGAAGCTGGACATGAAGCTGGTCACCGTCGAGCACCTGCTGGGCGGGGAGCGGATCATCTTCTACTTTGCCGCCGAGAACCGCGTGGACTTCCGCGAGCTGGTCCGCCGCCTGGCGGCCCAGTTCCGCACGCGGATCGAGATGCGCCAGGTGGGCGCCCGCGACGAGGCCCGGTTGGTGGCCGACTTCGAGCGTTGCGGCCGGCCGTGCTGCTGCCAGAGTTTCCTGAAGGACCTGAAGCCCATCTCGATGCGCATGGCCAAGACTCAAAAGGCCACGCTGGACCCCTCGAAGATCTCCGGCCGATGCGGGCGGCTGATGTGCTGCCTGCGCTACGAAGACGCCGGCTACGAGGAACTCCGCGCCCTCCTGCCGACCCGGAACAGCTACGTGCGGACCGCCGCCGGCGTAATGGGCAAGATCATCGACATGCAGATCCTCACGCAGCTCGTCCGCCTGCAACTGCCGGACAACTCGCAGGTGGTGGTGAGCAACGAGGAAATTACCCAGCGCGATGTGCCGCCTCCGCCGCCCGGCCCCTCACAGGAGGCTGCCGAATCGCAGCCAACGACAGCGGCTAGGTCGTTGCGGGCGGACCGGTTCCGACCGCTCCAAGTCCCCCGGCCCCGGCAGAACCGCTGGAGGAACCCCCCGCCGACCAGACGCCGCAACCCCTGGCCGAGCCGCTTGAGCCGTCGGCCGGCGAGACTGCCGACCAGGCCCCCCCCGCGCCGCAAGAGGGCGGACGCCAAGGCCGACGGCGCGGCCGACGCCGTCGAAGGCATGGCGGCGGACCGGCAGAGGGACCACCGGCTCCCCCAGGCCAGGGACAGGTCCAACCGCCGACTTCGGTGCAGGGACAGGCGCAGGGACAGGCGCAGGGGACGACCGCACCGGGTCCAAGCGGCGGCAGACGGCGGAGAAGGCACCGGAGAAGGCACTAGCGGCCCCAGATCGACCTATCGGATCGACGCTCGCGAACCTCGGGGACGGCATTCCGGCTTGACGGAATGCCTCTTTTCGTTGTATGATTAATCTTGGAGCCATCCTGCGCGGAAGGCAAAAAGGAGCAGCGCCTGCGCGGTGCCTTGAAGGAAGGGAGCCCGCCATTAAGAGGCTTTCTGTCTCTTTCGCGGTCTGGGTGTTCTTGATGGCGCTGGGGTTGTTGGCCTGGCCTGCGGCCCTCCTCGGTGACTACACGGTCGTGGACGCGAACGGTCCGCCCAGCAACCGCGTGAACATCGTCTTCCTGGGCGACGGCTACATGGCCAGCGAGATCAGCACGGCCTACACCCAGCACATCAACACGATCCTCTCCCACTTTTTCAGCGAAGGCGAGGACCCTTTCCCCCGCTATCGCAACTTTTTCAACGTGTACCGCGTGGACGTGGTGTCGGCTGAGTCCGGGGCCGACGTCCCGCCCCTGGGCATCTACCGAAACACCGCGCTGGATGCCTCCTACTACTTTGACGGCGTCACGGATCGCCTGTTGTACGTCAACGAGATCAAGGCCTGGAACACCCTGGACGCGGCCTTGTCCGGCAGCGGCATTACGCCCAACATGAGGCTGATCACCGTCAACGACACCCGCTACGGCGGGGGCGGGGGCGGTTTCGCCGTCTTCGCCGGCGGCAACGCCTGGGGCGGGGAGCTGGCCCTGCACGAGCAGGGGCATTCGTTCAGCGGCCTGGCGGACGAGTACGTCAGCTACGCCTCGACGTATTCGGGTCCGGAGCCGGGAGAGGTCAACATCACCAAGGACCCCTCGGCGGCCAAGTGGTCCCAGTGGCTGGGCTATACAGATTCCTCAGGGACCGTCGGCGCCTACGAAGGGGCGGGGTACTACCAGTACGGCCTGTACCGCGCCACGCCCACCAGCAAGATGAAGGCGCTGGGCCAAAAGTTCAACGCCGTCAGCCGCGAGAAGATCATCCAGGACATCTACAACATCGTCGATCCCCTGGATGACTACCTCTGGGCCACGGGAATGCTGGTGGACCCCAACCAGTTATGGGTGGACGTCATCGATCCCAACGTCATCTCCGTCGAGTGGTACGTGAACGATACGCTGGTGCCGGGGGCATCCGGGGAAAGGTTCCGCCTGACCGACTATGGGTACGGGCCGGGGCTGTACGACGTCGTCGCGCACGCTTTCGACGCAACCGACTGGGTCCGCGTCGGCAAGGAAGGGCTGGAGCAGAGTGTCGATTGGACCGTGGAGCTGACGCCTGAGCCCGCCAGTCTCATCCTGTTGACGGGGGGCGCGGCCTTGGTCCTGCTGCGGCGCCGCACCCATCGGCCTTTCAGCGCCACACGGCCGTGAACTTGCCCCGCGCCACGGCGTTCTTCAACTGGGCCAAACCATCGCGGTCCACGGCGATATGCTTGACGTCCCAGGAGGGGCACTTGATCCCCAACCACTCCCGGCCGGCCTCGGAGGTCTCCACCAGTTCCAGCTTCTCGGTGAGGCTGGCCTCCTTGTGCCGCACCGGCGTGTGATAGATCAGGCGGCGGTCGGTCACGACGATGCCGGCCAAGCCCGCTTCCGAGCGGGCCCGCTCGCGGTCGGGGATATAAGCCAGGAATCGCTCCCCCTGCTGCGGGCGGTACCACTGAAAGATGCGGTTCTGTATCGTCAGCGGCAGGCAGTTCCAGGGATTCTCCTCCAGCGTCGCGATGCGGTGGCGCAGCTCGGCGTGGCCGGGAGAGTCCTTGCCGCCGACGGCGAGGAAGAACTCTTCGGCCCGCCGCAGGTTGCCGATCCACAACCGACACAAGCCCACGTTTTCACCGCTCAGGCGGATCTGTCCGGAGATCAGGTCTCCGGCGGTGCACATGTCGCACAACCAGAACGGCATGGGTCGGTCGGCCGGCTTGGGCACGTTGGGCACCCACGGCAAGCGTTCCAGCAGCGCCTCGTTGGTCAGGTCGGCCACCCCCTGTCCTCGCAGCACCAGGTCGCCTCCGGTGGCCTGGGTCGCGGTGAACGTGCCCTCCATCAGGTGGGTGGTATAGACGATGACGTGAGCCTCTAGATGGGAGCGCGAACCGCAGCGCAGGCACCGCCTGGGCATCGCGCAGCGAAAGGCCAGTTCGTTCAGCATGCCGGCGGGGAACTCAAACAGCGCCCCGCTGACGTCGCTTTTCACCAAGCGGATAGTGTCGCTGACGGCCGGCAGGATCGCCGTGCCGGCCGAGGAGGCCGCCTCGTCCTGGGGCCGGAGGTGCCGCTCGGCGGCGTGTTTGTCCTCCTCCGGCGTCCGCCCTTCGCCCAGCCAGGAGGTCACGGCGTCCTCGGTGACGGCGATCCGCTTCGGCAGGCGGAAGCGATGGCGGCACTGGCCGCACCGGACAAAGCAGTCCGCCTTGCCCGGCGGCACGTCCAAGACCGTCCCGCACGCAGGACAAAGTACCTGACGCGCACGCATGGCAACACCCTCGATGAGACGCAGGAAAGAAGTGTGCGCCCGACACCCGGCCGCCCAGCGGCGCGGGAAAACCACCAACATTCTATTTTACCCCACCAAGTCCAATCGGCCAAGCGAATTGCCGCACCTTACCTCCTCACAACAGCAGGAAGCTGAGGCCCAGGCCCATCAGGACCAGCGCACCGACGACCTCCGCCACCGACCCCAGGGCCTTGCCGACCCGCCTTCCCACCTGTACGCCCGTCAGACTCATGGCGGCGGCCACCAGCCCGATGACTAGACTGACCAGCCAGATCGTCCCCGCCCCACGGATGCCCAGGGAGAACCCCACCACCAGCGCATCCAGCGACGTGGCCACCGACAGCACCACCAGCGACCAGCCCCTCGTGGGGTCCTTGGGATGGACGTGGGCGATCCGCTCGACGAGCTGCTCGGCCTTGGCCTCCACCTTCTCCTCAACTTCGCCGGGATGTTTGCGCCAGGCCTCGTAGAGCATCTTGGCGGCCACGGCAAAGAGCAGCGCAGCGGCCAGGTACGAGCCGAAGTGCTCCACCGCCTCCGCCAGTCTGCTGCCGCCCGCCCAACCGAGCAGGGACATCAGGAATTGGAACAACCCCATGTGCCAGGCCAACCGGAAGGTCTGCCGCGGCCCGTGCCACTGGACCCCGATGGCCGCCGAGACGCTCATCGCGTCCATCCCCAGCGCCACGGCCACCGCCAGTATGTTGATGAGGTTCATAATCCCCTGGGGGTGCCACGCTATGGGCGGTAGATTCTTCCGTCGCGAAACTCAGCCCAGGCCGGCTCGAAGGCGATCTGGCGGTCGGGGATCGGGCGGGGGGACTCGTCCCACACGTCAAAGAGGTCCTGGGCGGCGGGATTGTACCGCAGGTGGAGAATGTGGTTGCGGAGCTCGGTGTTCTCCTGGCGGAAGCGATAAGGCTGGTTTGTGGCGGGGTCGATCAAGGCCGGGTGCATCTCGATGCCGCGTTCATCCAGGATGCAGTGGCTGCCCCGGCTGCCGGCCTGGCGCTGGAACATCTCGCAGATGGCCTTGAGCATGGCCACGTGCGTCAGGCACTGCTGCTCGGTCAGGATGGCCGAACGGAGCTGGACCGGGGAGGTGAGCTTCAGCCCCTCCTCCAGGCAGCGGCGGTACTGGTCCTTGGCCGCCCGCAAGGCCGCCTCGGCGCCTTGGCGGCTGCGAAGGTGCGCGCCATCGCGAGTCATCCGCTGGGCGATCTCGGCCATGGCCTGGCGCGGCGTGGTCCTGGCCGTCGTCCCCTTGGCCAGGGCGCGGCGGAGGTGCTTGACGACCTCGGCCAGGCCCGCCGTCACGACGGCTGCATGGGCCGAAAGGTCCGGCGGATCGGCGGCATAGACGTGCGTGAGATACTCCGCCGCCCGCAGCGCGCCCACCTGCCCGGCGTTCAGCGCCGCCCCGCCCGGGCGCTTCACCCCGTGCGTCCCGGCCATCTCCCCGATGACGAACGTGTGGGGGAGATTGCTCTCCCACCAGGGGTTGACGGCAAAGCCGCCGTTGTGGTGCTGGGCGCAAAGGGCAATCTCCAGGCCCTCGCGGGCAAGGTCGATGCCGTTCTCGGCGTAGATGGCGACGGCCGGGGGATTCATGTGCCTCAACCGGTCGATGGGCCGGTCCTGCGTGGCGCCGGTCTTTCGAAGGTAGCCCAGCGCCTCGGCGCCCAGCCTTTGGAGGTTAAAAGGTTCCCAGCCCGGCCGGCCTTGCGGGTTGCGCAGAAAATCCATCCAGACCCGCCGGCCCCGCACGACCGTCTCCTGGTGCACGGCCATGTCGATCAGCGAGGATTGTCCCCCCGTGATCCGCTGGGCGTCGAACGGCCACTGGTAGCCCTTCAGGAAGATGGCGGTCGCCATCGAGGCGATGTCGTCGAAGTACTCCGTCAGGAACTCCCGCTCGTCGGCCCCGGCGGCATCGGTGGAGTAGATTCGCGGTACGGCCTGCATGTAGGTGCCTGAGACGTTCCAGCGGAACTTGACGGAGGCCAGGCCGTATTGGCTTTCGGTGAAGTTGCAGCCGACCAGGCCGGCCTTCAGCGCCGGGCCGTGGATGCCGCTTTGGCCGCGCGGATAGACGCTGGAAGCGTACAGCTCCCCCGGGCCGCCGGCGGCCAGCACCCAGTTTTCCGCCATGTAGGTCGACAGGGCCAATTCTTGCTCCCCGTCGCGCGACAGGTCCAGGCAGACCATCCCCACGATCCGACGCCGGTCACCCTCCCCTTCGGTGAGGAAGTCCACCACCACTTGCTTGTCGGCGATGGCAATCGCCCAGGCGCTGCGCCTTGGCCTGGAGCGCTCGGTCATGAACTTGGAGGTCTTGGGGCCGGCGGAGGTGGCCCGCTCGTAGGGGTCGTTATCGGTCTTGTAGCCGATGAACGATCCGCACGGATCGTGCGGGAAGGGCACGCCGGCCTCCACCAGGTGGTAAAACCCCCGCAGCGAGCCGATGCCCTCGATGAGGGCGTGGTCGCCGTGGCAGCAGCCGAAGGCCACGAGCGTCTTGGCGAAGTCCTCCGCCGAGTCGGGCACGCGGGGGCTGGTGCCCATCTTGTAGTAGGTCTGCTTGTCCGAGCCGCTCATCCGCGAGGCGCCCAGGCCCACCCCGGCCGTCACCACCAGCAGGCGGTCCTGCGGATTCTCAATGCCCCGGCTGCGCCAAAACTCCGCGCACCGCACCGCGCAGGCCATCCCGGCCGCCCCCGACCCGACAATCACGGTGTTCACGCAGGTGACCGGAATCGAGACCCCCTCAACGGTGAGCGTGTTCCTAAGCATTTAGTCGTCCTTAACCTCAACCAGTTGGCCGCTCCATTCCCCTGCCGTGTCAATCCGAAATCCGAATTCTGAAATCCGAAATTTTACAAGGTTCGCAGGTGGAATCCCCCGTCCACGTTGAGGACCTCGCCGGTGGAGAACTTCAGCTCGCCGCGCACGCAGGCGGCGACCGCCGCGGCCACGTCGGCCGGTTGACCCCATCGCCGGATGGGGGTCAGGCCCTCGGCGATGAGCTTGTCGTACCTGCTCCTTGACGCCGGCCGTCATGTCCGTGGCGACGATGCCGGGGCGAATCTCGTACACGCCGATGCCGTACTCGGCCAGCCGGGCCGCCCACAGCTTGGTGGCCATGGAGATGGCCGCCTTGGACAGGCAGTACTCCCCGCGCGAAGGGCTGGCCGTGTAGGCGCTGATGGAGGAGATGTTGACGATGCACCTCCAGGCGTCGGGGCGTTGGGTGCGTTGGCGGATCATCCAGTTGGCCACGGCCTGGGTGAGGAAGTAAGGGCCCTTGAGGTTGATCGCCATCACGCGGTCGTAGCTTTCCTCGCCGGCCTGGAGGATGTCCGCCCGCACGGCCGGGGCGACGCCGGCGTTGTTGACCAGCACGTCCAGCCGCCCGAAGGTTTTTTCGATGGCCGCCAAGGGCCGCCGCCCGGTCGGCGGCGGACGTCACGTCGCCGACGATGCCCAAGGCCCCCCTGCCGGCCTGCTTGACGGCGGCGACCGTCGCGGCGGCGTCCAGGACGTCAAACACGGCCACGTCGCAGCCGCCGCGGGCCAGTTCGACCGCGATGGCCGATCCGATGCCCCGGGCCGCACCGGTCACCAAAACCACGGAGTTCTCACCTGCCATAGTATCTCCCGTTTATATGGTCGACTTACGGCCAAGCAAAGTCTAAATCTAAAAGGTCTCAAAGCTCTCCGCCCCCTTGAAAAATCGCTCCCCGATTGCCGCTCAAGGGAAACATAGACTCGCAATCGCCGGTTCCGATAATCCCAACACTTGGAAAAATGATGGTTTTTACTTTACTAAAGTCTGATAAAACCCGAAATTGTAATTTCAGTGCCCTGGCGGGTCTTGCGGTTTATTGATAGCTGCATGCACCCGGCCGGAGGCGCATCGGGCAGGCCCGCCCAGGCGCCTTGTCGCGGGGCCGGTTTTGGAGTCGAGCGTGGCCAAGAATCTTTCAACGTTTTCCATCGCCAAGATGCTGCACGTCGATCCGGGGTCGGTGGCCAACTGGATCGATCAGAAACTCCTGAAGGCTTATCGCACGCCGGGAGGCCACCGAAGGGTCCTGGCGGAGGACCTGGTGCAATTTCTCCGCCAGCATAACATGCCCGTCCCGCCGGAGCTGGTCGAACATCCGCCGCGGGTGATGGTGGTGGACGACGAACCCGCCATCACCAAGCTCATCGCCCGTGCCATCAAGGACGTCTTGCCGAAGGTGGAGGTGATCGAGGCCAACGACGGATTCCGCGCCGGGTCCCTGGTGGTCACGCTCAAGCCCCAGGTCGTCATCCTCGACCTCCGCATGCCGGGGATGGACGGCTTTGAGGTCTGCAAGCTCATCAAGGGCCAGGAATCGACCCGCCACATCCACGTCCTGGCCATCACGGCCTATCCGTCGCAGGAGAGCGAGCGAAACATCCTGGCCTGCGGGGCCGAAGTCTGCCTAGCTAAGCCGCTGGAGATGGCCGCGCTGGTCTCCCACGTCAAGAGCCTGCTCTAGTCCCACCCTTCCCCCGCCCGGCCGGCGGCTCAGACCAGGCTATTTTCCAGGCACCACCGCACGGACCGTTCGATGCCCACGTCGTACCTGACCGTCGGAAACCAGCGCAATTCCCGCCGGGCCTTGTCGCAGGAGAAAAAGCATCGCCGTCCCATCAACCAGACGGCGTAGCGCGTCACCAGCGGCGGACTCTTTCGGCCGAAGGCATGCCCGAACAGCTCCATCAAAAAGGCCGCACCGTAGGCTAGTTTGTAGGGCACTTTCCGCTTGACGGGCTTGGCGCCCAGGCAGGCGGCAATCTTGTTGAAAAACTCCTGGAGGGTCATCTCCCCATCGTTGGACAGATTGTAGGTCTGGCCGACGGCCCGCTCGCTGGTGGCGGCCAGGATGCACCCCTCAGCCTCGTTGCCGGCGTAGGTCAAATTCAGGCGGTTCTGGCCGTCGCCGATGATCTTGGCCCGGCCGGTGCGAATAGCGCGGATGAGCCGCGGCAGCGTGGCCCGGTCCCTCGGCCCGTACAGCCAACTGGGCTTGACGATGGTGACGGGCAGATCGCCCCGCTCCCAGGCGGCGCGGACGATTCGTTCCGCCTCCACCTTGGCCCGGCTGTAGTAGCTCCAGCGGTGCAGGTTCACGCCCAGCGGGGCCGTTTCATCCAGCACCAGCCCCTCCCCGTCGGGATGGCCGTAGGTGGAGATGCTGCTGACGTGGAGGAACCGCTTCACTCCGGCCAACCGGGCGGCGTGGAGCACGTTGGCCGTGCCCTGAATCGTCACGGCCACGAACCGCTCCCACGGGCCCCAGTCGCCCACCTGGGCGGCGGCGTGATAGACCGTGTGCACGCCGTGCATGGCCACGGCGAGGCTATCCGGATCGGTCACGTCGCCAATGACCTTTTGAACTTTCCACCCGGCCAGGACGCTCGTGTCGCTGGCGGGACGGACCAACGCCCGCACCGGCTCGCCCTTGGCGAGGAGTTTTTCCACAATATGGCTGCCCAGCAGCCCCGTGGCGCCGGTGACCAGGTTCATCGCGAGCCCTTTTTTCCTAACTTCCTGACTTCCTGACTTCATCCCTTCTTTGGCGGATGTCTGCGGCTCAAACCGTCAAGGGAGGGGCATCCTACGGATAGCCGGGGTGTGCGTCAAGCGAAGCGAGAAGAACCCACCGGCCGACCTACTCCGCCACGACCAGCACGCCCGTGCCGTTGATCCGGTCGGCCTTGTGGTCCGCCAGCGCCTGGTTGGCCTGGTCCAGGCGGTAAGGGATGACGTGCGGACGGATGGGGATAGCCGCGGCCAGCTCCAGCAGCTCCCGGCCGTCCTGGCGCGTGTTGGCCGTCACGGAGCGGACGTCCCGCTCATAGAACAGGCTCTCGCGATAGTCCATCGACGGGATGGGCGTCATGTGGATGCCGGCCAGGGCGAGCGTGCCGCCTTTTTCCAACTTCGCCAGGGCCTGGGGCACCAACTCTCCGGCCGGTGCGAAAAGGATGGCGCTATCGACCTTGACGGGAAGCTCAGCGGCGCTTGTACCCACCCACGCTGCCCCCATCTCCTCGGCGAGTTTGCGATGGCGCGGGTCGCGCGTCACCACGTAGACCCGACCACGGCGATGCAGGGCGATCTGGATAATCACGTGGGCGCTGGAGCCGAAGCCGTACATGGCCAGGCTGCCGCCGTCGGGCAGGTTACTTCGCTTGAGCGCGCGATAGCCCACGATGCCGGCGCACAGCAATGGGGCCGCCTGGGCATCGTCGAAAGCGGCGGGCAACGCGTAGGCGAACGCTTCCGGCACCAGGGCGTACTCGGCGTAACCCCCGTCGGCGTGGTAGCCGGTGAACTGCTGGTCGGGGCAGAGGTTTTCCCTGCCGCTGGTGCAGAAGCGGCATCGTCCGCAGGTATGCCTCAGCCAGGCCGCCCCCACGCGCTGGCCGAGGGCCAACCGCCGGCAGCCCGCGCCAAGACCGTCCACGACCCCGACGATCTGATGGCCGGGCACCAGCGGCAGCTTGCGCGGCGGCAGGTCGCCCTCGATCACGTGCAGGTCCGTGCGGCAGATGGCGCAACAATGCACCTTCAAGCGGACCTGCCCCTCAGAGGGGGTGGGCACCGCCAGCTCCGCCATCTTCAGAGGGGCGCTTTCGATCGGGGCGTTGGCCTCCAGAACCATCGCCTTCATCGTCTCACGCATCGAGTCACCGTTTTGGGGTCTTGGCATCACTTCTTTTCCGCGACTGCCAGGTGGCCTTTTCCGGCATGTCGTCCTCCATTCCGGCCGTGGGACTGACCAGCAGCCCGCGGCGGAACTGGCGGTTCAGGAACCGCCTCCGCAGCGTCCGATAGGGCGTGGTCATCGCGCGGTGCAGCCAGAGCAGGCCCGTCCGCCGGCGGGACAGGGCCTCCTCCTCGGCCGTCAGCTCTTGGGGGCACAGCCGGCGCTTGTGCTTGTAGAGATGGTAAAAGTCTTTGGCCGCGAGGTAGTGGACGATTCGCCGCGCGACGGCCGACAGAGGCCAGGGCAGATCGTCCCGAAGGCGCAAAGAGATCTGGAAGTCCACCAGGTAGGGCCTGCCGGTCCGATCGATCAGGACGTTGGACCGCTTGTTGGTGTCTCCATAGGCCACACCGCGAGCGTGTACGGCGTCCAGCAGCGCTCGCAACCTGTCGAAGAACCCCGGCGGCGGCGCGGTGCGGTCCAGCGATTGGCCCTCGATATACTCGATCGCCAGGCCCGCCCTACCCACGCGCCCCAACCAGCGCGGCACGCCCTCCAGATCGGCCAGGGTTTTATAAATCGCCTCCTCGTGGTCGATGAGGTAATCCCCGATCCACCCCAGCGGCAGCCCGCAAAAGTCCTGCGACCGGCCGAACTTCACGACCACCTTCGCCAATGCGCCGGAGCGTCGGCCCGGTGCGGCCAGCTCATACAGGCACGTGGCGGCCAGGAAGTCGTGCTTCAGCACCCGGGCCAGACGATAGGTTTGCCCACCGATCTCCAGCTTGTCCGGCGGCGGGGCAGGCAGCGCAAACATCCGCGAGTTGGGACGTCCGACAGCCATCGTTTCCAGCGAGCGGCAGATGATTTTTTCATCGGTGGGGACGACCAGACCAACGACGGCCTAGCGCCTCACTACCGAGGCGATGTCGGCGGCGAAAGCCTTGGCGGCCTCGGCGACGGCCTGCTTCCAATCCTTTTTTTCACCGCCCGGCTGATTATAGGCGAAGATCACCGACCGGCTGGCATTGACGATCGCCCCTGTACCGTCGGGGGCAAACGCCGCGGCGCAGTCGGCGGCGGTGGCGCCTGGGCGCCGTAGCCCGGTACCAGGAACATCTGGCGGGGCATGAGCTCCCTCAACCGCCGCGCCTCAGCCGGATAGGTCGCCCCGACCACCGCGCCCAGGCAACTGTACCCACATCGGCCGACCAGGCCCTCGGCGGCGCCCAGCTCGGCCAGTTGGAGGGCCAAGTGCTCGTAGAACCGCCTTCCGGCGGCGTCAGCAAAATCCTGCACGGCGGCGGCCGAGGGGTTGCTGGTCCGCACCAGCACAAACAGCCCCGCCCCAGCGGCCTGGGCGGTTTGAAGGAACGGCAAAAGGCCATCAACCCCGAAGTACCCGTTGACGGTGACCGCATCGGGCGCCGCCGCGTGGCCGAGGTGCCCGGCGGCATAGGCCTGGGCTGTCGAACCGATGTCGCCCCGCTTGACGTCACCGATGACCAGCAGTCCCAACTTCCGGGCATACTGCACCAGCTCGAAGTACAACCCGACGCCCCTGTCGCGATACCGCTCAAAGCACGCACTTTGAAGCTTGACGGCGGGAACGGTCGGGGCGACGACCTCCAGCACCTCACGGCAGAACGCCCCGATGGCCTCCAGGTGCCGGGCCTCCTCCGCTTCAGTCGTCCGCAAAGCCGAAGGCAACTGCTCGTACACCGGATCGATCCCCACGCAGACCGGGGAGGTTTTTTCGATGGCGGCGAGCAACCTGTCGGCGAAGTGCTCGGGCACGACGATCGTCTCCTCGGGCCGGTGCTATGGCATCCTCGTATGCCGGTGCGAAAAACGGGCGGCCTGACCCACAAGCCGCCGCGGATGAGAACGCTGCAACGGGCTGGTGCGGGTGCACAAGCCGCCCCGTGGCTCTCCCGGCCCGCAGCGGACCGTCATACGAACACAGCGGTCGGTCTGACCGCCGTGTTTCGAAAAAACTGATCTTCCCCCGCCGCTGCATCCGGGCAGCGGCCGTGAGGGAAGGCCCTACATCTGTTTGCTGCGATAGACCTTCCAGACGATCAGCAAAATGACCAACAGGACGACCAGCGGCAGCTGCCACCAATACAGCCAGTCTTGTCCCAAGAATCGAGCGATTGGCATCCACATACCTACGTCTCCTTTGATGGAGGGTCTTTCCGACCAGGCCTGTGCGCTTCATACCAAACGGACACGCTTATAGCAACGACCCGGAAGGTCTTCAAGCAAAAATACACGCGACAA
The DNA here is from genome assembly GCA_963760365.1 of uncultured Phycisphaerae bacterium. Classification (GTDB taxonomy): domain Bacteria; phylum Planctomycetota; class Phycisphaerae; order SM23-33; family SM23-33; genus JALHTV01. The sequence continues at coordinate 161,986 of CAVXDC010000008.1, forward strand.
ACCAGTTTTGCCCCCCCCTTCGCCAGCCACCGACTCACCGCACTGCCGGATACTGGCGGCGACTGGACTCGAACCAGTGACCCAGGGCTTATGAATCCCTTGCTCTGCCAACTGAGCTACGCCGCCGCCGGAATTTAGATTCCCTATCTTGTCCAAGGCCCGCGGGGGTTTCAAGGACTTTCACCCTCAGCCCCACCCGCACCCGAGTCGCCTGCCCCGCCCCCGTGCTGCAGGGGCCTGCGGGGTGGAATCTTGCACCCCCCGGCCCGGTGCGGCAGTAGAATCCCTTTTTTGCCGAGCGGTGAATGAACCATGCCGATTGTCGTGCTGATCTCACTGATCATGGCCTTGACGCTGATGGCGCAGCCCCTGTTCCTAGCCCCTGCGCTACCGGGCTGGCTGGCGGTCCCGGCCGTCGGAACGTATCTGATCGTCGCGGCGATCCTCGCGGCGGCCAATACGGCCTGGGCCTTCCGCACGGCGGCGACCGACGGCTCGGTCTTATCGCCCCGGTCTCTGCGGCGGCACCGGCTGGGAGGAATGCTTGGATATATCTTTCTGGTAGGCGGTCTGGCGGGGGTGCTGCTGCTGGGCTATCGCACCGTCCTGGTCAGCGAGCTGGGCTTGATGCGTGTCCCGCTGGTCGGGGCGGTGCTGGCCTGGGCGCCGTTCGCGGCCGCTTTGCTGATCACCTGGGCCCTGGACTATCCGTTCTACAAGGCCGTGCGCCTTCAATCGGCGGTCGCCGCGGGCGTGGATACCGCGGCGGTGCGGGTCTGGCGGTTGGATGAGTTTCTGCTCTACAACTTCCGCCATCACGTAGCGCTGGTGGCCGTGCCGGTAGGCCTGATCGTGCTGGTCGGGGACTTGGTGAGATTGTACGTCTGCCCCCTGTTTTCTCCCTCCGCCGCCGAAGTCGTGCTGGTGGCGGGTTCCCTTGCCGGTACGGCGGGGGTCTTTGTGGCCAGCCCGGCCCTCCTCGTGCGGATCTGGCGGACCAGCCCCCTGCCGCCCGGCCGATTGCGCGACGGCCTGGTGGACCTGTGCCGACGGATGAGGTTGCGCTATCGAAACATCCTCATCTGGCACTCCGGTCAGGCGATTGCCAACGCGGCCGTCATGGGGCTGATCGGCCCGATCCGGTACGTGCTGCTCAGCGACGTGCTGCTGGCCCACATGGACGAGCGATCCATCCGGGCCATCTTTGCCCACGAGGCCGGCCATATCCGCCACCACCACATCTTCTACTCGGCCCTGTTCGCCGTCGCCGCCACGGGCCTGTGCGCCGCCGCCGCCCAGCAGGCAGCCCAATGGCTGGGCTGGGGTGACGAGCTGGCGCTGGGGATGATGTCCCTGCTGCTGGCGGCGGCGTGGGTTTTTGGCTTTGGATGGCTCAGCAGGAAGCTGGAGAGGCAAAGCGACGTATCCGCCGCCCGATTGGCCGATTCGGACTCCGCCCCGGACGGGACGGCCGTGTTCTGCGGTGCCCTCCGACGCATCGGCCAACTGAACGGCATTCCTCTGAACCAGCGGAACTGGCGGCACGGCTCGATTACCTCCCGGATCGACTACCTCATGGCCATGGACAGACCCACCGGCCCGTCGCCCCCGGCGGCAATCGACCGCCAGGTCACCCTCATCAAAGTGGGGCTTTGGGTCGTCCTGGCAGTGGCGGTGGCGGTGAACATCGTGCAGTTCCTTGCCACCGCCCCCCCGGCCCAGGGCCCCTAAGGAGACACCCGATGGTTCAGCGCGCAGCGATCGTCACGGGCGCTTCCAGCGGGATCGGCATGGAGACGGCGCTGGCCTTAGCCCGCCACGGTTACGCGGTGGTCCTGGCCGCCCGAAGGGCCGATCGGATGGAGCAGGTGGCCCGGCAGTGCCGGTCCGCCGGCGCCGAAGCCCTAACCGTACCCACCGACGTGGCCGACCCGCAGCAGGTCGAAGCGCTGGTGGCACGGACGGTCGAGCAGTTCGGCCGCGTGGACGTGATGGTCAACAACGCGGGCTTCGGCCTGTTCGCCCGCGTGCACGAAACCAGCGCGCAGGACCTGCACGCGCTGTTCGAGACGAACTTCTTCGGCGTCTTCTACGGTTGCAAGGCCGTGGCGCCGGTCATGATCCGCCAGCACAGCGGGCACATCTTCAACGTCTCCTCCGTCGTCGGCAAGCGCGGCACGCCGTTCCACGGGGGATACTCGGCCACCAAGTTCGCCGTCTGCGGACTGACCGACTCGATGCGCGTGGAGCTGCGGCCCTACAGCGTCCGCGTGACCTGCGTCTGCCCGGGTCTGACGGCGACGGAGTTCTTCGACCACTCCTCCCGCGGCCGGGCGGCCCGGAGCAGCTTCCAACGCTTCAAGGGCCTGATGCCCGCCGCGACGGTGGCCAGGGGCATCGTGGCGGCCATCGGCAAGAACCGGCCCGAGATCGTCTTTTCGTTCGGGGGGAAGATGCTGGCACTAATGGCGGCCCTGTCTCCGCGATTGACCGACGCGGCCATGAATCTCTACTATGCCGACCTGTCCAAGCGCCTGGGAGTGGAGGAAGCGGAGAATAACCCGTGAAGAAGATCGAACTCAGGAAACAGCTCGCCGCCGCGTACAAGGCCTCGGTCAAGCCGGCCCTCGTCAACGTGCCGCCGCTCCGTTGCCTGATGATCGACGGCCGGGGCGACCCCAATAAGTCCCCTCAGTTCCAGCAGGCCCTCCAGGCCCTCTACGGCCTGTCGTACACGATGAAGTTTGCCTCCAAAAAGGCCGGCGGACCGGACTGGACGGTCATGGGCTTGGAGGGCTTGTGGTGGATTACCGAGGGTGAGCCGTTCCATATGGACCGCCTCGACCGCAAGGACTCATGGCACTGGACGATGCTGATTGTCCAGCCGGAGGTCGTGACGCACCCGATGCTCGCCCGCACGGCCAAGGAACTTTCGGCCAAGAAGGACAATCCCGCCATCGCCCAGGTCCGCTTGGAGACGCTCCAGGAAGGGCCCTGCGCCCAGGTGCTCCACGTCGGCCCCTACGACGCCGAGTGACCGAGCAATGAGCAACTGAAGTTCGAGTACGACATAAGAAGA
>CAVXDC010000009.1:0-12544 GCA_963760365.1 uncultured Phycisphaerae bacterium
ACAAGCGGGCGCTGGCCTTTTCGGAAGGGGCGCGGCAGTTCGGTCTGCCCGCGCCCAAGGGCGTGCTGCTCATCGGCGTGCAGGGCTGCGGCAAGAGCCTCTGCGCCAAGGCCGTCAGCAAGCTGTGGAACATGCCCCTGCTGCGGTTCGACATGGGGCGGATGTTCTCCAGCCTGGTGGGCTCCTCGGAGGAAAACATCCGCCGGGCCATCGCGGTGGCCGAGAACATCGCCCCGGTGGTGCTGTGGGCGGACGAGATCGACAAGGCCTTCAGCGGGGCTTCCAGTTCCGGCATGACCGACGGCGGCACGACGGCCCGCGTCATGAGCACGTTCCTGACCTGGCTGAACGAGAAGCAGAAGCCCGTGTTCGTCATCGCCACCGCCAACGACATCTCGCAGCTCCCGCCGGAACTGCTGCGCAAAGGGCGGCTGGACGAAATCTTCTTCGTGGACCTGCCCTACCTTGCGGAGCGCAAGGAGATTTTCCGGATTCACATTGCCAAGCGCAGGCGCGACCCCGGCAAGTTCGACCTGGACCGCCTGGCCGAGGCGGCCGAGGGGTTCAGCGGGGCCGAGATCGAGGAGGCCGTCATCAGTGCCCTCTACGACGTGTTCTACCTGAACAAGGAGCTGGAGACGGCCGACGTGCTCAAGAGCATCGGGGAGACCGTGCCGCTGTCCAAGACCATGAGCGAGAAGATTTCCGGACTGCGGGCCTGGGCCGAGGGTCGGGCCCGCATGGCCTCGCACCCCGAAGATCAGACCGGCCCCGTTCCCCACCGCAAGCTGGAGCTTTGAGCTGGAAGGATGATTGATGAGCGCCGTTTGCGTCCTGACTCCCATCCTCATCGGAAGCTGGCCGGCGATTTCCGCCGCCATCGCCGCCGCGGCTGCCAGTCTGGGCTTTGCCGTCCAGCGCGAGCAGACCGTCAAGGAGGAACTGGGGATCAACACCGTGGAGACCGTCCTTCCCCACAGCCAGGTGATGGACGAGGAGTTGGGACAGGCCCAGACAATACAGATCGACCGGCAGGGCGTGTCGATCGTCTTCCGCCGGGACGAGCGGGGCGCCTGCTCGCTGTGCGTCAGCGGGCCGCTGTCCAAGAGCGAACTGGAGAAGATCGGCCAGGAAGTCGCTGGCCGCGTGGTGCAGCAGTTCGCCTATCACAAACTGATGACCGAGTTGAAGAATCGCAACTACAGCATCGTGGAGGAGCAGGTACAGCAGGACGACTCCATCCGCGTGCGCGTCCGACTGAAGGGCTAAGGCACCTGGAGGCGGAGCATGGAACAGCCGGAGTTCGACATCACGATCGGCAAGGACGGCAAGCTCAAAGTCCAGGTTAAAGGGTCTCAGGGCGCCAAGTGCCTGGAGCTGGCCGACCTGATCCGCGACATCGTCGGCCAGGAGGAGAGCCGCCAGTTGACCACGGAGTATTACGGGCCGGATACCAAGGTCCGCATGAACGTCAACGTCCGCCAGAAGGACGTCTAAGGCGCGGGGGAAGTCATGGAGTGCCCCAGTTGCAGGTTTGAGAACACCCCCGGCACGTCGGTGTGCGTCCGTTGCGGCAGCGCGTTGGACGTAGGCCACATCGACGTCCACCCCCCCCGCCGCGCCGGCAGAGACTTGTGGGAGCGATTGGTCTGTCGCATCGCGACCCTGAGAGGTGGCCGGACAGGCCGCGTGCTGCGTCGGAGGTCCACGTACTTCCGGTGGGCGCTGTGGTGCCTGGTGCCGGGATGGGGTCAGATTGCCGCCGGCCGGCCTAGACGAGGATGGGCGTTGCTAATGGCCTGGATAGCAGGACTGCTGGGGGCAGTCGTGCTGGCCGGTGGCAGGGATGGCTGGTACTTTTACGGTCTAGCCTTGGCGGCGCACCTGGTAAGCCTGTCGCTCGTTCTGGGGCCTTTTCTTGGGCGTCTGACGCTGGTCCGACGGGTGGGGGTAGGTTTGCTCGCCTTTTTCCTCTTGCATTACGGCGTTTACGGGTCCGTGCGGTACCTGGCCGGCGGGCTGGTTGTCCCGGTAGAACTCGTGGAACTCCGATCCAATCCCCTGCTGAACAGCGGGGACGTCCTGTTGTACCAAGGCCACTTCGTTCGCCCCCAGCGATTCGAGCGCGGGGATCTGGTCATGTACAATATCAGGTCCCAGACAGGTCATGGATTTCGCATCTCTGCCGGGACGGGCTTGGACAGGATTATCGGCCTGCCTGGGGACACTGTAAGCGTCAAGGGAGGGCAACTGTGGATCAACGGCCAACCGACCGACCTGCTACCGGTGGCTGGGCTTGACTATATCCCTCCAAATTTGAGCATCCAGGCCGGCCCGAATGAGTATATCATCCTCCCATCGCTGATGAGCTTCCTTAATCCTGGCGGACATGGTGACATGCTGAGTATGTATATCCATGCCTCGCGCGTGGCGGGGGAGGATATCCTGGGCAAGGCTTACTGGCGGCTCAGGCCGCTGCACCGATTCGGCCCCCTGGAGAGGCGGTGATGACCGGCAGATTCGGCCATCTTGAGTTCGAGGACAAGAAGCCCGCGCAGCAGGCCCAGCGGACCGGCGTGCCCATCCCCTCGGCCGACCAATACCTGCGCATGGCCGACGAGGAGTACCGCTGGGGACGGTTCGAACGGGCGCTTCAGCTCTACACCAAGTGCCTGGAAGAGGACCGTCGGATGGTTCCCGCCTGGGTCGGTCAGGTGCAGATGCTCGTGCAACTGGGGGAGCAGCACGAGGCCCGGTTGTGGTCCGACAAGGCGTTGGAGATTTTTCGCAACAATGGGGAACTGCTGGCCGCCAAGAGCCAGGCGTGCCTGCGAATGAGAGACGCTGCCTCGGCCATCGCGTGCAGCGACGCCTCCCTGCAAGCCGTGGGTTCATCCCCCTGGCGATGGGAGGTGCGGGGAGAGGTGCTTTTGGCGCGGGGTGAGCACATCCACGACACGTGCTTCCAGAAGGCCTTGGCGGAGCCGGCGGCCGACTGGTTCGACCGGGTCATCATTGCGGGCATCTACCTATTCTACCGGCGCGCAGCGGCGGCGTTCGAATACGCCAAAAAGGCCGTCGAGATGGCTGGCGATGCGGGCTATGCCTGGTTCGTGCTCGGCCATGCCCAGCGGGAACTGGGGCAGACGGCCTTGGCGTGCCGCAGCTACAGGCATTGCCTCCAGCTTCGGCCGGATTATGCCGAGGCCAGACAGGCCTTGCAGGACTTGGAGACCGAACCCTTCTTCAGGCGGTTGCTTCGGCAACTGGGATGGAGGCGACGATGAACCTAGCCTCTCTGCTGCGAGCCGGCAGGAAATTCAATGCCAGCGACATCCACGTCGTGGTGAACATGCCGCCGATTTTCCGGATCGACGGGGAGATCGTGACTTCCAAGGGCGAGGTCTACACCCCCGACTCGGCCAAGGCCTTGGCCTACGAGTGCCTTAACGAGGATCAGAAGCGACGCTTCGAGACCGATTGGATGCTGTGCTTTTCCACGACGGTCGAAGGTGAGAACCGCGCACGGATCACGCTGTACTACCGCAACGGCAACCCCGAGCTGTCCATCCGCCTGTGTGAACCGGCCATCCGCACGCGCCAGGAACTGGGGTTGCCGGTAGCCGTCGACGAGCTGGCACACAAGCCCAGCGGCCTGGTAGTCATCACCGGACCCACCGGCGTCGGCAAGACCACGACCCTCCATTACATGATCGATCTCATCAACGCGGAGAACCGCTTCAAGATCATCACGATCGAGGACCCCATCGAGTTCGTCCACAGCTTCAAGAGGTCGATCGTGATCCAGCAGGAAGTCCTCAGCGACGTGCACGATTTCCACCACGCGCTGATCCACGTGCTGCGGCAGGACCCCGATGTCATCGGCATCGGCGAGCTGCGCGACGCCGAGACCATTCACACGGCCTTGATGGCCGCCGAGACCGGCCACCTGGTCATCGCTACCCTCCACACCCCCAGCACCACCGAGCTTCTGGAGCGCATGGTGGCCAGCTTCCCCGAGGGCCAGCAATCCGAGATTCGGTACATGCTGGCCAACACGATCCAGGGCGTGGTCGCCCAACAGCTCCTGCCGCGCGCCGGGGGCAAGGGAAGAGTCCTGTGTTACGAGGTTCTGGCGGGAACTGCCGGTGTGCGAAGGCACATCCGCGAGAACACCACGCACATGATCTACTCGGAGATCCAGGGCGGACAGAAGTACGGCATGAACACCATGGACCATTGTCTGCTCGACCTGTACCACCAGGGCGACATTACCTACGACACGGCCGTGACCATGGCTCGATACCCCGAGACCATCCGCGAGCGCTCGGCTTGAACGACATTCTCCCCTGAGTCTCAAACCCAAATGGCTGCACACGGCTGCAAGGGCGGATGAAGTGGATCGTTAACCACCGGGAGACATCGATGACACTGCGCGCGTGCATGGTGACGGGGGCGGCGGTCTTCGCGGCGGCGTGGGTGTGCCTGGCCGCTAGACCGACGCCTCCCGCACCACCCCAGGTTGTGGCTGAGAAACAAACGAGCATCAACTTCGTGGTCGTGTTCGACTTCACTACCATCGGCGAGGACAGCAACGCCGGGGCGGCCTTGGCCGACAGCGTCCGCCTGCGCCTGGCCCGACACGAGGACTGCGTGGTCGTGGACGCGACGACCACGCAGCAATTTCCCCCACCGCCCTTCAACGCCGATTTGCATCACGTCAAGGCCGAGATGGCAAAACTGGCGGTCAACGTCGCCCTGTGGGGCACAGTCCGCAAGACGGAAAACTCCACAGCAGCAGCCATCCGGTTCATCGACCTGCGGAATACCTCCATCTCCCGGGAATGGACCAGGACTTTCTTCGACAACACCGAGCGAGCCCAAGGCGAGATCGCTAGACAGATTGTGGAGGTCCTTCTCGGCAAAGAGGAAGCCAAGCCCCCCCAACAAGGCGATCAGACCGAGCCAAACGACTTCGGCCAGCCTCTGAACGTCAACGGCGATTTCGAACAAGGTTATCGCGGATGGGAAGCTCCGGACCGCGTCAGCACGTTCTTGGTGGCCGGGCCGGCCGAGCCTGCCACGGCGAATCGCAGCGAAGCCGGCCGGGGCCAGGTGCTGAAAATCCGCACCGACCTGGCGCGCGACCCCTGGTTGGAGTACCGCCGCAAGCTCCTATTCCATCAGGCCGACCCCAACCACCCGCCGGAAATCCCCAAGGACACCTCGTACCGATCGGTGGCAGGGATGGAGGGCGTGCACTATGGCAGCGATTGGATTCCAGCTAAGGCGGGACAGCGGTACTGGCTGACGGCCGATGTCAAGGGACCGCGGACGGACGGGGCCTTTCCCAAGATTTTCGTCAAGGGCTTCCAAGACACCAGCGGCACAGCCGATGGACTGCCTGAACAGTCCCTGGTCGAGCGAAAACTGACCCCAAAAACCTTCGCCGCACTGCCCAAAGCGCGGCAGAAGGCGCTGATCGCCGAGGACGCCAAGGCGCACCCGGACCGCTATCGCCGCGAGGTCTATCGCTGGTATCTCCCCTGCCGCAACTCAAGCGGCGACTGGACGCACCAGGCCGGCGTTTTCCCCCGCGCGGCGGCCTGCCCGCCAACGTCCAGTGGCTGCAAATCCAGGTGTACGCCTACTGGCCGCCGGGGGAATACTTCTTCGACAACGTTTTCCTCTACGCCGATCCGCGTCAGCAAACTTTTTGACCGAAAAACTCGCTGAAAAACTCACCGTAAACCTGCCGGAAGAACCCGCCCGGAAGTCCAACGTTCGTCAGCAGCGCAGCCGGTGAATCACTCTGTTGCGCCTCCAGGCACCATGCCGATCTCAACCCCTGTTTCCTGGAAGCCTTGCTCTGTACGTTTCGCGCCCAACCACATACTGCGAAGGCACACTACAATGCACAGGTAGCACAACGCTCCCAGGTACAGGTTCGTAGATATGCCGAAGAAAATGGAAACGAACACAGCCAAGGCGGAACACAGAACGCCGAAGATCCCGTTCAAGGCCCAGTACCAGGGAGTCTCCCCACCTCCGATCCGGTTCATCAACCGCATCCCCGTGGGGAAGAAGAACCCCATAAGAATACCCAAGGGTGTTAGCACGGCAATCGCGACCGCGATCCGGTTCGGCATCAGGGACGTCATCATGTCCGCCAAGATCCGTCCTAACGCAAACCGGGTTCCCACGATGGCCAAGGCTGCCATCAGGGGCAAGCCGATCACCCACCGGCTCCGGGTCACGGGGAATCTCTCGCTGACGAAGCTCCCGACCCCGGTGCTGGCGATGATCGTGAATAGCACAATGCCTAGCGCGTAGACGGGGCGCCCCAGGAACACGGAGAACTTCTGGACCAGAGCGATCTCCACAAACATGAACCCCGCGCCAATCAAGGCAAAATAACCGGCTCCGCTCCATAGCACCCTCAAGTCCCTGCCCGCCTTGGCCTCCTGACGCGTCTTGACCATCAAAGGCAGTACAATCGCGGCTAGGGTCAACATCGCCAGAGATACGATCAGACCGCACAGGACAGATGTGGCCACGAGATTTCCGGCAATCACGCCCTTGGATATTTTCGGAACAGCGACGTCGAGGATGTGACCGAGCCGAAGCATGTTGAAAAAGTATGGGTCTTCATCCGTCGGGGGATCAAACCTGTACGGTTCGGCCTCGACCACGCGGTTCAGCTCTTGAAGGGAGCTTGCCATCACGATGCGCCGGATGGCCTGATGGTCTATAGGCTCACCGGGCAGGACGACGGCTTTATACTCAAGCTCCAAGGCCGTTTTTTTCAGGTTCGCCAAGTCCTGGTTGTTAAAAGGCTGCCTCCCTACCAGCATTGTGCAGATTTGGCCCGACGTGATCAGCGCGATGTGCTGAGAAGGATGAGATACCCCGGCGCGAAAAAGCGATGCTACCGCAAGGCTCACTAGGCGTCCGGTTTCACCCAGATTGCCGGGATCATACCACCGCGACACCGTGAAGATTCCATCGGGACTGAGCCTTTGGAAGAACGTTTGCCAGGCTTCGACGGTATAGAGAGCGTTCTCCGACAGCGAGAACGCCCCCGCGCCTGTGGCCGCCCAGGTGTCAATCAGCGACATCTGGATCAGGGCAAAGTGCTCTTGCGTCCGTGACAGATAGCATCGGGCCTCATCCACCACCAGCTTGACGTTTGTACGGTCTGCGATGCCCGCAAACTGCCGGAACGGGTGGGTCAGCAGGTCAATGAAGATGGGGTTCACGTCGATCCCGACGATCCGCTCGTGCCCGAAGAGAATGGCGGCCTGAACATCGCGCCCTCCCCCCACCCCGATGATGCAGGCCCCGCCGTTGGGGCGAAGGTAGTATCCGACATTCGTCACGTCAAAGGCCAGATGGGCGATATCCTCACGGCTGGCAAATCGGCTGAGGGAAGTCGCGGCTTCTCCGTCAATGGTCATCCCACGCTGGACCAAGTCCGAATGAGGGGCCTTGGGACTGGGGCCCCAATATTGGGGAGGTTCCACGCGCTCCTGACTGACCGACACTCTGGAAAACGAATTCCACTTTTCCAGCCAGGCCGGTTCGGCCAGGATCCTCCCCTTCACAGCGATCGGGCGGATGCCGTACGGCGTGAACGCATTGGCGGGCACGGCCAGGAGAAGAATCCCAAAGACAAACCAACCCAGCTTGGAGTACCGAAATGCCTGGCTGCGGTAGGCAAAGCATATTCCGGCCAGCATTCCAATAGCCGCGCAGAGCAGGACCAGACTCATCGCATCCATGAACTCCAAGGCCCCTAAAACCATAAGACATCCGAATGAGGCGCCCACCAGATCGCTGGCGTACAGCTTTCCGACAGGAAGACCGCTGCGGGTCAAGACGGCCGTGACGGCAATACCCGAAAAGTAGAAGGGGAAAACGCAAGCCAGCGTGACGATCATCAAGGCAAACAGGAACATCGCATAGGCCCAAAACCCCAAGGGCACCAGGCATATCACCACCAAAGCAGCTGGAGTGGCGAGTGAAAACCCCAGGCACGCCCACGCGACGCTTTCCCGCACCCTTTGGCGGGTGAACCACGCGGGCTTCAAGTAGACTGTCACCGCACCGGCGGTCATGCCGAGCATGGCGGTCGATACGGCAAAAAAGGCCAGGTGATACCATGAGACCACGCTGAGAATTCGCGTCAGCGTGACTTCGAAGGCAAGCGTCACAAAGGCAATCAGGAAGGTCCCAAGGTAGATCATCGGTCTTCGCCTACTGGATTGCGGCCCCCCCGCGCCGTGCTCCATGAGCACCGCCCCAGATCGCGCAGGTCAAGCGTCACTTGTGCCCGGCCTTGGCCAGTTTCTCTTGAGCGGCGTGCATCTGCTCGGCCGTTGGAGAGCGTCCTGACTCCATCATGTCCCGGAAGCAGTCGAACAGGTACGTTGCATCGTGCGGACCGGGGGAGGCCTCGGGATGGTACTGCACCGAGAACAGCGCCTTGTCGGCGTGCGTGAAGCCCTCCACGGTACCGTCGTTGAGGTTGACGTGCGTGATGGCCGCTCCGGTGGCCTGGAGGGTCTTTTCCTCGACGGCAAAACCGTGGTTCTGCGAGGTGATTTCCACTTTGCCGGTGGCCTGATTGCGGACGGGCTGGTTGGCGCCGCGGTGGCCGAACTTCAGCTTGAAGCGCTCGGCCCCCAGCGCTAAACCCAGGAGCTGATGGCCCAGGCAGATGCCGAAGATCGGCACGCGGCCGATAAGCTTTTTCAGCGTGTCGATGGTGTAAGTCACCACGCCCGGATCGCCCGGCCCGTTGGAGACGAACACGCCGTCGGGCTTGTGGGTGAGGACCTCCTCCGCCGTCGCCGTGGCGGGCACGACCGTCACGTCGCAACCGGCCTCGACGAGGTTGCGGAGGATGTTCATCTTCGCCCCGCAGTCCACGGCCACGACGCGATAGATCCGCTTGCCGTGCTCGCGCCGCGCCTGGGCAAAGCGGCTGGTGAAACCCTCCCCCCACGCGTAGCCGGAAGCGGGCGCGACGAGCTTGACTAAGTCCAGCCCGAACATCGGCGGGGTGGCCTTGGCGCGGGCGACCAGCTCGTCCTCATCGAGGATCTCGGTACTCATCGCCCCGTTCTTGGCGCCGGTCAGCCGCAGGCGGCGGGTCAGGGCACGAGTGTCCACGCCGGTCAGGCCCATCACCCCCGCCTGCCGCAGGTAGTCCTCCAGCGTCCGATCAGCCCGGAAGTTGCTCACCGTTGCTGACAATTCCTTGACCACGAACCCCGCCACCTGCACGCGGCGGTTGTAACTTTCGATGTCTTCCGTGTTGACGCCGGTGTTACCGATCAGCGGATAGGTCATCGTAACGATCTGACCCACGTACGAGGGATCCGTCAGCGCCTCCTGGTAGCCGGTCATCGACGTGTTGAACACCACCTCCCCCTGCGTGGTTCCCTCGGCGCCGAAACTCCAGCCGACGAAGACCAACCCATCCTCCAGAGCGAGCTTGCAGACTTTGCGTTCCGACATCGCCAACCTCAATGTGGATGTGGTGCGATCAGCCTTTTTTCACGCCGCAGCACTTCTTGTATTTCTTACCCGAGCCGCACGGGCAGGGATCGTTCCTGTTCGGTTCGCCGGTCCCGGCGATGGGCTTGACCTTCTCGGTCTCCTTCAGCAGCTTCTCCTCGGCTTCGACGTCTTCCTTGCTCCGGGCCTTTTTGGCCAGCTCCTCCAGCTTGTGCTGCTTGAGCCGCTTGGTAAAACGCTCGAATATCGGATCACTTCCCATCATTATATTTCCTTCACCTTACCCACCGCTTGGACTTCGGGTACTCGGCTGCTTGATAATTGCATCGTTGCTTGCGACCTACATCTCCGTCACCTGGGTAGCTGGGTTGTTCACGGCTTTGTGGTGCTCTTGGCAATCTTCTCTACAGCGGAGGCCATTCTCCGGACGGCTAACACCAAGGCCACTTGAAGCCACAGATAGAGCAGCGTGACTAGAGCACCGATAATGAATTCGAATTCCATGACCATTCTCCTGATTAAAACCCGCTCTCTGATCACTCCCGACCTTTGCCGCAGCATTTCTTGTATTTCTTGCCCGAGCCGCACGGGCAGGGATCGTTGCGCCCACGCGGGGAACCTGGCGGATGATCGTGGCCACCTTCTGCGGAGCGGCCTGGGCCTGGGCGTCGGCCTCCTGCGTGAAGCGATCGTAGCCGGCCAGCTGCTCGTGCACCATCTGCGACACCTGAAAGACGCTCTGGAGACGCGTGGAGGCCGTCAGGCGGACCTTGAAGATCATGTCCGTCACGCGGTCACGGATGACGGCGTGCATCTCCTCGTACAGCCGAGCCCCCTCGCGCTTGAAGGCTACGCGGGGGTCCTGCTCGGCGAATCCGCGCAGACCGATGCCGCTCTTGAGGTGGTCCATCGCCAGCAGGTGGTCCTTCCAGGCCGTATCGGAGATCTGGAGCAGCACGAACCGTTCCAGCTCGGTCATCTCGCGGCGGAGGAAGGCCCGGCCGACCTCCACGAGCTTGGAGATAATGTCGCCTTCGAAGTCCTGGCCCGTCAGTTTCGTGTCAAATCGCCGCTGGGCGAACTCCACGGCCTCCTCCACGCGTGGGGCGTCGCCCAGGCCGGTGCGGACGGCCTGCTCGATCCGACCGTCCTGGGCCCAGGCCTCCGACAGCGCAGTCAACCGCTGGCGGATGTCCTCCAGTTTGGCGTCACGCAGGTCCTCAACGGTCAGGTCGGCGTCATATCGCTGATTGGCCCAGCGCACCAGGCTGTCCAGGGCATACACGTTGCCCGTCCCGGCCGGGACGACCGTCATCTCCAGGGCGTATTCGACGGGGTACTCGATCTCCCGACGCCGGTAGGCCGCCTCCACTTGCTCGTCGAGCACGGCCTGGGCCGCGGCCGGGTCGGCCGTCAGCTCCTGGCCGGTGACCTGGACGTCGAACTTGCCGCGGGCCCTGTCCGCCAGCGACGCCTGGGTGAAACCATCTTGAAGGTATCGGGCCAGCGGAGACAAGTCGAATTGGTCAATCTTCTCCGCCGCCGCTGCGTCTAGGGCCCGTTCCACTTCTTGCGGACTCATCTTGCGGAGCTGGTTCTGCGAGAGGTTCACGTTGAACCGGCTCATCGCCCAGCCGCTTAAGCCGCGAAGGTCCCATTCCTTGGGATCCAACTCGCTGTCCATATACTCCCCCAGAGTCTTGGAGATTTCCGCGGAGGCTTCTTCCTTGGCCCAGGTGCGGAGGTCGTTCTCCAGATCGCCCAACTCCTCCAGGGTTTCTGCCTTCACCTGGTCCTCCCGGACGGCGGTCTGGAGGTTCTGGTTGGCCCACTCGGCGATGCACCGCTTCACGTAGCCGCCGCCCAGGTAGTCTGCGACGGCCTCGGCGATGGCCTGGTGGACCATGTCCCGCACGAGGCCCTCCAGCCCTTTGCCCTGGAGCATCTCCTGGCGGCGGGCGTAGTAGGCGCGGCGCTGGTAGTCCATCACCTCGTCGTATTCCAGCAGGTTTTTGCGGATGTCGAAGTTTCGGCCTTCGACTTTCTTCTGCGCCCGCTCGACGCCTTTGGAGATCTTGGGGTGCTCGATGGCGGTGTCGCCCGTCAGGCCCAGCCAACCGAGCATCTTCAGCGTCCACTCCCCGGCGAAGATGGCCATCAAGTCGTCCCGCAGGGACAGGAAGAATCGGCTGGACCCCGGATCACCTTGGCGGCCGGATCGGCCGCGGAGCTGGTTGTCGATCCGCCGCGCCTCGTGGCGCTCGGTGCCGACGATGTGCAGGCCGCAGGGCACCTCCTGCCGGCAGCCGGTCCGGCCGCGGAGCGGGAAATTAGGATCGACCTTCGGCTTGAAGCAGTGGACGCAATTGGTGGCCGGGTCATATTGCGGGCAATGGATGCAGCACTTGGTGACGCCGGAGGGAAACAGGTCCTCCGCCGCCACCTCCAGCCGCGCCAGCTCCTGTTCGGAGGGCACCTTGCACTTGTCCCACACCACGGCCGGCCCCAGCTTGATGTCCGTGCCGCGGCCGGCCATGTTCGTGGCAATGGTCACGCTGCCCACCATCTGCTTGGAATTCGGCTTGAGCGGGTGGAGCTGGCCGGCCTGGGCGACAATCTCGGCCTCGCGGGCGGCGTTCTCCGGGCGAGCGTTGAGCACCTGGTGCTCAATGCCATAGCGCCGCTTGAGCATCTCGAAATCCTCTCGGACCTCTCGATGCTCGTCGTGCCCACCAGCACCGGCCGGCCGCGACGGGAAACTTCGTGAATCTCCTCCACCAGCGCGTCGTACTTGGCGTCCACCTCGGCAAAGATGAGGTCGTTGTGGTCCATGCGGTTGACCGGCCGATGCGTTGGCACCGAGACGACGTCCAGCTTGTAGATCTTCAGGAACTCATCGGCCTCGGTCATGGCCGTGCCGGTCATGCCTGCCAACTTGCGATACAGGCGGAAATAGTTCTGGAACGTGATGGTGGCCAGGGTCTGGCTTTCCTCCTTGATCTCCACCCGCTCAGCGATACGT
>CAVXDC010000010.1:0-34698 GCA_963760365.1 uncultured Phycisphaerae bacterium
AGAATGGTGACGAATTAGCGGTGGACTTGGACAAGGGAGAAGTACGTAACGCGTCCAAGGGTAAGACTCTTCGGGCGACGAAGCTTCCAGTTTTCATACTGGAAATCCTTTCGGATGGAGGTTTAATCAAAATCTGCAGGGGAGAATGGAGAAGAAATGAAAGAATACAAAATATCCCTGATTCAAGGGGACGGAATCGGTCCAGAACTGACCGAAGCCACGCTAGCGGTGCTGAATTCTGCGCAAGCGAAATTCGGTTTGAAACTGGACATGGTAGAAGCGGAAGCTGGCGACACCACTTTTCAGAAGAGAGGCGTGGCTCTGCCCGATGACACCGTGGAGAAAATCAAAGCATCCCACGCCTGCCTAAAAGGTCCAGTGGGCGAAACCGCTGCTGACGTTATCGTAAAGCTGAGGCTGATGTTCGACCTCTATGCAAACCTGCGCCCGATAAAGTCGTATCCTAACTCAGCGGCTATGAGACCTGACATCGACATGTTCTTCGTGAGGGAGAACACTGAGGACCTTTACAAGGGCTTAGAATTCTCACTAGGCGATACAACCGTGGCATTGCGGGTAATCACCAGAAAAAATACTGAGCGCATTGCCAGAAAAGGCTTCGAGGTTGCCAGAATACGAAACGGCAAGAAGAAAGTCACTGCAATCCACAAAGCCAACGTCATGCGCGTAACCGACGGGTTATTCGCTAGCGTTTGCCGTGAGGTCTCGAAACAGTATCCTGACATCGCGTTCAACGAATTATACGTGGATGCCGCTTCAATGCGTCTGATAAAGGAACCGCAGGACTTCGATGTGCTGGTGACTCCGAACTTGTTCGGCGATATTCTTTCTGACGAAGCGGCGCAACTCATCGGTGGGTTAGGCATGGCGCCAGGCGCCAACATCGGTGACAACTTTGCTCTCTTTGAGCCGATTCATGGGTCGGCGCCGAATGAAGGTGGCGCGGATGGTGATCTGGTCGTGGGCTGGCGGGCCGCTGCGCCACGGGCAGGTGAGCGAAAACTGCGAACTGCCGAAAAAGCCCCCTGCCCACATCGGGCCCAGCTCATCGACCGACCAGTGGTACTCCCCGATAAGGTTCTCCTGCGGTTTGTTGGCCAGATCATAGAGCTGGACGGTCGCCTCGCCGGCGGCCTTGATCACGTGGCCGTCGCGGTCCACGGGCTGAAGATACACGGCTACCGCGTCGTCGCCATCACGGTGATCGGTGTCCACGCCACCGCTGCGGCGGCCTAGCTCCAGCGACGTGACGTAGAACAGCTTCTTTAGCCGCTGGTCACCCAGGTTCTGTAAGGTCGCGATCTGCTGGTTCTGGTGGCCAATTGTTTCTTCCAGCTCCTGGTCGCGGCGAACCAGGTCGCGGTTGGTCCGCAGGGTGTCCAACCACTGCTGGTTGAGCCGGTCGAACTTGTCCTTGGCGACGGTGGGCTGGCACCCTCCCACCGCGGCCACCAGCAACAGCACCAACGTCCGCAAGGTTTTTCGCATCCGCGTCATTCCACCCTGTCCTTGTCCTTGGTCTTGTCCCCAATAGCCAGGTCGGGGATCTGGGACAGAATCTTGTCCACGCATCCGTAGGCGACGGCCTGGGCAGCCTCCAGCCACTTGTTGCGGTCGCAGTCGCGCTCGATCTGCTCGACGGACTGCCCCGTGCCCTCGGCCAGGATTTCGTAGATCCGTTTGCGCATGCGGATAATCTCCCGGGCCTCGATGTCCAGCTCGGTGGCCGGGCCCGTCAGCACGCCGTGGATCAGCGGTTGGTGAATCAGCACGCGGCTGTTGGGCAGGATGTAGCGCTTCCCTTTGGTCCCGCCCACCAGCAGCACCGCCGCCATCGACGCGGCCATGCCCACACAATACGTGGCCACCGGCGGGCGGATGAACCGCATGGTGTCGAAGATCGCCAGTCCCGCCGACACCCCGCCGCCGGGAGAATTGATGTAGATGTGGATCTCGGCGTTGGGGTCCTCATTGCTGAGGAACAGCAGTTGCGCGACGACCAGATTGGCCATGGCGTCGTCGATCTGCCCCCCCAGAAAGACGATGCGGTCTCGCAGCAGCCGGCTGTAGATGTCGTAGCTCCGCTCCCCGCGCCGGTCTTCTCAATGACGATGGGCACCAGGTGCTGGTTGTCGGCTCGACTGCGCTCACCGAAGTCCGTCATGGCTCGTTCCCTTCGTTTGGCAGGCTACTTCTTTCCGGCCGCCCGTTCCAGGATTTCATCGACGATGCCGTACTCCTTCGCCTCGGCGGGGCTGAGGTAGCGGTCGCGCTCCGTCTCGGCCTCGATGAGCTTGACATCTCTGCCGGTGTGCTTGGCCAGCAGTTCGTTGAGCACCCGCTTGGCCTTGAGGACCTCCTCGGCCTGGATGGCGATGTCGGACGCCTGGCCGGTCACGCCGCCCCAGGGTTGGTGGATCATGATCTTGCTATGAGGCAGGGCGTAGCGCTTGCCCTTGGTGCCGGCGGCCAGGATGACGGCCGCCCCGCTGGCGGCCTGGCCGACGCAGAAGGTGGCCACGTCGCAGTTGAGAAACTGCATCGTGTCGTAGACGGCCAGCGTGTCGTCCACGGGCCCGCCGGGGGAGTTGATATACAGGTTGATCCCGCGGTCGGGCTGCTTGTCTTGGAGCTCCAGCAGCCTCATGATCAATCCGCCGGCGGAGTTGGGCGTGATCTCGCCCCACAGAAAAACAATCCGCTCATCGGCCAGCCGTTCCTCCAACGTCATCTCGCGCCGGGCGCTGTACTCGCGGTAGTCGGTGATGCGTGGGTTCCTGAGCGATGTCATGCCATCTGCTCCTGCTGTCTGCGCCCGATCCGGTTCGTCCAGCCGCCGGGCGATTCAGCTATTTCTTCCTGCCCTTGCCCTTGTCTTTGCCTTTTGTCGCCGCCTTCGGTGAGGGCTTGGGGGAAACCTTTTTCCTAGGCGGCTTTTTGCCTTCCTTGGCAACCGGTTGGGCGGCTGCGGCAGGGGCGACCTCAACGATCTGGGCCTTGGCCAGGAGACTGTCCAGCACCTTGTTCTCTTTCAGCGACTCTTCCAGCGCCGACAGCGTACTATCCTGGGCCAATTCCTGTCTCAACCGTTCGGGCCGGCGGTTCTGCTCGGCGGCCATCTGGGAAATGGCGGCGTTGACTTCGGCTTCCTCCACCCCAATTTTCTGCTGCTCAGCGATCTTGGCCAGGATGAACGACAGCTTCATCTGGTCGCGGGCCTGTTCCCCGGCGGCGGCTTGGAGCTCGGTCAACCGCTCCTGAATCTGCTCGGCCGAAACGCCGCGGTACAGCAGGTCCACCACGCGCCGCTGGAGCAGCCGGGCGGTGTAACGGGCCGTGGCGCCTTCCGGCAGGTCGAAGAGGGTTTTTTCCATCAGGTACTTGCAGACCTGGTCTCGCAGCACCTGGCGGTTCTCCACTTCCAGGCGCTGCTTGAGTCGGTCGCGGACGTGGCGGCGGAACTCCTGAAGCGATTCAAACCCCATCGCCGCGGCGAAGGCCTCGTTCACCTCCGGCAGGATGCGGCGGCGAACCTGCGAGATGGCCAGCTCGACGGTGAGCGACTTGCCCGCCCAATCCTTGTTGGGATGGGCGTCGCCGGCTTGGACGGTGAGCGCCACTTTGTCGCCGGCCTTGCGCCCGGCCAGGACCTTGCCCAGTTCCAGCAGCGGCAGACCCTCGACCTGCCCCGGGGCCACCCGAAGGCTCAGTCCGTGGCGCTCCAGGGGGGCAATGCCTTCCCCACCGATCTTCGCCCCCACCAGCACCATGTCTCCCTCGGCGGCGGTTTTTTGCGTCTCCTCATAGCGCGCGCGGCTGAGGCGAACCTGCTGAAGGTATTCCTCGACCCGCTGGTCGGTCAGTTCGATCGGCTCTTTGCGGATGGAGATGCCCTCCAAGGCCGGCAGATCGAACTCCGGCATCACCTCGACCTCGAAACTGAACGACAGGTCGCCGTTGTCGGGCAGGGGGATCTTGTCCAAGTCGATCTGGGGATCGCCCAGCGTCTTGAGGCCCGCCTTCTCGATGGCCGGTGTGAGGGCCTCGGCCACCATGGCGTTGCGGACGTCTTCGGTGATTTCCTTACCGAAACGCTTCTCGATCAGGCGCCTTGGGGCGTGGCCGATGCGGAAGCCCGGCACCTGGGCCGTGCGCCCCAACTCACCGAACATCTCATCGTACTTGGCGTCGATTCGGGCGCGGGACGGTCACGATGATCTTCTTCTTCAGCGTGCCGGCGTCCTGCACGTCCACGGCGTTGTCGGGAACTTTCGTCGCCGCCGCAAGATCCTGCGCCGCCTCGGCGGTCGGTTCGGAATTCGTCGTCTCATCCGGCATGGCCGTCGTAAACTCCGCTCATGGGTCTAAAGCAACTTCAGCCCGTCCCTTCCGGGCTGCCGAGGACAACTCTAGTCCATTCTCCTGCCTTCCGTCAACCCCGTCGAACCGGCGCGGCGCTGGCCGCCAAAAGAATCGACTTTGCTCCAAACAATGGAAAAACATCCGCGTCCGTCGGAACGATACACCTGTTTCTTCACCGTCGCGGAGGAGCGGCGCGAGGAAAAGGGTGAACAAAGTGACAAAAAAATGTCGAGAAAATAATCATCGACTCTTGCGTAAGTCATTGTCAACAGAGTAAAAACCAACAAGAGGTTTAGCTGTCAGAGCCTTTTGCCTTGTGAAATCACCCGAGAGGAGGTGAAACAATGGCCAAGAAAAAGGCAAAGAAAAGGAAGAAAGCCAAGAAATCCAAGAGGTAAACCGCTGATGGACTTCGGCGGTTCCTCTCGCCCGTTTGCGGCGAGAGGAGAACGAACAAGCAGCGGGTGCCAACGCCACGGCGGCACCCGTTGCGTTTTTGTCCATTTGCTCCGGCCCGCCCCGCTTCTATAATGCCACCCGTGCGCACCATCGCCGTGATCAACCAGAAAGGCGGCGTGGGAAAAACCACGACCGTCGTCAACCTCGGGGCGGCCTTGGCTTCCCGTGGGCGCGACGTCTGCCTGATCGACCTGGATCCTCAATCGCACCTGACGCTGCACCTGGGCGTCGAACCGGGATCGGCCCCCCTGAGCATGTACGACGTGCTAACCGGTGACGCCGACATCGCTTCGACGGCCGTGCGCCTCCGCGAGCACTTGTGGCTGGTGCCGTCAGTCATCGACCTGGCGGCGGCGGAAGTGGAACTGGTCGGCACGGTCGGGCGGGAGCAGATCCTGCGGGACCGTCTGGCCGGACCGGCGCCGGCGGTGGAGCTGACCTTCATCGACTGCCCTCCCAGCCTGGGACTGCTGACCCTCAACGCCTTGGCCGCGGCGGACGAGGTGATCATCCCCCTCCAGCCGCACTTCCTGGCCCTCCATGGGATGGGCCAGCTGCTGGAGACGATCTCGCTGGTGCAGCGGCGGGTCAACCCGCGCCTGAAGGTCTCGGGCGTGATCCTGTGCCTGTACGAATCGACGGCCAGGCTGTCGTCGGAGGTGGCCACCGACTTGCGGCAATTCCTCGACGCCGCCCGAAGCTCCCCCACCCCCTGGGCCCAGGCGCGCATCTTCCAGACGGTCATCCGCCGCAACGTCAAGCTGGCCGAGTGCCCCTCCTACGGCAAGACGATCTTTGAGTACGAACCCGCGTCGCACGGGGCGGAAGACTACGCCAAGCTCGCCGAGGAATTTTTGACGACCGCGTTCCCGCCACTGGTCATCGCCGATGCCTCCCTGCCCGCCCAGACTGACCAGGCCTCCGCACCCCAGCAACCGCAGGGGGCGCCGGGATGAGAAGATTCGTCACCTCCACTCTCCGCCGCTTCAAGCGGGTGGTCCTTTTGGTGTGCGTGGTCGTGTGGGGGATGGCGCTGGTGACGACCCACATCCCGGGCGAGGAAATGCCCAGCGTTCAGGTGAGCGACAAGCTCTTGCACCTGGTGGGGTTCTTCGGACTGACCAGCCTGTTTTGGCTCACCCTGGCGACCTATGGGGTCCGCAGGCGGACCCGCGTGCCCACAGCCGTCTGCGTCATGATGCTCTACGCCGCCGTGGATGAGACGACCCAAGCCTATTTCCGCCGCTCGCCCGAGATTTTGGATTGGCTATCTGACGTGCTGGGGACCGTCCTGTCGGTCGCCTTTTGGGAGGCCGCCGCCCACCTGACGCGCAAAAGGCGCCCGCCGGCGACGGAGACATCCCCCCCTTCCCCTTACAAGCAGTATCCCTACTGATCGGCGTTTTTTCGCAGCGGATGGAGAATCACTCCCCCAGGCCGGACTCGGCGATCTCGATGGCCCGCAGCAGCGCCTTGGCCTTGTTGAGGGTCTCCTGGTACTCCTCCGCCGGCACCGAGTCGGCCACGATGCCCCCGCCGGCCTGGACGTACACCTTGCCGCCGGTAATCACCATCGTCCGCAGCGCGATGCACGTGTCCATGTTGCCGGAGAAGTCCACGTAGCCCACCGCCCCGGCGTAGGGGCCTCGGCGGGTGGGTTCGAACTCGTCGATAATCTCCATCGCGCGGATCTTCGGCGCCCCGGACACCGTGCCGACCGGCAAGGCCGCCCGCAGCGCGTCAAAGGCGGTCTTGCCCTCGGCCAGGCGGCCCTTGACGTCCGAGACGATGTGCATCACGTGGCTGTACCGCTCGACGGCCATCACGTCGGACAGCTCGATCGTACCCGGCCGGGCCACCCGACCGACGTCGTTGCGGGCCAGGTCCACCAGCATGATGTGCTCGGCCCGCTCCTTGGGATCGGCCAGCAGCTCCCGCTCTAGGGCCTTGTCCTCCTCTTCGGTGTCCCCGCGCCGCCGCGTGCCCGCCAACGGACGGTTGGTCACCACGCCGTCCTCCACGCGGCAAAGAATCTCCGGGGAGCTGCCCACCAGCGTCACCTCCGGGGTATCCAGCAGGAACATGAACGGCGAGGGGTTCACCACGCGCAGGGCCCGGTAGATGTCAAACGGCGTGGCGGTGGTCTCCACCGTCAGCCGCTGCGAAGGCACGACCTGAAAGATGTCGCCGGCACGAATGTACTCCTTGCAGGCCTCCACGACCTCCAGATACCGATCGCGCGTGAAGTTGCTCTGGAAAGGTTTTTGCGGCAGGCCGACCATCTGGATCTCGGCCACCGCCTGGCTGTCGCCTTCGCCCAGGCGCGCGATTACCCGCTCGATCGAGGCCGTCGCCTCGTTGTAGGCCTTGCCCGGATCGTCCGTCACGTGGGCATTGGCCACCACCTTGATCGTCTGAAAGACGTGATCGAAGATCACCATCGTCCGGTACAGCCCGAAGGAAAGTTCCGGAAGGTTCCGGTCGTCGGGCGGACCGTCGCCGAACTTTTCGTAGTACCGCACCATGTCGTAGGCCGCGTAGCCGACCACCCCGCCGGTGAACCGCGGCAGACCTCTCAGGTGCACGGCCTTGTAGGGCTCCAGCATCTTCCCCAGTTCCGCCAGGGGATCGTCGCTGGTGAGGGCCCGGTCCTTTTGGCCGGTGTGGCGGATGGTGATCTGCCGCCCGCGGGCGGTGAAAGTCGCCTCCGGGTCGGCGGCAGCAAAGGAGAACCGGGCCGTCCGCTCCCCACCGACGATGCTCTCCAGCAAAAAGGCGTTTTTCGACGGGGCAAAGCCCATCGGATTGGCCAGGCGCTTGTAGGCCATCGCGGGGGTGAGCGAGTCGGCCAGAAGCTGACGACACACGGGGATTGTGTTACCCCGCGCCGTGAGCCGGCAAAACTCATCAAAGTCGGGATGATAGTGTTTCATGGTTGGTCTGTCTCGGTATCTTGACCGCCATGTCGCAGGACGGCAATGGCTTTATCGGAGAGAGCATCTTACCGGTTTGGGAGAGAGTGTGTTAATTCTGGCGGGAGGCCCGCCATGCCAGGGCCGCCGCGCCGATGACCCCCGCCTCGCCCCCCAGCGTCGAAAGAACGATCTGCGTCCGCGGGGGCGCCAGCGACCAATGCAGGCGACGGAAGTGCTCCGTCACGGGCGCCAGCAAATCCTCCCCCGCCGCGGTGAGCCCCCCGGCTAGGACAATCTTGTCAGGGTCCAAGACGCGGCAGATGTTCACGCAGGCGACGGCGAGATAGTACATCCCCTGCTTCCAGACTTCCGCAGCCAAGGCGTCCCCAGCCTTGCGGGCCGCGTTGATGTCCGCCGCGTCGATCGCACCCTTGCACCGTAGCACAGTGGCTAGCGCGCTCGTCCGACCATCCTGGATCATTCCGACGGCCCGGCGGGCCATGGAGGTGGCCGAGCTGTAGCGTTCCAGGCACCCCCGCTGGCCACAGGCGCAGGGCTCGCCGTCCACCTGGACGATCATGTGGCCGATCTCCCCGCCTATATCATGGCTGCCGCGAAGGACCTGGCCTTCCACGATGACGCCGCTGCCCACACCCGTGCCCAGTGTTAAAAGCACCATGGTGCGGCTCCCGGCCCCGCTGCCATAGCGGTATTCCCCGTAGGCGGCGGCGTTGGCGTCGTTCTCCAGAACCACCGGCAGGTGGAGCACTTCCGTCAGTCGGCGGCTCAGCGGCACGTTCTCCATGCCGGGGATGTTGGGCATGGCCAGGATCACCCCCGCCGACAGGTCAGCCGGTCCAGGCGCCCCCACACCCATCGCGACGATGTCCTCCAGCCTAAGGCCTGCGGATTCCACCAGCCGCCTGGCGCCGTCGGCCATCTGCGCAATCACGGATTCGGCTCCTCCGCTGCTGGGCGTGGGCTGCTGAAGGGCGCCGCCGGTCTTCCCCTCCTCGTTCAGCAAGCCAAACTTGATGAACGTCCCCCCCAAATCAATACCAATGCACCAGGTAGCCATGATCGCTCTTATCAAGGAAAGTTTTTAACTTTTAATATTGAGCATTGAACATTGAGCATTTTGTATTCGGCATTGTCTGCCCAACGTCCGCGCGTGTCAAAGGCCTCGCTGCGTCCAGGGAGAAAGGCTATTGCTTGGACCAGGCGTCGATGAGTTCGAGCTTAACCTTAGTCGAGGCGGATATGTCGTAGCCGGTGAGCTTAGGGGAGATCTGGCGGAGGACTTCGACGATGGCCTTTTCGACCTTGGGGTCGATCAATTCGCCCGTCACCGCCTTTCGCAGCTCCGCCAGCAGCGGGGGAATCGCGCGCGTGGACATCCCCTGGAGCTCGCCGGCTGCCTTGCGGGCGCTCTCATCGTCCCCGACCAACAGGAGCACCAGGGCGGCCACCTTCTGCCCGTCGGTGGCCGATTGCCTGGCCTTGGCCTCGTCGGCCATTTGCCGCAAGGCGTCGCGTTGAGACCCGGAGATGCGGCCGGACAGGTGCTCCAAGGCCTCACCGGCCAGCAGAGTGACGGTCAGATATTTCTCCTGAGACCTCAGCGCACTTAGCCGATCCATCAACTTCCCCAAGGCGGCGGCAAAGGCTTTTTCATCCGTCTGGCTGGCGATAGCCGCTGCGCACGACGGATCATCGGCGGCCACCAGGGCGTCCACCCAATCCTCCCACACCCTCGGCGCCTCGGAACTCCGTTGGGATGCGTAGGCCGCATAGGCCTCACCAAGTTGTGCGGCGGCCTCGGCCGGACGATGGGCCTGCATCAGCACCGCAGCCAGTCTCCGCTGGGCCCCAGCCAACCGGCTGCCCTTGCGGGCCTTGAGGGAGCTCCCCGTCGTCGTAGAACGCGGCGGGGACCCCAGCCGGTCCACCAGCACCTGGAGGATCTTGATCCGCTCGGCCAAGGCGTCGTCGCGAGCGGCCAGGCTGTCAACCACGGAAAATACCGTGTCTTCATCGGCCCCAGAGAGCATCGTCAGAATAACGTCCCAGGCCTGCTGCCGCACCACGGCGTCGCTTTCCACGGCGGGGTTAGTCAGGTTTAGGATGGTCGGCAGGTTCTCCTTGCCGCCTACCGCGCCCAAGGCCGCGATAGCCGCTTGGCGGACGCCGCGGTCGCTGTCGGCCGTCAGCGCCGCCAGGGCCGGGGCCGCGGCGGACTTGCCCACCTTGGCCAGTGACGTCGTCGCGGCCAGGCGGACCTTGGCCGAGGGGTCCTTCAGCGCCTCCTGAAGCACGGGCATGAAGGACTCATCCCCCACGACCCCCATCGCCGACAACAGCGCCTCGCGCAGGTCCGTCCCGTTCGTCGCCGAGGGGGCAATCGCCTTGTACCGCAGGACAATCGCCTCCACTGCCTGCTCTCGCTCCGCCTCACCCAGGGGCTCTTTGGAGGCGATGCGGACCAAGGCTGCGGCGGCGGCGGTGGCAACGTTCTCGTACCGAGAGCCGATCTCCTCCAGCACAGCCGGCAGTGCTTCGGCCTGGCGGAGCTGGCCCAAGGCCTTCAACAGCGCCTCGCGCACCTTGGGGGAATCTTCCACCCCCAGGCGGTCCAGCAGGGCCTTCAGCGCTTCTGCCTCGCTCAGGCTGGCGACCACGATCGCCGCCTCCTGGCGGATGCGCACCTCCCCATCGGCCAGCATGGCGCGCACCTCGTTGCGCACCTCGGGTGAGATGGGTTCGTTGGAGGCGACGCGGCGGTCCACCAGGCGCAATCCGGCCAGGCGCACGTCGGGCAGGGGATCCTGGAGAAAACCCAAGAGCATGGCCTCCCGCTGAGTGTCCGGGGTGGCGTCGTACAGGTCGCTCACAGTCCGCCCCAGGCGCTCGCGGAGGCGGGTGTTGTCCGCCTCCAGCGCGGCCTTGGCCCGGGCCAGGCTGTCGGCCAGGTTGACCAACCAGGTGGACCGGTCCTTATCCTTGTTGGCCTGCCACCACTGCTTCCACTGCTGCGGATCGTCACCAAAGGCGCGGATGTTGGTCAGCCGGGTTAGCGACTCCGCCGCGGCCGATCGGACAGCCGCGGTGGAGTCATCCAGCAGCCCGATCATGGCTTCGACGGTCCGCTTGTCCGGGGCGGAGGAAAGGGCGGTAATCGCCTCGACGCGAACGCCCCCTTCAACGGAAGCGTCCTTGGCCAGGACGATCAGCGTCTCGATGACTCCGAAACTGCGATACCTGACCAGCGCGCGGGCCGCGGAGGCGCGGACCGAAGGTTCACCGCTTCGCAACACCACCAGTAGCGGATCAATGAACTCCCGGCGCTCCGTGGGAGAAGCGGCGATCGCCTCGGCCACGGCAATCTGGCGCCCGGGTTGTCGGAGTCGGCTAGCAACTGGCGCAAAATTGCCACGGCCGGCGGACTGTTGCGGGCCAGCAAGAGGCTGGCGGCCTCCAGCTTGGTTTTGGGTGCGCGCGAGGCGTCCCTGAGCTGACCCTCCAGGGTCGATAGCTCAAGCTGCTCCGTCGAAAGACTGGTCGGTTCCGTCGTCGAAAGGGCCGCCGCGTACGACAGACCAGATAAGGCCAAAACGAAACCGATGCAAAAAAACCATGCGGTCAGCCTCAGCATGACGCCCTGCTTTCCAGCGAACTTTTTCCAATGCCGACGGCGCCCTCAGACTACACGCCTTCGGCGGCGCCTGTCAAACTCCGTCCCCGACGACAGGTTACTACGATGGCGGGGTCGGCTGCACCGACCGGATCCCCGCTACGTGCCCTGCTCGAAAGAAGTGAGATAGGCCTGCTGCTGGGCTGTAAGGACATCGAGGCGGATGCCCATGGTCGCCAGCTTCTGCCGGGCGACCCAATCCTCGATCTCGGTCGGAACGTCGTGCACGGCGTGGGTCAGCCTGCCGGCGCTTCGGATGACGTATTCGGTCGTCAGGGCCTGGGTGGCGAAGGACATGTCCATCACGCTGGCCGGATGCCCTTCGGCGCAGGCCAGGTTCACCAGCCGGCCTTGGGCCAGGACGAAGATCCTCTTGCCGCCCGATAGGACGTATTCGTCCACGCCCCCCCGCACGCCGCGGTGAATCTTGCGGGCGAGCTTGGCCAGGGCGGGCAGGTTCAGCTCGCAGTCGAAGTGCCCGCTGTTGCAGACGATTGCCCCGTCCTTCATGGCCGCAAAGTGCGGACGGTCGATGACGTGGATGTCGCCCGTCACGGTAATGAACAGGTCGCCGACCTTCGCCGCCTGGCGCATGGGCATGACGCGAAAGCCGTCCAGCGCCGCCTCCAGCGCGGATGGGGTTCACCTCGGTCACGATCACGTTCGCCCCGGCCCCGTGCGCCCGCGCCGACACGCCCCGCCCGCACCAGCCGTACCCGGCCACCACCACGTTCTTGCCGGCTAGCAGGATATCGGTGGCGCGGATGATGCCGTCGAGGGTGCTCTGGCCGGTGCCATAGCGGTTATCGAACAGGTGCTTGGTGGCCGCGTCGTTAACCGCGATGACCGGGAAGTTCAGCCTCCCTGCCGCCGCCATCGCTCGCAGGCGGATGACGCCGGTGGTGGTCTCCTCCATCGAACCGATCACGTCACCAGCGAACTTGGCGTACCGCCCGTGCAAGGCGTTGACCAGGTCCGCCCCATCATCCATCGTGACGGAGGGCCGATGGCGGCAGGCCGCCTCGATGTGCCGGTAATACGTCGTCCGCGGGTCCTCGCCCTTGATGGCGTACACGCGGATGCCGAAGTCGGCCACCAGGCTGGCGGCCACGTCGTCCTGCGTCGAGAGCGGGTTGGAGGCGCACAGGACCAGCTCAGCCCCGCCGGCCTTCAGCGTGCGGCAGAGGTTGGCCGTCTCGGCCGTCACGTGCAGGCAGGCGCTCATCCGCCGTCCGGTCAGGGTCTTTTGCCGGGCGAACCGCTGGCGAATGGCGGCCAGGACCGGCATGTCGTTGTCCGCCCACAAGATGCGCCTCTTGCCTTCGGCGGCAAGACGCAAGTCCTTCACATCATACTGGTTGCGCTTCAGTGTCATAAGTTCTTAGCCCTCTTCCAGGCCGCACCGGACCGGAGCAGCCATTCTGCCCGCGAAAACGGATGATTGCAAACCCTATCTCCATGGGGACAATCATGACGGATACGAAGGAACTCCCTGACGGGCCATGCATCCAAGGGAATGACAATCTAGGAAAGGAATTTTCAATGAACCCCATGAACACGATGAACAAATGGATCGTCCTGGCCGTCCTAGCCGCGGCTGCCTGGCCAGCGGTCGGGGAGGAAAAAGAAGGCGTGGCCGTGACCGTGTACAACGGCGGCTTCGCCGTCGTCCGCGAGGTCCGCTCTCTTGACATCGCCGCCGACGGGGGGGTGAAGTTCCAGGACGTCGCCAGCGCCATCGACGCCACCACCGTGCACTTTAAGAGCCTTACCGACCCCTGTGCCAAGCTGCTGGAGCAGAACTACCAGTACGACCTCGTCTCGGCCGACAAGCTCCTGCAAAAGTACATTGACCTGCCCATCGAGGTCGTCTCCGGCGAGAAAACCTACTCCGGCACGCTGCTGAGTTTCGATGGCCGGCAGCTCATCCTCCAGGAAAAGGATGGCCTGGCGATGGTCGAGCGGCCCCAGAACGTCCGCGACATCCGCCTCAAGACCTTGCCGGAGGGGTTGCTCACACGCCCGACGCTGGTGTGGCTGGTGGACACCAAAAAGGCCGGCAAGCACCTGGCCGAGGTCACCTACCAGACCGGCGGCATGGCCTGGCACGCCGAATACGTGCTCGTGCTGGACAAGGACGACGCCGCGGCGGACCTGTCCGGCTGGGTGAGCGTCCAGAACAACTCCGGCAAGACCTATCGCCAGGCGCGGATGAAGTTCATCGCCGGCGACGTGCGGAAGATCGTCGAGCGCGTGGACCGAATGGTCGCAGGCGGGATGAAAATGATGGAAGCGCCTATAGCCGCCCCCATGCAGGAAAAAGCCTTCTTTGAATACCACATGTACACGCTGCCCCGGCCCTCGACGGTGGCCGACAACGAGGTCAAGCAACTGGAGATGTTTACTCCCGCAAGCGGCCTGAAGGTGGACAAGCGCTTCCTGTACAACCCGCTGGGGGAGTTCCGCTGGGACTACGGCGCCCGCTACGACGATCGCAGCTTCGGCGTGACCAGCCCCAAGAAGGTCAACGTGTTCATCGAGTTCCGCAACAAAGAGGAAAACCACCTGGGCATCCCGCTGCCGGCGGGCAAGGTCCGCGTGTACAAGCAAGACCCGGATGACAAGGCCCTGGAGTTTATCGGCGAGGAACAGATCGACCACACGCCCAAAGACGAGCTGCTCTCGCTCCAGATCGGCAACGCCTTCGACATCGTCGGGGAGCGCAAGCAGACGGACTTCCGGATCAACACCAACGGAAACTGGATGAAAGAGTCCATCGAGATCGTCCTGCGGAACCACAAAAAGCAACCCGTGACCGTGCGCGTGAAGGAACCGATGTACCGCTGGACGAACTGGGACATCACTGCCAAGAGCCACGAATACACCAAGCTCGACGCCCGCACCGTGGCCTGGGACGTCCAAGTCCCCCCCGACGGGGAGACGAAGGTCACCTACACGGTGGAATACACCTGGTAACGGACGGACGGGATGGGAGAACCCTCGCGGCGGGCGCCGTGGAGCCCGCCGCTTTCTTGCGCGGGCTAGGTCCAGAACTCGCTGTGGAGCTCATCGCCTTCGCGGGTGGCGCGGATGAAGTCGGAGACTTTTTTGAGGTCCTTGACGCCCGGGGCCGACTCCACGCCGCTGGCCACGTCCACGGCCCAGGGCTTGACCAGGTCGATGGCCGGTCCGACGTTGCCTGAATCCAGCCCGCCGGCCAGGATGATCGGGTCCAGGCCGGCCATCGCGCCAGAGTCCCGGGCATCGGCCACCATCGACCAATCGAACCGCTCCCCCGTCCCGCCGGGCGCCGAGGGGCTGTAGGCGTCCAGCAGCACCGCGGCCAGGTTGCTCCGATCGCCCAGGGCCTCCAGCCAGCCTCGCACCTGGGCTAACCAGCCCGGGTCGCGAATGTGAAAGGTCTTGATGCACCGGGCGGCAATCTGCGGGACAAGCTCCGGCCCCTCATCCCCGTGGAGCTGCACGTAGCCGATCCGCGTGCGCTGGACGACGCGGTTGATGGTGGTGGCGTCGGCGTTGACGAATACCCCCACCGTCGCCACCCACGGCGGCAGGGCGTCGACGATGGCCCGCGCCTGCTCGGGACTGACCCAGCGCGGGGATTCGGCAAAAACCAGCCCGACGGCGTCGGCCCCCATCTGGGCGATCTTGACCGCCGTGGCCGGGTCGCGCAGGCCTTCAATCTTTACCCGCACCCGCTGCATGGTTGCACTATAGCTCCACCGGCCTCACCGGGCAACGGCACCGCACTAGCCCGTCGTCAGCACCTTCTCAAAGCACACGAAAGGAAGATCGCGGTGCGGAAAAAATACTCGCCCCACAGAATGATACCCTAACCCATCGTACAAGGCCAAGGCCGCGGGATTGCCGCTGAAGGCGTCCAACCGAATCGACGCCAAGCCCCGCCGAACCGCCAGGTCCCCGGCAAAGCGCATCAGCCGCCTGGCCAGGCCGCGACGCTGGAAGGCCGGGTGCACCGCCAAACGGTGCACCACCAAGGCCCGTTGATGGAACGGCGTAAGCCACCGCAACGTTTCATATTCCTTCTCGTTCTGCTCATTCAGCATGACCGTCGCAGCCAATCGGCCGTCGAGGCGGACGATGAAGGTGTCGTCGATTGCGGCCGCGACGACCTGTAGGGTCGGGTACTGATCCACCCACTGCCGAATGCCGCGTGAGAGCATGTCCTCCCGGCAGGCGGCCAGGAGCTGCATGGTCTCCGGGGCGTCCTGAGGCGAGGCTTGCTGAATGACCATCTCTTCCATGGGTTCAGCCCATTGTACGTAGTGCGTCCGTTGGCGTTCGGCCTTTTCCCTTAGAAACCGCCGGCCGTGGCGGTATGATCTCGTCATTTCCGAGCAAGACAGTTCCAGGTAGGAGCAAGGCATGGACAAGGTTCGCATCGGCGTGGTCGGGATCGGCGTCATCGGACATTTCCACTGCAAGAACATCGTCAAGGAAAATTCCCAGGACTTTCAACTCTCGGCAATAACAACACTTACAGTCGAACAGGCCAAGGCCGCCGGGGAGGAATTTGCGGTGCCTTACTTCACCAGCGCCCAGAAGATGTACGACTCAGGGTTGGTGGACGCGGTCATCATCGCCACACCGCATTACTGGCACGCCCCGCTGACCATCCGCGCCGCCCGCGCCGGCCTGCACGTGATGTGCGAAAAGCCCCTGGCGGCCACGGTCGGACCGGCCAAGGCCGCGATCCAGGAGTGCCGCAAGCGCGGGGTGGTCCTAGCTGGGATGCTCCAACATCGCACCCGCCCGCTCATGCGCCGTATCAAGCACCTGACCGAGAGCGGGGAAATCGGAGAGATCTTCCGCGTGTCGATGATCTGCTCCAACTGGTTCCGCACGCAGGCCTACTACGACAGCGGCGCGTGGCGAGGCACCTGGGACGGGGAAGGCGGGGGCGTGCTTATCAACCAGGCCCCCCACCACCTGGACCTGTTCACGTGGATCGCCGGACTGCCCAAGCGGGTCCTGGGGTTGCTGGACACCCGAATCCACACCATCGAGGTGGAGGACACCGCCAACTTCCTTTGCGATTACGGCGGCGGCAAGGTGGGTTACATCTATGCCACCACGGCCGAGATGCCCGGCACCGAGCAGTTCATGGTCTGCGGCGACAAGGCGACGCTCATCGCCGAAGGACACAAGCTGCGGATCGGCCGGCTCCAGGTCCCCCTGAAGGACTTCACCAAGGGCAGCGCCGCCGCCTTGGCCGATGAGGCTGTCAAGAACAAGGTCGAATGGACCGAGGAGGACTATTCCACCAACAAGGGCGGCACCCACATCGAGGTGATCCGCGCCTTCGCCGCCCACATCCTCCGCGGTGAGCCCCTGGTCGCCGACGGCCAGGAGGGCTTGGCGGAGTTGGAACTATCCAACGCCATGTACCTGGCCGGGTACAAGAACAAATCCGTGGAGTTGCCAGTGAACGAACAGGAAATCGAGAGACTGATCTCCAAGCTCCAGAAGCAGCGCTCCACCGGCAAGGGCCAAGGCATCCGCTCCAAGGCCACCCGCGACCTCAAAAAGCTCCTGGCCGAGAGATGAACGTCCTACGTCCGAGTGAGGCCTTTGCGGTAAAGACTGTTTATAGCTAGACTTAGCGTTGTTACTGTCCAAAGCGTCATACCACCATGGAAAAGTTCGTTACCCTTACCCTCTTAGTGACCAACGGAATTCTGGCCCTGGGGGCCGGTATTCCCCTCGCGCGGTATCTGGCACGGGAGGTCTCCGGGGGCGGGAAGACCGTCCTGTGGCTGCTGGCCCTTGCGGGCATTTATTTCGTCGAGTGCGTGGCCTTTTCCGCCAGCATGGCCACCAATGTGTTTGGATTCGCCTTGGCTATCGTGTGGGGGTTTGTATTCCGCCGCAAGTTGGCCGCCCTGCCGCTGGGCAAAGCGGTGAAGGCAGCCTGGCGGGTGTCCATCTTCACCGGTCTTCCTGCCATTTCTTTCCTGTCGATTCTGGTCCTGGCGGTGGCTGAAGGCGGGGACATCCTGTCGGTCCGGGAAGGTTGGCAGTTCGGGATACCGGACTTTGTGCCCTGGCCGCTGTGCACGCTTCTGGGGTTCTTCCTCGCCGTGTCGGGGTCCGCAGTCGTCTTCAAGACCTTGATCACAACCGGAATTGTTGCCATAGCTTCCAGGGGTTCGCATGACCTTGACACCCCCCCGGGTGTAGAATAGGGTAGCTTTTCAGCTCGCCGCAGCGAGTCGCCTGTGGCGACCTGGCCCGGGTGGCGGAATTGGCAGACGCGCCAGCTTGAGGGGCTGGTGGGCCCATGGCCCATGCAGGTTCAAATCCTGTCCCGGGCAGTCCCCCCTAGACCGGCTGGCAAGGCCGGTATCCCCTCCAAAATTCAGGTGGATTTCTGCTTCCCGCGGGACCCTTTTTACACCCCTTTAAAGGGGGATTTACCTTGAGTTTTCGGGCCTTGGGGTTGATAATGGAATTTCGGTATGGATGCCCACATTTCGCCTTATTAACCTTCGCATTTCGAGGGTAACACCGGGCATCAGGGATCGTCAGGATTTCAGCCGCAATTCGCCGAAGGCGAATTGCTTCGGCAACACGCGAAGGTTAAAAGGTGGACGGGTGGCGGCGATGAGCGGCACGCAGCTTCAATTCTCCGGCGATGTGTCTCTTCTAGCGGGGATTGAGCACCAGTTGGCCGCGGTGCTGGTGGAGACGGCGGACGAGGTCAAGCACGTCGAATGTTTCGATGACGAGCAGCGGGCGGAAGTGTATGCCATCCTCCAGGCCTTGCGGATCGACACCGAAGCCCATCGCGCGATGGTGGAACTGCTCACCCGGCAGTTGCAGCGAGACCAAGGCGACGGCGATGCTTGAACAGACCCTCCTCCGCGAGCAGTTCCTAACCTTGCTGGACAAGGAGCGCCAGGCCGAGCGGCTGTATGCCGACCTGGCCGTTCGATTGTCCGATCCGTCTCTGCGCAAGCAGATTGAGCAGCTCCATCGCGACAAGCAGCGCCACATCACCCTGGCCGAGCGGCTGCTGGAGATCGTGGACTAGCTCCCTCGGGCGGCTCTTTTAGTGATCTCCTCCTTCCCACGTGGTAGCCGATGTTCCGACGCGGTCCAAGCACAGACGAAAACCCCTCCAGACGTTCGCGGCGGCCGGTGTCGAGGGAAGCGTTCAGCGTGCGGGTTGGTTTACCGGGGTTGGCGGCTGGGCCCTGGAGCGGAGGGAGGGATCCATGGAGAAGGCCTGGGCGTATTCGCTGGAGGCCCGCTGGTTGTCCTTTCGGCCTTCGCAGAGGACGGCCAGGTTGTAGTGGGCCTCGGCCGGGGGAAGAATCTGACTGTAAAGGGCCAGAGACTCATCGTAACGCCCCATCATGCCCAGCGCCATGGCCATGTTGGCGCGGTACCTGGCGTCGCCGGGTGCGACGGCGGCTGCTTTTCTGAACTGAACCAGAGCTGCGGCAAAGTCCTGCTTGAGCAGGAGGCACATACCCAGGTTGTTCAGGAGAATCGGGTCGCGGGGGGACACTTTCAATCCGGCCGAGATCACCCTCATCGCTTCAGCGGTTTTTTGGTAGCGGAGTTGGATTTCGGCCAGTTCGTAATAAGCAGGCAGAAACGTGGGGTAGTCCTGGATTATCCGGGCCAACACGGAGGCGGCCTCGGCATCGCGCCCCTGCGACTTATAAAGCCGCGCCAACGCAAACATCGTCCGCGCAGTGGGCGCGCGGTTGGCGCCCTTTTCGAACTCCTCATCGGTATCCCGCTGCGGCGCCGAAGGGGCCGTCAGACCACCGCCGTCTGACTTATTGCACCCGGCACCAGGATCAGCATCGCGGCCAGGCCCAGCCATGCGGGCAAGGCACGCAGGAGCGTGTTCATCGCAGAACCTTCGTCTATGGGGTGGCCGGAAAGGCATAGCCCATGGAGACAGAAGAAGAACCACCCGACACGGGCTGACTTTCCTTCTCGAGAACCTTCAGCACCTTATCGCTGCTCAGGCCGTCCCCGCCGGGCAGCTTGTTCACGATCTGGACGCGCGAGGTGGCCACCCCGGCCTTGGCCAGGGTCTGCGCGACGACGGCCACGCGGGCTTTGTACAGATCCTCCGACGCCGAGCCGCGGTTGACGTTCAGCTCACCGGACTTGTCCTTGAAGTGCTCGGCCAGCACTTCCAGGTCGCGCTGTCCCAGCTCATTGAGCACGGGGCTGTCGGCGATGAAGTGGTAGGGGTACACCGTGTGTTGCGCGATGATCGCGCCCTCGATCTGCGGGTTCTGGATGGCCTGCACCATCAAGGTGTCCAGGCCCTCGGGCGCCTTGGCCTGATCGGCCTCATCGCAGCCGACGACGGCCAAGGCAAAGATGGTCACCATCACTGCCAGTCCGTTCTTCATGAATTCGGTCTCCTCGTTGGATGTCAGACGTTCGTCGTTCGCTAACTGCCCACCAGCTTCTCCATCAGCTTGATGCCGGCCGGACCGATCAGCACGACCAGCACGGCCGGGAAGAAGCACAGGGTCATGGGAAGGATCAGCTTGACGGCCATCTTCTCCGCCGCCTCCTGGGCCCGCTGGCTGCGGATCTCGCGGAGCGAGCTGGCGAAGGTTTGAAGGCCGTCGGCGATGCTTGTTCCGAACCGCTCGGACTGCACCAAAATGGCCACCAGGCTGGACAAGTCCTGCCCCCCGTGCGTTCCGCCATGTGGCGCATGGCCACGGCGCACAGCGCGCCGAGGTGGATCTCCAGGTTGGTCAGCGCCATCTCGTCGGCCAGCGTGGGGCTGACTTGGCGAATCTCGTCGGTCACGGCATTCCAGGCCATGTCCAAGCCCATGCCAGCGGAGACGCAGATCTCCAGCAGGTCTAACGCGTCGGGCAGGTGATGGCGGATCTCCTCGGTGCGTCTCCGGCATCGGCTGTAGACGACCAAGTTCGGTATAAAAGACAGGGCCACGGCACCGACGGCAATCAACAGCAGCTTGCTGGGCGTCTGCATCGACGTCGGCATCACCAGCATCGCCATCACGACCAGTCCCACCAGGAGCATCAACACCTTGGTGCCCAGGTAAACCGCCGTGGCGCTCTCCCCGTGGAAACCGGCCCGGGCCAGTCCCTCCTGAAGGCCGGGGGAGGTCTTGCCCGAGCTGGCTCGCACCCCGATATACGTCAGGAGCCGCGTCAGGCCGGGTTTAAACGGCTCCCCCCGAACCTCAGGTTGAGCCTCTTCTTTGTGCAACCGATCCTGGATGACCTTCTGGCCACCCCGGCGGGCCAGGAGATACGCCCCGCCGAGGCATAGCACCGCCACAAAGATCAGGAACGCAATCAGTAACTCCGGCATTCTTGCACCTCGCGCGGATCGGGGGCCTTAGTATTTCAACTTCGCCATGCGGTTCATCAGCCAGGCCCCGATCAACAGGCCTGTGGCTGCCAATATCATCATCGTCTGGCCCTGGCGCGTGGTATAGAGCGGTTCCAGATACCCGGGGTTCAGGGCGTTGATGACCAGAAACATGAGGAAGGGTATGGCCATCAGCACGCGCTTGCTAAACTGCGTCTGGGCCGTCAAAACGCGGACGTGGCGGCTCAGGCGCATCCGATCCCGGATCACGGCAGCCAGGCGAGTCATCATGTCGGCCAGGTTGCCGCCGCTGCGCAACTGGATGATCACCGAGGTGGCAAACAGCTTGAGGTCCTCGCTGTTGCTCTCGACGGCGACTCCCTGCAGGGCCTGGTCCAACCCCACCCCCAGGGCCTGCTGCTGGCAGATCCTGGTGAACACCAGGCCGACGGGGGCGGCGATTTCCTCGGAGATGACCCGGAAGGAAGCAATCAGCGGGTGACCAGCGCGAAGCGACCGCGCCGCCAAATCCAGGCCGTCTACGAATTGCTTTTCAAACAGCTCCTTCCGTTTGTCGATCCGATGCCTCAAGGCGATCCAGAAGATCATCAGCGCCGCCAGCATGCCCAGGAAGGACAAGATCACCATGCTGGTGAGCATCACCAGGAACAGGAACACCAGGATCGACCCGCCCGCCAGACCCAGCAGGAGCGTCGGAGGGGGGATATTCCATCCGGCGTCCTGGCACAGTCGGCTTATCTGAACGGTCAGGGACACGCGGGGGGAAGCACCCGGCACGGTCGCGAAGGTCTCCTTCCCTTCGTGCCACAGTCTCAATCGCCGTGTAGCCCCTGCCGGGGCGGCGGTCGAGCCCAGCCCCAGGCGCTGTTCGATCTTTCGGGCGCGGAGCGCCGAGCGCAGCGACCATATCAACACACCCCCCACCCACAGCGCCAAGACCAGCCCAAAGACCGCCGCGGCTACCAGCAGATGGAACAGGTTGGTTTGAGCAAGCAGGGTCATCGTTCTCATGCCTCGGCTTCTGCCTCTAACGGGCAGCTCAAAATCCGCCGCTGGAAGAAGTCACTGTCCAG
The DNA here is from genome assembly GCA_963760365.1 of uncultured Phycisphaerae bacterium. Classification (GTDB taxonomy): domain Bacteria; phylum Planctomycetota; class Phycisphaerae; order SM23-33; family SM23-33; genus JALHTV01. The sequence goes on from CAVXDC010000010.1 coordinate 21,912, forward strand.
AGACACGCCCTCGGCCTGGAGGCGCGACAGGAGCTGCGGCCGTACGCCGGTCACCTCGAAGTGGCCGGAGGCGTGCCCGTCGGGATCGATGCCCGTCTGATGGAACAGGAACAGGTCCTGCAAGCAGATCGTGTCTCCCTCGGTCCCGGTGATTTCGGCCACGCAGGTGATCTTGCGGCGCCCACCGGTTAGGCGGGTCAGGTGAATCAGGATGTCCAAGGCCGAGGCCATCTGCTCGCGAATGACGTGCACCGGGAAGCTCAGACCGGCCATGCTCACCATGTTCTCGATGCGCCGCAGGGCGTCGCGCGGGTTGTTGGCGTGCACGGTGGTCATGGAGCCTTCGTGGCCGGTGTTCATCGCCTGGAGCATGTCCAGGGTCTCGATACCGCGGACCTCGCCGATGATGATGCGGTCGGGCCGCATGCGCAGGCTGTTGCGCAGCAGGTCGCGCTGGGTCACCTCGCCTCGGCCTTCGATGTTGGGCGGACGAGTCTCCAGACGGACCACGTGGTCCCGCTGAAGCTGGAGTTCCGCGGCGTCCTCGATCGTCACGACGCGCTCTCCGGGTGGAATCCACTTCGACAGGACGTTCAGCAGCGTCGTCTTGCCGGTGCCGGTGCCGCCGCTGATGAGGATGTTGGTCTTGCAGCGGACGCAGTGCTGGAGGAACAAAGCGACCTCCGGCGTCCAGGAAGCCAGCTCGATGAGCTTATCGGCGTCGATGGGAATCTCACCGAACCGTCGCAAGCTCATGGTCGGCCCCACCAGCGACAGCGGCGGGATGATCGCGTTCACGCGGGTGCCGTCGGACAGGCGGGTGTCCAGCATGGGCGAAGCTTCGTCGATGCGCCGGCCCGTGTTGGCCGCGATTCGCTGGATCACCAGCATCAGGTGGTCCTCGTCGCGGAAGGTCACGTTGGTCTTCTCCAGCCGGCCGAACCGCTCGATGTAGATCTGGTGCGGGCCGTTGACCAGGATGTCGCTGATCGTCGGGTCGCGCAGGAACACCTCCAGCGGACCCAGCCCGAAGATCTCGTCCATCAGCTCGCGCGTGAGTTGCGCCTTCTCGGCCGACGTCAGCGGGCAACCCTGCTCGTTCAGCAGCGAGTCCACCCGGCGGAAGCACTCGGCCTGAAGCTGCTCCAGCGGCATCTGCCGGGCCTGGACAAAGTCCATCGTGTCCAGCAGGCGCCGATGCACGTTGGCCTTGATGGTCTGCGAAACCCGAACGCGTGACGTTCGGTGGACCTCGGACTTAGCTTCGTCATGGGGAGTTGCACTCATCGTTGATCACCGCACCGCGCCATGGGCGCGGCCTTCAGCCACCCTCACCAGTTCTGCGGCCAATTCTCGGATGTCTCGCAACATGCCCGAGCGCGGGGCCGTCTGCGCCAGGGGGCGGCCGTAATTCATCGCGCGGACGGCATTGGGGTAATCGTTACGAATGCGCCTCATCGGGATCGATCCCGACGCCCGCTGGGCGTCCTCCAGGCTCACCATTACGTGCTTCTGGCAACGGTTGGCCAAAGGCAACAGGCCATCCGATGGCACGCCGCGGTCGGTCAGCGCCAACAGCATCGCGCGGGCCACGCGGATGTCCTTGACACTCAGTTGAAAGACGATAAGGGTCATCGCGCTCTGGGCGGCCAACATGGCCGCCACATCATGGGGCACACGAGGGGCGTCGATCACGGTCTGCCGAAACGCCTGCTTGCAGGCCTCCATCGCCCGGTCCAGGTTGCGGTAGTCCAGGGGCGCGGGGTTGGCAAAGTTGGCGCTGATCGGGCTGGCCAGGACCGCCATGCCGTCGCTGTAGCTGATGGCCGTGGAGTGGATCAGTTGGGGATCCACGTGCCCGCTGCCCGCCAAGACGTCGGCCAGACCGTATTGGCCGGCGATGCCCAGGTAGGAAGCGATCGCCCCATAGTTGACGTCCATGTCGATCAGCAGCGACGGCTCGCTGGTCTCCAGGTGCATCTCGTTCGCCAAATTGACCGCCAGCGTCGTCGCCCCACACCCGCCGCTGGCCGACAGGACCGTAATAATGACCCCCAACCGCTGCGCCGCCGGCACCTCCTCCGGCACGAGCCGGTGCAAGATGTCGGACAGCTCCGCAGTCAGGGATTTCTTGACCAAAAAGTGCCTGGCGCCGGCCTGCATGGCCGCCAGCACCAGATCGCTGCGCATATCCCCGCTGAGGACGACGAAACGCGTCTGGGGAAAGCGCACCCCGAGCCGGTCCAGGTCCTCCAGGATCCGCTGGGGAGCCACGTCGATGTCCACCAAGGCCGCCGGGGCTGCCTTGCGCTGGAGCGTTGCCGCCAGCTCCTGCATGTCGCGGCAGGTGCCATTCACCATGAACCGGTTGTCCGATGCCAAAGCGGCGTCCACCGCCTCAACGGTGTCCTTCGCTTCGGTCACCAACAAAATGGGGCGTCGCGAGCTCATCCCTCATCCTTGAGCAGTCGACGGGACCCTGTGCTCAACGTCAGGGTTTGCCGCTGGGGGGTTCTTCAGTAGTCTCCAGGGCCGGCTGGGTGGTGGCCTCGCCGGGGGGTGCGTCATACCGCGCCCAAGCCCCCGGGCCGCGAAGCCGGTCTAGACCCGAGCTCTTCAACCAGGCCGCCATGGCCGGAGAAGTCGCCGCCGAAGAGGCGCCTTGCAACTTACCCAGCGCATAGAACTCCCAGTCGTTGGGGATCGTGTCCGCCTCGCCCGGTAGAGGCGGCGAGGTAGCCAAGGACATCGGCTCCACCAACGAGGCCGTTACAAGCACCACCATCTCCGTCTCACCGGCACTGTACCGTTCAGAACGGAACAAGGCACCCAGGACGGGCAGATCGCCCAGCCCCGGGACGCGGCTGTTGCGCCCATTGATCGAGCGGTTAATCAGCCCGGCCATGCCGAAGCTCTGCCCACTCTTGAGTTCCAGCGTCGTCTGGGCCTTGCGAGTCACCACCGCCGGTACTCTGGTACCGACCGCTTCTACGGCCCTGGTGAAGTCCAGTTCGCTCACCTCCGGGGCCACAAACAGGCTGATCTTGCCGTCACCCAGGACGGTTGGGCGGAAACGCAGGCGAACCCCGTATTCCTTCCACTCAATCGTGATCGTTGTGGTACCCACACCGCCTCCGCCCTGGGAGATCGGGTAGGGGAATTCCCCACCGGCCAGGAAGCTGGCCTCCTGCCCGCTGAGGGCCACCAACGTGGGCTCCGCCAAAACTGCGCAGGTACTGGTTCTCGGCCAAGGCCTGGAGGAATATCTCCAAGTCGGCATGCGGGAAGCCGCCAAACAGCGTCACGGAGGAGTTGGAAGGAAGGGCCACGTCTCCGGTGAACTGAAATGGCACCCCGTGCGCCGCGGTCGCTGCATCCGGCACGCCAATACTGATCGGAGCGAGTGCCCCACCGCTTTCGGAGCCGACGTGCAAGCCCCCGAAAGCGTCGTTGCCCGTCATGAAGGCGTTAACACCCAGGGATCGGATGGCGGTGCGACTGACTTCCGCGATCCGCACCTGGATCTGGACTTGCTGCACGCCGGCGGCCGTGGTGACGTCCACGTACTTGACCTTGGTGGCGTCCAGGAACTTATGGAGCTGGGCGACGTCCTCGGCGCGGGCGTGCTGGCCCGACAACACGATCATGTCCCGGGACTGGGCCACCGTGAGCGTGGACCGCGGAAACAGGCGAGCCAGTTCCTCGCGGATGTAGCCCACGTCACTGCTGACCTCGATGCGCGCCTGCCAGAGCTCCTCGCGATCGTTCCACATCAGCAAGTCGGTGGAGCCGACGTTCTTGCCCATGACCAGCACCTGATCGGCCGTCAGGACCTTGACGTCGGCGACGTTGGGATCGGTGATCGAGACGCGCTTGACCGGCCAGGGGGCTTTCACCACCTGCGATTGCCCGACGTTGACCGTGAGGGTCTCCACCTTGCCGTCGTAGGACCGGGGAGGGGGCTGGCCAAGGACGGGACCCACGACCAGCAGCAGGACTCCCAGGATACATCCCATCACGAGCCAAGCTGAACACAGCGGCCTTGCCTTACGTCTCATGGCGAGGTCCTCCTCGACGTTGTCGTTCTTGTTGCCCGGCAGTATCCGCGATACTGCGATCCAATCGGGGCACGTGTGTGTATTCATGGTCTTTGTCACCTTATCCTCTTAGTCCGGCGGCATGGGAACAGACTCCACCTGCGAGGAAGACCCGCGGATCAGCTCCACGGGCCATTCCGAGGCCTTGGGAGACACCATAGCCGTTGTGGGCATCTCCCGGGGACGGAAGGAGGAGCGTCTCTGGATGGCGGTCACCACCTGGCTGAGCATCGTGGCGCTTTCCTCGGCACTGACCGTCTCCATCGGGTTGCGCATCGCCAGCGAGATCTCCCCGTACTTCTGGGCAATCTGCAACAGCTCGGCCTCTTTGGGCGTGACCATCAGCGCCACCAGGCGCTTACGCTCCTGCCGCGAGGAGGGCGTGGGCGCCTCGCCCGGGGGGGTGGTCACGACCGACTGGTCCGCCACCGCCAGAACCTGGACCCCCGCCAGAAGGGTTATCGAGATGATTTCCTCTCCCCGGGTGTCTTCTTTGGGGATCCTGAAGCTGGCCAGGACGTCCACCACGCTACCGGGGTAGAGCAGGCCCTCCATCGCCGCGTAGTCGGTCAGCGACAGGCTCACGGCCCGCTTGCCCTTGGACACCGCCGAGGCCAGGTTCACCCCCGATCCCTTGCCCGCAAAGCAGCTCTCGGTAAAAGCTTGATCCTGTCTTACCGCCAGCATCAAGACCTTGCCCACGACCTGCACGGGGTCGGTCATAAAGCCCTCAGGGGCCTGAGATCGGCGCACTTTCTTGACGGCCACCGAATTGGATTCGACCACGCTCATGGCGGGCAGGTCCTGGGTGGCTACCATGATGTCCACTTCTTTCGACCCCCCGCCTCTGGCCCCGGCGCGGAGAAGCCCCATCAGCATCGCCGCCAACAGGGCCGCTACCACTCCGACCACCACCAAACCCACGATAGACCATTTCATTGTTGCGTCTCCAGGCAATCGGTCGGCCTGCCTGCAGCGAGCGTAGGACAGGTCGTCCTTTTATGTCTTTGCCCGCACGGCACGACCGTACAGGCGATTGGGCACCGCGGCAGACGTCCTAAACCAGCACGCCCCGCCTGCCCGCCGGAGGCATCCATACATGTTCTGTTCGGGCAGGCGCGGCGATTCACTTTAGACAATAGTGGCCTCCCTCAGCTATCTCAACGACATCCCCCCGCCGCACCAAGACCGGGGGGCAAAGAAACGAACCGACCTTTAAGGGACCGGATCACCCTCCTTGGCCATGCTGACCGAGGACCGAAGCGTCGCCGGCGTGGGAAGCAACGGAGAGCCCACGATCTTCAACTGATTATAGTCCACCAACACCTCCACGGTCACCGGGTTGCCTATACCCGGGTTGGGATTGGACACGTGGACCGTGACGGCGGAGGGGGGGATGCCTCCCTGAGATAAAAGGCTGTTGACTCGAGCGATGATTTGTCTTGAGGTGGTGACGTCGGGAAGGACCCCGTAACAAACCCCGTCCCGGGCCGCGTTGTTAATCTTCGAGAGATTGAAGGACAGCCAGCCGTACTCAACCGCCCCAAGCGTCAGCACCGCCAAAAGAAGCAACACGGCGGTCATCTCGACCATCGCCACGCCCCGCCGCTTCCGCCTGCTCGTTAGGCTCGCCACAGGAAGACTCCCAATGCCGCCAGACACACTCCGGAAAAGATCGCCACACCGTAAGGCATGGCCTGCATCTTGTCGCTGTCGGGCCACAGCGCCCGTGCGTCCTTGGGGCGACCGCGGCCAAGCACCACGAATAGGCCCGCAAAGGCCATCATCGCCATGTTGCGAAGCACGGCCTGCATCCGCCCCTTGGCCAGGGCGAACGCCACCGCTAAGACGATTCCAACGACGCACACCACCATCAAGGCCGCCAGACCGTTTTTTACGCCCAGCCAGCAGCCCACGGCCCCCATCAGCTTGGCGTCTCCAGCCCCGCCGCCGGCCAGGAGAAACAGCAGCACGAACGGCAGCATCAGCAGCCCACAGGCCAAGGCCGAATCCGCCAACCCCGCTAAACCGCCGACCAGGAACGCCCAAAACAGCCCTGTCAACAGGACCGGCCCGGTCAACAGGTTGGGGATCCGCCGCCAGGCCAAATCAAACAACGCCGCCACCAGTGAGGCGCCGATCACGACGCCCCACTGGAGCGGCTGATTTCCGTGGTCCCACAGAGTTGTCGTCCACACGGCCGATCCTTGCCCTAGAGAGCCTTCCATGCCCGCCTTACCGTCATCCGAACGGTCGGCTTCCCCTCCCTGAGCACGAAGTTGGCTCTGGTGGAACCCTGCTGACTTACTGAAGCTTGGTGTTCAGCAGGTTGAACTTCGCGGCAACGCTCGTGCCGACGGCGGTGATGGCCAGGATCGCGGCGATCGTGATGAGGGCTGCGATGATCGCATACTCAACGGTCTCCAGGCCCTTCTCCTCAGAAAGAAATCTCTTAACCAGCGTCATTTGTACTTCTCCTTACCTTCTTTCATGCGATGCCATTATAGGAACCTTTCCTCCGGACATCGCACTTTCACTCTTTGAAAGCCGGCCGAAACGCTCGACCGACGAATTCTCTCAACCTCAGGATTTTCAGATACTTGTTTCCAGATGCTCGTTCTGTAAACAGACGCTGCTTGCCGCATTCATATATTCTAGGGGCCTCCGAGCGCCATCGTCGTACGGACGACCACACCAGCCCATCGGCTGCGGCTCCGACCAGGGGTTTTCCTAAACGTCCTACACGAAAATCCCTGTTGGCCTAGGCTTGGCAGCCCTCCTTGGCAGAAGTGTTCGTGAGAACCTATCTCTCTCTCACGGAGCAAGCATAATTATAGCCTAGCCCCCCCAGCGGTCAAGATGGAAAACCCCTCATTTTTCCGACCATTTTTGGATAGGCCATATCTTTTTTCCCACAAGGAGATATAATAGTTACGCCGATTGGACTTCCTGGCAACCCTGTTTGGCAGGATCGTCGGGGCGTGGTGCCGTTGTCGAGGATGGCGGCCATCACCCCGACAAGCGTAAAGGGCCGGACGGTAAATCTTCCCCGGACCTTGCCAGCTCATCCGTGGTCCTGCCCAGGAGGTTCAGGAACCTAAGGGCTTCTTGACGAGAAATCCATGGATTGGGGAGTGGAGGTGCCGTTTTGACCGAACCGCCTAAGACCTGCGGAGCATGTTTATGCGGGTCAACACCGTTCGTGGTTCCCGGTGGAGCAAAGACAAGGCCAATGTGGCAAGGCGGAGCCGGGTCAACTCTTCGCTATCTCTGAGCCGATAGAACTATAATGTTTATAAGGTACCCCCCTTGGGGAGCTGCCTGAGACTTACGGAGAAAAACGTATGAAGACCAACAACGTTCGCCGATGGGGCACCACCCTGACTCGCAGACCAGGTCACCCCAAGCCTGACGGTGCGGCGACAGTGGAGGCCGTCCTCGTTCTGCCGCTGCTGCTCTTGGTGGTGTTCGGGGCGGTCGAATACGCCTTCTCGTTTCACGTCCTGCACGCCATGACCAACGCGGCCCGCGACGCGGCCCGGCAACTGGCCGTGCGCGGCTCGACCGTCGCGCAGGCCCAAGCCGTGGCGCTGGACCGCCTGTCGCACATCGACGCCAACTTCACGGTGACCGCCATCCAACCGGGCCCGGGCAGCACGAACCGGGACGTCACCATCCGCATCACCGTGCCCCGATCCGAGATCTCCCTGGGCCTGAACCTTCTGCTGCCCCCGCCTTCCGGCAACACGCTGCACACCGAGGTCACCATGCGAAAGGAAGGCGACTAGCGCGCGTTTCGATAAGATTGTGAGGGAACCATGAAAACCAAACGATACTCTGTGCGTCGGCGAGGGGCTGTCATTATCCTGATCGCCGTGCTGATGGTGACGCTGATATCCCTGGTGGCCCTGGCGGTGGACATGGGGTACCTGTTCGTCATCAGAGCGGGCCTTCAGGCGACGGCGGACTCCGCCTCCCTGGCCGGGGCCAGCGGGTTGGTCATCAGCGACCAGGAGGCCATCCTGCGGGCGACGGATTATGCCTATAAGAACATCGTCAACGGCGCCCCGGTCGTCCTACAGCCCGGAGACATCGAACTAGGGACCTGGGACGCCGCGGCGCACGTCTTCACCCCCCTGGGCTCCTCCTCGCCGACTAAACCCTTCGCCGTCAAGGTCTCCGCCCACCTCAGCCAAGCCCGCGGCACGGCTGTGGACCTGTTCTTCGCCAAGGTCTTCGGGAAAAACACGGCCGACGTGGGCGCCACGGCGGTCGCCGTCTTCGGGTCGCGCGACATCATGGTGGTCCTGGACTATTCCGGTTCGATGAACGACGACAGCATGCTCGGCGAGTCGCACCTCAGCCTGTCCAAGGTCCTCCAGAACCTCCAGCAGATCTATCAGGACCTGGGCTCCCCCGCCTACGGCACCATGCAGTACAACCCCGTGACCATCCCCTCCACCAACAGCAATGCGACGATCCTGTCCATGCTGGGGCTGACGGGCGTGCCTTATCCTTACCCCCAAGGGAGCTGGAACAGCTACGTCCAATACGTCAAGACCGACTCCTCTGTCCAGCAGGCCGGCTACCGCAACAGGTACGGGTACTTGACGCTGATGAACTACTGGCTGAGCCTGAGCCCCAAACAGCCGGACCCGAACCACCTGTGGAACCTCTGGCAGGCCCACGAACAGCCGATCACGGCCGTCAAGGACGCCTTGACGATCTTCCTGAACTACATGCGGCAGGTGGAGACCGACGACCGCGTGGGGCTGGTCGCCTACACCTACACCGACGGCAGCGGGTACCTGGAGGTCCCGCTGACCCTTAACTTCAGCCTTATCGAGTCCACCTCCCGCCAGCGCCAGGCGGGGCACTACTTCGACTACACGAACATCGGCGCAGGCCTCCAGACGGCCCGCACCGAGCTGCTGAGCCATGGACGCAACGGTACCCTGAGAATGATCGTTCTGCTGTCGGACGGAAACACCAACTGGCTCAACAACCGCTACGACCTTAGCGGGGCCAAACGGGCCGCCCTGGACCAGGCCCGTGCGGCGAACCAGGACGGCTTCCCCGTCCTGACGATCAGCCTGGGCGCCAATGCGGACCACGACTTGATGCAACAAATCGCTGATCTTACCGGCGGGGTCCACTTCTTTGTCCCAGGCGGCGACGACGTGGCCGACTACGAGAGCCAACTGATGAGCGTCTTCGCGCAGATCGCCGCCGCTCGCCCCCAAAGGCTGGTGGACTGATCCGCCTGCCAAGGTCGATCCGTCTTGGCGGCGCGACGGCCTGAACCATAATGAGCGACCTGAAACCGGAACCTCGGCTCGAGGTTCCGGTTATTTTCGCGCCAGGACGGTGATGCTGGAGGCGACGCCTTCCAGCGACGCGCCCGCCTGGCTTGTCACAGGGTCACTGCCCGCGTCGGCCGCCTTGTAGGGGTGGTCGCTCAAGATTTCCACAGGGCCGAATCCCGCCTCCCGAATCGCACGCAGGTATTCCTCCCGCCGCATCGCCCCTGAGATGCAGGCCACGTAAAGGCCGGCGTCGCCGCGGGAGGAGGGCGGCAGTTCCCTGTGGAGCACGATGTCGCTGACGATGAGCCTCCCGCCGCCTTTGAGCACGCGAAAGGCCTCCCGGAAGACGCGGGGCTTGTCGGGCGACAGGTTGATCACGCAATTGGAGATCACCACATCCACCGAGTCGTCGTTCACAGGCAGGTTCTCAATGTGCCCCTCGCGGAACTCCACGTTGTCCAAGCCGGTAACCTGTCGGAACCTTTCGGCGTTTTTGCGGGCCAAGGCCAGCATCTCCGGTGTGAAGTCCACACCGATGGCTTTTCCCTGCGGCCCTACCTGCTGGGCGGCCAGAAAGACATCCTTGCCCGCTCCGCTGCCCAGGTCCAGGACCACGTCCCCTTCGCAGACGTGCGCAAAGGCCAGCGGGTTGCCGCAGGACAGGCCCAACTCGGCCTGGGGAACGGGTTGGTCTGGATCACCGCACGGGGCCTGTCCGCCGCAGGACGGTGCAGGCCCGCAGCAGGACGCCTGTTTCCTGGCCAACTCCCCGTAAGCCTTCTGAACCATCCGGTGTGTCTTGTCGCCTGTGCCCATGAGGACGTACTCCCGTCAACGCTCACTCGCGTGTCGTGAAACATCCGACCGTCTCTATCCTGGTCTGTTCCCTAGGGAACCACCGGCGCTTCAGCCATAGGCTGACGTGGACCAGTCCGATCAGCACCGGAACCTCGACCAGCGGCCCGATGACGGCGGCAAAGGCCGCCCCGTGATGGATCGTGAACACCCCCACCGCCACGGCAATAGCCAGCTCGAAGTTGTTGCTGGCGGCCGTGAAGGACAGCGTGGCGGACTTGGCGTAGTCCGCCCCGACCTTCTTGCTCATCCAGAAGCTCACCAGGAACATGAGGACGAAGTAGATCAGCAGCGGCACGGCGATGAGGACGACGTCGCCGGGCCTGGCAATGATCTTCCGGCCTTGCATGGAGAACATCATGACGATCGTGAACAGCAGGGCGATCAGCGTCACCGGGTTGATCTTCGGAATGAACCGGCCGTGATACCACTCCTTTCCCTTGAGCTTGACCAGCGCAAGACGGGTAAGCATCCCCGCCAGAAAAGGCACGCCCAGGTAGATGAACACGCTCTGGGCGATCTGGGCGATGGTGACGTTCACCGCAGCGCCCGACAACCCCAGCGCAGGCGGCAGAACCGTCACAAACAACCAGGCGTACACGCTGTAGAAGAAAACCTGGAAGATGGAGTTGAAGGCCACCAGACCGGCGGCGTACTCCGCGTCACCCTGGGCCAAATCGTTCCAGACGATGACCATGGCGATGCAGCGGGCCAGGCCGATCATGATCAGGCCGATCATGAACTCCGGCCGGTGGCGCAGGAACAACACCGCCAGCGCGAACATCAGCACCGGCCCGATCACCCAGTTCTGCACCAGCGACAAGGTCAACACCTTCCAATCGCGAAAGGCATCCCCCAGCTCCTCGTATTTCACCTTCGCCAGTGGCGGGTACATCATCAGGATCAGCCCCATGGCAATCGGGATGCTCGTCTGCGTTCCAGCCGGGCGGAGGGAGCCGATCCAGTCCCCCACGGCCGGGGCGAAGTACCCCAGCAGCACGCCCGCCGCCATGGCCAGGAAAATCCACAACGTCAGCAACCGGTCCAGCAGGGACAATCTCTTGGTGATTCCTTCACTCATACGTTGCTGCCTTCCTCAATCCGTGTGTGTTTCCTGCTTCAATGGCCGGATGTTCATTGGGCGACGTAGACCGTGTAAAGTCCGGCCATCAGGATGAGCACACCGCAGATTTTCTTGACGATCGCCGCGCCCTTCGATCGCTCGTTCCAGTTCAGGTAGTTCTGTACCCATCCCGTGCTTGTCCCGGCCAAGACGATCACCGCGCAATGCCCAAGACCATAGGCTGCCAGCAACGCCAGCCCGTAGGCCAGGTTCGTGGCAGCCAGGCGGAACGTTACCACCAGCATCGGGGCCATGAAGGCAAACGTGCATGGCCCCAGCGCCAACCCAAAAACCAGCCCCAACACCAGCGCCGCAAGCAACCCGCGGCGCTTCATCCTCATGGAGGCCGGTCCCAAAGGCATGGGGATCACGCCCACCAGGTGCAGGCCGACCAGGAAAAAGATCGCGGCCATCAGGTAGTTGCCCCAGGCGCCCAAGTCCCCCAGCATCCGCCCCGCCGCAGCCGTAACCAGTCCGACCAGGGCGATGGTCATCAGAATCCCCACGGCAAACAGCGTGGAGATCGTCAAGGCCCTGGTCGTGGACATCCGTCCCTGTTCGTCGATGTAACCGACGATCAACGGCAGACTGGCCAGGTGGCAGGGGCTAAGCACAATGCTGAGCACCCCCCAGACCAACGACGCGCCTAGCGCCACGGCCGGCGTACCCTCCACGGCCCGGGCCAATGCGGAAAATAGGGGTTCCATGAATCGGCTTCCTTGGTTGGGCTTCGCTACTTGCCGCCGCTTTGCAGATCAAAGCCTAGTTCTTTCCACTTGGCCAAGATGTCTTCCTTCGAGATGAAGCCCTCATGTCGCCATAGTTCCTTGCCGGAAGCGTCATAGAAGATCTGAGTGGGGATCACCCGGATGCCATATTGCTGGCCAACGCCCGGGTTCTTCCAGACGTCGTAGAACTCCACCCGAAGGCGACCGGCGTACTCCGTGCGAAGCCCCTCCAGGATGGGCGTCATCATCTTGCATGGAATGCACTGGTCCGCCCCCAGGTCCACCAGGCGCGGCAGCGCCCCGGGTGTGGCGGAAGGCTGGCTTTCAACCGCCGAGTTCGGCTGTGTAACCGCCGGGCGCGTGGAAACATCCGCTGCCGGCGGCGAGGAGGACGGCTCTCCCCGCGGCGTGCGGCACGAACACGCCTGCTTGAGAGACACGACGACCACGACAGCCGCAATCAGCGCGACAACAATGACCACCTTGGAAGCGTTGCTCATACACACATCCCTTCCGCTTTCTACAAAACTTTCAGGACGACAGCAGTTTCTTAACAACCTCAACGTCCGGCACTTGGCCGGCGACCTTGACCACCCCGTCCACGGCCAGCGCGGGTGTCATCGACACGCCGAACTTCATGATCTCCTTGAGGTCGGTCACCTTCACCAGCTCATAGTC